>CAYVKH010000012.1:0-75544 GCA_964451965.1 uncultured Opitutaceae bacterium
TTGGCGAACGAGTCCACGACAGCCTTCTGCATGATCTCGCGGTCAAAGAGTGAAATGGTCTTGGTGCTCATGGGCTTTTGAAATCCGTGGGATCTGAAGGGCGTGCCTCGCTAGAAAAGGGTTCCGGCGCCCATCAGGTAGTGCTCGACGATCGGGCCCACGGCCAGGGCGGGCAGGAACGTGAGGGCCCCGACGAGGAGGACCGTGCCGATGAGGAGGACGACAAAGGTCGCGCCCTCGGTCCTGAAGGTGCCGGCGCTCGCCGGGATCAGCTTCTTCGAGGCCAGGTTTCCGGCCAGGGCGAGGATGGGCACGATCATGAGGAACCGGCCGAAGAGGGTCGCGATCCCGAGCGTCGTGTCCCAGTGCGGGTTGCCGTCGGCGGGCGCCGCCGTGAGGCCCGCGAAGGCGCTGCCGTTGTTGCCGACGCAGGAGCTGTACGCGTAGAGGATCTCGCTGAAGCCGTGCGGGCCGGCGTTGTTGAGCCCGGCCTGGCCCCAGTCGCTCACGCTGGCCCAGGCCGTGAATCCGAGGATCGTGGCCGAGAGCACCATGAGGACCATCATGACCAGCTTCACGTCGTAGGCCTCGATCTTCTTGCCGAGGTACTCCGGGGTGCGCCCGACCATGAGCCCGGCGATGAAGACCGCCAGGACGACGAAGACCAGCATCCCATAGAGGCCGGCGCCGACCCCGCCGAAAATGACCTCGCCGGTCTCGATGTTGAAGAGGGGGACCATGCCGCCGAGGGGCGTGAAGGAGTCGTGCATCGAGTTGACGGCGCCGCACGAGGCGTCCGTCGTGATGGTGGCGAAGAGTGCGGAGTTGAAGATCCCGAAGCGCACCTCCTTGCCCTCCATGTTCCCGTCGGCCGCGGCGACCCCGAGCTTCTGGTGGATGGGGTTGCCCTGGGCCTCGGCCTTCCAGCACACGAGGACCCCGGCCATGAACATCGCGAACATCGCGCCCCAGACGGCCCAGCCGTGCCTCTGGTTCCTGACCATCCGGCCCAGGTAGTAGGTGAGGGCGCTCGGGATCGCGAAGATGGAGAGGATCTGCAGGAAATTGGAGAGCGGGGTGGGGTTTTCGAAGGGATGGGAGGCGTTGGCGTTCGTATAGCCGCCGCCGTTGGTTCCCAGCATCTTGATCGCGATCTGGGACGCCATCGGGCCCTGGACGATCGTCTGGGTGTCGACCAACTGGTCGACCATGACGGGCGTCTTGCCGTCGGCCGCAAGGACGGGCTTGCCGGCCGGGTCGGTCTTCGGCACCTGGATCGTGTAGGGCTCGTAGGTCCTGGCGGCCGTGTAGGGCCTGAAGTTCTGGATCATCCCCTGCGAGACGAGGAAGAGCGAGAGGACGACGCAGATCGGGACGAGCACGTAGTAGGTGACCCGCACCACATCGACCCAGAAGTTGCCGATGGTCGCCGCCGACTGGCGAGCGATGCCCCGCACCAGCGCGGCGGCGATCGCAATCCCCGAGGCCGCCGAGGTGAAGTTGTGGATCGCCAGGGCCACCATCTGCGAGAGGTACGACATCGTCGACTCGCCGGCGTAGCTCTGCCAGTTGGTGTTCGTCGTGAAGCTGGCCGCGGTGTTGAACGCGAGGTGCGGCGCCACGCCGGGCAGCGCCTGGGGGTTCAGCGGAAGGTGGTCCTGGAAGCGCAGGATGACGTACGTGAAGAGCATCCCCACGAGGCTGAAGGCGAGGAGCGACATCGTGTAGCCGATCCATCCCTGCTCCCGGTGCGGGTCGATCCCGCAGACCCGGTACGTGGCCCGCTCAATCGGCTTCACGAGCCGGTCGAGCCATGTCGAGCCCCGGGCGTCCAGCACCCGGACCAGGTGGAGCCCGAGGGGCTTGGTGATGAGGAGCAGCGCGCCCACGTAAAGGGCGAGCTGAAGCCATGCGTTGGGATTGTTCATTGCGGGGGATTGCTCAGAACCACTCGGGCCGCAGGACCGCGACGACGAGGTAGACGAGGAGCAGGATGGCGATGACGCCGAAGACTACGGTTTCCATGGGATGAGGCGGTTCGGGGAGGGCGGGGCGCCTCTCAGCGCACCTTCTCGCAGAAGTAGGCGAAGGCCGCGGCCAGGGCGAAGAAGGCGACCGAGGCCAGGATGAAGGCGGTGTCGCTCACAGCAGGCTCTCCCGGGCGATGGCGGAGGCCGGTGCCGTCTGCGGGACGCGGCGAGGGTGGTTCGTGGTCATGCCGCGGATCGTAGCACCGCCGGCGCAAACCCCTCAGTCAACAACCCGGCCCAAGGCGTTAAGAGTATGTTAAGCGCCGGGAATCCCGCCCCGCGGCGGCGGAGCCGCCGTCACCATTCGAGCCGGGCTCCCGCGCCCGCAATCCTCGGCGGGGCAAGGTTGTACACGCCCAGGGCGCTGTGCGCCGTCTCGATCCGGGAGTTCCCGAGGTTCTCCACGCTGGCGAAGAGCTCGGCATGCCCCGAAAGCATGAGGCGGATCGACGCGTCGGCGGTGGTCGCCGGGGCCAGCGCCAGCAGGTTCTGGTCGTCGTCGTACTGCCTTCCCGCCCTGCGGACGCGGCCCTCGAGGAACAGCCGGCGCAGCGGGTGCCACGTGAAGCCGAGGGACGCGTTCGTGCGCGGCACCTCGGGCAGGGTCTTCCCGACAAGGCCCGGCGATACCGCGGCCGACCTGACCGTCGCCTCCTCGTCCATGAGGGAGAGATCGATGCTCCACGTGTCGGACGTCCTCCATTCCACGCCGAGCTGAAGGCCCTGCGTGCCGACGCGCCCGAGATTGAGCCTCTCCTGGCCGACCGCCCCCGCGCCGAGCGTTCCGAACTGCGGAAAGGTGCCGGGCCCCTGCGCAAGGGTGACATTGGCGACCGGGTTCTCGAGGCGCGCCGCGAAGGCGGTCGCCGTGACGCCCAGGGAGCCGGGCTTCCAGGCGGCGCCGATCTCGCCGCTGTCCGCGTGCTCCGTCGAAAGCGACGGGTTCGAGAGCGTGGTCGTAGTCCCCTGGCGGAAGGGGCGGTAGAGCTCGTTGAGCGTCGGCTGCCTGAAGGCCCGCTGGCCGCCCGCGTGGAACTCGAGGTCGTCCGCCGCCTGCCAGGTGACCCCGGCCCCGGGGCTCAGCTCGGTGCCCGCCCGTGCCGGGTAGAAGCTCTCCAGGATGGGCGCCCCGGTTGCCAGGACGACGGTCCTCAGGTGCCCGTCGCTGTCCTCCCACCGGTCCAGGCGGACGCCCGCGGTCGCGTGGACGCCGGGCCCGAGGGGCTGGCTTCGCCCTGCGAAGAGGCCGGCAAAGGTCTGGCGGCCGCCGGCGTAGCGCTGCTCCGTGTAGGCCCCGCCCGAGTACAGAAAGTCCTCCCGCGTCTCGCCCCGGACGTCGCGCACGTCCGCGCCGACGGTCGTCGTGGCTCCGCCCGGCTCGCTCCACGTGGACGATCCGGCGAACCCGACCGCGGTCGCGGGCACTGCAAACTGGTAGCTTGCCGGGGTCTCGGAGGTGCGGGCGGCGTTCACCGAGCTGAACGCCTGGGAGGAATCCTGCCCCTGCAGGTAGGCCGTCATGGACCAGGCCTCGCCGGGGCCGGCCCGGCCGGAGAGCGCGACCGAGCCGAAGAGCTGCCGCAGGCTGTTCTGCTGGTAGGGGGTCCCGTTGCCGCGCCACTCGGCGTAGCGCCGGAGCGTGACCGCCGCGGTCACCCCGGCGCCGACGTCGCCGGACCAGCGGGCCGACTCGAGGTTGTGCCGGCTCGCGGCATCGATGTCCACGGGCCCCCGGTTCCCAGGGGCGACGAGGACGACCCCGTCCGTCGCGAAGGACTGCGCCCGGAACGCAAGCGTCCCCGGGCCCAGCGCCTCGGCCTGGGAGAATTCCGCGCTCCTCGTCCCGAAGTCGCCCCCGCGCAGGGTCGCGGCGCCCGCGCCGGGGAGCGGCTGCGCCGAGAAGAGCTGGATCACGCCGGCCAGGGCCTCGTTTCCCCAGGCCGAGGCGCCGCCCCCGGGAACGACCTCCGCGCCCGAGAGCGAATCCACGGGCACCGAGCTCCACGGGACCCAGCCGCCGAAGGGGTCGTTGAGCGGGATTCCATCCAGGAGGACGAGCGAGCGGCTGGCCCCGCTGGGCCCCAGGCCCCGCAGCGAGACCCCCTGCGAGGTCGGGTTCGCCGTCATGCTGTCGTTGCGGCGGAAGAGGCTGAAGTCGGCCAGGCCCCTCAGGGCGTCGTCCACGGTCAGGGACGGGCCGTCCTGAAACGCCTCGCCCGGGACCAGCTCGACCGTGAACGGCACCTGCGACCGCGGCTCGGGCGCCCGGGTTGCGCTGACCGTGAGCGGGTCCATGACCTGGACCTGGCCGGGGGCCGCGGGCACGAGGGCGAGGATCGCGGATGCATAAAGGGGGCGCACGAGCTGCGATGGCTAGCCGCAAGTCGGCGCGCAATCAATCCCCCAGGGGCCCGCGACTCCCGGTGTGGACATTGGGGAAGATCCCCGTTTCGGTGGTGGACCCCCTACCGGCCCCATGGCGTTTGTCACCCCCACATCGAGCGCGGAAAGCTACGACGTGATCGTCGTCGGGTCCGGGGCGGCGGGGGGGCAGGCGGCCTACACCCTCACGATGGACGGGGCGCGCGTCCTGATGATCGAGGCGGGACGCAACTACGACCCGAGGAGCGAGACCCCGATGTTCCGGACCCCCGACACGGCGCCGCTCCGGGGGGTGGCGACCCCCGACAAGTCGTTCGGCTTCTTCGACGCGACGGCCGGCGGGGGCTGGACGGTCCCCGGCGAGCCCTACACGAACGCCTCCAGGGAGGAGGGCCGGCAGTTCAAGTGGTACCGGGCGAGGATGCTCGGGGGGCGCACGAACCACTGGGGGCGCCATGCGCTGCGCAACGGCCCCTACGACTTCAAGCCGAAGAGCCGCGACGGGCTCGGGTTCGACTGGCCGATCTCCTACGAGGACGTCGCCCCCTATTACGACAAGGTCGAGATGCTGATCGGCGTCTGCGGGACCAATGACGGGCTTGAGAACACGCCGGACTCCCCGGAGGGCTGCCTCCTGCCGCCCCCGAAGGCGAGGATCGGCGAGCTCCTGGCCCGCCAGCGCGGCCGCAAGCTCGGCATCCCCGTGATCCCGATCCGCCGGGCCGTCCTCACGAGGCCCCTCGACCACCGGACGATACCGGCCAGGCTCCATCCCGGCAACGCGAAGGCCCAGAGGATCCTGGCCGAGGACATGCAGGGCCGGGCGGCGTGCTTCTGGGCCACCCAGTGCGGGCGGGGCTGCTCCATCCGCGCGAACTACCAGTCGACGACCGTGCACCTCCCGCCGGCGCTCGCGACCGGCAACCTGGACATCCTCGTGAACGGGATGGTGCGCGAGGTCACGGTCGACAAGGCGGGCAGGGCCACCGGCGTCGCCTACATCGACAAGGCGACGGGCCTCGAGCACCACGCGAAGGCGAGGGTCGTCGTCCTGGCGGCGAGCGCCTGCGAGACCGTGCGCCTCATGCTCAATTCGAGGAGCAGCCTCTTCCCGAAGGGGCTCGGGAACTCGAGCGGCCTCGTCGGCAAGTACATCATGGACACGGTCGGGGCCAGCTGGGGGGGGCAGATCCCCCTCCTGGAGAACCTCCCCCCCCACAACGAGGACGGCGCCGGCGGCCTGCACGTCTACGCGCCCTGGTGGCTCTACAAGGAGCAGCGCGCAGGCAGGCTCGGCTTCGCCCGCGGCTACCACGTCGAGTTCGGGACGGGAAAGGGGATGCCCGGGGGCTACGCCCCGTACACGCCCGAGGTGGACGGCCGCGTGAGCTTCGGGCTCAGGATGAAGGAGGAGGCGCGCCGCTACTACGGCTCCCAGGTGTTCTTCACCGGCAGGGGCGAGATGATCCCGAACGAGGACTCGTTCTGCGACCTCGACCCCGAGGTCGTCGACAGGTGGGGCAGCCCCGTCCTGCGCTTCCACTGGAAGTGGTCCGACCACGAGATCCGCCAGGTGGCGCACATGCAGAGCACGTTCGCGGACTGGATCGAGGCGATGGGCGGCACGAACAAGAAGAGGCCCGACCCCGACGGCCGGAAGGCGATCACCGACGGCGGCTTCGTGATCCACGAGGTGGGCGGGACGATCATGGGCGCCGACGCCGCGGGCTCGGTCACGAACTCATGGGCGCAGACGTGGGACGTGAGGAACGTCTTCATCGCCGACGGAGGGGTGTTCGCCTCGAACGCCGACAAGAACCCGACGCTCACGATCATGGCGCTCGCATGGCGCACGGCGGACCGCATCCTGGACGAGCTGCGCCGGGGCAACCTCTAGGGGCCTCCGATGAACACCTCCCTTCCCGCCCGAATCGACAGGCGCCTCGCGATCAAGTGGATGCTCGCGGCGGGAGCCGGCGCGCTGATGGCCGACCCCCTGTCCCTGGGGGCGACCGCGGGGGCGGCGCCGGCGGGCCCGGCGCGGGGCTACGGGGTCGACCCGGACCTGATGAATCCCCACAGGCCCGGGGAATACTGGCCCCTCACGTTCACGGAAGACGAGCGCCGCGAGGCGGCGGCCCTCTGCGACGTCCTCCTGCCGGCCGAGGGCGACTGCCCGAGCGCGTCCGCGCTCGGCGTGCAGGACTTCATCGACGAGTGGATCAGCGGTCCGTACCCCATGAACCTCCCGGACAAGAAGCCGATCGTCGAGGGTCTCGCGTGGCTGGAGGCGGAGTCGGGGAGGCGCTTCGGAAGGGGCTTTGCCGAAGCCTCCGGCACGCAGCGGGTGGCGCTGTGCATGGACATCTCCAGGGAGGCCCCCGAGGGTTCGGAGTTTGCACTCGGATCCCGGTTCTTCAGGCGCTTCAGGAGCCTCGCGGCGGCGGGCTTCTACACGACGCCCGCGGGGATGAGGGACCTCGGCTACGTCGGCAACGTGCCGCTCGCGCGCTTCGACGGCCCCCCGGCGGACCTGGTCGCGAAGCTCGGCCTCACGGACGAGGTCCGGTGGTGAGCCTAGACCGCCTTCGGGAGCGCCGAGCCCAGCTCGATCCCATGCAGGTAGTGCCGCTTGACCTTGAAGATCTGCGCCCTCCGGCTGAGCATCCTGTCCAGCTTGTCGACCAGGAGTGACACGGCCTTGTGGCACTCGTCGGACTCGACGATGGCGTCCATCGACACGCCTTGGATCGCGACATGGCCCTTCGCCTTGAACCGCGCCCCGAAGTTCTCCTTTCGGTCACACTCCAGCTCCACGCGCAACCGCAGGATCCTCTCCTCGTGCCGGAACAATCGGTCGGACTTCTCGTTCACAAAGTATTTCAGCGACGGAGTGAGTTCGAGGTGTATTCCCGAAACGATCAGTTCCTGACGATTTTGTCTGTTCATGTCTGTGGCTTTGTTTTTGGTTGTGCCCTGCGCGGTCGGAACAAGTACCGGCCGCGAAAAAAACCCGCCCGTTTCCAATGCCATCGCCCGAATCCGCCCTTAAGAACCTCTCAGCGGTGATAGTCACCGGCGGATCTTCCGGTATTGGAAAATCATTCATCGAGCTCTGCGGGAAGCTCCGCCCGGATTTGGCGTTTTGCAACCTATCTCGGCGCAGGCCCGACATAAATATCCCACAGCTTAAGTTGCGCCATGTCCCCTGCGATCTTTCCGATCCGGCGCAAGTCGCGCGGGGCCTCGGGGAGGTGATGGATTTCCTGGCCGCGCAGGCCCCGAAGGGGGGGATACTCCTCATCAACAACAGCGGCTTCGGGCTCTACGGGGAGTTTCCCGAACCCGCCACCGCGCAGCAGCTTGAAATGCTGGATGTCAACGTGCGGGCCGTGCTCCAGATGACGGGCGCCCTGCTTCCGACGCTCAAGGCCCGCGGGGGCGCGATCATCACGGTCGCGTCCACGGCCGCGTTCCAGCCGACGCCCTTCCTCGCGTCGTACGGGGCGACCAAGGCCTTCGTGCTCCACTGGAGCATGGCGCTGCACGAGGAGCTCCGGGGCTCCGGGGTCAGGGCCCTCGCGCTCTGCCCGGGGCCCACGTCGACGGATTTCTTCATGCGCGCGGGGCTCGAGAAGGGATCGGTGCCCAACATGTTCGGTGAAACCAGCGAGAAGGTCGTCCTGGTCGCCCTGCGGGCCCTGGCGGCCGGCAAGCCGATGATCGTGAGCGGCTGGATGAACAAATTCTCGACGGCGATGGCGAGCATGTTTCCCAAGCCGCTCGTCGCCCGGATCGCCGGCATCGCGATCGCGCGCTACCGGACAAAGCGGGTGGGGAAGTGACCGAGCCCGGCCACGCGGGGCCGCGGGCGTCGGCCTGGCCCAGGCGCCTCTCCCAGGGGCCCGCCAGGATGATCGCGCCCGCGGAGCTCGGCTCCTGGGTGATCTTCGAGGACGAGCGGCTCCTCGTCCTCAACAAGCCGGGTGACGTCGTATGCCACCCCTCCAAGCACGGCCCGTGGTCGAGCCTTGTCGGGGCCGTGAGGGAGCACTTCGGGCTCGAGCGCACCCACCTGGTGTTCAGGCTCGACCGCGAGACGAGCGGGGTCGTCGTGCTGGCGAAGGAGCCCCGGACGGCGAGCCTCCTGCAGACTGCCATGCAGGAGCGGCGGGTGGGCAAGTGCTACGCGGCCGTCCTGACGGGCGACCTGCCCCAGGCGGTCCGGGTCGAGCAGCCCCTCGGGGTCGACACGGCGAGCCCCGTCTTCATGAAGTCGGCCGTCCGGGCGGACGGGCAGCCGGCGGTCACGCGGTTCGAGCCCCTGTCGCGCGGCGGGGGTTTCACGCTAGCCAGCGTGACGACGGAGACCGGCAGGAAGCACCAGATCCGGGCGCACGCCCAGTGGCTCGGGCACCCCGTCGTGGGAGACAAGATCTACGGCCCGGACGCGCGCCTCTACATAGACTTTGTCGACAGGGGCTGGACGGACGAGCTTGCCCTGCGCCTCCTCCTGCCGCGCCAGGCGCTGCACTGCGCGCGGATCGACTTGAGGGACACGGGGCTTTCCTACGTTTTCGAGGCGCCCCTGCCTGCGGACATCAGGGACTTCTGCGCGCTGCACGGGCTGGACGCCGGCGCTGCGGCGCGGCCCCAGGCCTAGCGCCGGGGCCGCACGGTCAGGTCGATCGCCTTGCAGAGGGCTGCCTGCAGGGCGGCGACCCGTGTCTCGAGGGGGAGGGACGACGGCGTCTCGATCGTGTAGGAGAGCCGCGTGTGGTTCACCTGGAGATAGATCGATTCGGGCCACTTTTCCCGGCTCGGCGGGTCGAGGAGCGGCCGGATGATCCCGCCCTTCGACTCCCTGCCTTCGATCTCGGGGCTCATGTCGATCGGGCACACCCTGGAGGCGGCCCTGATCATGGGTTCGGCCAGGCTCGGCCTCCCATCGGGGTTGAGCTCATAGAGGTAGAAGCCCTTGGACTCCCAGTCCTCGTGGACGCAGATGGCCAGGTCGAAGTTCGGCTGGCGCCTGAGCCAGCCGACGTGCGCCCGGATCTCCGGCGAATCGAGGTGCCGGTAGTCCCTGTTCAGGTCCGTGCCCGAGGCGTTCTCGCGGGTGCCACGTGCGAGCCCTTCGGGGTTGAGGATCGGGCAGACGAACCATACGGCCCTCGCGTCCAGGGTTCCCGACTCGATGAGGGAGAGGAGGGCGAGGGGAGGGGCGGGCTCGTCCCCGTGGCTTCCCGCGGAGAGGTAGATCCTGGGCCGCGGACCTGCGGTGCGCTTCGTCAGCGCGACAAGGGGACAATTTCCCGCGGCGCCGAAGACCTCGCACCGGAACCCCGCCTTCGCGCCAGCGCCCTCGAACCGCGCGACGAGGGCGGCCGGGTCGAAGGGTGCGGCTTTGACAGCGGACATGCGTTGGTTCTTGCTGGCCCTTCGCCCGAATCACAAGCCGCAAACCACACCATACTCCATGCCCCAGGTCCGCGTACGCTTCGCCCCAAGCCCGACCGGGTTCTTCCACATCGGAAGCGCCAGGACGGCGCTGTTCAACTGGCTCTACGCCCGCCACACCGGGGGCGTCTTCATCCTGCGCGTCGAGGACACGGACCAGACGAGGAACAGCGACGAGTTCCTGAGGCTCATCTATGACAGCCTGCGCTGGCTGGGCCTGGACTGGGACGAGGGCCCGGGCAAGGGCGGCGACTTCGGGCCCTACCGCCAGAGCGAGCGGGCCGGGATCTACAGGGAGTACCTCGAGAGGCTGAAGGCCACGGGCCGGACCTACGAGAAGGACGGGGCCGTCCTATTCAGGATTTCCGGCGAGCCCCAGGTGATCGTGGACGCGATCCGCGGGAGGGTGGAGCGCAGGGAGGAGAAGGACTTCGTCATCGTGCGCTCGGACGGCAACCCGGTATTTCATCTCGTGAACGTGGTCGACGACATCGCGATGCGGGTGACCCACGTCATCAGGGGCGAGGACCACCTCTCCAACACGAGCAAGCACACGGAGCTCTTCAAGGCGTTCGGCGCCCCGATCCCCACCTACGCCCACATTCCCCTCATCCTTAAGCAGAACGGGCCCGGCAAGATGTCCAAGCGGGACCAGGGGGCGCTTGTGGAGGAATACCGGAACAGGGGCTTCCTCCCGGAGGCCCTCGTCAACTTTCTCTGCCTCCTGGGGTGGTCGCCGAAGGAGGACCGCGAGAAGCTGCCGCTCGACGAGATCGTGCGCCTCTTCGACCTGCCCGGGGTCAACCAGAGCAACGCCCGCTTCGACGAGAAGAAGCTCGCCCACATGAACATGGTCTACCTGCACGAGATGGAGCCCGAGAAGTGCTTCGCATTCGCGAGGGACTTCCTCGTGTCGAGGAACTTTTTCGCGGGAGGCCAGCCGGACCAGGCCTACCTGCGGGACGTGATCGCTCTCTGCCAGCCGAAGGTCCGCGCGATCGAGGACCTGCCCGGGTTCATCGGGTACTTCTTCAGCGAGGAATATGCGGTGGATCCCAAGGCCAGGGAGAAGGTGTTCTCGAAGGGGGACCCGAAGGCCCGCCTGGGCGAGCTGCTGGCGGCGCTTCCCAAAGCCGACTTCTCAAGCGACGCCGCGCTTGAGGCGCTGATCCAGGGGCTCGCCGCACAACACGCGGCGGGCACGGGCGACTACATCCACCCGGCGAGGCTCGCCCTGTCGGGGACTGCGGTGGGACCCAGCTTCTACGGGCTCCTGCGCGTGCTCGGCCGCGAGCGGGTCGCCAGTCGGATCAATCGATTCCTCGCAACGGCTTGACCTAGTGTTTGGCGGTCGGTTTGCTCGACCCTCAGAGCCAGACAGCGCGAGTGTAGCACAATGGATAGTGTAGCGGCCTCCGAAGCCGTCGATCCGGGTTCGACTCCCGGCACTCGCACCATTCCTGATAGATGACTTACGCGATGATCGGGATTTTCGAACACGCCTCTAACACAATCCTTTTTGCGAACTGCATCGCGCAGTTCCCCTGCCGATAGGATCCGAGATGAGCGTGGCCGGGATGAGGCCCTGAGCGCCGGGTCCGGGGGGTCTTCCGCTGGACAGATTCCCGGGACGCGGACCAGAGGCTCCCCGAGACCGGCGCGCACATACAGGCGCTGGATGTGATGGACGCAGAACCCGAAGGCATCTTGTCTCAAGCCAATGAAATTAAGAGCGGGGAACCCCCTTGCGAACCCGATCGTGTCAGTGGCGATCGCCGTGCTCATCCTGGCCCCCCGGCTCGCCGCCGAGCCCCAGTACGAGGCCAACTGGGCATCCCTTGACTCACGCGCCTGTCCGAGTTGGTACCAGGACGCCAAATTCGGGATATTCATCCACTGGGGCGTCTATTCCGTGGTGTCTTGGGGCGTGAAGGGCGAGTACTCGGAGTGGTACTGGAACAGGATCGCGGACAGGAAGCCCGACAATCCGTGGTGGCAGTTCCACAAAGCCAACTACGGCGAGAACTTCCCCTATCAGGATTTCGCCCGGCAGTTCCGGGCGGAGCTCTTTGACCCGAATCAGTGGGCTGATGTCTTTGTGCGTTCGGGCGCCAGGTACATCGTGCCCACCTCCAAGCACCACGAAGGCTTCGCGATGTGGCCGAGCATGGAGGCAAGCCGGGACTGGGGCCGTCCATGGAACAGCGTGGAGACCGGCCCCAGGCGGGACCTGTTGGGCGACCTGTCCGAGGCCGTGCGGGCGCGGGGGCTCAAGTTCGGGTTCTACTACTCGCTGTACGAATGGTACAACCCGCTGTGGCTTGCCGACAGGAAGCGCTTTGTGGACGAGCACCTCTTCCCGCAGTTCAAGGACGTCGTCACCCGGTACAAGCCTGCGATCATCTTCAGCGACGGCGAATGGGAGATGACCTCAAAGGAATGGAGGAGCGAGGAGCTGCTGGCATGGCTCTTCAATCAGTCGCCATGCAGGGAAGAGGTAGTCGTTGACGACCGGTGGGGCAGCGACACCCGCCACAAGCACGGCAGCTACTACACCACGGAGTACGCCGCAGGGATGGAGGTCGCCGCGCACCCGTGGGAGGAGAGCCAGGGGATGGGATTCTCCTACGGGTACAACCGCGCCGAGAATCTCGACGACTACAAGAGCGCGCGGAATCTCATCCTCCTCCTGGTCGACACGGTGAGCAGGGGCGGCAACCTGCTGCTGGACATCGGGCCGAACGCGGACGGGACGATCCCGGTCATCATGCAGCAGCGGCTGGTCGAAATGGGTGACTGGCTGAAGGTCAACGGCGAGGCCATCTACGCCACCCGGTTCGCCGGCCGCTCCTGCCAGTGGACCGCCGGCCCGCGCCCCTCCCAGCAGTTCGGCGAATACCGCGTGAAGTACGACCTGATGAACATGGTCGGCCAGCAGCCCTTGAGCGGCCATGCCGTCAAGCAGGTCTTCTTCACCCAGAAACCCGACGCCCTTTATGCGATCACGGTTGGCTGGCCGCCGGCGGACCTCGTCATCAGGAATGTCCAGGCTCCGCCGGACGCCGAGGTGGCGCTGCTCGGCTTCAACGGCAAGGTGAGCACCCGGGTTTCACCGACTTCCATACGCATCGAAATGCCGCGGATGAACCCGGATGGGATGCCGTGCCGATACGCCTATGTGTTTCGGATCCCCGGGGCTCGGCTCCTGCCAGAAGAGTGATCGGCCGCGCCGCCTATAGCTCCCCCTTGAATCGAGGTGGGGGTTGACAGCTTCCCATTGCCACATGCATTGACAGATACAGCCTGCTTTCGCTTCGCCTCCGTTCGCAACGGTGCGCAACGCTTCAGGTGTAACATAATGCACCAGAGGAAGATGCTATAGCCTCCGAAGCCGTCGATCCGGGTTCGACTCCCGGCACACGCACCATATTAAAAGCGAGCTAGTTGCGACATTTCTGTCGGGGTGGTTTACAATGTCTTCTTTCCCGGCGGCACTCATATTCCAACGGGCCTAAGAAGAAGCGGCCATCCTTTGGCCCGGCAGAGTCGCGGGATGCAAGAGACGGTTCTAGGCTGGTAGTAAGGAGCGTTCACGCCGGGAATTCTGGCATTGTCCGCCCGATTAAGCCTACGCTCGACATGTTGTGCATGAGATCACCGTCATTCTAAACCGCGCGGGGAAGGGTGATCCGAAGGCTGCAGACCAGCTCCTACCCCTTGTCTACGATGAGTTGCGCAAGCTCGCATCCGCAAGGATGGCCCGGGAGTCGGGCGGCCACACGCTCCAGGCGACGGCCCTCGTGCACGAGGCGTGGCTGCGCTTAGGGGGGGACACGCAGCCCACCTGGCAGAACCGGGCCCATTTCTTTGCGGCGGCGGCGGAGGCCATGCGCCGCATCCTGATCGACGGAGCCCGAAGACGCCGCGCGAACCGTCACGGAGGGGGAATGCAGCGCCTCGACGTCGACGACTCGGCACTTGAGATATCGGCCCCGTGCGGAGCGGATGACGAGTTGCTCGCGGTGCACGATTCCCTCGAGAGCCTGGCAATCCACGACGCGCGAAAGGCCGAACTCGTCAAGCTCCGCTACTTCGCGGGCTTCACTCTGGAACAGGCGGCCGATGCGCTCGGCATCTCGGTTCCGACCGCCAAGCGCGACTGGACGTACGCGCGCGCATGGTTGTTCAAGGAGATCAGCCAGGGCCGCAGCGTCTAGAATCGCTGCAAAACATGCCCTGAGGATCTGAACCCTGCACATTTCGCAGATTCCGATGATCCCCTTTCCGGTGAAATTACGCTTTGAGGATTGAAGCAGTTCACGTCCCTCAATCGCAATCCACAATGAAAAACCTTCCCGCAATCACATCCATCGCGACCCTGTCAGTGCTTTTGCTGCTCGCAGTCGCTGCGTCCGTCATCGATTCAATCCCGTTCGCGGTCATCGCGTCCTACGTCGTCGGGTTCGGCTGTTCCATCGGCTTCCTGGCTGTGTTCCTGGCGGACTACGGCCCTCGCTCCCCGCGGCCGGTCGCAGTCGTGACCAGGGAGGCCGAGGCAAGGCGCAAGCTCGAGGCGGCAATGGCCGCGGCCGCCCAACACGAGCTTGACGGGCAGATTGACACCCCATTCGGCGAGCCGGTCACGGTGAACCTGCTCTCCACGATGGGGCTGCGCAACGACCCGGCGACGCTTTCGCTCTCGTAGCCGGCGCCCTCCAACCGCCATCGTCGCCCTAAGGAGCATGCCACCTCAGCTGCGATGAGTGAATCGAACGAGCGCGAGGAGCGAATATTCGCCGAGGCGCTGGCCGTTCCCGAAGGGGAACGGCCACGCCTCCTTGAGGAGGCCTGCGGTGGCGACGCCGGGCTGCGCGGGCGAATCGAGGCACTCCTGGAGGCTCACAGGTCCGCGGGGAGATTCATGGACTCTCCAGCGGCCCCTGCCCCCTCTGGCGACTCCCCGGCTTCCCACGGCACACCGGGGGCGGCGGAGGTCTCTGGGACCAGGATCGGCCGCTACAAGCTGCTGCAGAAGATTGGCGAGGGCGGCTGCGGCGTCGTATGGATGGCGGAGCAGGAGGAGCCGGTCCGCCGGCACGTCGCCCTGAAGATCGTCAAGCTCGGGATGGACACGCGCGAGGTGATCGCCCGCTTCGACGCCGAGCGCCAGGCGCTCGCGATGCTGGACCACCTGAACATCGCCAAGATTCTCGACGCGGGAGCCACGGAGACAGGCCGGCCATTCTTCGTGATGGAGCTGGTGCGCGGCATAAAGATTACCGAATTCTGCGACCGGGGCAACCTGTCGACCGCCAAGAGGCTGGAACTCTTCTCGCAGGTCTGCCACGCCGTCCAGCACGCGCACCAGAAGGGCATCATCCACCGCGACCTGAAGCCGTCCAACATCCTGGTCACCCTCAACGACGGCGTGCCGGTGCCCAAGGTGATCGACTTCGGCATCGCCAAGGCCACGGCGGGGCGCCTGACCGACCGCACGCTGTTCACGGCCTTCGAGCAGTTCATCGGGACGCCGGCGTATATGAGCCCGGAGCAGGCGGAGCTGAGCGGGATCGACGTCGACACGCGCAGTGACATCTACTCGCTCGGGGTCCTCCTGTACGAGCTCCTCACCGGCAGGCTTCCCTTTGACCCGAAATCGCTGCTGCGCGCGGGCATCGATGAAATCCGCCGGATCATACGCGAGGTCGAGCCACCGAGGCCCTCGACAAATCTGTCGACACTCGCCGATTCCGACCGCGCTCAGGTGGCGCGGCTCCGGAGCACCGACCCGGCAAGGCTCTCGCTGCTGCTGCGGGGCGATCTGGACTGGATCGTGATGCGCTGCCTCGAGAAGAATCGGACGCGCCGCTACGAGACGCCGAATGCGCTCGCCGCCGATATAACCCGCCACCTGCGCAACGAGCCCGTGGTCGCCCGCCCCCCGAGCCGGCTCTACCGGTTCAACAGGCTTGTCCGGCGCAACCGGCTCGCATTTGCGGCCGTGGTTTCGGTTGCGGTGGCCCTGGTGACCGGCACGGTCATCAGCACCTGGCAGGCGGTGCGGGCCATGCGCGCCGAGCGGCAGGCCGATTTCGAACGCGCCATGGCGGTTGGCGAGCGCGCACGCGCGGAGGACCTCCTGAAGTTCATGCTCGGCGACCTGTACACGCAGCTGGACAGGGTGGGCAGGCTCGACGTGCTCGAAGCGGTCGCCGACAAGGCGACGACGTATTTCGCCTCGCTCAGCCCCTCCGACCTGAACGACACGACGCAGCTGTCCCGGGCGAGGGCCCTCAGGCTGCTTGGCGGAGTCCGGATGTCACAGGGCCGCTATGCCGATGCCGCGGCGGCCTTTTCCGAGGCCTACAGCCGCGCGGCAGACCTGACTGTGCGCCACCCGAAGGACGGGGAGGTGCTCTTCGAGCGCGGCCAGACCGAGTTTGGGATCGGACTCGTGCACTGGAAACGCTCCGAGTACGCCGCAGCCATCGCCTGGATAACCCGCTACCGCGACACGTCCGCAGCCTTGGTGGTTCTCAATCCCGCGCGGCCGGACTGGCAGCTCGAGGCTGCCGACGCACAGTACAATCTCGCGGTCCTGGGCAAGGAGCGCGGCGAATGGGCTGCAGCCCGGTCCGAATTCCTTGAGGAACTGGCGACCCTCGGCAGGATGATCGCCACAGATCCCGGCAACCGGGACCTGCGCGATAGGGAGGCGGAAGCGCACCAATGGCTTGGAAACATTGCGGAGGTGCAGGGTGATTATTCCGAGGCGGTCACGCAGTATACGACCCAATCAAAGCAGCTGGAATACCTTGCCGAGGCTGATCCCAAGACAGCGACCAGGCGCCAGTACCTGGCCACCGCCCTCCTTTATGTTGTGACCATCGACATGGTCACCGGGCGATACGCGGCCGCACGCGAATCGCTTGCGCGGGCACAGAAGCTGCTCGATGGCCTTGTGGCCCACGATGCGGAGAACGTCGATTGGAGGAGCCTCTCCCAAAACGCCCTCCTCGAGGAGGCGTCCCTGTCCCGCAGGCGGGGCGACATTGCCGACGCCCGTCGCATCGTGGACAAAGCCCTGCCACAGCTTGACGCCATCTCGGCGAGAGAGCCCACGGATCGCGCTTTCGCCGAGCTGCTCCTGCATGCGTGGAGGATGAAGGCCCAGTTCCAATTCTTCGAGGGAGAAACGGGTGCGGCGGGCTCGGCGACCCGGGCGGTCGAATTGGGCGAAAGACTTTCGCAATCGGAAGGTGCCAGCGGTGCCGAACTCGGTGAGTGCGCAAATGCCTATCTCATCTCAGGCGAAATCTCCGCCAAGTCCGGCGACGTCGGCGCCGCCCGGCACGACTGGCTGCGGGCGGCAGAGTTGCTTGCTCCCAGGATGCGCGGCAGTCGCGACTGGCGACTCCTCGACCCCTACGCTCGCTCGGCGGCGCGGCTGGAGCGCTTCGAGGAGGCGCGCGACGCGATCGAGAAGCTCAACCAACTTGGCTACGTACCAATCGAACCCTGGCCCGACCTGGATAAGTTGGCCACAGCCAAGATTTCAGATCCACAACCAAAATAGGGATTCCAACAAATGAGCGCTAAAATCAAGAAAGCATCGGCAGCGAGCCTGAGAAGGCTTGAAACTGGAAAATGGCAGAAGTGGGCGGTTCAATTCGAGAAGATGGTGAGGCACCAACTGCGTCAGGCGGGGAAGAATCCGCGGGGGACGACAATGTTGGCCCTTGTCGTGGGCAGCTTCGACACGAAGGGTGAATACGTCCAGATCTTCCATGGTGGTGGTCCCCCTGGGCGCCCGGCCGCATTCTGGAGAAATTTCTTGATTCGAGGAATCTGAAGGTACTCGAGCCGATCGCGCGGGTTTTCGGAGAAGCGGCCGGGCGATCGACCCTACCCATCAGACTGCGGCGCTCGATCTCCTGAGTGCCTGGATGCAATCAGGGCTGGCCGCGGCATTCGCTCCAGCCCACCGGTATTGGACAACAGGAACCGGCGCTCGGGCGCCGGAGTTCAATTCATCCGCCCGGCTCCTCTCTGATCACGGGACAGGTCCCTGCACGGTCCCTGCCTGCATCCGTGCCGTTCCACGCCGCTCCCTGCAAGCCGAGCACCCGCCTCGGAATCAGGATCTGTTGCTTCTAACTCCATTCAAACGGGTTCCACAAGACCTGAAGCGGCTTCGGGTCCCGGCGCCCGCACCATGCCATGGGCTCTGTCGACTCCCGGAAATCGGATCTCAATCGGATGTTTCACAATTCGGTCACAGGCTCGGCGGAGTCTTGTCCGAGACAACCTTTATGACCTGGTAGGAACAAGGGCCCATTCCGACGTTCCTCATGGTGCGCTCGTCGTTCGGGGCCACGTAGAACAGCGAGCCCGCTCCCGCCTTGTGGGCGATTCGATTCAACGTGGCCTCAACCGTGCCCGACTTGACCACGAAAAGCTCGTCGCCCGGGTCGCGATTTCGGGGCGCCGTGCTCTCGCCCGGATTGAGCGTCGTGATGTGGCTCTCGAGCCGCAGGAAGGTGGCCGTGGGCGAGTCGAACACCTCTCTGTGGGAGCCGATCTTCGTGGGCTCCGCGGGAAGGCGGTCGCAGTCGACCACGCGCGAGGACAGCATCCCCGGCGGGGCCCATTCGGAAGCGGGCTGGTCGCGCACAGAATGGACGGCGCCGGTGTAGAAATTGATCACATAATAAGTGGCGGGAAGGGCACCCACGTTTGTCAGGTTGTGCGCGTCATTCGATGCCAGGAATACCAGTGCGCCCGGGCCCGCGCTCAATTTCCTGCCGTTGATCGACACCTCGACCTGCCCGGCCCTTATCAGGAGCATTTCCTCCCAGGGATGGTGGTGCGGCGTGTGCGACGCCATTCCCGGCCTGAGCGTCGTGATGTGGACTTCCAGCCTTTCCAGGGTCGGGGTGGGCTCATCGAAAACGGCGCAGTACAGCCCGACAGGGGATGGCCGGAACGAGAGGGTGGCCCAGTCGACAAGCGTGGAGCCGAGCGGGGCCGACCGGGCCGCAGGGGAGTACCCGACGGAGACGGACTGGGCGGACACGGAGATGGCGGGCGCGGCGAACACCGGCGAGAGGGCGAGCAGCAGGAGTCGGGGCAATCGTTTCATGGATGGGCCAGCCTCATTCCTGAATTATGCAGGGCAGTGGCCAATTTTGAGAGTGCACGCGCGGATCGCTGGTGGCGAGGCGCCGTTTGTACCCTCTGGATGGGATTCCTGTCCCTGACTGGGTAGGTGGCCGAGATTGCGGTGAATAGGGCAAGGTTCGACGCCCTGGCGAATGCCGTGATTAGCGGGCCGGCTTCTGTTTCATCGCCCTGGTTCCGCGCAAGTAGATTAGGGAACCTCGTAGACCTCAACCAGAGCAACACCCGTGTCCCCGCCCGCCCCTGAAACCTGCGCGGTGTAGGCCCCCGGTGTCAGGGTGACAAGGATGGCGGAGTCGCCCGTCGCGGAAGCACCCCAGGAAAACGCGCCGACGGACGCCGCCTCGGCGGCAATCTGCGGGTCCGCGCCCCAGCCCGTGTTTGCCGCGATCGTGCCCGAGGCGTCGTTGAGCCGGAGCTCCGGGTCGGGGAGCGTCCCGGCCACGCCGAACGGGATCAGTGCCGGTCCCGACGCGCGCAGCAGGACGGTTTTCGATGTTGAGCCGCCGATCACGAAGCCGGCTATCAGGACATTTCCGCCCGTGCCCACATGCGCGCGCGCCGAGATGTTGACGAGGCGCGGTGTCGAGGGCGTGTAGGTCCCCTCGGGCGTTGCATCATAGACCTCCGCAAGGGCGATACCGGAGTCGCCTGCCTCGCCGGAAATGTTGGCCGTGTAGGGTCCGGGAGCCATGGTCTGGAGGAGCGCCGAGTCGTGGCTTGAGGGACTGGCCCAGGCAAAGGCTCCCACGGATGCTGCCGTGTTTGCGACCAGCGAATTGCCGCCCCAGCCGATGCTTGTCGCCAGCAGGCTGCCTCCCGATGCGGTGCTGTAGAGCTGCAGTTTGGGGTCGGCAAGGGTGCCCGTTACGCCAAAGGGGACAAGGGCGGGGCCCGACGCCCTGACGAGAATGGACTCCGGGCCGGATGTCCCGCTTCCCCCTATGGCAAACCCCGCGATGAGGATGTTGGGCCCCGTCCCCACCGCAGCGCGGCAAGAGACATTTATCAGCCGTCCGATGTCCGCCGTCTGTGAGACATTGAGCGTCGCCGGCGTGCTCACGATGGAGCCGGCTGGATTCTCAATGAGGCAGGCGTAGCTTCCGGCTTTTGCCGCGGCCCCCGAGAGGACCAGCGTCGGAGTCTGCGACCCGTTGACGCCGCCTCCGTCGGAAAGCGGTGACCCGTTGAAATACCATAGGTAGATGTCCGCGGGCGCCGCGCTCGGGGCGGGGCGGGGGGCCGACGCCTGCGCCTCGGCCGATGACAGGGTGACCGAAAGGACAACGGTCCCGCCGGAGGAGGTCGTGAAGGATTGGGGCTGGGCTCCTATCGAGGGACCCCCGGATGAGGCCGTGACCGTGAGGAAGGCCGGATCGCTTGTGACACTGTTGCCCTGGTCGGACACCGTGACCGCGTAGGCGCCGGAGTTGGAGACCTGGGCGCCCGAGATCGTGTAGGACGCCGTGGTCGCGCCCGTGATAGGCGCTCCGTTGAAGGTCCACTGGTAGGTCGGCGCAACTGTCGCGCTTGTGGCAGCGGAGAATGTTACGCTGGCGCCGGCGACCACCCCCTGGCTCGCTGGCTGGCTGGTGATGACGATCGGCGATGTCACCGTGAGGATGGCTCCTTGGCTGGTTATGCTGGCGCCCATGTCGGACACCGTGACCGCGTACGAGCCAGAGTCGGAGACCCGTGTATCCGGGATCGTATACCGTTGACCCGTCGCGCCGGCAATGGGTGTCCCGTTGAAGCTCCACTGATAGGTCGGGAACATCGTCCCGCCTGTCGTCGCGAAGAACGTCACGCTTGCGCCCGCAACAGCCGTTTGGTTCGCCGGCTGGCTGGTGAAATAGATCGCCGAGGCCCACGAGAGGGTGACGCCGTCCGACATTATCGCCCCGCCCAGGGAACTGTCCGTGACCAGAACCGTATACGTTCCCACCGTGCCGCTGTTTATGAGGGTGAGAAATTGTCCCGGCAGCGGGTAGTAAAAGTAGCCGGGGATATACCCTGAAGACACGGGTTTCCCATCGAGGAACCACTGGTACGAGAGGACCCCGGCCGGCACGGAATCCGCAGACACGCTGATGGTCGCAAATGTCTCGACGGCCGGGTAGTCAATATTCACCACGGATATGGCTATTGTCGGCTGGGATACGATCGTTGGACCGCTTGCGAATACTCCCTCGTATATGCCCGTTCCCGCGGCTGCGAAAATGTGGCCCGATGGGTCGAAGGCCATGCCGATGGGCACGGCCGTGAGGGATCCGTAACCATATGTGGACAGCAGGTTCGTCGACGAGGTCCCGCCGCCCGGCGTGACTTCCGTGAGGGTTGATTGCGGGCCGACATAGGGGTTGTTGGTGATCAGATAGAGGTTGTCGGACGAATCTATCGCCAGGTTGCCGGCACCGGTGCCCATCAGCGAATTCCAGGGCAGGCTTGCCGCCGTCGTGACCACGGCGCCCGCAGATATTTTCCGGATCAAGAGGTTCGCGGCCCCGTAGTCCTCGACATTGAGATTCCCGGTGGAGTCGATCACGATTGCCACCGGTTTTCCGAATCTGGCGGCGCTGCCCGTGCCATCGGCGCTTCCCTGCGAGCCCGCCGTGCCCGCGAGAGTCGAAACGTTGCCGCCAGGGCTGATCCGCCTTAGGGTGGAATTTCCCGTGTCGGCAACGTACACATTCCCGGAGGAATCGACGGCAACCCCCTGGGGATAGTTGAAATGCGCCGTCGCCGAGGCGCCGTCCGACGAACCGGGTTCACCGGGGACACCGGCAAGCGTGGTGACGACCCCGGCGTTGCTGATCCTGCGGATGGTGGAATTGGCCGTGTCGGCGACGTAGACGTTTCCGCTGCCGTCGATGGCCAAGCCCGTAGGATTGTTGAACTTGGCCGCCGTGCCGGCGCCATCACTCGAGCCAGCGACGCCGCTCGTCCCGGCCCAGACCGTGGCCGCCAGTGTCGAGGGGTTGAATTGGTAGACCACGCCGTGGCCCGAGTCGGCGATATAGAAGAGGTTTGGGCCGCCGCCGACAATGCCGGCCAAGCTGGAAAACCCGGCAGCCGGCCCCACGTTGAGCTCGGAAAAGCAATAGGGCGGCCTGGCCAATGTGAGGGTCAACACCGCTGTCCCGGTACCGCTCGAGTTTGAGGCGGCTAGCGTGACTTGAAACACGCCTGTCGTTGCTGGAATTCCCGAGATGACCCCCGTTTGGGTGTCGACGGAGAGTCCCGGCGGCAGGCCTGTCGCGCCAAAGCTTGTCGGCGAGTTCGCAGCAGTTATGGTGTAAAGGAACGGGAATGTCTGCCCATAGGCTGTGGCGGTGAGGCTGCCGCTGATGACCGGGGTGCCGATAAGGGTCAGCGTGGCGGGATTCGAGGTGACTCCGCCCACAATGTCGTAGACGTAAGCGGTGTAGCTGCCGGCTTGCGACGCGCTGGCGGCGCCAAGCGTGAGAGCGGCACCCGTTGCAAGATTGATGGCGGTGCCATTGAACTGCCATTGATAACCGATCGGGTTTGGCGACGTTGCGATGACGGAGAACGTGACCGAGGCTCCGAGGCTGACAGTTTGGCTCACCGGCTGCGTCGTGATGACCGGCTGGGCCCGGGCGTTCCCCGCGGGCAATGCCCCGAGGGCCAGGAGGAGGGTTGCGCTTATCAGGTTTCGCATGGGGCACGCAGGCTTCGTGCGACCTTAAAGACAATCGGGAGCCACCAAACCGCCATCCCCGCAGGGATTACCTGCGATCGGCCGCCCGTTTGGGGCGTTGCGGTCCCGACCCCCGGCACTCTCTCCAGCTCGCGCGGGCACGCCGCGCTCCCGGAGGAAGGGGAGGCTCCGCGCCGACCGCCACTTTTGGCTCGTTGAAGGGTGGCCCATCCTCCAGATACATGCCCAGCCATGCGCCACTTGAGGTTCTGCGTCGCCTGCCTTTCGGTCTTCCCCTGCGGGGCTGGCGCCTGGGCCCAGGGCGCCCTCGGCGCGGATGAGGAGGCCAGGATTGCCGAACTCCTGAAGGCGAGCGGGGTCCCGAGCGCCTCTGTGGCCGTCGTCCTGCACGGCGAACTCGTGTATGCGAAGGCGTTCGGAAAGGCGGAGCTTCATCCCGACCGGCCGGCGGACCCCTCGACCCGCTACTTCGTCGGGTCCATCAGCAAGCAGTTCACGGCCGCGGCGATCCTGCTGGCCGCTGAGGACGGAAAGCTCTCCCTGGACGACCGTGTTTCGAGGTTCTTCCCGGAGCTTACCCGCGCCGGCGACGTCACGATCAGGGAACTCCTTGCGCACACCTCGGGGTATGAGGACTACGCCCCGCAGGACTACCTCATTCCCGAATGGACCCGGCCGACGACGCCGGACGCGGTCATCGAGGCCTGGGCGGGAAAGCCGCTGGACTTCGAGCCGGGCACGCGCTGGCAGTACAGCAATACGAACTATGTCCTTGCGGCCCGGATCTTCGAGAAGGCCACCGGGGAGTCCCTGGTTCCCTTCCTCAAGAGCAGGGTCTTCGGGCCCCTGGGAATGGCGAGCGCGACCGACGGCTATCTCGAGCGGCGAGGGGAGGACGCGGCGCCGTACACCCGCTACGGCATCGGGCCGGCCCGCCCCGTGACCGCCGAGTCGCCGAACTGGTACTGCGGCGCGGCGGAGCTCGCGATGACCCCCTCGGACCTTGCCCGCTGGGACGCCGCCCTGCTTCACCACCGAATCCTTAGCGAGAAGTCGTACCAGGACTTTACCGCTGAGGTGCGCCTGAAGAACGGGGACCTGACCCACTATGCGCTCGGTCTGGGAGTCGGCGACATGGACGGGATACCGCGGATCTCGCACACCGGGGAGGTCTCGGGGTTCCTCACGTCCAACGCCGTCTTCCCCACGAGGGACGCCGCCGTCGTGGTCTGCACCAACCAGGACAGCGTCTTTGTCTTCAGGACAATCGCCACCCAGGTGGCCAAGTGGCTCCTGGAACCTGAGAACCGCGTCGCGGACACGCCGGCGCCGGCCGAGCTGGCGCAGGTGGGGTCCATCGTGGAGGGCCTGAGGAAGGGGAGGATAGACCGCTCGCTCCTCACGCCCAACGCCAGCTCGTATTTCAGCGCGGCGGCGCTCGAGGACATCCGGGCGTCGCTGAAGCCCCTCGGCGCGGTGGCGAAGGTCGAGCGAACGCAGGCCGCCAGCCGGGGCGGGATGGCCCTCCGCCAGTACACGGTCCGGTTCAGGAAGGGGGCGGTGGAGATAACCGTGTACCTGACGCCCCGGGGCCTCTACGAACAGTTCTTGATCGCGCAGGACATTTGATGCATTAACACCTCGCGTTTTTGAGGGGTTTCCCGGGGCCAATTCTTGCAACAGAAGGGGATTATTGTGCGCAAACAATGACTTTGAGATGAACAACCTAAGAGCAGGCAGGAGCCATCGATGAGCGGGGTCCGCGTGCTGGTGGGTACGCGAAAGGGCGCGTTCATCCTTTCGTCGGACGGCAGGCGCAGGCAGTGGAAGGTCGACGGGCCGCATTTCGGCGGCTGGGAGATCTACCACCTGAAGGGCTCCCTTGCGGATCCGGACAGCCTCTACGCCTCGCAGTGCAGCGGCTGGTTCGGGCAGCTGATCCAGCGCTCGAAGGATGCCGGCAGGACATGGGAGCCTGCGGGAAACGATTTCAAGTACGATGGCATCCCCGGAAGCCACCAGTGGTACGACGGCACGCCCCATCCCTGGGAATTCAAGCGGGTCTGGCACCTCGAGCCGTCGCTCACCGATCCCGAGACGGTCTACGCGGGGGTGGAGGACGCGGCGCTGTTCCGCTCGACGGACGGCGGGGGGACCTGGGCCGAGCTCTCGGGCCTGCGCGGCCATGGCTCCGGGCCGCGGTGGCAGCCCGGTGCGGGGGGGATGTGCCTGCACACGATCCTCCTGGATCCGATCGACCCCGGGCGGATCTTCATTGCGATATCGGCCGCGGGTGCATTCCGGAGCGATGATGCGGGCAAGACGTGGAAGCCGATCAACCGCGGGCTCAGGTCGGAGCATATTCCGGACCCGAACGCCGAGGTCGGCCACTGCGTGCACCGGATCGCGATGCACCGCTCGCGCCCCAATGTCCTCTTCATGCAGAAGCACTGGGACGTCATGCGCAGCGACGACGCCGGCGACTCGTGGCGAGAGGTGAGCGGCAATCTTCCTTCCGACTTCGGGTTCCCGATCGAGGTCCATGCCCACGAGCCCGAGACGATCTATGTCGTCCCGATAAAGAGCGACTCGGAGCACTATCCGCCGGACGGGAAGCTGAGGGTCTACCGGAGCCGCCAGGGCGGCAACGAGTGGGAGGCACTCGGAAACGGGCTGCCCCAGCGCGACTGCTTCGTCAACGTCCTGCGGGACGCCATGGCCGTGGACTCCCTCGACTCCTGCGGGGTGTACTTCGGGACGACCGGGGGACAGGTCTACGCGTCGGCCGATTCTGGGGACAGCTGGGAGCCGATCGTGCGCGACCTTCCGGCCGTCCTGTCGGTCGAGGTGCAGACGCTCTCATGATCCAGGTCATGCTTCCGCAGCACCTGAGGAACCTCGCGAAGGTCGGCGGGGTCGTGACCCTCGAGATCAAGGGCCCGGCGACGCAGCGCGCGGTCCTCGACGCGATCGAGGCCTCCTATCCCATGCTTGGCGGGACCATCCGCGACAGGGCCACGCAGAAGCGGCGGGCGTTCGTGAGGTTCTTCGCCTGCGGAGTGGACGTCTCCCTGGAATCGCCGGACGCCCCGCTGCCGGACGCCGTCGCGCAGGGAAGGGAGCCCTTCCTCATCGTCGGCGCCATCGCGGGCGGCTGACAAGAGGCCGTTCAGCATGGTGTGAGTTTGTGATCCAACCGACCAAAGGGCCGGTGTCCGTGATGTGCTCAGGCACCGAAACTTTCCCTCGTCGAAAGGTCGCGCGGACCCGCGTAGACGCCCCTGGCACTCGCGGCCAGCTCGCCAAAAGTGCGAGTTGGCTTGGCCATCAGGAGGAACCGCTCGCCGGATTTTTCGTCGACGATTTCCACAGCCTGTCCCTTGCGGGCGGCAGCCTTGGCCTTGGAAAACTCGCGCATCAATGAGCGGGTGGAAAGCTTCATATCTGACACCCTGTCATACACCTTTATCCTGTCAAAATCACGAAGAGGGCTCTACTCGAAATCCCATGCGCGCTGAAGCTGCGCCTACTTCAGGGGAACCCGCTTCGCCACTATCTCCTCGGTGGCGAAATCGCCGACCTTGCGGGTCAGTTTGATCTCGCTGTCGCCGGTCTGCTTGCCGGTGTACTCGATCACGAGGTCCTGCCCCTGGAAATCGAGCTGCTCGACGAAGTAGATGCCGTCCTTCGTGACCTTGCCCTTGGTTATCGCTACCGAGCTCTTGTCGCCGCTGCGGTCGCCATCCGCCGTGCCGGTGAGCTTCTCGCCGTCCACCTTGAAGGTGAACACGTACTTCTGGATGCCGATCTGCGAGTCGAACTCGGATTGCCACTTGCCGGAGATGTCCGCGGCGCGGGCGGCGCCGAGCAGGACGAACCCGGAGGCCATTGCCAGGAGGAGCCGTAGGGGAGTTTTCATGGGGTTTGGTCTACTCTAGCTGAGTGGCACCGGAGGTCAACGGCGCGCCGGGGACTATTTGGCTTGAGGTTCAAGCGACTGAGGCGGTTTATCAGGATATGCCCCCGCCCCGAATTCCCAGCCGGCGCTGGCCCCTCGGAGTGATCCTGGCGTCGGGACTGCTGCTCGGCGCCCGGGCGGCCGGGCCGACAGATCGCGCCGAGCTGCGGAGGATTGTCGACGCATACCTGGCGGCGGTGGTGGCGCACGACCCCTCCCGCCTGCCGCTGTCGAAGGACGTGAAGTTCACAGAGAACACCGCGCGGATCCCGGTGGGCGACGGGCTCTGGGCGAACGCGAGCGAGGGGCCGACGTCGTTCAAGGTCTACGCGCTCGACCCAACCTCCGGACAGGCCGCCTTCTATGGCGTGCTCAGGGAGCTCGGCGATCCCGTGATCCTTGCCCTGCGCCTCAAGGTTGCAGGGGGCGAGATCACGGAGATCGAGCACGTCGTCGCGCGGCGCCTCGGGGACAAGCCGATGCCGGGCCTCGCGGCGCCCCGCGCCGGTCTTGTCGCGGCGGTGCCGGCTGCCGAGAGTTCGCCGCGGCAGGAGATGCTCCGGATCGCGGACGCCTATTTCGAGTCCATTGAGCACAACGACGGCTCGCGTGCGCCGTTCGCCGAGGACTGCGAGCGGCACGAGAACGGAAGCCAGACGACGACAAAGGCGGCGCCGAACCCGGCGGACTTCGGCCCGGGCGATGCGGAGCAGCTGCGCCTAGCAATGGCGCGCGTCGACGCGTGCGGCTGCGCGGCGCAGATGAGCAGCCACATCCTCGAATACATCACCCGCATCCGGCCCCGCCGGCTCCTGGTCGTCGACGAGGAGCTCGGGCTCGTGTTCGCACTCCCGATGTTCGTCCACCGCGGAAACGTGCAGTCCGTACGGATCCGGGGCGTTCCCGGGGTTGATGTGATCGAGCGAAAGATCCCGCCATTCAACCTGCAGGCGGGCGAGATCTTCAAGATCCGCGGCGGCCGGATCCATGAGATCGAGGCAAACGGGGTCGTGCTACCCTACCTTTCCAACAACGGCTGGGGCGACTAGCCCCGCTCCCGAAAGACCACCCATGAACCCTCCACCCGTTGCTCCGCATCTTTCCCGTGGTTGCGCAGCCCAGTCATCCATCGCCTTGCGCCTTGCGGCGCCCTTGAGGGCCGGCCAGTTCCTGCTGGCTGCGCTCTCCTGCGCCGCCCCGGCCCTCGCGGCCGGCGACTACACCCGCGGCATCGGCGTCTATCCGGGCGATCCCTCTGCCTTCCACGGGCCGTCGCTGGTCCCGGAAGCCGCCAGCTATCGCAACCTGGCGCTTCACCGCCCGGCAACCGCGTCGAGCAACTACGACTACAGCCTGACAGCCCAGCTGGTGACCGACGGGATCATCGACCAGAAACTACCCCGCTGGCTCGTTTCCACCTCGAGCGTCGAGGGCGTCCTGCCCCGGAGCGAGCGGGAGCACCTGGTCGACGGCTACCTTGGCACCGGACTGAACCTCCCGGCCGAGGGGGGCTGGCTGCAGGTCGAGCAGGCTGGGCGCGGGGACGCGCAGGACGTCGACCGCATCGAGGTGACGGCCATCCCGAGGACGGACGAGAAGGATCCCCAGCGGTGGACCTGCGTCGTGAGCGCCTCGGACGACGGAAAGAGCTGGCGGGAGCTCGGGCGCGCGGGCGCGGAGGAGGTTCTGTCCTCCAAGACCTTCTGGATGCCGAAGATCATTAGGCCCGCGTTTGACATCCCGAAGGACGGCAAGGCGCGGTTCTACCGCGTCCAGCTGGACGCCCACTCGGTGACCGGCTGGCGCGTCCAGAGCCTCGACACCTTCGCCAAAGGGCAGCGGGTCAACATCGGCGGCCCCCAGGACTTCACAAGCGCGTGGAAAAGCGCGGGCGGCGCAGCGGAGTGGGTCCAGGTCGACCTTGGGGCGGTCTGCACCTTTGACCGCGTGGTCCTGCACTGGATCGAGCGCGCCGCGGAGGGCGCGATCAGGGTCTCCGACGATGGCGCCGGCTGGCGGACGCTCGCCGCGCTTTCGGCAACGGCGGACGACTACCCGCTGACTGCAAAGGCGAGCGGCCGCTATGTGAGGCTGCAGCTCGACCGTCCCGCCGCCGCCGCCGGCTACATACTGAGCGAGATGCAGGTCTTCGGCCGGGGGGGCCCCGTGCCCCAGGCCAGGCCCGCGCCGCCAGCGAGGCCCGGCGAGCGCCAGGACCTCGTCCGCGGCTCGTGGCGCATCCAGCGCGACTCGCTGGTCGCGCTGGGCGGCGAGGCGCTGTCAAGGCCAGGAGCCGACTGCGGGGACTGGCTGCCCGCCACCGTGCCGGGCACGGTGCTTGTCAGCTACCTGAACGCCGGCGCGCTGCCGGACCCGAATTACGGGGATAACCAGCTGCAGATCTCGGACTCGTTCTTCTACGCGGATTTTTGGTACCGCGACGAGTTCGCGATCGCCGCGCCGGAGCCCGGCCGGAAGGTCTGGCTCAATCTCGACGGGATCAATTGGAAGGCCGACGTCTTCTTCAACGGGGCGCACCTGGGCCGCATCGACGGCGCCTTCACCCGGGCGCGCTTCGACGTGACAAGCCTGGCCCGCCCGGGCGCCGCCAACGCGCTCGCGGTCCTCATCCACAAGCCGGACACGCCAGGCACCGTCCGGGAGAAGACGGCCGACGAGACGGGAAGCAACGGCGGCGCGCTCGGCCTGGACAACCCGACATTCCACGCCACGGCGGGCTGGGACTGGATCCCCAGCATACGCGGCAGGGACATCGGGATCTGGTCGGACATCTACCTGACGACGACGGGGCCGGTGGTCATCGAGCACCCCTATGTCTCGGCAAAGCTGCCGCTGCCCGCAACGGGCAGCGCCGACGTGACGGTCGAGGCCTCGCTGCGCAACACCGAGCCCGGGCCCGTCTCCGGCGTGCTCCGCGGTCAGTTTGGCGACGTGCGCTTCGAGCAGCGCGTCACGGTGCCCGCGTCGGCGTCAACCGTCGTGAGGTTCGATTCGTCGGCGGTCGCGGCGCTGCACCTTCGCAATCCGAGGCTCTGGTGGCCCGTCGGGTACGGGGAGCCGAGCCTCTACGATGTCCGCCTTGAATTCGACGCCGACGGCGGGGCGCGCTCCGACTCCAGGGCGTTCCGCGCCGGGGTGAGGGAGTTCACCTACGCCGAGGACGACGGCGCGCTGAAGCTCTTCATCAACGGCAGGCGGTTCATAGGGAAGGGCGGCAACTGGGGCTTCGCGGAGTCCAACCTTCTCTACCGCGCCCGCGAGTACGAGGCCGCGGTGCGCTACCACCGGGACATGGGCTTCACGATGATCCGCAACTGGGTGGGCCAGGTCGGCGACGACGCCTTCTTCGACGCCTGCGACCGCAACGGCGTCGTGGTCTGGCAGGACTTCTGGCTCGCGAACCCGCTCGACGGCCCGGACCCGGCGGACAGCGCCATGTTCCTGCAGAACGCCGCCGACTTCATCGACCGCGTCCGCAACCATCCGTCGATCGGCCTCTACTGCGGGCGCAACGAGGGCGACCCGCCGCCGGTCATAAACGAGGGCCTGAAGAAGCTTGTCGCGGAGCTCGAGCCCGGGATCCGCTACATCCCGAACTCGGCGTTCGGGGTCGTGAGCGGGGGAGGCCCCTACCACCTGATGCCGGTCGACTACTACTTCGGCCAGCGCGCCACGGCGAAGCTCCACAGCGAGCTCGGCATGGCGAACATCGTCAGCATGGACAGCCTGCGCCTGATGATGCCGGCCGCGGACCAGTGGCCCCAGGGCCAGGTATGGGGACTGCACGACTTCACGACCCACGGCGCCCAGCAGGGCGGGGCGCTGCGGGATACGATTGAGAAGTCCTACGGCAGCGCGGCCAGCGCGCAGGAGTGGGTCGAGCTGGCGCAGTTCACGAACTACGACGGGCACCGCGCGATGCTCGAGGCGCAGAGCAAGCACCGCATGGGCGTACTCATGTGGATGAGCCACCCGTGCTGGCCCTCGTTCGTCTGGCAGACCTACGACTACTACCTCGAGCCCACGGCCGGCTACTTCGGGGCGAAGAAGGGCAGCGAGCCCCTGCACGTCCAGTGGAACTCGCTGGACGGCACGGTCGAGGTCGTGAACTACAGCGCCGGCCACCGCCCGGGGCTCGAGGTCAGGGCCGACATCCTGAACATCGACGGCTCCGTGCAGTGGGAGAGGACCGCAAAGGTCGACAGCGCCGAGGACAGCGTCCAGGCGCCCATCACGATCGCCTTCCCGGCGGCGGGGCTTTCGCCGGTGCACTTCGTGCGGCTGACGCTCTCCGAGGCCGGCGGGACCGTCTCGGAGAACACCTACATGCGCAGCCTCACGACCTACAACGTTCCCGGGTTCTCCCGCGGGCCGTTCCACATCCCCGACTATCCCGCGTTCGACTTCCGGGCGATTCGCTCGCTGCCGAAGGCGTCCCTACGCAGCGCGACCAGAGCCGAGCGCCAGGGGAGCCGCTGGGTCCTCTGGACGGAGCTTGAGAACACGTCAAGGACGCCGGCGCTCCTGGTCCGGCTGAAAGCCGTGCGCGAAGGAAGCGGCGACCGCATCCTGCCGGCCCTTTACGACGACAACTACGTCACGCTGATGCCCGGCGAGAAGCGCCGCATGCGCACCGAGCTCGATGAGGCCGACACCCGGGGCGAGCGACCCGCCATCGCGGTGGAGGGCTTCAACCTGGACCACGGCTGATTTCAGGCAGGACGAGAAGGCCCGGGCGCGCTTCAGCAGGGGCGGTGGCCCCAGTCGTTCTCCTTCAGGTCCTTCTCGAAAAGGGCCATCTGCTCCTCGGGGGTGAGCTTCTGCACTGTCTCCGACGCCCCCTCTGCAGCGGTGCCTTCAGCGGGCGACGCATGTCCTGAGGGCTTGCCTGGTTCCTTCCCCGGCGGGGGCGTCTTGGGCTCTTGCTGATCCATTGTGGCCGGAAAGGCTTACCACCAAATCCGGCCCCTGTCACGAAGGTCCGGGCCGCAGGGAGGCCGGGCATGGGGAGTTCGGGGCGATGCCCGCGCTTGGTGCTTGTGCAGCCGATTGCGCGCAGCACGCTTGACGCAGTCCTGACGCCTGCATCCTGAGAACCCCCATGGCTTCCATCCTGCTCATCGACGACGACTCCGCCTTGCGCACCGTCACGGCCGAAATCCTGCGCGAGGCCGGATACACGGTTGACGAGGCGCCCGACGGCAAGAGCGCCCTCGAGCTCTTCGAGGCGGGGCGGCACGACCTTGTGATCACCGACATCGCGATGCCCGACATGGACGGCCTGGAGCTCATCATGAGCCTGTCGCATGGCGTCCCGCGGCCGCGCCTGATCGCCATCTCGGGCGACTCCCAGTTCAGCGAGTCGCTCTACCTGCCGACCGCGCGGCAGCTCGGGGTGCAGGCCGCGCTTGGCAAGCCGATACGCTCCGATATGCTGCTTGAGACCGTGGCCCGGGTGCTTTCCCTTCCCGCGCCGCATTGAGCCGTATCGGGTGGCCCACCGGGCCAATCTGTGATTGGTTGGGACGCGCCCGGAATACGGGCGCCTTGGGGGAATGTTCAACCGCCGAAGGATCAGCACCAATCTGCCATGAAGAAGTCACTCGGGGCCAAGGCCCTGCTTTACCCAACCCCGGTGTTTGTCGTCGGGACCTACGACAAGGCCGGCAATCCCAACGCGATGACCGCCGCCTGGGGCGGCATCTGCTGCTCCCAGCCCCCCTGCATCGCGGTGTCCCTGAGGAAGGCGACGTACACCTACGCGAGCATCGTGGCGCGCAAGGCGTTCACGGTCAGCATACCGTCCGAGGAGCACGTCACGCAGGCGGACTACCTCGGCCTCGCGACGGGCAGGACCGCAGACAAGTTCAAGGTGGCGAAGCTGACGCCGGTGAGGAGCGACCTGGTCGACGCGCCCTACGTGAAGGAGTTTCCCCTGGTCCTGGAATGCCGGCTGACGCATTCATTCGAGCTGGGGCTGCACACGCAGTTCGTGGGCGAGATCCTGGACGTGAAGGCGGACGAAGCGGTGCTGGCGGGGAAGGGGTTGGTGGACATAAAGAAGATGGCGCCGCTCGTGTTCGCGCCGGACACGCAGTCCTACTACGGAATCGGTCGGCTGGTGGGGCAGGCCTTCTCGGCCGGCAACGCGCTGCTCTGAGGTTCGAGGTCCAAGGGGCAACCGCCGGCAATGAGGATCCTTCTCCAGGAGCCTGCCGACGGGCAGGTTTCCTATGCCGCTCCGGTGTTTCGTAGTAGCTGTAACCAAGGGGTTGGCAGTGCCCTACGGCTGTCTCAGGGCCGGCCTGGCCTTCAGGGTTCGGGGAAATGGAGGATTGACTTGGCTGATGATTATGACTGACTGGTCAGTCAGTCATAAACCCGTGAAACCGGACAAGAAGCAGCGCATCATGAAGGCGGTCGAGCAGCTCTTCCGCACCCGCCGTTTCCATGAGACCACCCTGGACGAGATCGCGCGGGCGGCCGAGGTCGGCAAGGGGACCATCTACCTCTATTTCACGGACAAGGAGGACCTCATCTTCCAGGCCGCCGTGGAGGGATTTGACGGGATGTGCCTGCAGCTGCGGGAGAATGCCGCGCAGGGCGTGGCGTTCCGCGCGACGCTGCTGCGGGCCTGCGAGGAGATCAGCACCTTCTTCCGGGCCCGGCGCTCGCTCTTTCGCATCATACTCTCCGAGGGCGACCGCGACGCGGAGAGCGGCGCCGGCGGGCTTCAGCAGCGCTGGCGCGAGCGCCGGAGGACGATGACCGAAGCGGTGGCGACGATCATCGCCAGGGGGATGGTGTCGGGGGAGATCCGGCCGGACGTGCCCACGGGGATCCTCGCCGAATACCTGCTCGGCATGCTGCGCACCCGGTCGTGGGAGCTGGAGGACTGGCCGGAGGCCGAGCGCAGCCTCGCGGGGGTCGCGGACCTGTTCATCAGCGGCGCGGGCAGGCCGGCGCCGCCCCGCAATTGACCGACCCGGAGGAAACATGAGCACTGCTGACGGTCCATCATCAACGGCATCCGCCGCCGCGGGCCCAGGGCCGCGGGACGACGGGGCCCCGGAACCCTCCGGCAACGGCGGGCGCCGGCGCAGGAGCATCGCGATCGGGATCGCCGCCGTGGCGGCCATCGGGGCCTGCGTGCTCGCCTACTGGCTCCTCTTCATGTGGGGGATCGTCTCCACGGATGACGCCCGCTTCGCGGGGCACCTCGTGGATCTCGCCCCGGAAATCAACGGGCGGATGATCGACGTCGCCGTGCACGAGGGGCAGTTCGTGCACAAGGGGGACATCGTCTTCCGGCTGGACCCGTCCATCGCCCAGGCGGCTCTCGACAGGGCCGAGGCGTCGCTCGCGTCCGCCCAGGCGGGGGCGGCCTCGAGCAGCGCGATGAACGAGAAGGCGGTCAACGGCAGCCGGCCGGAGGAGGTCAAGGCGGCCGAGGCCACCGAGAGGCGCCTGCGGAGCGAGGAGGGGCAGGCGCGGCTGGACTTCGAGCGGGCCCAGGCGCTTTTCAGGGACAGCGCCGTGACCCAGGCGGACCTCGACCGGGCCAGGAGCGCCCTCGAATCCGCGGGCCAGGGCTCGGAGAACGCCGCGCAGAACCTCGCCCTCCTGCGGCAGGGAACCCGCAGGGAGGACATCTCGGCCTCGAAGGCGGGCGTGGAGCTGGCCCGCAGCAGGGTCAAGGAGGCCGAGGCCGCCGTGGAGAACGCCCGGAGCGACCTGGCCCGGTGCACGGTCCGCGCGCCGTTTGAAGCCTGGGTCGTCCGGCGCTGGCTCGACCCGGGCGCCATGCCCCTGGCGGCCCAGCCGGTCGTGAGCCTCTTCGACCCGGCGACCCTGCGCGTGGACGCCAACATCGAGGAGAAGTACCTCCACGAGGTCGCGGTGGGGGACGCCGCGGACATCTCGGTCGACGCCTACCCGGCCCTCCGCCTGCACGGCCGCGTGACCGAGATCCTGCGGGCCGCGAACTCGCAATTCAGCCTGATTCCCGCCGAGGGCGTCTCCGGAACCTTCATCAAGGTGACGCAGCGCGTGCCCCTTCGCCTCGCCGTGGCGGCGCCGGCGGACCTGGCGATCGGGCCGGGCCTGTCCGTCGAGGTGAGGATCCATTCGGGCACGGCGGCGCGGGGCGGCACGCCGCATGACTAGCGACAGCGATCTGCGGGCCAACAGGTGGGGCGTGCTGGGCATCATCATGCTCGGCACGTTCATGGCGGTGCTGGACTCGAGCATCGTCAACGTCGCCCTGTCGCACATGATGAGCACCTTCGGCGTCGACCGGGAGCAGATCGAGTGGGTCGCGACGGGCTTCATGCTGACCTCGGCCGTGGTCATGCCCTTCGTCGGCTGGCTGACGAGCCGCATCAACTACAAGGCGCTTTACCTGGGCAGCCTGGCCGTCTTCACGCTGGCGAGCGCGGCCTGCGCCATGGCGTGGAGCTACGAGTCGCTGATCGCGGCCCGAGTCCTCCAGGCGATCGGGGGCGGCGCCATCCAGCCGATCGGCATGTCCATCGTGGCCGAGCTCTTCGAGCCGCGGGAGAGGGGAAAGGCGCTCGGCATCTGGGGGATGGGAGTCATGGCCGGGCCGGCGATCGGGCCCACCCTGGGAGGCTACCTGACCGACGCCTTCAGCTGGCGGACCATCTTCTCGGTCAACCTGCCGGTGGGGGTCCTCACGCTGCTGGCCGGGATGATCATCATGCGCCCGATCCGCGCCCAGGGCTCGAAGCAGCCCTTCGACCTTTACGGGTACCTCTTCCTGTCGATGGCGCTGATTGCGGGCCTCACCGCCCTCTCGAACGGGCAGGTCAAGGGCTGGGACTCGGACTACATCCATGTCTGCGAGGCGATCACCGTCGTGGGAATGGTGATGTTCATCGCCGTCGAGCTCGCGGTGGAGAACCCGATCCTCGACCTGCGCCTCTTCGCCATCCGGAATTACCTCCTGAGCAACCTCCTCGCGATCTTCCGCGCCATCGGCCTGTTCGGAAGCGTCTTCCTCTTTCCCATCTTCCTGCAGAACCTGATGGGCTACACGCCCGTGGAGGCCGGCCTATGGATGCTCCCGAACGCCCTGGCCGTGGGCATCACGATGCCGCTGGCCGGGTGGCTCGCGGACCGGTACCCGCCGGCCGCACTCACGACCGTGGGCTGCATCCTTGTCGGGAGCTCGCTCATCCTCTTCGGCCTCCTGGACCCGCTGTCGCAGTGGCCCATGCTGGTCCTGCCGCAGCTCGGCCGCGGCCTGGGCCTTGCCCTCATGATGGCGCCCCTCATGGCGGCGTCGCTCAACGCGGTGCCGAGGCGGGAGCTCCCGATGGCGAGCAGCTTCCTGAACGTCTTCCAGAACGTCGGCGGCTCGCTCGGGATCGCGCTCCTGAACACATTCGTGACCAACTCGATCCACCGGCACGCCGTGCGCCTGGGCGAGGGGTTTCCCGTGGAGTCCCAGGCGTTCGCGGTCCGCCTCGGATACCGGGTCATGCCGATGGTCGCCCGCCACGAGCCGGGCCTGGTCGCCAATCCGCAGAGCAAGGTCGTGTTCGCGGCGGCCCAGGGCATCGCCCGGCGCGCCCAGGTGCTGGGCTTTGACAATGGCTTCGTCCTGGCCGGCTTCATCCTGCTGGGGGCCATCCCGCTCTGCCTCATTCTTAAGCCCGCCGCCCACCACATCAGGGAGGAGGAAAAGGCCGCCGGCGCGGTTGCCGCCGAATACGTTGCGGAGTAGGGTGGCCGCGGTTAGTGAGGGGAGGATGTCACAAGAGAGATGATCGGGGAGGGAGGACCGCAGGCCGGGTCGGGAGCCCGCGGGTCTCGGTCGACTGCCACAAAAAAACACAACCATGAAAATTGAATCCAACACGGTCCTGGTCACCGGCGGCGCCACGGGCATCGGCCTCGCGCTGGCCGAGCGCTTCCTGCGCGCGGGCAGCGAGGTCATCGTCTGCGGCCGCCGCGAGGACAAGCTGCGCGAGGCCAAGGCGAAGAACCCGCGGCTCCACACGAGGATCTGCGACGTGGCGAACGAGTCCGACCGCCGCGCCCTGCTCGCCTGGGCGACGGCCGAGTTTCCCGGGTTGAACGTGCTCGTGAACAACGCGGGCGTCTGGCACCCGCTGCAGATCGCCCAGGCCGGGCCCTGGGAGCCGATCCACCAGGACATCGCCATCAACCTCGAGGCGCCGATCCACCTCTCGCAGCTCTTCATCCAGCACCTGCACCAGCAGGAGGCCCCGGCGATAATCCTGGTGACCTCCGGGCTCGCCTTTGTGCCGATGGCGGGCGTTCCCGTCTACTGCGCCACGAAGGCGGCGCTCCACTCCTTTGCGCTCTCGATGCGCCACCAGCTCAGCACGGGCCCGATCAAGGTGATCGAGATCGCCCCGCCCCACGTGAACACCGACCTCGGCGCCCCGGGATCCAACGAGGCCGGCATGCCCCTGGAGGAATTCGCCGACGCGGTGATGGCCGGACTTGCTCGCGGCGACCTCGAGGTGACCTGCGGGTTCTCGACCAAGGTGAGCCGGGCCTCCCGGTCGGAAATCGACGCGGCCTTCAAGCAGCTGAATTCGCAGCGGCATTAGGGAAACTGATGGGATCCAGAAGGGTTGGGATCGCCCATCCCGCACGGGCGGGCGCTGCGGCGCGGGCCGCCCAAAAGGGCGCCTTTTGAGCCTGCACCATTAGATTTGGTTACGCTGGACGCGAGGCAGCCTGCGCCCGGCTTATGTCGGATCGAACTCGTTGACAACGGGGTACCGGCAAACAGTTTTGGTTCTCCCAAATGGTTTTGCCCGCATCCACCCCAACCCCTGGGGCCGGCCCAGAGATTTCCAACGACAGACTCGCCGTAAATGACGTAGTCATCCGCCTCGCCGGGAATTCGCAGGACGGAATCCAGACGATCGGGGGCTTCCTCGCCCGCCTCGCCGGACGCTCCGACCGGGAGGTAATGACGTACATGACCATCCCGTCAACGATTTCGGGGGGTCCGTCGATCTTCCAGGTCAGGATGGGCAATGGCGACATCCTCTCCTCCGGGGACCAGGCCGACATGCTGGTGGCCTTCTACCAGCACAGCTACGACAGCCACATCGATTCGCTCAGGCCGGGCGGCGTGCTGATCTACGACAGCGACCACGTCGTGCCGAATCCCGAGGACCGCCGCTTCAAGACCGTGGGGATCCCGATCACCGGGGCGACGGTCGAGGCGGTGGGCGGCTCGTCCAAGGACAAGGGCAAGAACCTCTTCGTGCTCGGCCTGATCGCCCGGATCTTCAGCCTGGACGTCGCCAAGATCGCGGGGCTCATCTCCGAGCGCTTCGGTGGAAAGTCCGAGGACATCGTGCGCAATGCGATGCTCGCGTTCGACGCGGGCTACGCCACCCCGGCGGACAACCTGCGCGACTGCCTTTACCGGTTCGAGCCGGCTCCGTCGCGCTCCTCGGGAAGCCCGCAGGTCACGACGGACGGCAACATGGCGCTCACGTTCGGGCTCATCGCGGCCGGAGTCCGGCACGGCGCCGGCTACCCGATCACACCGTGGTCGACCGTGATGGAGACGCTGCGCACCGAGCTGTCCAAGTACGGCGGCATCTTTGTCCAGGCCGAGGACGAGCTGGCCGCCGTGGGCTACGCGCTCGGTTTCGCGTACTCGGGGCACCTCGCCGTGACCGGAAGCTCCGGCCCCGGGATGTCGCTCAAGATGGAGGCCCTCGGTTGGGCGGTGATGGCGGAGATGCCCCTCATCGTGATCAACGTCCAGCGTGGCGGCCCGAGCACCGGCCTGCCGACGAATGTCGAGCAGAGCGACCTGATGCAGGCGATCTACGGCAGCCACGGGGACGCGCCCCGCGTCGTGCTGGCCCCGAAGGATGTCGAGGACTGCTTCTACATCGCCCTCGAGGCGGGAAGGATCGCGCGCGAGTACAGCACGCCCGTCCTGATCCTGACGGACCAGGCCCTGGCGAACCGGATCGAGGCGTTCGACGAGCCGGACCTGGCGAAGCTCATGGTCGACCCGAAGCCGGACCTTTCGCCGCGCGGGGCGGACTTCGAGCCGTACCCGCTCGGCCGGATCACGCGCCATGCCCCGCCCGGGGCCTCGATAGCCACCGGGAAGTATCCCTCGGTCAGCGGTCTCGAGCACGACGAGCTGGGCCATCCCACGGGCAACCCGGGCCTCCACATGAAAATGACGGCCAAGCGCCGCGAGAAGATCAAGGCGCTCGGCGCCTCGCTCCCGGTGCCCGAGGTGTTCGGGGACCCCGATGGGGAGGTTCTCGTCGTGGGCTGGGGCTCGACCTGGGGGCCCATCCGCGAGGCCGTGGGCCAGCTGAGGGCCGGCGGGATGAGGGTGGGCCAGGTCCACGTGCGCAGCCTCCATCCGCTGCCGCCGGGGCTCGACGGGATCTTTGCCCGCTACGGGAAGGTCCTGGTGATCGAGATGAACGACGAGGGGCTCTACGGGTTCGGCCAGCTGGCCATGCTGCTGCGGGCCCGCTACGCCATGCCCTCCATCGGCAGCATCACGAAGACCGACGGGCTCACCTTCAGGATCTCCGAGATCGTGAACGGCGTGACGAGCAGGCTCGGCCGCAGCGGCGCAAACGGCGACCACGCCCAACCCCCCCGAATTTGACCGCCATGCCATCCTCCCCCGCAGCAACAGCCACGGCCGAGCCGGTCCAGAGCGTCCGGCTGACCAAGAAGATCCTCACGGCCGACCACCCGACCTGGTGCCCGGGGTGCGGCGACTTCGCCGTGCTGGCCTCCTACTACCGGGTCCTGGAGAGGCTCCAGTATCCCCACCAGAACATCGTCACCATGGCGGGCATCGGCTGCTCGTCGCGCTTCCCGTATTTCGTCAACACCCACGGGGTGCACTACATCCACGGGCGCTCCCTCCCGTTTGCGGCGGGGGTGAGCCTGGGCCGCGACGACCTGCACGTGTTCGTATTCGGCGGAGACGGCGACGGCTTCTCCATCGGTGGCAACCACCTTGTGCACACGGGGCGCAAGAACGTGAACCTGACGTACGTCATCATGGACAACTTCGTCTACGGGCTGACGAAGAAGCAGACGTCGCCCACGTCCCCCCTCGGATTCAAGTCGAAGACGGACCCGACTGGCGTGATCGACCAGCCGATCAACCCGATGCGCACGCTCGTCAACAGCGGCGCCACCTTTGTTGCCCGCAGCCACGCGACCCAGGTGAACCACATGACCGAGATGATGGAGCGCGCCGCGCGCCACGAGGGCTTCTCGGTGGTCGAGATCCTCTCCGAGTGCGTGGAGTTCTACGAGGGCGCCTTTGACGCGTCGGTGCCCCGCAAGGGCGGGGTGTTCAGGACCATAGAGGAAAAGAAGCATGACGGCACGCCCGAGGACGCCCTGCGGCACGACCCGACCGACGAGGTCGCGGCCTTCCGGCTGGCATCGGAGCCCTGGCCGGGCGTGTTCGGGGTCTTCTACGAGTCGAACCGGCCGACCAAGAACAAGCTCGAGGCCGGCCTGATCGCCAAGGCCCGCGAGAAGACGAAGTCCGCCTCGGACCTCGACGTGCTGCAGGCGACGTTCAGGCGCATGCGCTAGGCGGAGGGCCTCCGGGGGCCCCGGGGGCGGGCGCGGCTGCTGATGCGCGGCTTCAACCGGCCTTATTCCCCTTCTTTCCCGACGCCCGGTATCGACATCCGGCCGGATTCCCGCCATCATCCCGGCACTATGAAAACCCTGCTTTCGATAGCCTCTGCCCTTGCATTTTCAATCTGTGCCGCAGCGGCGGCCGATGCCCCCGCGAACTGGGGAGCGCTCTGCGCCTCGTGCCATGGCAAGGACGGCGCGGGCCACACCAAGGCGGGCAAGAAGCTCGAGGTGAAGGACCTGACCTCGGCCGAGTACCAGAAGTCCTTCTCGGACGCCGACGCCTTCAGCTCGCTCAAGGTCGGCTTCAAGGCCAAGGACGGGACCGAGAAGATGAAGTCGTTCGCCGAGAAGCTTTCGGATGACGACATCAAGGCCCTCGTGGCGTACGTCCGCGCGATGGCCAAGTGACTGAGCCCGCGCCAGCCCCCGATCCGGCCGGCCCCGACCGGCAGTCCAGCTGGCGCAACTGGTGCAGCGTGGCGGGGGCGATCGTCGCCACCGGCAGCCTGTTCGCGTTCCTTTTCCTGTTCACCCTGGACATGACGGGGAGCGGCAGGAGCAATCCCTACCTCGGCATCCTGTCCTACGTCGTCGCGCCGTTCTTCCTGGCGATAGGCCTCGCCCTCGTCGTCCTCGGCTGGTGGAGGCAGAGGAAGGAGCTGGCGAGGCTACGGGGGCTCGGCGAGCCCGCGCCTCTGGCGATCGACCTATCGAGGAGGCGCGACCGCCGGATCATGGGCGTGTTCGTCACCGGGACGCTCGTCTATCTCCTCCTGACCGCGATCGGGAGCTACCAGACGTACATCTACACGGAGTCGGACAGCTTCTGCGGGATGGTCTGCCACTCGGCCATGGGGCCCGAGCTGACCGAGTACCGCCGCAACGCGCACGCGCGCGTCGCGTGCGTCGACTGCCACGTGGGGCAGGGGGCCGCGAACTACATCGACGCCAAGATCAACGGCGTCCACCAGCTCTACGCCATCACGTTCAACTCGTTTCCGCGCCCGATCGCGACGCCCATCCACAACCTGCGCCCCGCCCGCGAGACGTGCGAGAAGTGCCACTGGCCCGAGAGGCATTCCGGGAACCTGGAGCGCACGCTCGCGCGCTTCCTGCCGGACGAGGCCAACACGCCCTACACGGTGCGCCTCCTGCTCATGGTGGGGGGCAGCGACACGGAGCACGGCAAGCCGAGCGGCATCCACTGGCACACGGGCAGGGACACCAAGGTCGAGTACTTTGCCTCGGATCCCCAGCGCCAGACGATCCCCTGGGTGCGGGTGACCGACAGGACGGGCACGGTCACCGTTTACCGCAAGACGGGGTTCAAGGGCGAGCCCGACCCGGCGGCGGTCCGCCAGATGGACTGCATCGACTGCCACAACAGGCCGGCCCACCGCTACAGCTCGCCCAACGACGCCGTCGACGAGGCCCTCGACCTGAGGCGGATCGACCGGAGCCTCCCGTCGATCAAGCGCAACGCGGTCGACCTCCTCTCGCAGGCGTATTCCTCGAAGGCGGAAGGCGAGTCGAAGATATCGGCCGGCCTGCGCGCCAAGTACCCGGGCAGGAAGATCGACGACTCCGTGGAGGCGGTCGTCGCGGTCTACCGGTCCAATTTCTTCCCCGAGATGAGGGCGGACTGGAGCAAGTACCCCGAGAACATCGGCCACATGGACAATCCGGGCTGCTTCCGCTGCCATGACGGAAAGCATGTCTCCGACAACGGCCGGCCCATGCCGGCCACGGAGTGCAACAGCTGCCACGTCATCCTGGCGCAGGGCGCGGGGGCCGAGCTGGCGCGGCTTGCGCCGAACGGCGTCCCCTTCAAGCACCCCTCGACCGAAATCGACGGCTTGGGGCTGATCTGCAGCGACTGCCACAACGGCAAGAACCAGGAGAACTAGGGGATCCGGCAACGGCCCTCACGGAGGCTTTTGACCCGTGGGCGCCGACGCCTTCAACGGTGTGGGCAGCTCGACGGGGGTTCCCATGAGCACCCTTCCAGGCGGAACCTCATACACCTGGAGCCCGTGCGTTGTCTCTCCGAAGTAGGGCTGGGCGGTCCGAAGCATGGCGCGCAGCACATTCGAGAATTTCATCCCTTCCTCAACCGGCACGGCGATGAAGGTCGCCCAGATGCAGGGCGCCTTCCTGTTCGTGGCCCTGACGTCGTCGAACTTGAACGCCTCGACCACGACAAGGCAGAAGTCCCGCGAGACTTTCCCTTCCTGGCCGAATTCGCGCGAGAGCCGGTCATCCATTTCCGATCCGAAGGCGAGAGCCTGTGCGGTGTTGGCGCCAGGTCCGCTGGCGCCCTGCGCAAGATGCGCGAAGGCTGCATGGAGCCTTGCGATTTCCTCGGGGCTCAACCCGACGCGCGGGTCGGTCATCGGGTCGTACTGCAGGAACGCCATGTATCGGTTCGCCACAATTCCGTCATTGCCCCACGTGATCTTGTCCGTCCGAACTATTGGCCTGAGCCACAGCCGCACGCCGTAATGGACGCGCAGCAGGTAGTCGATCCTCGGCGGCATTCGCCCGGCCCGCAGCTGGTAGACCACGTTGAAGTAGCCCCTGGATTCGAGCGCGTTCTCCAGCTCGCGGTAGACGGTATCAAGCGGAACGTCGTTCGGATAGATCTCGCCCGGCACAAGGAAGTAATAGAGGGGCTCCGCCGCCTTTTGAACAGCCGGCACCTCGGGGCGCGCGTTGTCGGGATCGTGGACCCGTGCGTAGAGTTCCCCGTAGGAGAGTCGGGAATAGTTGGCGGCGGAAACGGAAACCGGCAGCGGCTCCCTGGCCCAGTTGCCTGACGCCGCGCATCCCGCGATGCATGGCAGGACTGCCAGCACAACGGCCGCTCGAGAAAACGCGCCCAGCGCCTCTTCAACGTGGCCGGGGAATGGCTTGCGCTCCGGAAGCGCGGAGAATGCGTTCATTTTTGGGCTGGCGCTCCGGTGCTCCTTAAGCGGCAGGACGCGCCAGAGCCGGAAAGGTTGCTCGCGGGGTCCTTGCGGCCCCTAGGGTCGCCTCGCCATGGCGGCCGCTCAGAATAGCCCCAGCAGCTGCCCGGGGGAAAGCCCGAACCATACGATGAGCCCGGCTGCGGCCACCAGGGCCAGCGCCGTCGCGGGCGGCACCTTTATCGGGGGCGCATCCGCCGCGGGCGGGGCGACCAGCGCCTGCTTGAGCACGATCAGGTAGTAGTACAGGGCCACCGCGCTCAGCGCGATCGCCAGCACGGCAAGGGCGCCCGCAGGGGCGGCAATCCCGCCGAGGCGGATCGCGGCCGCGAAGACCGTGAACTTTCCGAAGAACCCGGCGAGCGGCGGAATCCCCGCGAGCGAGAGGATGAACACCGCGAGGCACGCCGCAAGGAGGGGCGAGCGCCGGTGGAGCCCCGCCAGGTCGGAGATGGATTCGCAGCGGCCGCCGCGCTCGACGGCGCTGATGACGCCGAAGGCCCCCACGGTCGCCAGGCCGTAGGTCGACGCGTAGTAGAAGAGGGGCGCCGGTCCCGCCCGGCCGGCGGCCATCACCCCCAGCAGCATGGCCCCCGAGTGGGCTATGGCCGAGTACGCGAGGAGGCGGCGGATGTTGGACTGCGCGAGGGCGACGAGGTTCCCGAGGAGGAGGGAGGCGGCGGCGATGACGGCGACCGCCGGGAGCCAGCCCGGCGCCGCCCGGAACGACGAGACGCTCCCGGCCGCGGCGGAGAGGCCCGGCCACAGGAGCCGGGTGAACAGCGTGAAGCCGGCGAGCTTGGAGGCCGACGCGACGAGCGCCGCCGACGGGGCCGGGGCGCCCTGGTAGACGTCCGGCGCCCACAGGTGGAACGGGGCGGCGGCCGTCTTGAAGCCGAAGCCCACCAGGACCATGACGAGCGCGATCGACAGCAGGGGGTTCGAGCCCTGCACGGCGAGCTGCGCCGCAATCTGCGGCAGCTCGATCGATCCCGTGACCCCGTAGATGAGGCTGAAGCCGAAGAGCAGGAACGCGGCCGCCATCCCGCCGAAGAGGAAGTACTTCAGGCCCGCCTCGGCCGAGTCGGGCCTCGAGCGGTCAAAGCCGGCGATCACGTAGAGGGAGAGGCTCGCGAGCTCGAGCGCAAGGAAGACGAGGAGGAGCTGCTGGGCGGCGGCCATCAGGAGAAGACCGGTCGACGCAAAGAGCATCACGGCCACGTACTCCGCCGGCTGGCGGGGCACCACCGCGCCGCGCGCGACGCCCAGGGTAAGGAGGGTGAGGACCAGGACGCCGAGGCGCGTGGCGACCGCGAGATGGTCGAGGATGAGGACGCCGCCGTAGACCGGCCCGGGCGTTCCGCTCCTCCAGACGTGGACGCCGGCGGCCAGGACCGCGAGGCTCGCCACCCAGAGCGCGAGCCGCAGGCGCTCGCCCGGCGTGCGGCGCCGGAAGAGCGTCAGGTCCAGGCCGAGCACGGCCAGCGCGCCGAGCACCAGCGCCGCCTCCGGCCCGAATGCGTAGAACAGGCCCGCATAGTCGAAGCTCATGGCGCGCCCCCCTTCAGGACGCTCTGCAGCAGCGGCGACTGGAGCGCCGGGTTGATCCAGTTGAGCAGGATGTCGGGCTTGATCCCGACAAGGACCGTGGCGCCGACGAGGAGGAGGGCGCCGAGCTTCTCGGCGAGCGTGATGGGCTCCATGGGCGCGGCGTGGCCGGCGCCCGCCGGAAGGGGCGCGCCGGTCGAACCGAAGAAGCCAAGAGCGATCGCGCGCAGCGTGAAGGCCGCCGCCACGAGGACCCCGAGCGCCGCGGCCGCCGCCCACGCCGGGGCGGCCTTCCACGCCCCGACCAGTATGGTGAGCTCGGCCGGGAAGCCGCTGAAGCCGGGCAGGCCCATCGAGGCTATACCGGCGATGACGAACACCGCCGCCGCGAAGGGCATGAGCCTGTGCAGGGGCATCGCGCGCAGCTCGGCGAGCTGGCGCGTGTGGGTGCGGTCGTAGACCATCCGGCCGACGACGGCGAAGAGGAGGCCCGCGATGACGCCGTGGGAGAACATCTGGAGCACCGCGCCCCCCACCGCCTGGAAATTGGCGGCGGCGAGGCCCAGCATGACGAAGCCCATGTGGCTCACGCTCGAGTACCCGATGACGAACTTGAGGTCCGCCTGCACGAGCGCCACGAGCCCCGCGTAGACGATGCCGGTCACGGCGAGCCAGGCGATGGGCGTCTGCCAGTAGGCGAACCCGACGGGCGAGAGGGGCAGGGCGACGCGCAGGCAGCCGTAGGCCCCGAGCTTCATCACGACGCCGGCGAGGAGCATCGACGCGGCGGTCGGGGCGGCCACGTGGCCCGTCGGCGCCCAGGTGTGCAGGGGGAAGATGCCGGCGAGGGTCGCGAAGCCGAAGAACACGAAGGCGAAGACCACGATCTGCTGGTGGCGGGAGAGCGTGGCGGCCGCCTGCGCGAGGTCGGCGAAACCGAAGCCGTGCCCGCCGCCCGCAGCGTAGACCCAAAGGAGCCCGGCCAGCACCATGGCGCTGCCCGCGAAGGAGTAGAGCGCCAGCTTCATCGCGCCGTACTCGCGGTTCGTCGATCCCCAGATGGCGATCAGGAAGTACTTCGGGACGATGGCGATCTCGTAGAATGCGAAGAAGAGGAGCGCGTCCGCGCTGAGGAAGACCCCGTAGACCCCGGCCACGAGCGTCAGGAAGAGGGCGAAGAATTCGCCGGCGCGCTCCCTCACGTTCCACGAGAAGAGGACTCCCGCCGTCGACGCGAGCCCCGTCAGGACGAGGAGCGTCAGGCTTATCCCGTCCGCCGCAAGGTGGTAGCGCACGCCCATGGACGGGACCCACGGGAGGTCGACCAGCGTCTGGAGCCCCGGGCCGGGGACAAAGCGGGTGGCGGCCAGGAGCGTCAGGGCCCACGCCCCGCCGGCCGTCAGGAGCGCGATCCAGCGCGCCGCCCTTGCGGAGCGCGCGCCGAACGCGAGGGAGGCCAGGGCCCCGGCCAGCGAAAGGTAGATGCTCCAGGGCAGGAGGCTCATGGCAGCGGCAGGTGGCTCGCCCACGAGGTGACGAGAGGGTTGAAGAGCCCCGTGAGGAGCTGCGGAAGGACGCCCAGGACGAGCATGAGGGCGACCAGGGGGGCGAGCACCGCGAGGTCGAGGCCCGCCACGTCGGCAAACCCGCCCCTGGCGGCGCCGGAGCGCGGGCCGTGGAACACCCGCTGCCAGAACGTGAGGAGGAAGAAGGCCGTTGCGAAGAGGCCGAGGCACGCCACGGAGGCCGCCCAGGGCGCCAGCCCCCACACGCCCCGGAAGATCAGGAATTCGCCCACGAACCCGTTCAGCCCGGGCAGCCCAATGGACGAGAACATCGCGATGCCGCACAGCCCCGCGAACACCGGCGCGGCCGAGCGCACCCCCCCGAAGTCGCCGAGGCCGCGCAGCCCGCCGGAGCGGGCCTCAAGCACGCCCACGCAGTAGAACAGCGCGCCGGCCGAGAGCCCGTGGTTGAACATCTGCAGCAGGGTCCCGCTGAGCGCGGCCGCGGAGGCCGCGCTCGAGAGGCCCGCCCGCCCGGTGGCCGCCGAGACGGCGAAGAGGGCGAGCAGGCAGTAGCTCACGTGGTTGACCGAGGAGTAGGCGACCATCCGCTTCAGGTCGCTCTGGCGCATGGCGGCGAACGCGCCGAGGACGGCGCCCCCGAGGGCCATCCACAAGAGCGGCACGGCCGCGGCGTGAAGGGGCGCCGGGAAGAGCGGCCAGAGGATCCGCAGGAATCCGTAGACGCCCATCTTCGACATGACCCCGGTCAGGAACATGGAGACCCCGATCGGGGCCTCGGCGTAGGCCGGCGGCAGCCACGTGTGGAACGGGAAGAGCGGGACCTTTACGGCGAGCCCGAGGAACACCCCGAGGAAGACCGCCTGCGGCCAGAACCCGCCGAGGGCGGCGAGCTTGGCCCCGAGCGCGCCGTCGGCGCCCAGCCGGGCCAGCTGCTCGAAGTCGAGCGTGCCGGTGGCGGCGAAGATCGCCACGAAGCCGAGGAGGAGGAAGGCGCTCCCGCCCATGGTGTAGATCACGAACTGGTAGGCCGCGCGCGCGGCGCCGGGCCCGCCCCAGAGCTTTATGAGGAAGTAGACGGGTATCAGGCTCAGCTCCCAGAAGATGAACCAGTGGAAGAAATCGAGCGCGAGGAAGACGCCCAGGGCGGCGCCCTGCAGGACGAGGAAGAGCAGGCCGAAGAACCTCGGTTCGCTCGCCCTGCGCCAGGAGGCAAGCAGGCCGGCCGGCGCCAGGAGGCCGGTCAGGATCACGAGGAGCAGGCTCAGCCCGTCGAGGCCGAGGTGGTAGTCGACGTTCAGCGAGGCTATCCACCCGTGCCGCTCCACGAACTGGTAGCCGGTGGAGGCGCAGTCGAAGCCGCCGAGGAGGGCCAGGGAGAGGGCGAGCGTCGAGAGGCTGAACGCGAGAGCGAGCGCGCGGCAGGCCTGGGCGCCCAGCCTCGGCAGGCAGGCGAGGAGGAGCGCCCCGGCCCAGGGGACGAGGATCACGAGGGAGAGCAGGGGAGCGGGGCTCATCGGCCGCCTCCCAGGAGCGCAAGGAGCGCCAGCACCACGAAGGCGATGGCGACCGTGCGAAGGTAGCCCTGGGCCTCCCCCGACTGCGCGCCCGAGTACGCCCGGCCGGCCCGGCGGATCCTCTCGCTGGCCGAGTTGAAGCCGGTATTGAGGCCGGATTCGTCGACCTCGCGGTTCACGGAACCCGTGAATTCGCCAAGCACGGCGAGGAGCCCGACGGCGCCTCCCCAGACCCAGCGGTCAAGGAAATCCGCGAGCGCGGCAAGGAAGGTGTTCAGCCTGCCGAGCGTGGCGCCGTAAAGCTCGTCGATCTTCATGCGGGCGGCGAGGAAGTTGAACAGCCTCGGGGCGGACGCGCAGAGCGGATCGGCGGCCTCGGCCGCGGCGCGGGCCCTCCTGCCGTAGAGGGCCCAGCCGGCGCCGAGCCCCGTGGCCACCAGGACAATCGAGAGCATCATGAGGCCGCCCCCCTCCAGGAGGGAGCGCGCCTGGACCTCCTCGCCGGTGAGCCTTGCCTGCAGCCAGGGCCAGGCCGGCGTTCCTAGAAACCCGAGCGCGACGGCGCCAATAGCCAGGACCACAAGGGGGACGGTCATCACCTTCGGGCTCTCCTGGGCGTGGGCGGCCTCCGGCGAGCGCGGCGCGCCCCAGAACACCTCGCACAGCAGGCGCGTCATGTAGAAGGCGGTCAGGACGACGGCGGCCAGGCCGGCGTAGAGGGGCAGGCTCGAGACGCCCCAGTCGGACGCGGCGTGCAGGATGGCCTCCTTGCTCCAGAAGCCCGAGAAGAGGAACGGCACGCCGGCCAGCGCCATCATGCCCACGGCAAAGGTCGCGTAGGTCGTGCGCATGCGGCCGCTCAGGCCGCCGAGCCTGCGGATGTCCTGCTCATGGTGCGCGGCGTGGATGACGGAGCCGGCCGCGAGGAACAGGAGGGCCTTGAAGAAGGCGTGCGTCAGCAGGTGGAAGATCGCCGCGACCCATGAGCCTACCCCCAGGGCCAGCATCATGTAGCCGAGCTGCGAGATCGTGGAGAAGGCGAGGACCCGCTTCAGGTCGTTCTGGGCGACCGCTATCGCCGCCCCGAGGAGCGCGGTTATCGCGCCTATCGCCGCCACCACGGTGAGCGCGTGGACCGGGACGCCGGCCAGGGCCTGGTCGTACGAGACGAGGGGATAGATGCGGGCGATCAGGAACACGCCGGCCGCCACCATCGTGGCCGCGTGGATCAGCGCGCTGACGGGGGTGGGCCCCTCCATGGCGTCGGGGAGCCAGACGTGGAGCGGGAACTGGCCCGACTTGCCCGCGGCGCCGCAGAAGATGAGCAGGCTGATCGCCGTGGACGCCGCCATCCCGCCCGCGAGCGCCGTCGCGCCCAGGTGCCCGAGGGCGCCGGCCTCCAGGACGCCGCTGCCCCCGTCGTAGAGGAGCAGCGAGCCCGTGACGTCATAGAGCCAGACGAGCCCGAGGAGGAACCCGATGTCGCCGATCTTGGTCGTGATGAAGGCCTTCTTCGCGGCGGCGGCCGCCTCCGGCTTGTGGAACCAGAAGCCGATGAGGAGGTACGAGGCCAGCCCCACGAGCTCCCAGCTGATGAAGAGCAGCAGCAGGCTGTTGGCGATGACGACGCCCAGCATGGCCGCGGCGAAGAGGCTCATGAAGCAGAAGAATCGCGTGAAGTTCTCGTCGGCGTCCATGTAGCCCAGGCTGAAGATGAAGATCAGGAGCCCGACCAGGCTCACCATGACGCACATCAGGGCGCTCAGCGGGTCGAGGAGCCACCCGAGCTCCACGGCGCCGCCGCCGAGGTCAAACCAGCGGAAGTTGTGGAAGAGGTGCGCGGAGGGGACCGCGAGGGCGCCCCGGAGGGCAAGGCACGATAGGACGAGCGCCCCGGCCATGCCGGCGATCGCCGCGGCCGCCGAGAAACGCCTTCCCCCCCTGGGGGTCAGGGCCCCGAGGCCCGCCGCCAGGAGCGGGAGCGCGGGGATCAGCCAGAGATGTTCGATCGGGAGGCCCATGGCTCAGCCCTTCAGGCGGTTCGCCTCCGGCAGGCGGATGTTCTTCTGTTGGCGGTACACCGTGATGATGAGGGCGAGGCCGACCGCGGCCTCGGCGGCGGCGACGGCGATCGCGAAGATCGCGAAGACGACGCCTGTGGCCGGCGAGGCGGAGGGCCCGAAGCGCCAGAACGCGATGAAGTTGAGGTTCGCCGCGGTCAGCATGAGCTCGAGACCGAGGAGGACCAGGATGCTGTTGGAGCGCGCGAGCGCGCCGGCCAGGCCGACGGCGAAGAGCAAGCTCGAGAACACGAGGCAGAGCTGCAGGGGGCTCATGGCGGATCCCCCGGCTTCTCGGGCGGCCCTATGGCGGCCAGGACGACGGCGCCGATCAGCGCGACCGTGAGGAGGACGGCGACCGCGAGGAGCGAGGCCGCGTGCGCCCCCATGAGCTGGTCGCCGAGCTGGCGGACGGTCACGGTGGGCGCGGGGGCCGGCGCCGCCGCGAGCGGGGCGCGGGCGACGGCCGCGATGAGGACGCCCGCCACCGCGGCCCCCGCAAGGATGGCGTAGAGGGCTCGGCTCCTCGACGCAGGCGGTGCGGCCACGTCGTCGCGCGAGTGGCGCGTGAGCAGCACGGCGAAGAGGACGGCCATCGAGATGGCGCCGACGTAGACGAGGATCTGCGCGAAGGCGACGAACTCGGCGCCCGCCCAGAGGTAGAACGCCGCCACCCCGGCCCAGCAGACCGTGAGGAGCAGCACGCTGTGCAGGAGGTTGCGCCGGCTCATCGCCACGACAGCGGTCCCGATGGTCGCCAGCGCGATCGTTGCGAGGACGGCGTTCATGCGTAGCGGTACACCCGGGCGCCGAGCCCCGCCGAGAGCCGGCGGCCGAGGAGGAGGAACGGCACGATGACGAGCGCCAGGGAGACGGCCCACCGGAGCAGCTGGAGCGGGCCTGCCCACGGCAGGCTGAGCGACCAGAAGGCCGCCGTCCCGAGGTTGATGATCGCCAGCGGCACGAGGAACTTCCAGGCGAGGCGCGTCAGCTGGTCGATGCGCAGGCGCGGCATCGTCGCGCGCACCCATATGAACCCGGAGAGGAGCGCGAGGAGCTTCACGGAGAACCAGACGTAGGAGGGGACGAACTCGAGCTGGGGCAGCGGCGCGTGCCATCCGCCGAGGAAGAGCGTCACCGCCATGCCGCTCAGGGCGCACATCCCGAAGTACTCGGCCATGAAGAAGAGGGCGTACTTGAAGCCGGAGTACTCCGTGAGGTGCCCCGCGATCAGCTCGCTCTCCGCCTCCGGCAGGTCGAACGGCGAGCGGTTGGACTCCGCGAGGGAGGACACCATGAAGATGGCGAAGGCGGCCGCCCCCCAGGGCGTGAAGACGTGCCAGTGGGGGAGGAAGCCCCACTTCCAGCCGGACTGCGCGGCCACGACGCCCGCGGTCGAGAGCGCGCCCGCGGCCAGCACGACCGGCACGACGGACAGGAGCAGCGGCAGCTCGTAGCTGATGAGCTGCGCCAGGGCGCGCATCGCGGCGAACAGGGCGTACTTGTTGTGGCTCGACCAGCCGGCCATGAAGATGGAGAGCTCCGTCGCGGAGCTGGCCGCGAAGAAGAAGAGGATGGACGCGTCCATGTCGACCGGCAGCAGGAGGCGGCCGTACGGGATCACGGCGAACGTGAGGAAGGAGAACGCGATCACCGCGACCGGCGCCAGGAAGTGCAGCACGGGGTCCGCGGCGTGCGGGACGATGTCCTCCTTCGTCAGCATCTTTATCCCGTCGGCAAAGGGCTGCAGGAGGCCGAACCAGCCGGTGCGGTTGGGCCCGGGCCGGTTCTGGACGCGCCCGAGGACCTTGCGCTCGACCAGCGTCAGGAACGCGAAGAGGAGCCCGAACACCGCGAGGAGGGCCACGATCTTGATGAGGCCGTTCGCCGCCCAGCGGGCCGGCCCGGGGAGGAACCCGGTGAGCCCGTCGCGCAGCAGGAGGGGCGCGCGCTCGAGAAGGGACGAATCCGTCGTCGCCAGAAGGCTCATGCGGCGGGCTTGGGGGCCTGCGCGCTCGGCGCGGCGGGCGTTTGCGCCGGGGCGGCCGGCTTGGGGGCGGCCTTGGCCGCGGCGGCCTTGCGGGCGGACACGAGCCGCTCGTCCACCTCGGCGGCGTCGGTCGGGTGGATCCGGTGGTAGTAGTCGTTGGGCTTCGCGAGGGCGTTGCGGTCGAGCATGAGCCCTTTGAACCGGTCGGTGGCCGCGATCTCGAACACCTGGTCCATCTTGATCGCGTCGAACGGGCACACCTCCACGCAGATCTGGCAGCTCATGCACACCGCCGTGTCGATGTCGAAGACCGCCGGGTAGACCTGCATCTTCCCGTTCGCATCGGGCTTCTTGTCCTTGCTCTTCTCGATGTAGATGCACTGCGGGGGGCATTCCTTCTCGCAGATCTGGCAGGCGACGCAGCGCAGGGTGCCCATCGGGTCGTCGCCGCTCTCGCTGACCAGGAAGGGGAAGTTGCGGTAGGCCTCGGGCAGCTTCGTGCGCTCCTCGGGGTACTGCGTGGTCACGAACCTCTTCGGGTCGTGGAAGCTGCCCACGAGATTCCTGGCGGTGACCGCGAGGCCCTGGAGTAATCCTGTACCGAGCATGGGTGGATGCCGGGGGCTACCGGTCGACCTCCCCTAGGACGATGTCGATGCTGCCCAGGATGACGACCGTGTCGGCGATCGAGTGGCCGACGCAGAGATCCTCGAGGATGGTGAGGTTGATGAACGACGGCGGGCGGACGCGGTAGCGGTAGGGGTTGGGGCCGCCCTCGCTCACCAGGAAGAAGCCTATCTCGCCCTTCGGGCCCTCGATGCGGCTGTAGACCTCGCCGGGCTTCGCCCGGAAGCCGCGGAGCCTCGCCTTGGGGTCTATGATGGGCCCCCGCGGGAGGGTCCGCAGGGCCTGCTGGAGGATCTTTATCGACTCCCGCATCTCGAGCACGCGCACCATGTAGCGGTCATAGGTGTCGCCGTGGGCGCCCAGGGGGACCCGGAATTCAAAGCGGGGGTAGACTCCGTAGCCGTCGACCTTGCGCAGGTCGTAGCCCACGCCGGCGGCGCGCAGCATCGGCCCGGTGACCCCGGCGCTGACCGCGAGCTTCGCGGGGAGCCGCCCGATGCCCTGCGTGCGGGCCATGAGGATCTCGTTGCCGGTCAGCAGCTCCTCGAACTCGTCGAGGAACGCGCCGTAGCCGTCGGCCAGCTCGCGCGCCGCGTCGAGCCATTCTGGGGGCGCGTCGGTGCGGCACCCTCCGAACCGCTGGAAGTTGCACATCATCCGCGAGCCGCTGAGCGCCTCGAAGAGGTCCAGTATCTTCTCGCGCTCGCGGAAGGCGTACATGAGCGGCGTGCCGCTCGCGCCGCAGTCCTGCAGCAGGAAGCCCGCGAGGCACGTGTGGTTGAGGAGCCGGGTGAGCTCGGCGAGGATCACGCGCAGGTACTCCGCGCGCTCCGGAACGCCCTGGCCGGAGAGCCGCTCGACCGCGAGGGCGTAGGCCCAGTTGTTGGTCATCGAGCAGAGGTAGTCGAGGCGGTCGGTGTACGGCATCGACCCGAGGTACGAGGCGTTCTCGCCGATCTTCTCGTGGTTGCGGTGGAGGTAGCCGAACACGGGCTTGAGCCTCACGACGGTCTCGCCGTCGAGCGTGACGTTCATCCGGAACACGCCGTGGGTCGACGGGTGGTGGGGGCCCATCGACACCTCGAGAAGGTCCCCGTGGAACTCGTCGTGCACCGCGCGGATCTGCGGCCCGGGGGCGGACTCGAGCGGCGAGAGGTCGGAGAAGCTCACGGCTTGGGCTCCTCCTTGGGCGCGGCGGCGGCGGGCTCGGCGGCCGGGTAGTGGAGCTTCGCCTTGGCCAGCACGTCGCCGTGCGGCGTCGGCTCCCACTCGTAGTCGTCGGGCTCGGCGTAGTCCTTGCGCATGGGATGGTCCTTGAACTCGTCCCACATCAGGATGCGGCGCAGGTCGGGATGGCCGGAGAAGACGACGCCGTACAGGTCGAACACCTCGCGCTCCTGGAACTCGCACGAGCGCCAGACCGGCGTCAGCGAGGGGAGCGTGACCTTGTCGGAGCGGTTCCCGGTGCGCATGCGCAGGATCACGGGGCCGTGCCTCAGCTCCATCGAGAACAGGTGGTAGACGACCTCGAGGTACCCGGGCTGGAGGCGCTTGGTCTTCTGCTCGACCACCTTGGCGGGGCCGCCCGCGGGATCGGGCACCGTCGTGCTCGCCACGTCGGTGACCTCGCGGTCGAGCCAGTCGACCCCGGTCGCGTTGGAGCAGAAGTCAAGCCGGAGCGCGGGATCGTCGCGCAGGAACTCCGCGATGGCCCGCCCGTGGGCGCCGCCGACGAGAAGGGAGTGCTGCGCCGCCGGCCCCGGGTTTGCGACCACCGCGACCGCGGCGCCCGGGAAGCGGGCGAGCAGGCGGTCGCGGATCTGGTCGGGGGTCTCCATGGCCGATCGCTTCAGGCTCCCTCTTTTCGGACGAGGACGGGCGGCTGCCAGAGCTCGGGGTTCTTGGGCGGCTCGAGGTCGTGGGCCCCGAAGGCGGGCACGGGGTAGTCGCAGGCCGCACCCGGCTGCATGTGCGGCGGCGCCTCGGGCCCGGTGAGCCGCTGCCCGCGCATCTTTTCCTGCAGCTGCATGAGCCCGTGGAGCAGCGCCTCGGGCCTCGGGGGGCAGCCCGGGATGTAGATGTCGACGGGGATGTACCTGTCGATCCCCTTCAGGACGTTGTAACCCTGCTTGAAGGGCCCGCCCGAGATGGCGCACGCGCCCATCGCGATGCAGTACTTGGGCTCCGGCATCTGGTTCCAGAGGCGCACGACCTGCGGGGCCATCTTCTTGGTGACGGTCCCCGACACGATGATCAGGTCCGCCTGCCTGGGCGACGGGCGGAACACCTCGGATCCGAAGCGGGCGATGTCAAAGCGCGCCATCGAGGCGGCCATCATCTCGATCGCGCAGCAGGCGAGCCCGAAGTTGAGCGGCCACACGGAGCGGCTGCGCCCCCAGTTGTAGAGCTCCTCCATGCTCGTGAGCAGGATGCCCTGGCGGCGAAGCTCGTCCCTTTCGGCGTCCGTCGGGGTGGCTGGGGGGGGGCCCGGGTCGCTCATCTTATTTCCATTCCAGATGTCCGCGGTGCCACGCCCAGACGAGACCGTCGGCGAGCAGCAGGATGAACACGAGCATCGCGACCACGGCCCCCGCGGGCAGGGCGGTGAAGGCCACGGCAAAGGGGAGGAGGAACAGGACCTCCACGTCGAAGATCAGGAACAATATGGCGTACAGGTAGTAGTGGGCCTTGAACTGGATCCAGGAGTCCCCCGTCGACTCGATGCCGCACTCGTAGGTGTCGTTCTTGACCTTCCCGGGCTTCGAGGGCTGGAAGAACCGGAACCACAGCTGCGCCACCCCCAGCATCGCCAGGGGGAACGCCACCGCGACGGCCGCGTACAGGGCAAGAAAGGCGTAGGGGTGGGGGCTCATGGCAGGGTGAACAGCTTGGCAGGGGGGAGCCTATTTGTCACAATGCTTCTTGGCTAAAGCTGCGCATTATTTGTCCTGAGGGTTAGGGATTTGCCGATCATTGAAGCTTTTTCGGCGGAGGGCAACTTCGGGCCGAGGCGGCGCGATTTTAAGAGGTCCATTCTTGACAATTCCGATCGGAACATTGCGCGCTCGTTTTGGGATTGTCCATGGCTCCTTCGCGAACCAGCGTCGTTCCTCCGGGGTCCGCGCCCGCCAATTCGAAACGTCAGTGCCACATCCCGCCCGCCCAAAGACCCGAAGGCCGCCGGCCCGGCCCGACACCAAGCCCGCGAAAACCCTGCTCGCCACCCTCCTGGTCGCGGCCCTCGCGGCCGCTTCCGAGCTGCCTTGCGCCGAACCCGTGATCGCCAACCCCTACGCCCGCACCGCCCTCGCGCTCGACGGCGCATGGCGCACGATCGTCGATCCGTACGACAACGGCTACCTCGACTACCGGCTGCAGCCGTACGACGCCCAGGAGAAGCCGACCGGCGGCTATTTCCTCGACCGGAAGCCGGCCTCCCCCAGCGACTTGGTCGAGTACGACTTTGACACGAGCCCCGAGCTCACCGTGCCGGGCGACTGGAACTCGCAGTCGGAGAAGCTCCTCTACTACGAGGGGACCGTCTGGTACCGCCGCACGTTCGACCGCCCGGAGTCCCCCGCGGGCCGCCGGCAGTTCCTCTATTTCGGCGCGGCCAACTACGAGGCGGAGGTCTACCTGAACGGCCGAAAGCTCGGCAGGCACGTCGGCGGCTTCACCCCGTTCCAGTTCGAGGTGACCGGAGGGCTGCGGGACCGGGGCAATTCGCTGGTGGTGCGGGTGAACGACCAGCGGCGGCCCGAGGGGGTCCCGACCGTCAACACCGACTGGTGGAACTACGGCGGGCTGACCCGGGACGTGCTGCTGCTCGACGTGCCCGCGGCCTTCATAGGCGACTACTTCCTGCAGCTCAAGCCGGGCGACGCCTCGCGGGCGGCCGGATTCGTGCAGCTCGAGGGCGCCGCGCCCGCGGCGCCGGTCAGGATAGAGATCGCCGAGCTCGGCGTTTCGGCCGAGGCCGTGGCCGACGCCGGCGGCCGCGCGGCCTTTGACTTCGCCCTTCCCGGAGCCTCCCTCTGGACGCCCGAGAACCCCCGGCTCTACGGCGTGTCGATCTCGGCCGCGGGCGACCGCGTCGCGGAGAAGATCGGCTTCCGCACGATCGCGGCCCGCGGGAGCGATCTGCTGCTCAACGGCCGGCCGGTCTTCCTGCGAGGCATAAGCCTCCACGAGGAGAACCCCCTGCGCGGGGCGCGGGCCACCTCGGAGGACGATGCGCGCCTGCTGCTCGGGTGGGCGAAGGAGCTCGGCTGCAACTTCGTGCGGCTCGCACACTACCCGCACAACGAGCACCTGGCCCGGACGGCCGACGAGCTGGGGCTGCTCCTGTGGGAGGAGATCCCGGTCTACTGGACGATCCACTGGGGCGATCCCTCCACGCTGGCCAACGCCCGGGACCAGATCACGGGCCTTGTCGAGCGCGACCGCAACCGCGCGAGCGTCGTGATCTGGTCGGTGGGCAACGAGACCCCGGTCTCGCCGGAGCGGACGGCGTTCATGACGAAGCTGATCGCGCGCGCGCGCCAGCTCGACCCCACGCGGCTCGTCTCCGCGGCGATGGAGGTCCGCCGCGACCCCTCGGACCCGAACCGGGCGGTTGTCGAGGATCCGCTGGCGGAGCTCGCGGACATCGTGAGCTTCAACGAATACATTGGGTGGTACGTCGGGCTGCCCGACGACTGCGCCAGGGTGAGCTGGGCGGTGAAATATGACAAGCCGGTGATAATCAGCGAATTCGGAGGTGACGCGCTGCAGGGGTTCCACGCGACCCCCCTCACGCGCTTCAGCGAGGAGTTCCAGGCGGACCTGTACCGAAAGACGCTCCCGATGCTCGAGAGGATCCCCCAATTGCGCGGCATGAGCCCCTGGATCCTCTGCGACTTCCGCTCGCCCAGGCGCCCGCTAGCGGGCATCCAGGACGGCTGGAACCGCAAGGGGCTGATCGGCGCCAACGGAAAGCGCAAGGAGGCGTTCTTCGTCCTGCGGCAGTTCTACGACGCCAAGGCGGCGGCGGAGAAGCCGCGCTAGGGCGCGCCCCTGGCGCGCACCCGAGTCATTTCCGCCCGTAGCAGGGCCTGCCCTCGGCGAGGCAGTCCCTGGGGCTCACCAGCCTGTCGTCCGGGCCGACCTCGGTCAGGGTGCGGTTGCACCAGTAGTTGACTGGAGGAGGGGCGGGGGGCGCGCCCTGGGGCGTTTCGCCCGGGGGCGGCCCGTCGACGTACATCGCCTTGGTGCGGAGGTAACGGCAGGGTTCGTTTGGCATGATCGCGGTCAGGCAACGAGTTTCTGGAGGGACCGGCGGATGAGGGCGCGCGCGATCGGGAGCTTGTAGCCGTTGCCCTCGAGCGGCGTCGCGTCGCGAAGGATCCGGTCGGCGGCCTTGCCGGCGAGCCCGTCGTCGAGGGTCCTGCCCTCGAGGAGCTGGTTTGCCTCGGCCACCTGCCAGGGGACGGGGGCGACGGCCCCGAGGACGATCCGCACGCGGCTGACCGACCGGCCGCTCACAAGGGCGGACGCGGCGCAGCTCACCAGGGCCCAGTCAAAGTCGCTCTTCTCGCTGACCTGCATATAGGTGCTGCGGCCCCCGGCCGGGATCGGGATCTCGACGCGCAAAATGAGGTCCGCCGGGCCGAGCGAATTGTGGGCCAAGGGGTTCGTCCATGCGCTCGCATAGAGCTCCTCGACCGTGAGCTTATCGACGCCGCGGCCCCGCAGGACGCAGACCCGCGCATCAAGCGCGGCGAGCGCGACCGCGAGGTTGGAGACGGCCGGGCTCACGCACATGCAGCCCGTGAAGAGCGAATGGTACTTGGCCTCGCCCGTGCGGGCGAAGCACTTCGCCCCGCCCTTCTTGCGGCAGTGGACGTCGCGGTGGCGGTAGTACCAGCACCTCGAGTGCTGGGCCAGGTTCCCGCCCACGGTCGCCATGTTGCGTATCTGCGGCGATCCGACCTCCGCCGCGGCCAGGGCGAGGCCGGGAAGGGCCCCGATGATCCGCGGGTGCGCCGCCAGGTCGGCCACCGTGACGTTGGCGCCCACCGTGCACTGCGCCGCGTCGAAGCCGATCTCGCCCGACCCGGGAAGCGCCTTCACGTTGACGAGCGTCCGCGGCGTCGCCAGGAACTCCTTCATCTCGCCGAGCAGGTCGACGCCGCCGGCGTAGAACCGCCCGTCGTCGCGGACGAGCTCCACCGCGGACTCGGGGCTCTGGGGGGTGACGTAGGCGAAGGCTTTCATGCGGGGATGGGCCTCTCGGCCCAGGAGGGCCTCAGGCCCGACACAAGCCCGAGGGCGGCCAGGACCCGGTCCGGCGTGATGGGCAGGTCGGAGACGCGCACCCCGAGGGCGTTCGCGACCGCGTTCGCGATCGCGCTCGCCGTCGGGATCGTGACGGGCTCCCCGATGCCGATGATGCCGCGCTCCGGCATGTCCAGGAGAATGACGTCGATGTCCGGCATGTCGGCCGGGCCGGGCAGCTTGTAGGTCTCGAAGTTGGGGTTGAGGACGACGCCGCTCGTGCGGTCCATCACGCGCTGCTCGTAGAGGGCGTAGCCGATCCCCATGATGATTCCGCCGTACACCTGGCTGCGGCAGGTGAGGGGATTGACGATGAGCCCGCAGTCCTGGACGCAGAGGATCCTGCGCAGCTTCACGAATCCGGTCTCGGTGTCGACGTCCACCTCGGCGAACTGCACGCCGCCGACGCCCTGCGAGGACAGGCCGGGCTGCCAGCGGCCGGAGGCCGTCAGCGGGTTGACGCCGATCTTCCGGCACGCCTCGAGCCAGCGGCCGCCGCGCGGCTCGGCGATCCCGGAGAGCCTGGCAAGCTCCGCCACCGCGTTCTCGCAGGCGTTGAAGACCGCCGGACCGATGTTCGCCGTCGTCGTGCTCCCGCCGCTCGATCCGTTCGGGGGCAGGAGGGAGTCGCCTATCCGGACCGCCACGCCGGAGGGCTCGACCTGGAGCATCTCCGCGGCGACCAGCCGTGCGACCGTCCGGGAGCCCGTCCCGAGGTCCTGCGTTCCGCAGCGCACCTCCACGGTGCCGTCGGGATTGACCTGGACCTCGGCCTGGCCCCGGCCGCCGCCGCCGCCCCACGTCGCGCCCGCGCACCCGATCCCGGTCTTGACCGGACCCGGCGAGGAGCCGGGCTTCCGGTACTTCTCCTTCCAGCCGAACTTCTCCGCGCCGATGCCGTACTCGCGCTGGCGGATCTCCATGGGGTCGTTGCGCAGCCTAAACTCAACCGGGTCGATGCCGAGCTTCGCGGCCAGGTCGTCCATGATGGACTCCATTCCGAAGGAGGCCTGGGGATGGCCCGGCGCGCGCATGGCCCTTGCGGAGCCGGCGTTGACGGCGACGTTCGCCTGGCGGACCCGCGCGCTCGGAACCTTGTAGATGAACGGGCTCGGGATGTCGGCCCCGCCGCCGCCGGCGGCGGTGGACACGCCGGCGGCGAACCCGGGCGAGCCGAGCGCGTCCATGTCGAAGGCCAGAAGCCGGCCGTCCTTGTCGGCGCCGAGCCTGATCTTCTGGAACGTCGAGGGCCGGTTGCCCACGCAGAGGGACTCCTCGAAGCGGGTGAGCATGAGCTGGACCGGCGCCCCGGCGGCCTTCGCCAGCCTCGCGCACAGCGCCCCCTCGACCCCGAAGCCGAGCTTCGAGCCGAATCCGCCGCCCATGTGGTCGCAGATCACGCGGACCTTGTTCTGCGGGATCCCGAAGCTCTCGGCCAGGCCGTCCCTCACGCTGAAGACCCCCTGCGTGGAGGCCCAGGCGTTGACCTGGTCGCCTTCCCAGGCGATCATGTTGCCGTGCGGCTCGAGGCAGTGATGGAGCTCGACCGCCGCGGAGTACGCGCCCGAGGCCACCGAGGCGGAGCGGGAGAACCCCTCGGAGACGTTCCCCGTCTCGCGCGCGGCGGGCCGCGTGAAATTGGGGCCGTCCTCGATCACCTGGGGCGCGCCGGCCTGGATGGCGTCCATCTCGTCGACGACAAAGGGCAGGGGCGTGGCGTCGACCTTAATGAGGCGCAGCGCGTCCTCCACCGCCTGCCGGCTCACGCCGGCGACGGCGGCGAGCTCCTCGCCGTAGTAGCGCGCCCGGCGGGGGCCCTCGCGGGCGACAACCGCGGCCCGGATCCCCGGGGCGGCCCTGGCCGCCGCCAGGTCGATCGAGTTGATCTTCGCGGCCGGCCAGCTCGAGCGGAAGATGCCGGCGAAGAGCATGCCCGCCGGCAGGACGTCCGTCGTGTACTTCGCGGCGCCCGTGACCTTGTCCGGCGCATCGACGCGCGGCATCGGCTTGCCGAGGTATTTTCTTTCCTTAGGCCAGGGCATCGGGGGATTGGAGGACGGTCACGGCGTCGTCGCCCGTCTTTCCCGCGGCCCTGAGGGCGGCAGCGAACACGTTGGGATAGCTTCCGCAGCGGCAGAGGTGCCCGGAGCACGCCTTGCGCACGTCGGCCTCGGTCGGGCTGGGGTTTGTCTCGGAGAGAGCGGTCAGGCTCATGACGAAGCCCGGGGTGCAGTACCCGCACTGCAGCCCGTCGAGCTCGACCATCGCCTTCTGCAGCGGAGTGAGCCCGTTGCGCGACAGCCCCTCGACGGTCGTGATCTCGCGGTGCTGGGCGTCGATCGCGAGGGTCGTGCAGGCGTACGCCGGCTTTCCGTCGAGCAGCACCGTGCACGCCCCGCATGTGGCGCGGCCGCAGGCCTCCTTCGCCCCGGTGAGCCCGGCCTGGGTCCGCAGGGCCTCCAGGAGCGTCACCCGCGGCTCGAGGACGAGCGCGCGGCGCTCGCCGTTGACCCGGAGCGTGACCGGAACGGGGCCCGGGCCCTGCGGCTCCTCCGCGCCCGAGCGGGCCAGATCCGCGGCGACCGCCCTGGCGCTCAGGGCCGCGGCCGAAACCGCCGTGGTGCCGAGGCCGATCAGGAAGTCGCGGCGCGTGAAGCCGGACGAGGGATTCTTAGGGCCACCGTTGCTTGGATCCTTTTTCATCGCCGCTGTGCGTATCGGATTTTTGCCGCGTCGCGCCGCGCGATCAACGGCAATTGCTGCGCGGAATTTGGCGTGTTTTTTGGCAAGAAATGACGCCTCGCCCCGGGGCGGGGCCGGCGCCGCCGCGGCCGCCGATGGGGAACTGTCTGGCCGAAAATAACTTGAAGCTGCGGTGCATTGGATTGTGACTGGTTCTGAGCGCCCGCCTCATGATCTTCACGACCTACTGGTTCCTGGCTTTCGCGGCCCTGGTCGTGACGGGCTATTGGCTTCTTCCCAGGGCCGGCTGGAGGCTCTGGTTCCTGGGCGTGGCGTGCGTGGTCTTTCACGCGCATTTCGCGGGACCTGCGGGTATGGCCCCGATCATTGTCCTGATGATCGTGACTTATTTCGCGGCCCTGACGCGGGACCGCCGGGCCTGCCTCGCCGTCATGGTGCTCTGCGTGGCGGCGCTCTGCTTCTACAAGTACGCGCTCTTCCTCATCGGGGCGGTGGTGAGCTCCTGGAGCCCGCTGCTGGCGTTCAAGCTGGGCGCCGGGGCCAAGAGCATCATGCCGGGCGCCCCGCCGCTCGGGATCAGCTTCTTCGCGTTCGAGTTCCTCCACTACCTCTTCGAGGTCAGGCGCGGCGGGGAGCCGATCCGCAACCCGCTCAAGTTCCTCCTCTTTGCCATCTTCTTCCCGAGCCTGGTCGCCGGGCCCATCAAGCGCTACACGCAGTTCATCCCGTCGCTCGAGAAGGGCTGCGTGCGCTTCCGGTTCGACAGCCTGGGCGAGGGCTTCCTGCGGATCGCGACCGGCTTCGCGAAGAAGGTGATCGTCGCCGACAACCTGACGCTCTACATCGACTCGACCCAGCCGCACTTCGCCGCGCTGGGCCTGGTCGGGCGGTGGCTCGTCCTTCTCGCGATGTCGGGCCGGATCCTCATGGATTTCTCGGGCTACAGCGACATCGCGATCGGGTTCGCGCGGCTGCTCGGCATAACGCTGCCCGAGAACTTCAACTGGCCGTACCTGGCGCACAGTCTCCAGGACTTCTGGCAGCGCTGGCACATCTCGCTCAGCCTCTGGATAAGGGACTACGTGTACATACCGCTGGGCGGCAGCCGGCACGGGCCGGTGCGGCGCATCGCGAGCGGCATGATCGCGTTCGGCCTCTGCGGCCTCTGGCACGGGCCCGCCTGGAACTTCGTCCTGTGGGGCCTCTACCACGGACTGGGGCTCTCGCTTTGCGCGGCCTACCGGAGGATTCCCGTCCTCGGCCCGATGCTCGGCGGGGGCTTTGAGCGGGAGCCCCTGGCGGCGCTCGCGCTCACGCAGCTCTACGCCTGCACCGGATGGCTGCTGTTCTTCTATCCCCTGCCTGAGGCCCTGCGGATGGCGCGGCTTCTCTACGGCCTATGAGCGAACATCCGCAACCTTCGACCGGGCTCGAGCGGTCGCAGTACTTCCGGCCCAGGGCCTTCCTGGCCGGTTTGGTCGGCGGGCTGATCCTGTGCTCGGCCCTCGCGCGGTTCGTGTCCCACCGCGGCTACCACGACGACTTCACCCGCTTTCACCAGAGCCTATCGCCGGAGGCGCAGTACTATCCCACGCTCGACGAGATGTGCGGCATCGTCCGCCCGCGCTGCCGGCCCGACCAGGTGCTGGTCATCGTGGGTGGGAACTCGGTCTTCAACGGCGTGGGGCAGCCCGCCGAGAAGATGTGGACCGTGGAGCTGCAGCGCAGGCTGGGCGATGGGTTCGTCGTGCTCAACTTCGCCTTCCGCGGCGCGCTCCCCACGGACGGCGGCGCCGTCGTCGCCGAGGTCTTGCGCAAGGAGTATCCGCGCCAGGTCTACGTGGCGAACACCGTGCCGTTCAGCCTTCCTGTCCCCTACGGCCAGGAGCCGTACAACTATCTGTTCTGGGAGGCGAGCCACTGGGGGCGCCTCGAGGGCTTCCCGCCGCGCGACGAGCTGGTGGCGGAGTACCTCGACAGGGAATTCACGTGGGGCCAGCGCTTCGACGTCTGGAGCCGGGACTGGCTCGACGGCGCCCTGCGCTTCAGGGACCTCTGGAACTGGGTGGGCTACGAGTATCTCTTCACGATCCAGAACCCGATCTCGCCGAATCTTCCGCAGGCCGTCTGGGCCCGCAGGCGGTTCGCCGACATTGAGCCTGATTTCGAGTCTATACCCGTGGGCGAGAGGTTCCGCCCCGAGTACCGCGCCGCGGAGATGAAGATCGTGCGCGGCTTCTCCGACAGCTACTACTTCAGGGAAAGGAGCGGGCAATGGCACCTGAAGCCCGCCATTCGCAGCGGATTCGAGCGGGTGGCGAAGGCGGCCTTTCCCGACGACCTGAAGGGCCGCACGCTCATAATGCTCAGCCGCAACAATCCCTACTACGTGAGGCTGCTCCCCGCCGACGACCTGATGAGGGAGAACGCCGCGTATCGCGACGCCGCGCAGGCGTGGCGCAACGCGGGATATGAATCCACCGACTACGGCTCGGACTACGAGGCGTCCGACTACGGCGACCGGACCCACCTGTCGGCCTCCGGGGGCCGCAGGCTCGCCAACAAGGTGGCCGACAAGGTCCTCGAGATCTCCCGCAAGCGCGGATACCTGCAGGGGGAGCCCCCCAGGCCATGAAATACCTGGACAACCTCATGAAGGCCCTGCCCGAGCGGTCCGCAAGGATCGCGTCACACGCCGGCTCCCTGCTGTTGGGACTGGTCCTGGCCGTGCTCCTTCACTATGTCCTTTATCGGCTGGGCCTGCCGAGCAAGCCATTCATCTATGTGGCCTTCTAACCCCGGGCGACCCTCACCGTTGAGGCAGCTCGCCCTGTTCCTGATAGGCGTGCCCCTGGCCGTGGCGGCGCAGCCCGACTTCCACGCGTGGGCCCCGACTCCGCCGATGGGCTGGAACAGCTGGGACTGCTTCGCGACCACGGTCACGGAGAGCCAGGTGAGGGCCGAGGCCGACTACATGGCCGCGCACCTGAAGGCCCACGGCTGGCAGTATGTCGTGGTCGACATCCAGTGGTACGAGCCCGCGGCGACGGGCTACGACTACAGGAAGGGAGCCGAACTGGCGATCGACGGCTTCGGCCGCCTGCAGCCGGCCGAGAACCGCTTCCCCTGCGCCGCCGGCGGCGCGGGCTTCGGGGCGCTTTCCGGCTACGTCCACGCGCTCGGGCTCAGGTTCGGGATCCATCTCATGCGCGGGATACCCCGCCAGGCGGTCGAGCGAAACCTGCCCGTCAAGGGAACGGGCCTCCGGGCCCGGGACATCGCGGACACCGGGAGCGTCTGTCCGTGGAACACGGACATGTACGGGGTCGACATGGCGAGGCCCGGGGCGCAAGCCTACTACGACTCCGTCTTCGCCCTCATCGCCTCATGGGGAGTCGACTACGTGAAGGTCGACGACATAAGCCGCCCCTACCACGAGCACCAGGGCGAGATTGAGGCGGTGCGGCTGGCGATCGACCGCAGCGGAAGGCCCATCGTGCTGAGCCTTTCCCCCGGCGAGACGGCCCTCGACGCCGCGGACCACGTGGGCCGGCACGCCAACCTCTGGCGCATCAGCGACGACTTCTGGGACAGCTGGAAGTCGCTCCGCGAGCAGTTTGCGCGCCTGGAGAACTGGAACCCGCACCGGCTGGCGGGCGCGTGGCCGGACGCCGACATGCTGCCGCTCGGCGTCCTCGAGCTCGGCCACCGGCCCACCCATTTCACCCCGGACGAGCAGCGGGTGGTGATGACCCTCTGGTCCATCGCGCGCTCGCCCCTCATGTTCGGCGGGGACATGGCGAGGATGGACGAGTTCACGCTCTCGCTCCTCACGAACGACGAGGTGCTCGCGGTGAACCAGCACAGCGCGAACAACCGGCCGGTGTTCGACCGCGGCGGCCTCGTGGCCTGGGCGGCCGACGTTCCCGGCTCCCCCGACAGATACCTGGCGCTCTTCAACGCCACCGACTCGGCGGCCCGCGTGGCGGTGGGCCTGGCCGAGCTCGGGCTCGGGGGCCAGGCGAGGGTGCGCGACCTGTGGCGGCACAGCGACCTCGGGCCCTGCGGCTCGGAGTTCTCGGCCCCCCTCCCTGCGCACGGGGCGGGCCTCTACCGCCTGGCGGGCGTGCCCGCGAACTGAGGGGGCCTATGAAGGGCGCGCGCCGCAAGGCATTCGGCATTGACCCGTGGGCGGCTTCCCTTCGGATGGCGGGTCCCAGCGCGATGACGACCGACCGATCCAGAGCGACCCACTGCACCCAATGAACCCGGCCATCCCGGCCATCGAATTCCTGGCCACCGCGTTCAACGGGCTCGGCGTCTGGCGCCGGGAGCAGCTCGTGTGGGGAAAGCGCATGAGCGCCCGGACGTTCGACCGCAGCCTGTACCTGTGGATGCACAGGCGCGGCCTCATGGGCGAGGCGGAGCGCAGGCTCCTCCGGGAGCTGGTCAGGCCCGGCATGACGGCCGTGGACGTCGGCGCCAACGTCGGACTGTACACGATGCTGATGGCCGAGCTCGTGGGGCCGTCGGGCCGCGTGATCTCGTTCGAGCCCGACCCGGACCTCGCGAGGCTCCTCGGGGAGAACTGCGCCGCGAACGGGGCGGCCAACGTCGAGGCGCACAACGTGGCCCTCGGCAGGGGCGCCGACCGCATGATGCTGCACCGGCTGACGCTCAACTCGGGCGAGAACCACCTGGGCCCGAACGGCAGGACCGCCTTCAGGCGGCTGCTGGAGGTGGAGGTCGCCGCGTTCGACGCGCTGGTGCCCGGTGTGCGCCCCGACTTCATCAAGGTGGACGTTCAGGGGTGGGAGCTCAACGTCCTGCGGGGCATGGAGGCGACGCTGAGGGGTTCGGACGCCACCATCTACCTTGAGTTCTGGCCGGTCGGCCTGGAGCGTGCGGGCAACGTCCCCGCGGAGCTGTTCTCCTTCCTGCGGGACCTGGGTCTGAACCTCTATTCATGCGGCGACCGCACGAGGCTGGAAGAGCCGGCGTTCCTTGCCATGGCGTCGAGGGTGAAGGGCATGAACTACGTGAACCTCATCGCGGCCCGCACGGACCCGAAGCGCCGCTGACGGGCGCCGGCGCCCATGTCGGCAACCCCCATGCCCCCGCCAGACGCCAGCCCCGGTGCCCCCGCGGCGCCGGGCGCGGTGCGCATGCTCCTCACGGTCGCCACCGCCGTCTCCTTTCTCCTGGTGCTCCAGAATTTCGGGCTGGATATCCTTCCCGACCGGCGCGTCCACATCCCGCCCGACCGGATCAGGCCCTATTCGGATGCGAGGACCTTCGCCTATGTCTTTGACTTCGGCGGCAGCGAGCCCGACCGGTGGCCGAGCGCCCGCAGCAGGGTGAGGCTCTTCGAGGACGGCCACGACTACCCATCGCGGCTCCCCAAGCCGGACGCGGTCCTGCAGGCCGGCGGGGGACGCTTCACGCACGAGCCCGGCAGGATCGTGTTCGCCGCCCTCGACAACACGGATCCGCGCACGAACGGCCGGAGCTATGATCTGTCGACCCCTGTCCTTTACAGCGAGGCGATCGGCGATGCGGCCATGCTGGCGTTCCTCTGCTGCGCGGGCGCCTGGCACATCCTGACCCGGCGCGGCCGGCGCCCGCCTCCGGGGCGGCCCGGCGCCTCACGCTGGAGCTGGCACCTCGCGGGGGCCGGGGCGCTCTTTGCCCTCGGCCTGTACTGCAACACGGGCACGCTGGCGCCCTATGCGATCACGACGTATCCCGTCGTCGACCACGCGACGGGCTACGCCTACAACCCCGACCACGTCCATTTCCGCGTGCTGTTCGACTTCGTCGACGGCCGGGACCGGTCGGTCTGGGACAAGGCGATCCTCCTGCGCAGGATCCTCCTGCCCGTCCTTGGCTGGCCTCTCATGAAGCTCCTCGGGTTCGAGCTCGGGGGGACGCTGACGGGCCTCCTCCTGAACATCGCGGCCTTCCTCGCGGCCCTGGGGCTCCTGCGGCGCCGGATCGGGGAGAGGGGCGCGGTGCTCGCGGGATGGCTCCTGGCGCTCTATCCCGGCGCCGCGTACTGGGCCGGGCTTCCGTATTCCTACGCGCTCATCTTCCCGGCCAGCCTGCTCCTGATGCTCGGGCTCATGCGGCTGGCCGATCCCGGGGGCCCGCGGGTCCTTGCGGCCGTCTCGCTCGCGATGGGCGTGGCCTACCTCGGCTACGACCTTGCGATCACGTTCGTCCCGGCGACGCTCCTCGTGCTCTGCTGGCGCAGGCGCCCCCTGGCGGCCGCGGCCTCGGCGGCGATCCAGCTGGCGCCGCTGGCCGCGTGGGTCTACGCGCTCGGCCGCGTCTTTCACCAGCCCCTGCAGAACGGCAACTCCGGCATCTACCTCTCGGTCCTCAGGGCGTTCCTCCACTCGCCGGATGCAGCCCTCTGGGGGAGGCAGGCCCTGCACGCCGCGGGCGTCGGATTCGACATCTTCTTCGCCTCGAACTTCATCTTCATCCCGGCCCTGTTCCTGCTCGCCGTGGCGCTCAACCCGCTGACCTCAAGGATCCGCTTTCACGCGGCCGAGGTCGCGCTCCTCGCCTCGGGCCTTGCGCTCTTCCTGGTGCTCAACCTGGCGCCCGGCGACACCGGGGGCTGGGAGATGAGGGGAACGTGGATATCGCGCATCTACCAGCCCGTCTTTCCCGCCCTCGTGCTCTTCCTCGCCAGGTGGTGGCAGTGCCTGCCGCCGCCGTCGCGGGCCATGCGGGCGCTCGTCGTGTCCGCGCTGGCCGCCGCCACGCTTGGCGACGCGCTGATCGTCTTCGGGCCGATCCTGTTCAATCCGCTCGGGGTGTCCGGGACGGCCTTCTACCGGTTCTACGACCACACGGACGCCCACTTCTTCTACGAGGGCAACCTCAGGGATCTCGGGCGCAGGCCGCTCGGGTTTCCCAGGAGGATGGCTGCCCCGACCGAGAAGGAGGTCTGGGATCAGAGGGAGGAGCAGCTGAAGACGGCGATCCGCGCCCTCGAGAGCGTGCGCTCCTCGGTCGCGGTGAACCGCGCGGCCCTCGCCGGCGTCAGGAGGGACTACCGCGAGGCGGGGCGCGCCCTTGCCGCGGCGCAGAGCCAGCTCTTCTCAAGGCAGCTTGAGCGCCGCCTGGCGAGGGGCGAGATCTCGGCCGACGAGGCGCGGCGCCAGGCCAGGACGGCCGACGATTTCACGGGGCCCCCGCTCAGGGCGGTGCTGGACGACCGGTCGCTCGACTCCCCGGAGGCTGGGAGCGGTGCGGAGCCCGTGCCGAGCGGCCTCGGGGACGTCCAGGCCGCCATCACCGCCGAATCGGAGAGGCTGAAGGCGCTCCAGCGCGACATCCTGCGGACGCAGGACGAACTCAGGGCGGCGGTTTCCGGCCTGACGGAGGCGCGGGAGGAACTCAGCCGGCCCGAGGGGCGGGAGAGCACGCCCGCGCCGCGTTAGCGGGCCTCGGGGTATTTCTTGCCAATTGCTGTCAATTCGGACAATCAGGCCTGCGTCCACCTCTGCGGGAAGTTCCTGATCTGGCAGCCGGTTACATGGCCCCTTGGGGCCGGCTGAGAGTTCCGGTCCCCTCTCTGCATCCGCAACAGCAACCACCCACGGTTCAGCCATGAAAAAATACGCCGTCATCGCACTCGCCGCCTCGTTGATCATGCCTTCGGTCGTCCTGGCCGACGGGCCCGCCGCTCCCGCGGACGCCGCGAGCGGAGGCCTCAGGTTCAGCATCGCGGTCACCAAGTTCGAGAATCACGCCAACTACAGCGGCCAGTTCGCGCTGGCCGACACCTGGGGCTCCATGCTGACGGACACGCTCCAGCAGTCGGGGCACTTCATCGTGCTCGGCGAGGCGGACATGCGCGACGCGGCGATGAAGGAGCAGGACTTCGCGAAGAGCGGGCGCGTGGCGGGCGGCGACAAGGCCCCGGCCACGGGCTTCATGACCCCGGCGCAGCTCCTGATAAAGGGCGAGATCACGAACTTCCAGACCACCTCGGGCCAGCACGGGGGCGTCGCCTTCGGGGGCATCCGGGTGGGAGGGGGCGGCGACGAGGCGGAGATCAACGCCGTGGTCTACGTCGTCGACTCGACCACGGGCCAGGTCGTGGCCTCCAAGAAGGTGCTGGGCAAGGTCAAGAGCAGCGGGCTGTCGGTCGGGTTCACGGACCGCAACTGGAGCGGCGACATGGGCGGCTTCAAGAAGACGAACGTGGGAACGGCGATGGAGCACGCGATCGACGACGCCGTGGCCTTCATCGTGACCCAGATCCCGAGCCTGCACTGGAGCGGCAACGTCATTCTGGTCAAGGGCACCCAGGTCTACGTCAACCGCGGCTCCCGCGAGGGCGTCGCCGCGGGCCAGGTCTTCAAGGTCGGCTCCTCGGAGACCCTGCGCGACCCCGCCACGGGCGAGACGCTCGACGTCGCCTTCACGGAGAAGGGCCGCATCCGCGTGGACTCGGTCAAGGAGAAGATCTCCATCTGCACCGTCATCGCGGGAGACGGCATCGAGAACGGCATGTCGGTGGTCCCGCCTACCCCCTGACTTTCCTGGCGGCCCCGGTGCCCTTCAGCACGAAGGGCTCCAGGAGCCCGGCCTGTGAGGGCGGGAAGCGCCCCGTGACGAGGACCCCGTCGTCGCGGTGCTCCTGCGTCTGGACGTGGCCCAGCGCATGCAGCTTGGCCACGATGTCATAGCGATCGTGGGGCACGAGGAGGCGCACGGTTCCCAGCCCGTGGGCGATCATCTCGCGGCAGCGCTCCTCCAGGGCCTCGATCCCCGCGCCCGTGCGCGCGCTGACGAGGAGCGCGTCGGGCACGCTGTGCTTCGCGGCCCGCTTCTCCAGCGCGTCGGCCAGGTCGACCTTGTTGAACACGTTGACGACCGGCCTGTCGCCCGCGCCCAGCTCGGCGAGCACCCCGAGGGTCGTGGCGCGGTGCTTCTCGAAGTGGGGGCTCGTGATGTCGACGACGTGGATGAGGAAGTCGGCGACCAGGACCTCCTCGAGGGTCGCCTTGAACGCCTCGACCAGCCCGTGCGGCAGGCGCCTGATGAAGCCGACCGTGTCGGTGAGGAGGAGCTTCTGGTTCCCCGGGAGGACCAGCTGGCGGGTCGTGGGATCGAGCGTCGCGAAGAGCTTGTCCTCCACCAGGACGGCCGAGCCCGTGAGCTTGTTCAGGAGCGACGACTTTCCCGCGTTCGTGTAGCCGACAATGGAGGCGGTGGGCAGGGGGACGCGCACCCTCCTCGTGCGCTGGACCCCGCGCTGGCGCACGACCTGGGCCAGCTCCTCCTTCAGGTGCGCGATCCGGTTTCGCACGACGCGGCGGTCCTGCTCGAGCTGCGTCTCGCCCTCTCCGCCCAGGGCGCCCTTGCCGCGCTGCCTTGAAAGGTGGGTCCAGGCCCGCGTCAGGCGCGGGAGCGAGTACTCCATCCGGGCGAGGGCCACTTGGAGCACGGCCTCGCGGGTGTGGGCCCTGTCCGCGAACACCTCGAGGATGACCTCCTGGCGGTCGATGACGGCGATTCCCGCAAGCTCCTCCCAGTTGCGCTGTTGCGCGGGGGAGAGGGCGGAGTCGAATATGATCACCTCGGCGTCGTCCGCCTTCGCGAGCTCCGTCAGCTCGCCGGCCTTGCCCTTGCCGACGAACAGGGCCGGCGAAGGGGCCCTGAGCTTGACCAGGGTGCTCCTGACGATCGACAGGCCGAGGTTCTCGACCAACTCCGTCAGCTCCGCCAGCAGCTCCTCCCCCTCGCCAGCCGGCATCTCAGGAGTCTGGACCCCGACGAGGAATGCGCGCTGGGCCTTCGGAAGGGTCGGCAGGAAGTCGGCCATTGAATATGGTTGCGGAAAGGGTTCAAGACACATGGGCTTGGCCACGCGTCTGCGCACACCCTACCGCGTCCCACCAAGATGGCAACCCAATGCCCGCCTGCTCGATTCTAGTCGTCGATGATGAACCCGGTATCCGGGAACTCCTCTGCCTGATGCTGGCGGCCGCGGGGCACACCGTCCTGGCGGCCGAGGACGGCGTCCAGGCCCCGAAGATCCTGGCGGCCAACCCGGTTGACGTGGTGATCACGGACCTGCTGATGCCCGAGAGGGACGGCCTCGAGTTCATCACCGAGGTCCGGACGAAATTCCCGCAGGTGAAGATCATCGCGATGTCCGGCGGCGGGCACATTGCGAGGGACTCGTACCTGAGGATCGCGAAGAACTTCGGCGCCCACGTCCTGCTGGAGAAGCCCTTCAGCCAGTCCGGAGTCCTGGAAGCCATCGAGAAAGTCCTGGCCCAGCCTTAGGCGGCGCCGGCGTCACCCGAGAAAAAGCGCGCACACCGGCATCGACACGGACACGGCGCCGGGGACCCTCCGCAGGCGGCCGGTCTCCGGGTCGACGCGGAAGGAGCAAAGCGTGTCGGAGTCCTGGTGGGCGCAGACGAGCCACGCCCCGTCCGGCGAGATCGAGAAACTCCTGGGACCCCTGCCGCCGCAGGGGACGATCTCCACCGGCGAAAGGGAGCCCGAGTCGCCCTCCGCCGCGAACACCGCGATCGTGTCCGGGCCGCGCGACGAGCCGTAGACGAACCGCCCGCTGGGATGCACGCGCACCTCGGCCGCTGTGGCGTCTCCCCGGTAGCCCGGCGGCAGGAGCGCCACGGAGCCGCGCGGGGAGAGGCCGCCGCTCGGGGCCGTGTAGGCGTAGGCGACGATCGTGTTGTCGAGCTCGTTGATCGCGTAGCCGTGGCGCCCGCCCGCGCCGAACGCGAAGTGGCGGGGGCCGGCCCCCGGGCCCGCGGCGGCGAAGGGCGGAGCCGCCGGGACGAGCGCGACCGCGTCCCTGTCGATGCCGTAGGAGTAGATCCGGTCCAGGCCGAGGTCGCACACGACGGCGAACCGGCCGTCGGGCGAGAAGTTGGCCGAGTGGACGTGCGGGGCGGCCTGGCGGGTCGGGTGGGTGCCGCGGCCGGAGTGCGAGACGACCCTCGGTGTGCCCATCGACCCGTCGGCCCCGAGGGGAATGGCGGCGGCCAGCCCGAGGTGGTAGTTCGCCGCGACCGCGATCTGGCCCGATCCGTCCACCGCGATGTGGCACGGCGTCGGGCCGTCGCCGGCGGGCGCCTGCCGGACGGGAGCCAGCCTCGGGGAGGCCGGGTCGACGCTGAAGGACGAGGCCCACCCGTCGTTCGCGCAGACGGCGTAGAGGAACCTGCGGTCGGGCGAGAGGGCGAGGAAGGTGGGATTGGGCGCCTCGGCGGCAAGCTCGGGCGCGCCGAGCGCCCCGGTCGCCGGGTCCAGGTCGACGGCATAGATCCCGCGGCTCGTCCGCCTCGTGTACGTCCCTATGAACAGCCTCTGGCGGCCCGGGCTCTCGCGCATCCCCGGTAGGAAAGGGCGCGCCCGCGCGAAGACAAGCCGCTATCCGGGCGGGCCTGGCGGGGCGTCGCCCGGAAGCCGCAGGGTCCAGGCGGTCGCCGCGAGGACGAGCCCGCTCGCGCACAGAAGCGCCACCCGGTAGTCCCCGACGGGCGCCACCCATCCGAAGACAAGGGACGCCGCCGCCGCGGCGAGGCGGCCGATGTTGTAGCAGAAGCCCGCGCCCGTCGTGCGCAGGAGCGTCGGGAAGAGCGGCGGCAGGTACATCGTGAACAGCCCGAAGACCCCGGAGAAGAACCCCACGAGCGGCAACCAGAGCCAGGCGAGCTCGGCGAACCCCCTGGGCACCAGGAAGGCCCCCGCCATGGACGCGAACATCCCGGCGAACATCGCGGTCATCGCCCGCCGGTTGCCGACCCGCGCGGCCAGCCAGCCGGCGGCGAAATTGCCGGCGATCGCCACGATGTTGAGCCAGAAGAACGCGGCCGATACGGAGCGGGTGGCCGCGGCGGGCGCCGAGCCGGACAGCTCGAGGATGCGCCGCAGGTGCTGCGGGTGCCAGAACTGGAAGAGCCACCATCCCGAGAGGCTGAGCGCGCACACGGCGCTCGTGTGGAGCGTCACGGGGGCGACGTCGCCGCGGAAGAGGTCCCGCAGGCCGGGCTTCCTCGCGCTCTCGGACTCGGCCTTCCGCCAGGCGTCGGACTCGGGCACCTGCGAGCGGATCCAGAACACGAGGAAGGCCGGGCCGACCCCTATCAGGAACACCCAGCGCTCGGAGGGCGGGTGGGGAAGGAAGGACAGGAGGGTGACGAGGCCCGCGGCCACGACGATCCCGAGGTTGACCGCCGTCTGGAGGACGGCCGACAGCCAGGGCCTCCAGGCGCCGGGCCAGGTCTCCGCGAGAAGCGAGGCCCCCACGGCCCACTCGCCCCCGATCCCGAGCGCCGCGAGGAAGCGGAACAGCATGAGCTGCCACCAGGTCTGCGACGCCGCGCAGAGGCCCGTGCAGAGCGCGTACGTGAGGATGGTGAGCGACAGGGCCTTGCTGCGGCCGATCCGGTCCCCGAGCCTGCCGAAGAACGCGCCCCCGAGCGCCCATCCGACGAGGAAGGCCGCCTGGATGCAGGCGCTCTTCTGCTTTACGGCCGGCCCGCTGCTGCCCGCCACGCCCAGCAGGTGGATGACGAGCGGGGTCGCAACGAGGGTGTAGAGGTGGAGCTCGAGCCCGTCAAAAAGCCACCCGAGCCAGGCGGCGGTCCCCGACTTCCATTGTCGGGGGGTCACGCCGCCTAGGCGCTCGGGCAGGCCGGTCACGCCTTGGCGCCGGTCACTTCTTCTTCGCCTGCAGGTCGGCCACCGCGGCCTGGGCCGCGGCGAGCCGGGCGACGGGGACGCGGAACGGGCTGCAGGAGACGTACGAGAGGCCGATCCGGTGGCAGAACTTCACGGAATCCGGATCGCCGCCGTGCTCGCCGCAGATGCCGAGCTTGATCCCCGGCCGCGTCTTCCTGCCCTTCTCGATGGCGATCTTCATCAGCTGGCCCGTGCCGGTCTGGTCGACCGAGGCGAAGGGGTTCTTCTTGAAGATCTCGGCGTCCTGGTAGGCCCCGAGGAAGGAGCCCGAGTCGTCGCGCGACATGCCGAGGCAGGTCTGGGTCAGGTCGTTCGTGCCGAAGCTGAAGAACTCCGCCGTCTCCGCGATCTCGTCGGCCGTGAGCGCGCCGCGCGGGATCTCGATCATGGTTCCCACGGAGTACGCGATCTTGGTCTTCGTCTCGGCGACGACGGCCTTGGCGACCTCGTGGACGATGGCGACCTGCAGGTCGAGCTCCTTCTTGAAGCCGACGAGCGGGATCATGACCTCGGGCCTGGCCTTGAAGCCGAGCTTGTTGGCCTCGGCCGCGGCCTCGAACACCGCGCGGGCCTGCATCCTCGTGATCTCGGGATACTTGATCCCGAGGCGGCAGCCGCGGAAGCCCAGCATGGGGTTGAACTCGTGGAGCTCGTGCACCCGCTGCGTGATCTTCTCGACCGGGATGTTCTGCTTCCTTGCGAGGTCGAGCTGCGACTCCGGCGTGTTGGGCAGGAACTCGTGCAGCGGGGGGTCGAGGAAGCGTATCGTCGCCGGAAGCCCCTTGAGCGCCTTGAAGATGCCGAGGAAGTCGGCCTTCTGGTAGGGGAGGAGCTTCGCGAGGGCGGCCTCGCGGTCGGCGACCGTGTCCGCGAGGATCATCTCGCGCATGGCGTCGATGCGGTCGCCCTCGAAGAACATGTGCTCGGTGCGGGTGAGCCCGATCCCCACGGCGCCGAACGCGATGGCGTTCTGCGTCTGCTCCGGGGTGTCGGCGTTGGTGCGGACCGACATCCTCGTGGCCTGGGAGCACCACTTCATCAGCTGGCTGTAGTTCCTGAACTTCTCCGTGGCGCGGGCGGCCAGGTCGCCGTGGATGAGGCCGGCGACGATCTCCGACGGCGCCGTCTTGATCTGGCCGGCGTAGACCGCGCCGATCGTCCCGTCGATCG
>CAYVKH010000013.1:0-75375 GCA_964451965.1 uncultured Opitutaceae bacterium
TGATCACGGGCTCATGCCCCGAGAGCCCCGAGACGTAGCTGCTCAGGAAGACAACGGTCAGGAGCAGGACGCCGACGGCGATGAATCCCCCGAAGCCCTGCGACTTGAATCCGACAAAGAGCGCAAAGATCCCGAGCCCGAGCATGGCGGGAGCCAGGCGGTTCAGCACCACAGCCAGCCCCTCCGACCAGGTCGACTTCAGCACCGTGGCGTTCGAGCCCGCGCCGAAGCATTTGGTGAGCAGGTCGTCGAGGTCCCTGGCCTCCCCTGAGCCGAGCAGCGGCCGGGGGGGCGTGCCCACGGGAAACATCGCCTCGGTCGCCGTGAGGGACAGGAGCGCCCCCTTTTCCTTGATGGGCCTTCCGTCCATCTTCACCTCCTCGCCGTTGATCTTGAGCTCCATGTCGGCGTCGATCATCGCGGAGACGACCTCGCCCCGGTATCCCTTCCCCTTTGAAATCGCGCGAATACGCACCTTCAGGTAGCTGACGAGCTTTGCCTTCATGGTCGCGTCGATGTCCTGGCCGGTCCCCTGCACGGGAGCAGCGGCCCCGATGATCCCCTCCGTAGGGGTGGTGACGAACCAGATCTCGTCGCAGACGGCCGAGATGAAGGCGCCGGCGGACATCGCCTCATTGTCGACGAAGGCTATCGTGCGGCCGGGAAATTTCTTCAGGTCGTCCATCATCTCCATCGTGACATCGATGGCCCCTCCGGGCGTCTTGATGTCCAGCACGACCGCGTCGGCGTGCTCCGAGACGGCCTCCTTGAGGCCTCTCCTCAGGAGGTACAGCGCGGGCTCGGCGATCTCGTCGCGGATAGGGATGACGTAGACGCGCTTTGGCGAGGGTGACGCCAGGGAGGGCGTCGCGCTCGGCGCCGAAGCGGCCTGCGGGGCCTCGGCGGCGATGGGCTCAGCAGGCGCAGCCTTTTCCGTCGCATCGCCCCGTCCGGACAACGCCGCGGGAGCCGCCGCAAGCGCGAATGCGGCGATCAGGGAAACGGGCGAAAGCCTGGGGAATAGCCGCTGCATCGTGATGATCGGCCCAAACCTATTGGGCCCGGGGCGCATGTGCAAGATTCCGAAACCTCGGAATTCCATCATAAGGATGGTTGTCCGCGAGCAGAAGCGGCTCCGGCGGCGACCCGGGCCGCGGTTTGCGGATGTCCGACCGGAAAGCTAGGGTCTCGGGTGGCTACGAGGCGCGCCGGGGCCTTCAGAAGGCGATCCAGGCCTCGGCGTAGAGCGTGTTGTTCTGCCGGGCATTTGAGCCCGCGCCGTCGTAGTTTGTCCGCGCCCCGTCGAACCGGTTGTAGACCGTGTACTGCAGGGAGAACTTGATATTGCTCCGCGGCCAGAACGCGGGTCCCCCGCTCTTGTTGAAAGGCAGGTAGTTGAGCTGCAACACGAAGCCGTCGCTGGTGGGCGAGCCCGTCTGGCTGGTGGTGAAGATCCCCGTGTCGTTCGATCCGTCGAGGAGAAAATACTGGCCTGTCAATCCGAATGTCTTGTCATAGAGGTAATTAACCGTGGCCTTGAAGCTCCAGAACGTGTCCGAAAGGTTGGCCGTGTTGCCGAGCGCGTAGCTCGCATTCCAGCTCTGTTGCTCGTAGATCCAGCTCAGCATGGCGGTGATGTCGTTGGGTCCCCGGGATACCTGGTACTGCGTATCGAACCCCCAGTCGACGATCCGGTCCTTGCCCGCGCTCTGATCGCGACCCGGATACGTGTTGGCCGCCAGGCCGAACGTGCCAATCTCCCAACGGCCATCGCCGACCATTCGATCGATGGCGAGGCGCCAGTAGGGCGCCAGACCCGTTATCTGGGTCTCGCCCGTCGGGTCGATGCCGAGCGAGCTCTGAAGGTGCGCGCCGATGGTGTGGTAGGCACCCACGTCAAAATAGAACGTATCGGCCACCATCGTGTACACGCCCACGCCTGCGACCTCCTGGGACACGCCGCCGTCGATCAGTGCGCCGCCGTCGGGCCCAGGCGCCAGTCCGGAGCCCGAGAACGGGTAGCCCCAGCCCGGCGTGGAGTTATACGGGTCCTGCATGGTCGGGTTGTTGTTCAGGTACGCCCCATATATGATGCTTTGGTCGTGGACCGAGCCGGTGTCGGCAAAGCGCAGTTCCGTGTTGTCCAGATGCCAGGCCTTCGCGACGCCGTCGTAGGTCGTCTGGTTGAAGATGCCGAACTTGTTCGCGATTGCCCCGGCCTCTTTTCCAAAGACATCGTCGGCATACGGCCCGAACAGGCGCCCCGCGTAGAATATGCTGAGCTGGGTGACCGCAAAATTGTTGTTGTTGCCGAACCCGGGCGCGGCGCCCCCAGCTTGGGCTGCCTGGGTGTTCGTGAACGACGGCTGCAGCATGACTGCGACCGGCGGAATGTTCGATTGGGACGGGTCGGCGCTGAGCGTGTAGCCGGTCAGCTTGAACTGCCGGCCAAACTGATTGAGCACCGGGAACTCGGTGTGGCAATCGATGCACTGCATGTTCATCTGGCGCGCAAAGCTCGGCAAGGCGCGGGCGGTTGGAGCCAGCAACAGTCCAGCCAGCGCAAGGTATCCGGTGAAGCAGGCCCGAGACCATGAGCGGTGGCCGAATATCGGCAGCCCGCTTGCCATGGCGGCGGGGCAATTTGAGTCTCGCATCTTGATTTTCATAATGGACGCCTTGTTCTTGAAAGTGGTGGCTGGCGCGTTCTTTTGGACGGCAAGGAATTTAGGTGCCTGGCGCCTAGAATCCGAGGTCCTCCCCCTTGGGCTTCAGGCTGAAGAGATAGGCAATTAGGTCATCGGTTTCGGCGTCCTTGATCGTTCTGCCCCAGGCCGGCATGTAGAGCGGGGGCGGAGGCCGGTGCGGATCGAGCGCCACGATCTCGCGCTGTCCGTTGACGACGAGCTTCTTCACCTCGGCCTTGGTGTAGCCGTCCGCCACGTAGGTCAGCGCGGGCACCAATTGCGCGGTCTTTGCGTTCGGGTTGGGCACCCCGCCCTTGCCGTCGGGCCCGTGGCAGCCGGCGCAGCCGTATTTTCGGAATACCTCGCGGCCGCGATCGATCGTCCCCATGAGGGACGGAAGGTTAAGGGCGACCTTCTGTCCACTCTGGTGCAGCAGGAAGTCGGTCAACGCCCGGGCCTCGGCTTCCGTGAATCCGAAGCGCGGCATCACCGAGCCGGGGCTTACGGTCTGGGGGTCGCGGAAATGCTGGACGATCCAATCGGGCTTGCGGCGCAGGGCGACGTCATCCAGGGCGGGCCCGACCTTTCCGCCCTGACCGCCCAACGAATGGCAGCCGATGCATCCTTTCAGCTGGAACAGGCGCTGCCCCTGGGCTGCGCTGGGTATCACCTTCATCGACGCGTAGAATCCCGGCAGGTCCGCTCCGGTCTGGCTGAGCATGAAGAGGACGATCGCCTCGGCGTCAGGTTCGGAGAATTTCTGCGGCGGCATGGCGGAACCCGGCGTGACAGCGGCCGGCTCGATGAAATGCTGCTTGAGCCAGTCTGGGGAGCGCCTGGCTCCCACCCTGTCGAGCTCCGGCCCTATGGAGCCGCCGACTCCGCCGAGCTTGTGGCAGCCGCGGCAGCCTACCGTCTCAAACAGCTGCACCCCGCGGGCCAGTTGCGGAGCCGCGGGGTTGTCCGAGGCCTCGTGACATTGGCCGCAGGAGGCCTGGATATACTTGAGCGGCAGCATCGGGTCGTCCCAGTGCGCCACCTTTCCGTGGGCGTCCTCAACCGTCGTCGCGCGGCCCTGGCCGCGGTGGCAGATCGTGCAGCCGAACTTGTCGAAGGGATGCTCGTCGTGCAGCGGGTGGTAGGCCAGCGGCTGGGGGTAGCCGCCGTAGCTTGGGTCTTCGACGGCGAGGTGGCACGTGGTGCACCGGTCGACACGGTTGAGCTCGGGCAGGATGATCTGGCGCACCTGCACCGTCGTGTTCTGGGCCAGCAGCCGCTGGTCGGGCGTGGCCGCACGCCGGATTTCCTCGCTTATGAAACGGCGCTGGTAGTCCTTCCACGGGCGATATTCGTCGCGGTAGTAGCCGAGGCCGACGAAGACGCCGACCAGCAGGCCGAGCGCGGTGAACCAGCCATAGAATTTGTGGAGCGACTCCCCGTTCATCTCAGTGGTCCTCCGTGATTGCCGGGGGAGTCCTCCACGGAACGACCCACCCCCAGTTCGGGCCGCGGAACAGCGTCCCGACAATCGTCAGCGCGACCGCGATCACGAGGCACACGCTGAAAACCGTGTTGGCGACCGCGCGCTCGCGGGCGAACCAGCGCCCGACGCCGAGGCGGCGCCGGTCCAGGTAGGGCAACACGGCCAGAGCCGTCACTATGAGCGCGGGCACCACCACGCCGCCCCAGAAGGCCGAGTAGCTCACAAGCTCCTGCAGCCCGAGGAAGTACCACGGGGCCTTTGCCGGATTCGGCGGGTGGACGGGGTTGGCAATCTCCTCCAGCGGCGCGTTCCAAAAGACCGCGAGGAACAGCACGAAGGCGACGACGAGCAGGAACAAAAGCAGCTCCCGGAAGACCAGGTGGGGCCAGGAGAACACCTCGTCATCCGGATTCCGTCCGACCTGCGGCGTCGTGCCGCGCGCCAGCTCCATCAGGCCGTAGCTCTTGTTCGTCGGCAGCTGGCTCAGCGGCATGGACTGGGCGCTTTGATCCGGCTCGTCGGGCCGGGACAGGCCCCCGTCCTTTCGCACTCTCCAGACGTGAACCGCCACCATCAGCCCCCCGATGGCCGGCAGCACGATGACGTGCAGGGCGTAGAAGCGCGTAAGGGCCTCCTGCCCGACCGTGTTGCCGCCGAGCATCAGGTATTTCAGCTTGGGGCCGATCACCGGCGCGTAGCCTGCGATGTTGGTGCCCACCGTTATCGCCCAGAACGCAAGCTGGTCCCACGGCAGCAGATATCCCGTGAAGCTCAGGCCCAGGGTTATCAGGAAGAGGCCGACGCCGAGCAACCAGTTGAATTCGCGGGGCTGCTTGTAGGCGCCCGTATAAAAAACACGGCACATGTGCAGCATTACGAACGCCACCATGAGATGCGCCGCCCACCGGTGCATGTTGCGGACGACCAGGCCGGCCGAGACGACGAACTGAAGGTCCTTCATGCGGTCGTAGGCCTGAATGGTGCTCGGCACGTAGTAGAACATCAGGAGCACGCCCGTGACGCATAGGATGAAGAACAGGTACAGCGATATCAGGCCAAGGCCGAACGAATACGATGCGCGCAGCGAGTGCCGGCTGACCTTCGCCGGCTGCACGTGAAGCAGGAAGCTCGAGACCATCGCCTGCGAGCGCTCAAGGTTGCTTTGGGGAGGCCCGACCCGGAAGATGGACCTTCCGACGCGCGTGCCGGCGAACCACGTCCAGAGTTTGAGGGGCGCCGGTGCTTTCACAGGATGAGGTACTTGTCGGGACTAACGTTCTGGCCCTTGTCAACGAGCAGCCGGTTGTCCTTGCTTAGAGTCACGAGGAACCAGGTGAGGGCCCGCGGAGCCGGCCCGCTTTCCACGTTGCCGTCTTGGCTGAATGCGCTGCCGTGGCACGGGCAGTGGTACCCCTTCTCGGACCGGTTGACGGTGCACCCGAGGTGGGTGCAAACGGCTGACAGGCAGCGGAAGCTGTTGCCCCGGCGCACGAGAAACACCCGCTCGTCCTCCAGAAAGGTGACAGAGCCGTCGGGGTAGTCGTCCGGCGCCCCGGCCTTGAAGCGCTGGGCGGGTTCGAACACCACATTCGGCACCAGGAAGCGCACGGTGGCGACCGCTGTCGCCGCGGCGGCAAATGATCCCGCGATCCAGCCCATCGAGAGCTGGAAGAAGCCGCGGCGGGTGACTCCGTTGCCTGCGGGCTTGTCGGGATTCATTTCAGGCTGGGACAAATTCGACGCGCTCCATGGTTATTGCCCCTGTGGGGCAGCGGACGGCGCAGAGTCCGCAGCGGATGCAGCGGGTCTCATCCTTTATGATGGCGCCCTGCTCGCCCGGGCCCGGCACCCGCCCGTAACGCGCGATGAAGGCGGCATGCAGCGTCTCGTTGCCCCGAAGCTGCGCGACATCCACAAGCCGCAGGCAATACTCGGGGCACACGTCGGCGCATCCGCCGCACAGGATGCATTCGTCCCCGTTGAACACAGGGCCGACGTGGCATTTCAGGCAGCGGTCCGCCTGTTGTATCGCGTCGGCAGAGGGATAGACGTGCTCCACTTCCGCGATTCCCACCCGCCGGTCTATCGGGAGGGTCGGCGGCTTATGGCGAGCCAGCTTCTCGTAGTCGGGCGTCATGCTGTAGCGATCCCGGTCATAAATTGTGACCCGCGCCTGCTGCGGCTCGGCGGGAACGCGGCCCGTGAGGAACTTGGCGATCGAGCGCGCCGCCCGCTTGCCCTCGGCGACAGCCGTTATGATGATGCGCGGCCCAAAGGCCGCGTCGCCGCCGCAGAACACGTCGGGCCTCGATGTGGCCATGGTCCCAGGATCGGTCTGCAGGGTGCCGCGCGGCGTGATCTTCAGGTTGTCGTCGGGGCGTATCCACGACAGGTCGGGAGCCTGTCCGATGGCGAGCACCACGGTGTCGGCGTCGAGCGTCTCCTCGCTGCCCTCGATGAACTGGGGATTGAACCGCCGGTTCTCGTCGAAAACCCGGCTGGCCTTGACCAACTCGATGCCGGTCACCTTCCCGTCGCGCCCGAGGATGCGCTTCGGGCCGTAGCGCGTGTGCAGGTGGATGCCCTCCTCCTCCGCCTCCTCGATCTCCTCGCGTGCGGCCGGGATCTCATCGAGGCTCTCAAGGCAGTACATGTGGACCTCCGTGACGCCGCTCCGGATTGCCTCGCGCGCCACGTCGAGGGCGAGCCGCACCTCGTCGGGCGCCTCGGCGTCCTTCGCCGTCAGCTCCTCGAGCGCCGCCGCGGCCTTTCTCAGCGCCACGCGCAGTTCCGCCTCGCTCATCCCGGCCGCCATCTCGGACTGCCGCACGACTGAGCGCGCCACGTCGAACGCGACATTGCCGCCTCCGATCACGACAACCTTGCGGCCGAGCGATACCTTATAGCCGAGGTTTATGTTCAGCAGGAAGTCGATCGCTCGGAGCACGCCGTCGAACTGCACGCCCTCGATAGCCATCTCCCGGCTCTTGTGGGCGCCGATGCCGAGGAAGACCGCCTCGTAGCCCTGGTCCTTGAGCTCCGAGAAGGCGAAATCCCGGCCCAGCCGGGAATTCAGGCGGATCTCCACGCCCAGGGCCTCGATCGCGGCGATCTCGGCCCGGACGATCTCGCGCGGAAGCCGGTATTCGGGCACGCCGAGCACCAGCATCCCGCCGGCCAAATTCTGTCCCTCGAAAACGGTCGGCGCGAAGCCCATCAGCGCCAGCTCATGCGCGCAGGACAGGCCGGCCGGCCCTGCGCCGACGACCGCGACCTTCCGGTCGGCGCCGACGCGCTCGCGGCGCGGATCGCGCAACTGGGGGTATACCCGTCCGAGGTCGAACGCATCCGACTCGACGCCGAAGCGCTCGCAGACGAAGCGCTTCAGGGCGCGGATCGACACAGGTGCGTCCAGCGCCCCTCGTCGGCATTTGGCCTCGCAGGGGGCAGCGCACACCCTCCCGCAGATGGACGCGAAGGGATTGGGCGCCCGCGCGATGATGTAGGCGTCCTCGTAGCGGCCCTCCGCTATCGCCTGCACATACGCGCCCGAGTCGGTGCGCACCGGGCAACCCTCCCGGCAAAGGACCTGCCGGGCGAAGTAGCCGACGTCTGGCAGCTCTACCGAGTAGGTGGCGGGCATTGGGGTCGGCCTTGGCGGATTGTCGCCGCCTATTTCTGGGCGTAGGCGTCGAGGATCTCCTTGATCCTGGACTGCGCGTCGGCCTTGTCGGCCGGCGCGGCCTTTGAAAGCCTCTCGTCGAAGAGGGCCTTCTTGCGGACGGAGGAGTCAAATGCCAGGAATTCATAGATCTTCTTGGCCTGGCCCGGGCTGATCATCGAACCTGGCTTGTGCATCATGCGCTTGATGTAGCGCGACCACTCGTCCGGCAGCACGAACTCGCAATTGACCGGCCTCGCCAGGGTGTGGCAGAGCGTGCACTTCTCGCGGAACACCGAATAGTTCTTCTGGAGGCCGGCCGGGTACGCGGAGACGTCGATCGAGGACGGGCCCGCATCGAACTGGGCCAGCTTCTCCTTGCTGACTGCCGCGACGTCGTCATCCGCGCGAGCGACGTCTGTCGCGATGAGGGCGGCCACCGGCGAAATCAGCGCGAGAAGCGCAAGCATGTGATTCATTTTCATGGGGTAATGTGGGGGTCGGATGGACACAGGGCCCGGAATCGGCCGCCGGAAGGACCTGGAAGGCGGCCCGCGTGTCCGGATGCGATGTGCATGCCTCTGACAATAGCAGAACGCCATGCGTTCCGCTAATTGCCGATTGCTGTTTGCTTATCGTCTATTGCCATTCCGCCTGCGCGGAGCGGCCGAAGCTCAGACGGGCAGCCGCGAGTGAAGGGCCAGCCGGTATGCGCTCGGCGCCATGCCCATGTGCCGCTTGAAGACGCTGTTAAAACGGGGAATGGACCCGAAGCCGGAGGCGTAAACGACCTCGGAGATCCGAAGCGAGGGATCCACCAGGAGCGTCTTGGCCTTCTCAATGCGGATGCGGGTCACGTATTCGGTCAGCGTCATCCCGGTAGCTCGCTTGAACAGCTTGCAGAAATAGAACCGGCTCACGCGCACGTGCTCCACCACCTGGGCCAGCGTGATCGGCTCATCGACCCGCGCCTGGACGAAGCGCTTTGCGTTGGCCACCGCCGCCGGCTCGTTTGCCGCGGCCTCCATGGCATGGCGGTCGATGTAGTCGACCAGATACTGGGCAAACACGCCAAGGAGCTGGATGATCGCCTCGAAACGATCGGCGGTGACCACGGGCGTGCCGAAATAGGCCTTTCGCAGCTTTGCCTCCCACTCCCGGTCCCGCCCGGCGGCCAAGAGGTTCAGCACGATCCCGAAATCCCGTTGGGTCGGTTCCCTGCGGAACACCTGCCCGCTCATCAGAGTGGCCACGTGGCGGCCGCGCACGATCACGGGCACGGCCACATCCGTCAGGCCGGCGAAGCAGTTGACTTGCTTGGGCCTCCCCTGCAGGGCCACGCCCCTTCGCGCCCGAACCTGGACCTCGAGGCACGCCGCGCACCCGGCCGACGTCGCCGTGGCCAGCGCGCAGAACCCGTTGTCGCACTGCCCGAAGCTTTGGCGCGCGGCAGGCTCACCGGGAGGCACCACTGCGAGCGGCACCCCGGTCGCTTTGCGGAATGCGTCCTCATAGTACCTGATGATGGGCAACCGAACGATCTGTTCAAACGCCGGTTCTTTCACGCGTGCAACCTAAGGACAAGTGGTCGCTTTAAACAAGGGAAGAAGGCGCTATCAAGGAAGGCGCGGCGGCTTCCGGTCGCCAAAGGCCACATCGGTCAATGCCATAGGCGCGAAACCATCGCATACACGATGAGCGCGAGCAATACGAGTCCCATGCCGAAGAAGGCGAATCCCATTCCCCGGGCCATCTTCTTGCGGCTCTCCCATTCGTCCTTCACGCGGTGGGCCTCGAGGCTGTCGGTCGCGACAAGGCGGTCGTACCAGGTCTTCCTCTCGTGCAGAAGCTCCGTCTTGGAGATCCGGCCCGAGAAGATGACCGTGTCCATCGGGAACTTCTCGATGCGGAAGTGCGTGTTGAAGAAGTGGAAGGTGAAGATGAAGCCGGCCGCGAGAAGGGCCTCGTCGGAATGGATGATAAGGGCAATGTTGATCGCCCAGCCCGGCATGAAGGCGGTGAAGAACTTCGGGAACCACATGACGAGGCCCGAGGCGCCGATTATGGCGACACCCCAGAAGACGGCGAAGTAGTCGAAGCGCTCCCAGTAGGTCCACCGGCCGAATTGCGGCCGCGGGCCCTTGCCGAAGAACCACTTCTGGTGCGCGACGAAGTCGCGCCAGTCCTGCATCGACGGAATCATCGAGTCCGGGCCGAACAGCGCGGAAAGGAGCCGGCGGAACTCGAGCCGGCCGGTCCCCGGGTTGCGCAGGACGCCGCGTTTCGCCCACAGGCCCCTGACCAGAGCCAACAGGTGGAGGCCGAAATAGGCGAAGGTCACAATCGCCCCGAAATGGTGGAGGGCGCGGGCGACCTCGGCGCCGCCGAGGATGCCGAAGATCACCTTCGCCCAGTTCGTGTAGTAGAACTTGAGCGGCATCCCCGTCAGCACGAGGAGCAGGAAGCTCGTCACGACCATCAGGTGCAGCGCCCGCTCGAAGGGGGTGAAGCGGGTGAACTGCTCGTCGTCGGCGATCGCCTTCGTCTTCGCCTCCCGGAAGGTCTTGGAGTCGTTCAGGAACAGGTAGACCGACCGGACGAGCCAGAGGAGCGTGTGCAGCCCGAAGAAGGCGAAGACGCCGATCAGGAGCGCCGTCATACCGACGTACACCTTGTGCAGGAGGGGGTAGTTGACCGTGTCCAGGGGGTCGGCGTGCGGCTGGTATTTCGTGAACTTGGCGTTTACGCCCGGGTGGCACTGCTGGCAGGTCGCGACGATCCTCTCCTTGGAGAGGCGCGACCTGGGGTCCTTGACGGGGAAGACGTCGTGGTGCCCGTGGCAGTCATAGCAGGCGGCGACGTCCGACGCCACGTTGGGCCTGCCCAGCGCCATCGCCTTGCCGTGGTAGGTGTCGCGATAGCGGGAGAGCCGGTCCTCGTGGCAGCGGCCGCAGACAAGGTCGCTCTGCGCCTTGAACTGCACGGTAGCGGGAGCCGCGATCTGGTGCGCGCTGTGGCAGTCCGAGCACACCGGAGCCCGGGTGTCGCCCTTTGCCAGGAGCTTGCCATGGACGCTCTGGCTGTAGATGGCCTCGATGCCGACGTGGCATTGCCCGCACGTGTTCGCAATGTTGGCCTTGTTGGTGTGCGAACTCTGGTCGACGCTGCGCTTGATGTCGTGGCCACCGTGGCAGTCGTTGCACGAGGGGGCGACGATCAGCCCCATCTTGAGGAGCGCCTGCCCGTGGATGCTATCGGCGTAGTCGACCGGCGCCTTGGGGCTCCCGATCCGGTACTCCTCGGTCAGCTTGTTGTTGCTGTGGCACTTGGCGCAGGTCTGCGGTAGGTTCAGCTTGAACACCGGCGAGTCGATCTGCTTCACCGGCACGATCTCGTGGTCGCCATGGCAGCTCGAGCACGTGGCGGCGCCGGAGGCCCCCATCGCGTGGCTCATGCCGTGGATGCTCGTGGCGTAGGCCTTCGACTCGTTCTGGTGGCAGGACGGGCACTGGGCTTTGGGCAGCTTGTCGTCGTGGGGGATGTCCTTGATGCCCACGTGGCAGTCGATGCACATGAGCTTCCCGTGGACGGACTTTGCGAATGGCTCGGCCCTCAGTATCTCGATTGCCGGGTTGGACTCCGTGTCCTTGTCCTTCTTGTCCGGCGGGGTCTTCTCGTGGCAGTCGAGGCATGACTGGTTCGTCAACGGGCCGGCCTGGGCGGCGGATCCGGCCATGAGGGCAAGCAGAAGAATGGCGCCTCCGAGGAGGGACCGCGCGCCGCCGGGCAGGCATGCAGACGAGGGGGTCGGCATCCGGAGATACTAGGGAATGCGGGCCCCGGCGCCTCGCCATATCTTGCGAGACATTGCGCAATTCTTGTCCGGCTTTGGCAGGGGACAACCCGGACCGGGGGCCGCCCGGGATCCGGGAGCCCCCTTCCCCGCCAGAGGGGGCGCGGGCCGCCGGCGTCGCCGGGGCACCGGGGCGGGCCGCGCGCAAAACCCGTGGTTTCCACGCCAATGGAGGGGGGGGGATCCCGACAATATATGCGTGGGGAAAGGCAATAACTGCCGAGCGTGGCGTCGCGCCCGAAAGCATGCTATGAGTGTCGAAAGCCCACCGTCCCATGCCCCCGGAAGACCCACCCTCCTGCAACTCGAAATACGCCTGGTCCATGATCCGGCGGGCCGGGCTGCCGAAGCGCTCGGCGCCGGACAGGATCCTCGACTTCCAGGAGATCTATTCCGACTTCGACGAGGAGGCTGTCCGCGAGCAGGCCCTGCGCTGCATCCAGTGCCCGGACCCCCTCTGCATGAAGGGCTGCCCGCTTTCAAACCGGATTCCCGAGTGGCTGGCGCTAGCGGCCGAGGGCCAGTTCCTCGAGGCCGCCGCCCTCTCCCGCTCGACGAGCAACATGCCCGAGATATGCTCGCGGGTTTGCCCGCAGGAGAGGCTCTGCGAGGGGGCCTGCATCCTCAATGCGCGGGGCGAGCCTGTCGCGATCGGCTCGGTCGAGAGGTTCATCAACGACTACGCCTTCGATCACGGCGCCGTCGACACCGCGGTACCGGAGCCGAACGGATTCCGCGTGGCCGTCGTGGGTTCCGGCCCCGGGGGGATTGCCTGCGCGGACGAGCTCTCGCAGTCGGGCACCGCGGTCACCGTCTTCGAGTCGCACCTGCTCCCGGGCGGCCTGCTGATGAACGGCATCCCGGCGTTCAAGCTGGACAAGCGCATCGTCCAGCGGCGGGTGGACCTGCTCACCAAGCGGGGCGTCGTGCTCAAGCTCGGCGTCCGGATCGGCTGGGACGTGTCCCTTGCCGGGCTGCTTTCCGGCTTTGACGCGGTGTTCCTGGGAATAGGCGCGCTGAAGCCGAAGCCCCTCGACATACCCGGAGGCAAGGCTGCAGGCATCGCGGACGCACTCCCCTTCCTCATCCAGAAGAATGTCGAGTCCCCCCTTCTGGACATTCCCCTCATCGACGTGAAGGGCAGGCGCGTCGTCGTGCTCGGGGGCGGCGACACGGCGATGGACTGCCTGCGGACGGCCCTGCGCGCGGGGGCGAGCGAGGCCGTGTGCCTCTACCGGCGCGACCTAGCGAACATGCCGGGGAGCCGGAAGGAGTTTCTCAACGCCATCGAGGAGGGGGCCCGATTCGAGTTTCTCACGAATCCCGTCGAGATCTCCGCCGGAGCCGGGGGCTCCGTCGAGGGCGTGCGCTGCGTGCGGATGGAGCTCGGGGAGCCCGACGCGTCGGGGCGCAAGAAGCCCCGTCCGGTTCCGGGCTCCGAATTCAGCGTGCCGGCGGACCTGATCATCGTGGCCTACGGGTTTGAGCCCGTGCCGTTCCCCGCAGGCAGCGACCTCGCCCAGATCAAGACGGACAAGTGGGGCGGCCTCGCGGTCGACAAGAACCAGATGACGAGCATCCCCGGGGTCTTTGCCGGCGGCGACTCGGTCCGGGGCCCGAGCCTCGTTGTCCACGCCGTGCGCGACGCGCGGTTCGCCGCTCAGGGGATCCTCCGCTACCTGGGGGCAAAGGCTGCCGCGGCGGTTCCGGGTCAGGCGAATTCCCTGTAGACCGGCTGGAACATCCGCCCGCGGATGTCCTCGACCAAGTCCCCGGGAAGGGGGGCGCGGGCGAGCCCGGAGCGGTGGGCAACCGTCGCGACCGCCGCCGCGATGCGCAGGGAAACCTCGCGGATCTTGGTCAGCGGCGGATAGATTCGCCCGACGGCCAGGTCCTCCGGCTGCACGAGGCCCGCGAGGGTCTGGGCGGCGGCGAGGAACATCTCGTCGGTGACTTCCGACGCCTCGCTGGCGAGCACGCCGAGGCCGACGCCTGGGAAGATGTAGATGTTGTTCCCCTGCCCCGGCACGTACCTGCGGCCCTGGTAATCGACCGGGGCGAACGGGCTGCCGCACGCGAAGATCACGCGACCCTTCGACCAGGTGTACGCCTGCTCGGCCGTGCACTCGGCCTTCGAGGTGGGATTCGACAGCGCAAAGATGATCGGCTTCTCGTTCACCGTCGTCATCGCCTCCACGATCTCGCGGGTGAACCCTGAGGCCATGCCCGACACGCCGATCAGCGCGGTCGGCCTGAGCACCTTGACGGCCTCGGCCAGGGTCGCGATGAATGGGAAATCGTGGGCGTAGGGCACCTTGTGCTCCGCAAGCGTGTCGCCGCGGCCCTTCACGACCAATCCCTTCGTGTCGACGAACCAGCATCGGCCCCTCGCCGCGGCCTCGGTCAGCCCCTCGGCGCGCGCCGCGGCCGTGTAGAGGTCGGCAATGCCCGTTCCCGCCTCCCCTGCTCCCAGGAAAAGGAGCCGCTGGTCCGACAGCCTGCCTCCCGTGATCTGCAGGGCGCCGAGCATCCCTGCGAGCGCGACGGACGCCGTGCCCTGGATGTCGTCGTTGAAGCTCGGCAGCCGTCGCCGGTACTTGTTGAGCAGCCGGAACGCGTTTGCATTCCCGAAATCCTCCCACTGCACGAGCGCCTTCGGGAAGACCGTTTTGACCGAGGTCACGAATTCCTCGATGAATTCATCGTAGGCCGCGCCGCGTGCGCGGTGCTCGTTGATGCCTATGTAGAACGGCCCCTTCTGCAGGGTCTCGTTGTCCGTGCCCACATCGAGCGTTATCGGGAGGGTATAGTACGGGTGGACGCCCGCGCAGGCCGTGTAGAGCGAAAGCTTCCCCACCGGGATTCCCATTCCGAGCGCCCCGAGGTCGCCCAGGCCCAGTATCCTCTCCCCGTCGGTCACCACGATAAGGCGGACCCCGTCATGCGGCCAGAGGCGCAGCATCTCCGCGACTCGTCCCCGCTCCTTCAGGCTGATGAACAGGCCGCGGGGCTTCCGGTAGATTGAACCATACTGCAGGCACGCCTCCCCGACCGTGGGCGTGTAGATCAGCGGCACCATCTCCTCGATGTAGTCGATGACGAGACGGTAGAACAGCACCTCGTTCCGGTTCTGGAGGTTCGTGAGGTAGATGTACTTCTCGATGTTGTCCTGCTTGCGGTGCACGGCTCCGAGCGTGCGCTGGACCTGCTCCTCCATCGTGAATACCCGCGGCGGCAAGAGCGGGCGAAGGCCAAGGGCGTCGCGCTCGCGATCGGTGAATGCCGTGCCCTTGTTCAGGAGCGGATCGGCAAGTACTGCGGCTCCGTGCAGCATTGGAGACTCCCCCCATGCAGACAGTCCGGAATAGGGTTGGATGGTCACGATTCGATTCTAGTACCGGGGTCCGGTTCCGACTCGGCAGTTCTTGGTAAATCCTGCGCCAATTTTGCGCTCCGCCGGGCTCCGAGGCCCGGCTGAGAGGGTGTTTATCGCTGAATTTCCGGAATCGCGCAAGGTTAACCGCCGCAATGGCTTCTCACCAACGGTCCGAGACCTTGGGACGCCGCGCCCGGACCGCCTGGCGCGGCGCGGCATTCATTCCACCGGCCGCATCTGAATCGTGTCTATCGTCTTCTTTCCGGCGAGGACGTTGGTGACGACGACCATCCAATCCCCCTCTTTCACCCAGTTGCGCCGCAGGAGGTAGGCGAACGCGCTGCGGATCACCTCCTCGGGATCCGCCGCAAACCTCATCAGGAACGGCTCAACCCCCCACATGAGCAGCATGTGGCGGAACACCTGCGGCTCGTCCGTGAACGCGTAGATCGGGCAGCGCTTTGCCCGAAGGGCGGCCAGCGTCTGGGGCAGCAGGCCGTTGCGCGTGAAGACCACGATCCCGGAGTCCCCCAGCTCCTGCGCGAGGACGACCGCGGACCGCAGCAGGCGGTCCTTGTTGTTCTTAAGCGGAAGCGACGTGTTGTAGCCCTTGGCCTCGCTGTCCTCGATCTGCCCCGCCACGCGCTTCATGAACTGGACGCACTCGACCGGGTAGAGGCCGGTCGTCGTCTCGCCCGAAAGCATGATCGCGTCCGCGGTGGACCAGACCGCGCTTGCGATGTCGCTCACCTCGGCGCGCGTGGGCACCGGCGACGTTATCATGGACTCGAGGAGATGGGTCGCGACGATGACCGGCTTGCGGTGCCGGATGCAGGCGTCGACAGCCAGCTTCTGGAACAGCGGAAGCGTCTCCATCGGCACCTCGATCCCGAGGTCTCCGCGGGCGATCATCAGCGCATCCGAGGCCACGATGATCTCGTCAAGGTTGGTGATCCCCGACTGGTCCTCCACTTTCGCGATTATGCGCGCCCCGCTCTTGAGGTCCGAAAGCAGGCGCCGCAGGATGTCGATGTCATCCGCCTCGCGGACGAAGGAAAGGGCGAAGAAGTCGACCTGCTCCTCCACGCCGACCGCTATGTCGGCGCGGTCCTTCGCCGTGAGCGCCGGGAGCCTGACCTTGACGCCCGGCAGGTTCACGTGGCGCCGGCTCTGGAGCCTTGCCGGCACGAGCACGCGGCAGCGCACCCGGGAGGGGGAGGTGCTCAGCACCTCAAGGCGTATCAGGCCGCTGTCGACAAGGACCAGGGTCCCGGGGGTGACATCCCCTCCCATGAGGGGATAGTTGACGCCGACCGCGAGGACCCCGTCCACGGGCCCGCCGGGCGCCGGCAGCAGGTCGATCAGCTGCCCGGCGACCAGGTCGACGGGCTCGGCCAGGTCGCCCGTCCTGATTTCCGGGCCCTTCACGTCCATCAGGAGCGCAATGTGGCGCTGCGTCCTGCGGCAGACCTCGCGGACACGGCGGATCATCGTGCGCGTCCACGCATCGTCGGCATGGGCCATGTTGAGCCGGCAAACGTCGGTCCCCGCCAGGATCATCTTCTCGATCATCGCCTCGTCCTCCGTAGCGGGGCCAAGGGTGAAGATTATCTTCGTCAGGCGGAACGCCACCTTGGGCATCGATGTTCCTGGAGACTGCGAGTTCAACGCACAATGGCTAGCACGACTGGTGCCGAATTCCAGCCGACTTCGAAGAATTCTCCGCGTTGTGACGCGTGGGACGGGTCGCCGCCGACCCGGCGGGAGGGTACGCCCATTGCCGGCCGCAAAGCGCTGCGTCAGGGGCGAACCAAGCGGTTTTATTTGGCGCGGCCCATCGGATCGCTTAAGCCGAACCGGTGAATCAGACGCCGTTCCGAAGGTTCCTTGGGCTCTGCCGGCCTCATGCCGCCAAGATCTCCTTTGGCGTGGCCCTGATCCTCGCGGCGACGCTGCTGACGCTTCCCGCGCCGTGGATTCTGAAGCTCATCATCGATAACGCGTTGCCCCGGAAGGACCTCGCCCTCCTTGCGCGGCTGCTCACGCTCTTCGCGGCCCTTTTCCTATTGCGGGCCTGGCTGACCATGGTCCGCAACCGCGTGCTGCAGCACGCCGCGATGAGGCTCGTGTGCGACCTGCGGATCCAGCTCTTTGCGCACCTGCAGACCCTTTCGCTGCGATACTACGACAGGACGCACACCGGGCAGACGGTGTCGCGGATAAGCCAGGACACGGGCGAGGTCTACAACCTGACGAACGGGTTTCTGATCAATCTCATCGCCGACTCGGTCACGGTGGTCGCCGTCGCCGGGTTCCTGTTCTACGTCGACTGGCGCCTGGCCGCGGCCACGTGCGCGGTCATGCCGCTCTTTGTCTTCAATTACCTCTACAACCGCAGGCGCATGCGCGAGGAGAGCCGCACCCACCGCCAGAACTGGGACCGCGTGATGGGCTTTCTCCACGAGAAGGTCTCGAGCGCGCGGGTCATCAAGTCGTTCGTGCGCGAGCAGGGCGAGATCACGACCTTCTCGAGCGGCATCAACGCGGACTTCCTCAACTACTCGAGGATTGTCATGCGCAACACGAAGCTCGCTGTGATCGCAGACCTCCTGGGCTCGATCGGCGCGCTGGTCGTCCTGGGCTACGGCGGATGGCTTGTGGTCAAGGGCGAGATGGGCGTCGGGACGCTCGTGGCGTTCAACGCCTACATCGCATTCGTCTTTCCCCCCATTGTCCGGTTCGTCGACCTGGCCACGGTGTTCCAGAGGGCCATAACCGGGCTCGAGAATGTCTTTGCGCTCCTCGACACGAGGCCCGAGGTCACCGATCTCGCGACGGCGACCCCGCTGCCGCCGCTGCGCGGCGACGTTGAGTTCCGGCGGGTCAGCTTCGACTACGACATGGAGGCCTCGCGGCCGGGCGGGCCGCGCACCCTCAAGGACGTGTCGTTCCGCGTGCAGGCGGGGCAGGTCGCGGCGATCGTCGGGCCGAGCGGCTCCGGGAAGAGCACCATAATCAATCTGCTGGCCCGCTTCTACGACCCGGCGAGCGGCGAGGTGCTCGTAGACGGGCGCGACCTGCGCACCGCCACGGCTGATTCCTTCCGGCGGCAGATTGGAATCGTTCTCCAGGAGAATGTGCTCTTCTCCGGCACCCTTGAGGACAACCTTAAGTACGGAAAGCCGGAGGCGTCTCGCGAGGAGATCATCGCGGCCTCCACGGTCGCCAACGCGCACGAATTCATCGTGAAGCTGCCGGACGGCTACAGCACGGTCGTCGGGGAGCGCGGGGCGCAGATGTCCGGCGGTCAGCGCCAGCGCATCGCGATTGCCCGCGCCATCATCAAGAATCCGCGCATCCTCATCTTCGACGAGGCGACGAGCGCGCTCGACCTCGCCTCCGAGCGCCTGATTCAGCAGGCGATGGAGCGAGTCATGCAGGGGCGCACGACCTTCGTCATAGCCCACAGGCTTTCAACGGTCCAGAAGGCGGACATCATCCTCGTGATGGACCAGGGCAGGCTCGCCGAGCAGGGAACCCACGTCCAGCTCCTGGCGCTGGGCGGGATCTACGCGCGCCTGCACGCGCTTCAGTTCGTGGAGACGGACTGAGCGCGCCGCGCCTGCTCGCCCGCGCGGGGCCTCACGCGAGCCTCGCGTCCAGCGTTATCGCGGCCTTGAGCACCCGGGAGACGGGGCAGTTCGCCTTCGCCCCCTCGGCGATCTCGGCGAATTTCGCCGCGGCAACTCCGGGGACCTTCGCGACCGTCGAGAGGTGGATGGCGGAGATCGTCCAGCTCGTCTTCGGGTTGTTCTCCAATGTCAGCGCGGCCGAGGTGCTCAGGGTGTCCGCGACGAAGCCGGCCTTCTCAAGGGCGGCGGCGAGCGCCATCGTGAAGCAGCCCGCGTGCGCGGCGGCGATCAGCTCCTCGGGATTGGTCCCGATCCCCGATTCGAACCGCGATGTGAACGAATACTGGGTCCCCTTGAGCACCGTGCTGTCGGTGGAAAGGGTGCCTGTTCCCGACTTCAGGTTGCCGTGCCAGACTGCCGATGCGTTGCGTTTCATGAGGTCCCAACAAACGACGAATCCGGCCGTTCGCAAGGGCCGCCGTGCGTATTGCCCCGGCCGGTCCCTACCCCGCCAGCCTGATGGACCCTTCGCCGATCGTGATCCGGCGCTCGCGGTAGAGAGCGCCAATGGCCTGCTTGAAGGCCTTCTTGCTGACGCCGAATGCCCGCCGGATGTCGTCCGGGGAGCTGCCGTCCGACAGGGGCAGCATCCCGCTCGCGGACGCAAGGGCCTCGAGGACCTGCTCCTTGAGCGGGGCAATGCGGCCATAGCCCGAGGGGTTCAGGGACAGGTCTATCTTCCCGTCGGGGCGGACCGCGCGCACGTACCCGTCGAGGCTTTGCCCGACCCTGAGGGGTCCGGGAAGCTCATTGTGATAGAGGAGTCCCAGGTGCGCGCTGCAGACCACGGCGTTGTATCCCAGAGTCGTTCGGCCCGCGACCAGGAGGTCGACAGGCTGCCCCTCAGCGTAGCTGGGGGGGGTCACGTTCAGGTGCCGCCCCAGCCTCGTTGTAGCCACGATCCGATCCGTCTTCACATCGACAAAGACGTAGGCCACGACCGTCTCGCCCGGCCTGACACGACGGATCTGCTCGCGGATGGGCAGCAATAGGTCCTTGCTGAGGCCCCAGTCGAGGAAGGCCCCGATGTGGGGGCTGGTGCTGACGACTTTCAATGCCGCGAATTCGCCGACCACGGCTAGGGGTTTCTCGGTCGTCGCGACAAGCCGGTCCTCGGAATCGCGGTGGACAAAGACGTCAACCGACTCCCCGACGAGCGTGCCCTTCGGCACATAGCGCCCCGGCAGCAGGATCTCCCCGCGCGCGCCCCCGTCGAGATAGACGCCCGGTGTCGCTATCCTGACCACCCAGAGCGCGCTGCGCTTGCCGATCAAAGTCATCAGCACAAACATGGGGGCGGCGTGCGCCGGTGACGAGAGCCATGTGGCCAGCCGCGCGCGCGCGGCCGGCGCCCCCTATGTGCTGGCGTGGCGCCCTGGTGCATGCCTAGGCTGGCGCGGCCTATGACCCGGGACAATCTCCAGAAAAATGAAATATAAGACAATCGAGATGGGGCTGAACAAGAAGATCGCCCTCGTCGCCCACGACAATAAGAAGCGCGACCTGATCGAGTGGGCAAAGTTCAACCGCGACCTTCTGGCCCACCACAAGGTATACGCGACGGGCACGACGGGCGCCGTACTCGAGAAGGAACTCAAGTTCCCCATCAAGCGCCTCGAGAGCGGGCCTCTAGGGGGCGACCAGCAGATCGGCTCGAAGATCGTGGAGGGTGACATCGACTTCCTTATCTTTTTCTGGGACCCGCTCGAGCCGCAGCCCCATGACCCCGACGTGAAGGCCCTCCTGCGGATGGCCGTGGTCTGGAACATACCGATCGCATGCGACAGGTCCTCGGCCGACTTCATCATCTCGTCGCCGCTCATGGACAAGACCTACCAGCGGATCGTGCCGGACTATTCGGAGTACAGGAAGCGCCCGATTCCCGGCGAGCCGATCGTCGCCGCGGCATCGGCGAAGTGGCCGGCCTGAGGCTTATCGGTTATTTGGATACGTTGGGGCGCGGAACCGCCCGAAAACCGCCGATTGAGGGCGCAGGCCGACTGGAAAGTATTCGCGTTTCCGGATACGACAGTTGTTTACAATCTCGCCATGATGGTCGACAATACGAGCGACGTATCCGGAAGAATTAATTTTCCGGACACGAGACAACCCTAAGCGAAGGAAAATCCACCATGGCTAAGAAAAAAGTGAAGAGAGTCGCCTCGAAGAAGAAATCGAAGTCGAAGGGAAAGAAGAAGAAATAGTTCACGGCAACGCCGTTGAGGCGAGGAGCGTCGGAAACGCGGCACGAAACGGGAATGGGCCCACGAAGATGGGCGACCGATTAGCCGCACGGTAGTCCCGGGCTCCCTCGCCTGATTTTGAAGCAGGGCATCGAGACAGGCTCGATGCCCAATCCCTTGTCATCCCAATGGCGGGGCATTGCCCGGTTGCAGACCTGCGGGTCCGGCGGGCATGATGGAGAATTGTCCCCGAGTCGGGAAACGCGTGCGCAACACGGGCTTGCGAAGGTCGGCGGAAACCGCGGTCACATGCGCCTGAGGGCGGGAGGGCGTCCGGCGGAGGCGAGCGGTGCCAATTCGGTGATCGCGAGAGCGGCAAGCACGATGACCGCGACGGTCGAGCCCAGGGCGGCCACAACCGGAATGCGGCTAAGGGCAAGGACCCCGAATGATGACGCGGTTGCGACCGCGGACATGCGGATCGATGGCGGCGGCTCCTCGCCTCGCCCCTGGCTCTCGGCGGAGAAGATCGCGTAGTTGTGGCTGAGGCAGACGCCCAGGAATGCGCCGAGCAGGTGGAAGAGGTTCAGTGTCGCCCCGGCCAGGCCGAATGCGCCAAAGGCAAACAGGCAGGCGCCCACCGGGATTGCGAATATCCTAACTCCCCTGCGCAGGCCGTAGAGGACGAGCACGCTCGCCCCGACAAAGGAGAGGCCCACCGAGCTCAGCCGGAGCGCGGAAACCCTGTAGCGCGAGAAGAGCTGGTTCAGATTCTCCAGCTGGCTGTCTGTGACGGTGCCCGTCGCGGCGGGTGGATCGGCCCCCTGCGCCTGTTCCGCGATGGTCACGAACCAGGTCGCGCCCGGCCCCGCGTGGAGCAGGAATGAGAGGGGTCCCTGGAGCGAGGAGCCTAGTCGGGCCACCAGTTGATCGTACGAGGGGCGGTCCTTTCGCCGCACCTCGTTGTTCCATTCGCCGAAGAACGGCGCGAACGCCCCCGGATCGAAACCGTGGCGGGCGAGCGCCGGGCGCAGGCAGCCCTCAAATCCAGCCAGGGATGCCATCTGCTCCGGGAAACGCATCCACTGCTCCTCCGTTGGAAGGGCGTATCCAAGGGTCGCGGTCCTTGAGGCCGGGTATTCCCTCTCGTGCCATGTGAGGAACGATTGAAGCAGCGCGCGAGCCTCCGAAGGCGTCGCCCCGCGGGTGAGGTACACGGTGCGCCCCTCAGCCTCCCCGAAGAGAGACCGAACCTCCGCATCGTTGGCCTTCAGCTGCGGGGTTGGTATCTCCAGCTCGCGGATGTCGTCCTTCCAGCGGAGGCGCCAGGGGCCGAGCACCGCCACAACGGCGCCCGCCACAAGAATGAGGCGCGCCACCCGGCGCACCCCCGGGCGTCCCTCCGAGGGCCGGCGGCGCACGAAGGCCCGCGTCTCAAGGTAGGAGTCGTCGACCTGGGCGAACCAGAGCAGCGCGGCTGCGAGGGCGCAGATGAGGCCCGCGCTCACGAAGACTCCAAGCTGGCGGATGAGGGGCAGCTCGGACCAGAGCAGGAACGAAAAGCCGATCACCGTGGTAAGCGCGCTCGCAAAGAGCGGCCGTATCAGGCGCGAGGCCCTCTCGAGATACAGCTCGCCGGGTCGCCGCCGGGGCTGGAGATAGAGGTAGAAGCCGTAGTCCACGGCGACGCCGGCCAGCAGGGACCCGACGACGAAGACAAGGATGTGCACGCGCTGCCACGCCGCTGTCGTCGCAACCCAGGCGCCGAGGAGGGAGCCCAGGACGACCGGTACAAGGTGGATCGCCCTGTAGACCCGGCGCACGCACACGGCGGCCACCAGGATCACCAGGCCGAGCGACAGCAGGTTGAGGGTCGCCAGCTCGTGCTCGATCCGGGAGCGGCTAGCCGCGGCGAATCGGGCGATCCCCGTCCAGCGGAGCTCCGTTCCCGGCTCGGCGGCGCGTGCGCGCGCGAGCGCGCGGTCCACGGCGTCGAACACGGGGCCCTGCCCTTCCGGCGCCAGCGGAGAGTAGCGGCTGCGCGCCCACACGAGCGCAGTGTCCCCCGACCGTCCCGGGGCGAGCCCCGGCCCGGAAAGGCCACCGACCCGGCTGGCGAGACCCGGGACGAGCAGGAGGGGGTCCGATGGCACGAGATCCTGGGCTGCCATGGCCTCGGGCCTGGAGAGGAAGGCCTCAAGGTCGGCCGCGGTTCTTTCGGCCAGCCACGCGCACCACGGAGTGGCTGCGCCGGAGCCCCTGTAGCCGAGCTGCCTCTCCTCCAGCCAGGCTGGAAGCAGGAACTCGAGCCGCCCCGAGAACACTGCCTTAGCCAGGGCGTCGCGGGGGCCCGTGTCGGAAAGCGGCACCGCCTGCGCGATCGACGGGTTCGAGGCGAGCGCGCCGGAGAAGGCCGCCGCTGTCCGGTCGCACCGAAGGGCGCGGGACTCGCGGTCCTCGCCCGGCCTGGCCGGTACGCGGATCGCGAGCAGCAGCACGCGCGCCTCCTCCTGGCCGGCCAGGTTCCGCACCATCGACAGCTCGGGCGAGCGCTCGTCGGCTGGAATGAGGTCCAGGACGTCGGTGGATATCCGGCGCTCGAGATCGAGGCTGCCGAGCCAGGCGAGGCCCGCCGTCGCCCCGACAAGGAGAATGAGGCGGGCCGTCCATTTCTGCCGCAGAGGCTCCATTGCGCGTCGTGCTCAGCGAAAGAACGTCGCGAGGTCGGCCGGCGTGAAGGTGACGCCCGTCGTGGTCTCGCCCACGTCAATCTCGATCCGCCGGTTGGCGGACCTCCTGAATTCCAGGTGCCGCACGGCGTTTCCCGTCCCGGCGACCGTTATCGAGCCCAGTGACTTTGCGATGCCGGGATCCCGGGGCGTGAACTCGAATCTCCAGTCCCCACCCGTGACCAGGAACCGGATGACGAACTTCGGGTACAGGGCGGGGAGGTCGAACCTCATGATGGGCAGGAGCGAGGCGACGGCGCCGGCCTCCCCTGATCCGGCAGGCATCTCGCGCGAGCGCCCGCCGCGGTCCCTGAGGACAAGGCCGGCGGGGTCGGCGATCATCACGCTGGCCTCCGGCTTGACATATTGCAGGCTGAGGCCGCGCTCGGGCGACATCCTGAGTATCCCCTCGAGCCGCGTGGGCTCGCTGCGGAACGGGAAGAATCGGCGCTCGCTGAACGCGGCCAGGATGGGCCCCTTTGCGGCCAGGGCGCTGACGAGAGGCTTCCACTGCCCGCCCTCCCCTCCCGGGGTCACGAGAACGCCGGGATCCGGCGCGCCCCAGGCCGACCGGGCGAGCGCGGCGGCGAACATGGCAATGAGGGCGGTTCTCATGGCGTCTGCGCGCTCCGGCGCCCAAGCGCCAGCGCAGCGATGAGCCGCGCGTGCATTGCGATCATCCGAAGGTTGTCCCTGACATAGCGAAAGTGGGAGACCCCTCCCCGTTCCGGCCTCACATACACGCAGGCGGCGTCGAGGTTGATCGCCGGCACGCCCTCCCAGGCCAGCCTCACCGCCGCCTCGGGGTCGAAATCGTAGCGCCGTCCCCCTCGGCCGCGCTCAAGCACCCTGACCAGCGCGTCCAGCGGATACACCCGGAAGCCGAAGAGGGGATCGGCCGCTCCCCTGCCCGAGGTCTCAAGCCGGACGAGGCCCACGCTCAGCATCCGGCCGAGGAGCCGGGACCGGGGCGCATCAGGCCCGAAGACGGGCCTTCCGCAGACCACCGCCGACGGCGCCTTCATCGAGGCGGCCATGAAATCCGGGATGCGGTCGGCGGGATGCTGGCCGTCCGCGTCCATGACCAGCGCGTGGGTGAATCCCGCGGCCAGCGCCTCGCGCGCTCCCGTCAGGACGGCGGCCCCCTTACCGCCGTTTCTTGGGCGGACGATGACCCTGGGCGCGGAGCCGCCGCCGGCCGCCAGGTCGAGGTGGCTCCCGTCCGTGCTGCCGTCCACGACGACCCAGACTTCGCGCCAGTTCGCGAGCGCGCCCCTCACGGTTTCCGCGAGGAGCCGGCCCGGGTTGAAAGCGGGAATCAGGACGAGGTGCGTGTCTCTTTGTGTCATCCAGGTTTCTCGCCGGCGAGCACCTCGCAGATTCGCCTCTCGACCGATTGGGTCAACTCCGCCGCGGACCTGCCCGGCTTGTAGGGCCAGGCCTGGTCGAGCGTTATCCTGACCACCCCTGGCAGGATCGCGGGGGCTGGCCACAACGGCTGGCCCCGGTTTCCCAGGCCGGGCGTCGGCCTCATGACAAGGAGCCTGACGGGTGCCTTGGCGCGGTCGGCGATGAGCGCAAAGCCGGGCTTCATCCGGCCAAGGGTCGTCCCGGGCGCCGTGCGGGTTCCCTCGGGAAAGACGAGAAGCGACTTCCCCGACGCGACCTTCGCGGCGGCCGCCCTGATCACGTCGATTCCTGTGTCGCCCCTGACGTAGCCGGCCATTATTGCCGCGGGCCCGACGGCCGGGTTCCTCATGAGCGACGGCTTGAAGATGCAGACGGCGTCCGGCAGGCGCGCGAGAATGAGCGTCGCGTCAAGGATGGAGGGGTGGTTCGCGATGTAGACCGTCCCCGGCTGCAGGGCGACGCCCTCGAATCCCTCCCACTCCACATAGACGGTGCCGCTCGCGTGCAGCCATGCCCGCCACGCCTCGAACAGGCGCCGGATCGTCGCCCGGACCGCCGGCTCGTGGGAGTCCCTCCTGGGGAGCGCCATGAGTATCATGCACCCGATGTTCAGCATGAGCCCGACCGCGCCGAAGACCGCCCACGAGAGGTAATAGAGCCCAACCCGGCGGATTCGTGCGATGCGGCGTCTCAAAGGGGGCGGAAGTTCAGCCACTGGTAGGGATTGGCGCGAAGGTACTCCTCCACGCGCCGGATGAAATCCTGGAAGTGCGCCCTCGCCCTCACGAGCGCGTCGGCACGCGGCTCTCCCTCGACCGGATCGAACGCCGGCGATGCGTACACCGTCGACTGGCCCGCCGCCGCGGGCGCCGCGAATGAAAGGAGCACGGGGCGATTGAAGATGAGCGAGAGGTGGTAGATCGTAAAGGGGAACGCCCGGCGGGCCCCGAGGAACTGGAAGGACTCGCTCCTTGAGCTGTGCTCGGCGCGGTCGCACTGCAGGGCGACCGTGTCGTCGCTCGCCCCGGCCTCCTTCAGGGCGATGAGGAGCTCCCCGGGGTCATTCACCCAGACGAACTTCAGCAGGCTGCCGAAGCGCGAAGCCAGGGCGTCGGTGTCATGGGAGTTCCCGACACGCGTGCGCACCAGGCGCACCGGGCGGCGCCCCTGGCCCGCCAGCATGAATCCCGTCAGGTCCGAGTTGCCGATATGGAAGGTGCCCAGGAGGATGGGCTCCGGAAAATCGAGCCACCGTTGGAAGTCCTCGGCGCCCTGTTCCATGACGCACCGGTGGGGCAGGCCGGCGGCCACCCTGAGCCGCAGGACGAGCGCCTCGCTGACCGCGGTGAAGTGCCTGTGCACGTCGGCGGCCGTCGGCGCGCGGCCCAGGACGATGCGGAGGTATTCGCGCGAGTACATCCTCTGGCGCCGCATCACGAGAACCGCGGTCCACGCTCCGACGGACTGGACGAGCCGGAAGAGCGCGTCCGGCAGGAGGCGGTCAAGCAGGCGGATGAACCGGTACCCCCATGATGGGCCGGGGTTGCGGGTCTCGGCGCTCCCTGTCGGCATCACCGCCATTCGAGATAAAGGTGCCACCCCGGCGCTACCATGGCGTCGAGCGGCGTGCGGCCGTGCAGATGGTCGAAGAACGCGGCGAGCCCGAGGGCGCCCTCTCCCCTGCGGCGGGAGAGCCGAAGCACGGCGAGCGCACCGGTCCTGGGCTCGCGGGTCAGGCTTGCGGCGAACGCAAACGTGCGGTCGCTGGCAAGCCCGTGCTCGAGCAGCCATGTTCCCCTTTCCTCGCCGCCGCACAGGAGGACCCTTGCGCAGGGGGCGACAAGGCACGCGCGCAGGGCGTGGAAGGAGAGCAGCGGGCCCCCCGAGAGGGGCTGGAGCTCCTGCACCGGCCGCTGCCTCCCGATCATCAGCTGCTGGACCGCGCTTGGGTGTATGGACGTCTGGAAGAGCGTGGGGCTCGCGGCGGGGAAGCTGTCGATGAAGCTCTCGAGGGCGCGGCTTTCGGCGTATCCCGTCGCGTAGACAATCGCGTCACGCTCCCCGGGCCCGAGCTTCTCGAGGGCGCTGCCGACAAGCAGGCCGAGGGTGGTCATCCTGCGGATGGCGCCGGCCGGGAAGCTCCCCTTCAGACGCTCCAGGGTCGCGCCGGGGCTCTCGCCGCCGGGGTCGTCGGTCACCACCTGGTGTAGGTATCCCTCAATCATTGCAGAGGAGGAACGCCGCGTGCGCACCGCCGAAGGCGTTGCTTGCGCACACGACGCCATCGAACGCCGCCGTCCCGAAGTTGCCGGTCGCGACGGCTTCCGACATGGGCCGCCCGGGCCCTCCGACGGTGCCGGGGGCAAGCGCGGACTTGGCCGACTCGATCGCGATCGCGAGCTCCACAAGGCCGCAGCTCCCGAGCGTGTGGCCGAGGCTCCCCTTCCAGCCGACGATCGGCGCGCCCGGGAAAGCCCGCGACGCCGCTGCGACCTCCAGCCTTCCCGCGTCCAGTGTCCCCGTGCCGTGCCCCTTGAACCACACCTTGCGCCCCTTCGCGGCGAGCACGACCCCTTCGAGGCAATGCGCGAAGCCCGAGGCGTCGGCGCGGTTGGAGGTGAAGTGGTTCATCTCGTTGTAGAGGCTCTGGCCCGCGAGTCGCCAGTCGCCGCGCCCGCGCGACAGCACGGCAAAACCGGCCCCGTCGCCAAGGCCGATTGCCCCCGAGTCGCGCTCGCGGTAGGGGGCCGGAAACTCCGCGTTGAGTATCTTCAGGGAATGGAAGCCGCCGGCGACAAAGGGGCTGAGGAAGTCGAACGAGAGGACAAGGGCCTCGTCCGCCAGGCCCGCCTCGATGACTCGGGTCGCCTGCAGGAGCCCCAGGTGCGCCGACACGCAGGCATGGGAGAGGATCGAGACGTCCGGGCCCCACCCCAGCGCGACACGGAGCAGCTCGGTGCAGCCGGGCGGCGAGCTCCAGGCGGCAAACGAAGCGTCCCCCGAGCGGCGGAGCGCGTACAGGCTGCCGATGCCGAAGTTGCTGCCCGTGACAAAAACGGGCATTTCGGGGGAGCCCCAGTCGCCCTCGGGGATCGACGCCCCGAGGCGCGTGACGGCCGCAAGCCAGCCCGGCGGCACGGTCTCGTCAAGCGTGCGGCCCGGAAGGAGAGCGAGCGGGACCGCGTCGCCCCCGTCCCGGCCAAGGACAGGCACCGCCTTCAGGGCGCACTCGCCGCGCAGCAGCGCGGCATGGGTCGCCGCGGCCTCCCCAAACGGGGTGATGCAGCCGCAGGCCGCGACGCGAACCGGTGAAAGAGAGTCGGCCATGCGGCGGTTGGGGGCGGCCAGCCCCGGTCAGGACGGAAGCCGGGACGGATCGCTGCGCTCGCGAACGTACGCCGTGAGGGTGGCCACGCTCGCGAGCGCCTTCCGGGCCTCCTCGCTGCTCGCTATCTTGATCCCGAATTCCTTTTCCAGACGCACCACAAGCTCGAGGGCGTCGATCGAATCGAGTGAAAGGCCGCCGCCGACAAGCGGCTCATTGTCGGGGATGTCGGCCGGCGCGACGTCCTCCAACCGAAGGGTGTCGACAATGAGCTGCTTCAGTCTTGCGGCGAGGGGATCGGACATGAGTGGGTATGGGGATTCTGGCCCCGATTGGCCGGGGCTTTCAACCCACAATCCGCCCTGGCGGCTGGATTGCTGCGCGGGCTAAGATGGTGCCGGGTCCTTCCGCGGCGTCCCGTTGACCTTTCGAACGATGCAGGCCCGAAGGCTCTTGATCGTGAGGGCCTGGAGGATCTCCTCGTTTGATATCGTCACCTCAAACAGGTCCTCGATGAAGAAGACGAGCTCGGCTACGGCCACGGAGTCGTAGCCAAGGTCCTCGACCAGCCGCGTCTCGTCCGTGACAGCCGGGGCGGGTCCCGCGGCGCTCGGGCGAAGGTCGATCGCGGCGGCAATCACCACGACCTCGACGGCTGCGAGGTCACCCGTGGTGCGGTAGCGCTGGTACGCCTCGATCACCTCGGCGGGGAGCCGCGCCAGCTCCGGGTTGGATGAGAATGAGGGTGGTGTCGCCATGATTGCCTCAGGTTCCCAGCGGCGCGTGCGCCGCAACCGGCGGATGGGCGGAGCGGGGGCTGAAGGCAAACCATGTCCTCCATCCCTCCCGCACCTCGAGGAGCATCCACATGAAAAGCTGCCCTATGACCCGGGGCAGAAGGCGGCGGTTGAGCTCGTAGCTGATAAACCCGAAATAGCGGCCGCTGTTGTGGCGTCCCCAGGTGCCGCGCGCCATCCTTGAACGGGCGATCGAGGCCAGGCGGCGGTTGTAGAACGCCATCAGGATTCCCGCCGCGCGCCCGCCGTTAGGGGCGAAGGGCGGGATCTCAAGGGCCGAATTCCCGCTGGCGAAGGGCCGCGACACCACCCCGAGGTAATAGCTGCCCAGGTCGAGCCTGAACGCGAGGGTCATGAGCTCGTAGTCGCCCATGTAATAGTACTTGTCGCGGTAGATCGCGTCGAACCAGCGATCATGGGAAGCGGAGAAGTTGGCATTGTGGCGCGCGATGCGCCCGGAGGCGCTCCGGCCGGAGAGGCAGCTGTCGACAAGCGATGCGGCGGCGCTCGTCGAGAAGCTTATCCAGTCCATCCCGGGCGAATAGAACGGATCCATGAACGCGGCGGCGTCCCCGACCAGCACGAATCCATCGCCGGCATACTTCGAGCAGCGGTAGGCGCAGTTGCGCCGAAAATGGACGTCCCCGTCCTGGTAGCTCGCGCCCTCCAGGAGCTCGCGGGCGGCCGGGTGCGCGACCAAGAATCCCCTAAGCCGGTCGCCCATCTTCGGCCCCTCCGGCAGCTCCGTTATCCTCTGGTCGTAGACTATGCCGACGCTCATGTCGCCCCCCTTGAGCGGGATCCACCAGGACCACCAGCCCCGGCCGCAAATATGGTTGGTCGCGGTGTAGCGCACGGCCTTCGACCGCGCGGACCATTCCGGATGGCGCTCGGCGAACTCCCGCGAATCGAGGTTCTTCACGCCGTTCCAGCGACTCCAGCAGGCGGCGATCGGATGCGCCTTGTTCGTCATCAGCCAGCCGTTCTTGCGCGCCAGGAGGGCGGCGACGCCCGACGCGTCCACGACCCAGCGGGCCCGCTCGACTCCCGTGCCCCCATCCTCGCCGGTCCACTGCACCGACTGAATCCCCCCGTCCACGAGCGTGACGTCGCGGATCCTGACCGGGCGCATCAGGTGGGCGCCCTCGGACACGGCCCTCGCCAGGACCTCCTCGTCAAGCACGGCCCGGTCCACCTGGTACCCCGGGAAGCGCACGTTGTACTTCGGGCCCGTCTCGCTGCAGTCGGCGAGACCACGTGTCTGGTCGTTGTGGAACCAGAACCTCATCCCCTGCTTCACGAGGTGGTTCTCGTTGAGGTGGTCCGTGAACCCGAGGACCCTTCCTATGAAGTAGGCGCTGGTCTCGACCGTGGATTCGCCCACGCGCCTGCCCAGCTGGTCGCTCTTCTCGATGATCAGTATCCTCCACCGGGGATTTCGCCTGCGAAGCAGAAGCGCTGTGGACGAGCCCGCGAGCGCGCCGCCTAGAATGATCACGTCCCAATTCTGCTGGTGGTCGTTATCACTCATGCCCGGGACAAATCATGCCCGCGCTCGAGTGGGGCGCGCAACCGTAATTTTCTCGCCCGGAGCTCGGGCCCTAGCACGCTTGTCCCGATGAACAGCCCATTGTTCCAGCTCTGGTCGGCCGCCGTGCAACGGGCTCCGTCGGCGGTCGCGGTCGACGACGCGTCCACCGGGAGGAGGTGGAGTCGTGCGGCGCTCGCCGCCTCGGCGGACGAGTGGGCGGGGTCATTTGCCGGGTCGGCGGGGCATTCCACACGCGTTAGATGTCTCGTCGCCATGTCGGTTCCCAACGGGGCTTCCTGGTTCCAGGTCTTTCTTGGGCTCCTGGCGTCGGGCGCCATCCCCGCCCCGATCGATCCCTCCGAGCCCGAGGAGGCGCAGGTCGCCGTGGCCGCCTCGATCGGGGCCAATTTCCTCTGGCGCGAGGGCCGCCTGCGACGGGTTTGCTTCGGAACCCCTGCCGCCTCCGCGCGGCTCCGCTCAGGCGGCGTGTGCCTGGTGAAGCTCACCAGCGGCAGCAGCGGGGCCCCGAGGGGACTGGCCGTCAGCCACTCGGAGATGGAGGCCGACGCGAGGCAGATCTGCGCCTCTATGGGGATCGGCGCAGGGGACTCGAATCTTGCGGCGATCCCGCTCGGATACTCCTACGGGCTGGGCAACATCGTCATCCCCCTCATGGCGCAGGGGACCCGGGTCATATGCCTTTCGAGCGCCCTCCCCCACGCCATCGCTGCGGACGCTCTGAAGCACCGACCCACGGTGTTCCCGGCGGTGCCACCGATCCTAAGAGCGCTCGCCGAGAGCGACGTGTCGCGCCGCTCACTCGCCAGCCTGCGCCTGGTCATTTCGGCGGGCTCGCCCCTGTCGCGGGAGGTCGCCGCGGCCTTCGCAAAGAAGTTTGGGTTGAGGATCCACGGGTTCTACGGGGCAAGCGAGACGGGCGGAATCGCCTATGACAGGACCGGCGACGCAACCCTCGAGGGCCGGAGCGTCGGAACGCCCATATCGGGAGTGCGGATTTCATTCGGGGCGGCTGGACGGTTCAGCGTCTCGAGCCCCGCCGTGATTGGGAAGGGGCGATACTCGCCCGCGGACCGCGCCGCTCTCAACAAGCTCGGAGAGCTCGTTCTGCTCGGCAGGACCGACCGCATGGTCAAGGTGGCGGGCCGGAGGGTCGACCTTGCCGAGATCGAGTCGGCGCTGAAATCGGTGCCCGGGATCCGCGATGCATTCGCCCACATGCCCGCCGGCGCGGAGGGGGCGCTTTCGGCCGCGGCGCTGACCGATCTTTCCCCGGCCGAGATCCGCCGGCTGCTTCGCCCCCGGGTCGCCTCCTGGAAGATTCCTTCGCGCATCGTCGCCCTCAGGGACTTCCCGGCGACCGCGCGCGGCAAGACGGACAGCCGAAGACTCCGTCAGATCTTGTCCGCCCCGCGCACGGCCACCTCGATCTCCACGTTGAGGGCCGAGCGGCAGATATCGGCGCCGAGATAGCTCACGCGGTCGCCAGGGACGAGCAACCTGCGGCCCATCTCAAGGGAGACGGGGGCGAGATCACCCGCATTTCTCAGAAAGACCTTGAAGTGCCTCCTGCATCGGACGCCGGATCCGAGGCGGTCGCCGAGCCCGCACGCCCTCGAGATCAGCATGAGGTTCTCGATCGTTCGGTCGAGCTGGCCCGCGGTGTCGTAGGGCGCAACGGTCTCGTGCCCGACGACGGCCGATGTCCCGGAGACGAAGACGTCGACGAAGTCGTCGCCCTCGGCCACGGTCGCCCGTGCGAAGCTGGGGGGGCGCGGTCCATGCTCGGGAGGGTACCTGTACGCCGGAACCTGAGCGGGGTTCTCGAAATGGCGGGCGGGCCGGAAGCCCGCCAGGAACACCACCGTCAGCCCGGCCTCCGCCGTCCCCACAGCGGAGGCGGCGGGCAGGCTTCTGGGAAAGTCCGTCCCGAGCGCCGACTCGAAGGCAAGGGACCTCGCCCTGCAGAAGCGGTGGTAGTTCTCGAGGCCGTCCGGGGCCCGACCGTTGATGCTCGGGACCAGGTTCCAGATCCTGTAGAGGTTGAGGCCCCTCGCGGCCCTGAGCAGCCCGGCATAGGCCCGGCTTGTCGCCTCCTCGATTCCGATTCCGGCGCCTGAGCGCGCGATGCCGACCGCGCGCCCGGCTCCCCGCCAGACGGCAAAGCCGCATTCGCCTTCGGCCGGTTCGACCGCGCCCGTGATGGTTTCGCGCGGTTCGCCGCCCAGGAGAGGAACCCCGATCCCGAGCAGCCCCTTGGAGTAGTCCCCTGGATCGCCCAGGGCAAATTCGACCGTCATGGGGCTCGACCTACGCCGACCTCGCGCCATCCGACAAGCAATTTCCGGCTTGGTCTTAGCGAACATGAGACAATACCGTGGGCAATGGAGCCTGCCGATCCCGACGTCCGCGCCACCCGAGGATGCCCCCCGCCGACGGCCAAGGGGTCCGGGCGTTCCGCCCGCGGGTCTCCGCGGCCCGCGTGAGACCCTGGATCCCGCTATTCGCAGGGTTCAAGGCGACGGGGATCGCGCTTGCCCTCTTGCACCACCCCGTGGGCGCACTGGCGGTGTTCTTCGCCCTGGACCCGTGGCTCTTCCTGCAGTTCATCCTTCCCTCGCAGCAGGCATTCGGGCCCGCCGCGACGTCGTTCGAGACGAGCCGCAGGGAGGTGTGGCTGACGATCGACGACGGGCCGGATCCCGCGAGCACGCCGCAGCTCCTTGAGCTTCTCAAGAGGCACGGCGCCAAGGCGACGTTCTTTGTCGTGGGCGAGCAGGTCAGGAGGCATCCGGACCTTGTGCGGCGGATCGTCGCCGAGGGCCACTCGGTCGCCAATCACAGCGACAGCCACCCGTCCTGGGACTTCTGGTGCGCGTCGCCTGGGCGGATAGCCTCGGAGATAGACGGGTGCGTCGCGGCGCTCCTCCTGGCCAGCGTGCCCTTCGATCGCTATTTCCGGCCGCCCGTCGGCGTCCGGAACCCGTTTCTCGATTCCCAGCTTTCCGAGCGCGGGATGGAGCTGGTCCTGTGGGGGGCCCGCGGCCGGGAGGGCGCCGGCGGCCGGCCCGAGGCTGCCCTGGCGCGGATCTCGCGCCGGATTCGGCCGGGCGCGATCCTGCTCTCCCACGAGGCGGGCCCGCGGGTGCGCCAGCGCGTGGCGTTCGATGAGCTGCTGCTCGGGCACCTTACCCGCGAGGGTTACGCCTGCGTGATTCCCCCGAGGGAGGCCCTTCGGGCGCGCGCCTAGGGACTACTCCACGCGGAGGGCGGCCTTCTGGACGTCCGCTGAGGACCTCCCGACGAGGACCTCGAAATCCCCCGGCTGGACCGTGCGGCGCATGCTCAGGTCGAAGGCCTCCAGCTTCTCGGGGCCCACCGCGAACGCGACCGTTCGCGTCTCGCCGGGATTGAGGGATATCCGCTGGAAATCCTTAAGCTCCTCGACCGGGCGCACGGGCAGGCTCACGACCGCGTGGACGTAGAGCTGGACGATCTCGTCTGCCCTGACCGTTCCGCTGTTCGTAACGTCGACCGAAACCTCCGCCGTGTCGCCGCGACCCATCTTTGCCGGCGAGACCCTCAGGTTCTTGTACTCGAAGTTCGCGTAGCTCAGCCCGAAGCCGAAGGGATAGAGCGGCGTTGAGTCGGCGAGGACGTAGCTGCGCATGCGCGACGGCTTGTGGTCGTAGAAGTCGGGAACCTGCCCTACCGATCGGGGAAACGTGACCGTCAGCTTCCCGCTCGGGCTCACCTTGCCGAACACCACGTCGGCCGCTGCCTGGCCGGTCTGCTGGCCCAGGTACCAGCACTCGACGATGGCCGGGGCGTGCTCCTGGAGGTAGTTCACGGTGAGCGGGCCGCCGTTTATCAGGAGCACGACGACGGGCTTCCCAGTGGCTAGGACGGCCGCGGCGAGCTCCCGCTGGCGTCCCACGAGGTCGAGGGTGTCCCTATCGCCGAGGTGCTCCTCGCTCCAGGCCTCCCTGCGAAGCAGCTCGTTCTCGCCCAGGACGAGGACCACGGCGTCGCTCTTCAGCGCCGTGCCCACCGCCTCGTCGATGAGCCGGCTGTCGTCGGCCCCGTCGTTAAGGACGGGGTTCTCGTTCACGAGCCAGCCCGAGGCGTGGTTGGCCGTCAGCTTGCAGCCCTCCGCGTAGAGGACCTTGAAGGAGGCTCCCGCGAAGTCTTTCATGCCCTGCAGGACGCTCACGCCCTCCATGGGAACGGCGGAGTAGCCGCCGAGGTGGATGTCGGCCGCGTTGGGCCCGATCACGGCAAGGGTCTTTATCTTGGAGGCGTCGAGCGGGAGGACTCGGTTCTCATTCTTCAGGAGGACCATGGCCTCGTCGGCCGCCTCGCGCGCGAGCGCCTTGTGCTCGTCGGTGTTGGTCACCTTTCCCGCCAGGTCGGGGTCCGTGTAGGGATGGTCGAAGAGCCCGCAAAGGAATTTGACGCGCAGGACGCCGGCAACCGCGCGGTCGATCGCGGCCATCGAGACCTTTCCCGCCTTCTCCTCGTCGGCAAGGGTTGAGAAGCAGCGGCCCTTGCCCCCGAGGTCGTAGTCCACCCCGGCCTCGATGCTCAGGATCCCGGCCTCGGCCGGGCCAGCCGCCGCGTGGTGGTCCTCGTAGACCACGTCGATGCCGCCGCCGTCGCTCATCACGAAGCCGTTGAAGCCCCACTCCGTCCGCAGGATGTCCGTCAGGAGCTTGTGGTTGACGTGGTTTGGAACCCCGTCCCACTCGTTGTACGATGCCATGAGCGAGTGCGCGTGGGCCACCTTCACGGCCATTTCGAAGGGGTAGAGGTGGTTCTCACGGAATTCCCGGTCCGAGAAGCCGAGCGGCGCGATGTTGCGGCCGCCCTCTGACTGGCCGTGCCCGGCAAAGTGCTTGAGGGTCACGGCGACGTGCGAGGGATCGATGAGCGTGCTGCGCCCCTGGAGCCCGTAGATCGCCGCCATGCCCATCCGCGAAACGAGGTAGGGATCCTCGCCATAGCACTCATCGAAGCGTCCCCACCGAGGGTCGCGGGCGAGGTCCAGCACGGGCGCCAGGACCTGCCTGACGCCGCGGGCGCTCGCCTCCTGGGCCGCGGCGGTGAAGACCCGCTCGAGGAGAGCGGGGTCCCACGTGCACCCGAGCGCGATGGCCGCCGGGAAGCTGGTCGCCCCCGCGGCCATGTAGCCGTGCACGGCCTCGGAGAAGGCGAAGACCGGGATGCCGAGGCTCGTCTTCTCGAGCATGTACTTCTGGACCGAGTTCAGGCGCACGACCCGCTCGCGAGGATTGTGGGCGAAGCGGTCCCCAACGGTGCCGGCCCAGACCGAGCCGGCGCCGTTGCGGAGCGCCTCAGCGTCGGTGCCCGCTACGAAGTTGTTCTGATCGTCGAAGGCGTGGGGGTCCTTTGTGCGGAACCCTTGGAGCTGGGCGACCTTCTCCTCCAGGGTCATCCGCTGGAGGAGGTCCGCCAGCCGCGCCTCGATCGGCATCGTGGCATCCCTGTAGGGCGGAGGCGTTTGCGAGATCAGCGGCGTCGCTATGAGCACGAGTGACAGGACGGAGAGGCGGGTGTTTCGGTGCATGGGGTTTGGGGTCAAGAAAGCTGTTTCCCTACTGGGTCTCGTCCTCGCGCATCTTGAAGGTCATCTGGACCGTCTCGCTGCGCCCGTCCGGACGCGGCCCGATCGAGCGCGTGCGCTCGCACGCCTCGATCACCGAGCGGTCGAACTCGTGGTTGCCCGAGGCCGAGACGATCCGGAAATGGGAAAGCGAGCCGTCGGCCGCCACGAAGAACTCCAGGCGGGCCTCGAGCGTGTCGCTCACGCCCTCGGGCGGCGTGTGGTTCTCCTTGATCCGGGACTTCAGGAGGGAGAAGTACGCGTCGAGCTCGCTGCCCTCCTCCCTCGTGAGGGCCCTGCCCCCGGCGCCGCCGACCTTGTTCGCCGTGGAGCCCCCGATCACCCCCTCGCGGATTCCCTCGGCGTCGATGCGCGCGGCCTTGCTCGCCTTGGCCTCGGCCTGCTTGCGCGCGAGCTCCTCCTTCTTCAGCTCGGCCTCCTCCTGCTTCTTGTACTGGTCCTCCAAGCGCTTCTTGCGCCGGGTCTCGACACGGTTGAGGCTCTTCACGAGGTCCACGGGCTTCGCGGGGGCCGTTGCGGCCGGCTTCGCCGGCGCCTTGGGCGCCGCCTCGGCCGGGGCCGCCTGGATCGGCGCCGGCTGGGGCTTCTCGGCGGGGGCAACGGGAGCCGCCTGCAGCTTGATTCCTCCGGGGCTTCCCAACGCGGGCGCCTCCCTGGCCGCGTAGTTGTCGCCCACTCCCGCGACCAGCTCGAGGATCTTTGGGGAGTCCTGGACCACGCTGCTTGCCGCGTAGCTGAAGAAGCCGATGAGCATCACCACGGCCCCGTGCAAGAGGACAGACATGCCGTAGGCGCCGGGAGACTGCGCGCTCATTTTGAAATACTCTGGGTGTCGAACGTGAACTTGAGGAGATTGGCCTTCTTCAGCTCGTCCATCAGCGCGACGATCTTCTCGTAGGGCACGTGCGCGTCCCCGCGTATGCGCACGACGGGCGGCTTTGACTCCGTGGCGTAGAGCCTCAGGCGGCTCCTCAGTTCGGCCAGTCCGACGGGCGTCGTCCGCTCGTCGAGGTACGTGTTGCCCTTCGCATCGATGGAGATCGCGACATAGTGCAGGCTCTTGTCGGGCTTCTGCTGGACGCTCTTGGACTCCGAGGGAAGGGTCACCGGGATCGTCTGCTCCTGGTTGATGAGGGGCGTGGCGATCATGAAGATGATCAGGAGCGTGAACCCGAGGTCGATCAGGTTGGTGACGTTCATCTCCGCTATGGGGTGCGACTGACGGGGGCGCCTGAAGGTCCTTGCCATGGGGGTGCTTTACGGCCGGCCGGTCACGTCGACTCGAGCTCGATGCGATCGGCGAGCGAGCTCGCGTAGTTCTCCAGCTCCGTGATGAGCCTCTTTGTGTTCGCGAAGAGCATATTGTAGCCGAACAGGGACGGAATGGCCACCAGCAGCCCCGAGATCGTCGTCAGGAGCGCGGCCGAGACGCCGGGAGCGAGAGTCTGGATGCTCGCCGTCTGCTGCACCGAGACGGCGCTGAAGGCGGTCATCACGCCCCAGACGGTCCCGAGGAGCCCGAGAAACGGGGCCCCGGAGACGATCGACGCGAGGAAGACCATGTTCGACTCGTAGCGGAGCATCTGGCGCGCAAGGGCCCTCTGGAGCGCGTTCTCCGCGTGTTCCAGGCGGAACCGCAGCGAGTCCATGCCCTTCTCCTTGCCTATCGAGGCCGCCTTCCAGTAGGCCTCCACGGCGTCGCTGAACAGGTCGGCATAGGGTATGTCGCGGCGCTCGCGCAGGGACTCCGGAAGGTCCAGCAGGTTCTTCTGGTCGCGCAGGTGCCGCTCGAATGCGAGGTTGAGGCGCCGAAGCGTGTTCAGCTCGTTGCGCTTGCCGAGCATGACGGCCCAGGCGATCACGCTGAACACGGCGAGGCCTCCGGTGATGACCTGGCCGACCGGATCGCAGTGCTGGAAAACCTCGATAATGTTGGCCGACGCGAGGAGGGGGGCGAAATGCACGGGCATGGCGCGATCGTTGGATGATTTTCGGGGTTCGTCCAATGGAATTCAAAGCTTCCTCGCCAAAGGCCGCGAATTTCCCCAACCTCCTCGTTCAATGGCTCTGAAGGCAAAGCACACCGGCAAACTCATTTCATTCGAGGGCTCCGAAGGGAGCGGCAAGACCTCGCAGATCGCGCGCCTCGCCGGGCGCCTTCAGAAGATGAAACGCGACGTGATTACCGTGCGCGAGCCGGGCGGCACCGAGATCGGCGAGCAGATCCGCAATATCATCGTCCACAACTCGAAGGGGGACGAGATGTGCCCGGAGACCGAGCTTCTGCTCTTCGCCGCATCGCGGGCCCAGCTCGTGCGCGAGATCATCGTGCCGGCGCTCATGCGCGGCGCGATCGTGATCAGCGACCGGTACCTCGACTCCTCGACCGTTTACCAGGGCGTTGGCCGCAACCTAGCCGCCGACCCGGTCAACCAGATCAACCGCTTTGCGGTGGGCAACGTCATGCCGGACTTGACGATTGTGATCGACGTACCGACCACGGTGGGGCTCGCCCGAATCCACCAGCGGGCCTCGGACCTCCCGGACCGCATGGAGCGCGAGAACATCAGCTTCTACAACAAGATCCGCGAGGGTTACCTCGTGCTCGCCAAGGGGATGCCGTCCCGCTTCGTCGTCGTGGACGGCTCCAAGGACGAGGCGACGACGGAGAAGAGGATCTGGGAGGCCGTGAAGCCCCGGATCACCGGATGACCTCGGGCGCGGTCCCATGGCCGCCCGCGCTTGCGGGCACCCCCGCGGTCGAGGTGATCGAGCGCGCGATCGGGCGCGGGCGCCTCCCGCACAGCCTTCTGATGGCCGGCGACGACCAGGAGGGCCTTTCGGCGGCCGGCCTCGCGCTGGCCGACAGGCTGCTCAGCTGGGGATCGCCCGGGCCGTCGCCCTACCCCCTCGACAGGCATCCGGATTGCTTCCAGGTGCGTCCCTCGGGGAAGTCGCGCTCGATCACCGCGGGCGCCGTGCGCGAGCTTGTCGGGCGCATCAATGTTTCGTCGAGCGTGTCCAGGCACAAGGTCGCGATCTTCCACGACGCGGACCGCATGAACCCGGCGGCCGCGAACATCCTGCTCAAGACGCTCGAGGAGCCGCCCGAGGCGACGACGATACTCCTGCTCACGTCGAGGCCGCACGCCCTTCTGCCGACGATTCGCAGCCGTGTCCTGCACTTCCGCTTTCCGGGGATGGCCTCGGCGGTGCGGGTCGAGGGATGGGAGGCGTGGTTGGGGGACTACCGCGCCTGGCTCCGGCGCCTTGGCCAGGGTGTCGCGGCGGGACGCGCGGCCGCGGACGGGATCTTCACGCTCTACGGGCTTGTGGCCAGGTATGCCGCGATGCTGGAGAAGGCCTCGGCCGCAGAGGGCGTTCGCCGGAAGGAGACTCTTTCAGAGGCGCTTGATGACGAGGAGCTTGCAGCCATAGAGACCGAGATCGCCGTCGGCCTGCGGCTCCGGATGTTTGCCGGGATCGAGGAGGCCACGAGCGCGCACGCACTGGAACTGCTCAAGGCCGGCGATGCGGGCGCCCGGCGCCTCCTGACGGCCTCGGTCGACAGCCTCGAGCGCGCGGCAGGGCTCCTGCGCGTCAACCTCAACGATTCGGCCGCGCTCGAGGATTTTCTCCTGGCTTCGCTTCGGATCTGGACGAGGCGCTCAGCATAGCCGCGCCGAAGACTCCCGCGCTGTCCCCGAGCGTGGGCCTCAGGAACTCCGTCCGCAGGCGCGTGTTGAAGACGTGCCTGAGGACCGCCTCACGCGTGGCGTCCTCATAGAGCAGGTCGATGTTGCCCACTCCTCCCCCGATCACAACGGCGTCGGGGTCTATGATGTTGATGACGGCGGCGATCGCCTCCCCGAACTTGGCCCTGAGCCGCCGGAGCGTCCCCTGTGCCTGGCGCTCGCCGGACGCGGCGCGCTCCACGATCTCGGGCAACCGCGCGGCCCGGCCGGTCCGCTCCCTGTAGTGGCGCTCAAGGGCGGGCCCGGAAATGACGGTCTCAACGCATCCCGCCCGCCCGCAGTAGCACGGGGTGCGTTCGCCGCGCATCGGATTGTGGCCCCACTCTCCCGCTATTCCGTGCCGTCCCTCGAGCACGCGCCCGTCAACGACGACGCCTCCGCCGCAGCCCGTTCCGAGGATGAGCCCGACGACGACTCCCCGGTTGCGGCCGGCGCCGAACAGCGCCTCGGCAAGGGCGAAGCAGTTGGCATCGTTGGCCGTCCTGGCCTCCACTCCAAGCGCGGCGCCGAGGTCCTCGCGCAGCCGGCGGCCGTTCAGGCAGGTGCTGTTAGAGTTCTTGAGTGCGCCCGTCTCGGGGTCGACAACCCCGGGCGTGCCAAACCCGATGCACGAGGGCCGCCGGGTGCCGGACTTGCGCTCGAGCATCTCGACCAGCCGGACGATCTGATGGACTACGTGCGCGTAGCCCTTCGAGCTCTCAGTGGGCAGCCTCAGCCGACAGAGAGCGCGATCCGGTCGCGCGGGGTCGATCACGGCCCCCTCGATCTTCGTCCCGCCCAAATCGATGCCGTACAGGCTCATGGCTAGAGGAGGCCATTGTGCCGGATGATCTCGGAGAAATAGCGAGCCGAAAGCTTCGGGGTCCTCTCCTGGGAGGCAAAGTCCACGTGGACGATGCCGAAGCGGCGGGTGTAGCCGTCGTTCCACTCGAAGTTGTCGAGGAACGACCAGACGAAATAGCCCTTGACCGGCACGCCATCCCCGATCGCCCGGTGCAGCTCGGCGAGGTAGAGGCGGAGGAACTCGCGCCGGTGCAGGTCGACCACCTCGCCGTTCACGACGGGCTCCGAGTCGTAGCCGCAGCCGTTCTCGGTGACATAGATCTCCTTCGGGTGGTAGTTCTCGCTCGAGAAGCGCAGGGCCCAGTACATCACCTGCGGCATCAGCCTGAGCCAGTCGCTGTCGGCGTGCCAGTAGTTCCTCGGCATCGGCAGGGCCTCGTACCCGGCCCCGGGGCGCGCGCGTACAAACGTTCCGGTGTAGATGTTCAGGCCGAGGAAGTCCGTGGGGGCGCCTATCAGCTCCAGGTCCCCCGTCGCCACGCTGGGCGCGTCCTTGCCGGCCTGCTTCAGGTAGGCGTCGGCGTAATGACCGCGGTAGATGGGGTCCAGGATCTTCAGGTTCCCGTCCACGAAGAATGCGTTGGCCGCCTCGATGTCGGCCGGGCTTTCGGTGACCGGCACGCTCGCATCGCAGTTGTCCGCTATGCCCACGCGGGCCCCCTTGCCTCCGAAGGCCCGCACGGCCCGCACCCCGTGCCCATGGCACAGGAGCGCGTTGTGGTAGGTCTGGTTGACGATGCGGGCGGACTCGACGCGCCCGGGCGCCCGGATGTAGCCGTGCGGGCCGTAGCCGAGGCACGTGAAGCACCTGATTTCGTTCATGGTTATCCAGTTCTTCACCTGCCCTGCGAACGCCCTCACCGCCGTGTCCGCATAGGCCGCAAACGCGTCGACCACCACGCGGCTCGGCCATCCCCCCCGGTCCTCGAGCGCCTGGGGCAGGTCCCAGTGAAATAGGGTGACCCAGGGCGTGATCTCGTTCTCAGCCATCGCGCCGAAAAGGCGGTGGTAGAAATCGATGCCCGCCTGGTTGACCGCCCCGTCGCCCTTGGGATAGATCCGCGGCCACGCGATCGAGAGCCGGTAGTTGCGGACGCCGAGCGAGCGCATGAGCGCGAAATCCTCGCGGAAGCGGTGGTAGTGGTCGCAGGCCACGTCGGGCGTGTCGCCGTTCAGGATCTTCCCGGGGATCCGCGCGAAGCGGTCCCAGATGGACTCGCCCTTGCCGCCGGCATACGCCGCGCCCTCTATCTGCGGCGCGGCAGTCGATACGCCCCAGATGAAGCCCTTTGGGAAAGTGGCGATCGTGGGTGGCATTGTGCTGTGGCGGCTGACGCCGAGCCCAGCATCGCGACCGCGCTGGACGGCGCTAAGCGAGTGGATTTGGGGTTTTGACGGGCAATCTTTGGGGTTGCCAGCGGCGGCCATTCGTTCTGTTTACCCGTAAATCCCTTGCAAGGCCCATTTTTGGGCGAAAATACGCTCGGGGATAAGGCGATACCCACCACCTATTTATGGCTCAGGTCCTACTCGAGAACCTCACAAAGATATTTCCCGAGAAGGGCGGCCCGGGAGTGATGGCTGTAAAGAAGATCAGCCTGGCGATAGAGGACAGGGAATTCATGGTGCTGGTCGGTCCCTCCGGCTGCGGGAAATCGACCACCCTGCGGATGATAGCGGGCCTGGAGGAGATATCCGGCGGCAGCGTCAAGATAGGGGGCCACGTCGTGAACGAGGTCCTGCCGAAGGACCGCGACATAGCGATGGTGTTCCAGAACTACGCCCTCTACCCGCACATGACGGTGTACGAGAACATGGCCTTCGGGCTCAAGCTGCGGAAGTTCTCAAAGGCCGACATCGACTCCAGGGTCCGGGAGGCCGCCACCATGCTCGGGCTCGAGAGCTACCTCGGCCGCAAGCCGAAGGCGCTCTCCGGGGGGCAGAGGCAGCGGGTCGCCCTGGGCCGCGCGATCGTGCGCAAGCCCAAGGTGTTTCTCTTTGACGAGCCGCTTTCGAACCTCGACGCAAAGATGCGCGTCTCCACGCGCACCGAGATCTCCAAGCTGCACGCCCGCCTCGGCGCCACCATGATCTACGTGACCCACGACCAGGTCGAGGCGATGACCATGGGCGACCGGATCTGCGTGATGAGGGACGGCAACATCATGCAGGTGGCCGAGCCGCTCGAGCTCTACAACCACCCGGACAACCTGTTCGTGGCCGGATTCATCGGCTCCCCCCCGATGAACTTCTTCAGGGGGACCCTGCGCAGGGACGCCGGGCACGTCTCGTTCGTCGAGGACAACACGGGGGCGCCCCCGCTGACGGTGGCGCTCGACGAGAAGCTGGCGGCCCGGTCCTCCGGCCACATGGACAGGCCGGTCGTTTTCGGCATCAGGCCGGAGGCGATCCGCGACGCGCTGACGGCGGCGTCGCCCGAGGGCGGACCCACGGCGGACGTCAGGGTCGAGGTCTCCGAGCCGATGGGCTCCGAGACCCTCCTTTACCTGGACACGGGCGCCACGTCCTTCATCGCCCGGGTCAGCCCGACCGACCGCTTTGACGCCGGGCAGAAGGTCCAGGTCTCCTTTGACCTGACGCACGCCCACCTCTTCGACCCGGCCACGGAGCAGGTCCTGCGGTAGGATGGAGCCCGCGCCGGTCCGGGCGGCGGCGAGCCCGTCCGTGGATAAAGAAATGGTGGTGGAGGTTGGATTCGAACCAACGGTGCCAAAGGCGGTTGATTTACAGTCAACGGAGCGACCACTGCTCAACTCCACCAACGCAAACGCCGAAACATTCACGAGCGCCGGGTTCCGTCAAGGTCCATTTTGAATGGAGCCGCGCCCGGGAGCCCCCTGCGGCACCAAGGCGCTTGTGCCGCGGGGCGTCCGAGCTTAGGCATTCTCGTGGACGTGCATGACGGCCTTCAGCCAGTACCTTGATCGAATCGCCCCGGGCGGATTCCTGGCGCACCTCTCGACGGTCGCCGGCTTCCTGCTGGCCTTCTTCCTCGTGGCGAGGCTGATGAGCGAGCGCCGGGCGCCGGCCAACACGTTCGCGTGGCTGCTCGTCATCGTCTTCATCCCGTGGCTCGGGGTGCCGCTCTACCTGCTCCTCGGCGGCCGCAAGCTCCGTAGGATGGCGAAGAACAAGACGGCCCTGATCGCGGTGGTGCCCGCGATCTGCGTGGCCGACATGTCGCACATCCTCGCGCCGGTCGCCAAGACGGTCGCGGCCGCGGGCGGGTTCGAGCCGGTGGGCGGCAACCGCATAAGGCTCCTGCTCACGGGCGAGGAGGATTTTGCGGAGCTCGAGCGCCAGATCCTGGCGGCCCGCCGCTCGATCCATATCGCGACGTTCATTCTGAGCCGGGACGCGACCGGCCGGCGGATTGTGGAGCTCCTGGCGCAGCGCGCGCGGGAGGGCGTCAAGGTCCGACTCCTGCTGGACGCCCTCGGCTGCTTCGTATCCTCCAGGGGATTCGTGGACCCCATCCGCAAGGCGGGGGGGGAGGTCGGCCGGTTCATGCCCGTCATGCCGTTCACCTCGCGGGGGTCGGCGAATCTGCGGAGCCACCGCAAGATGGCGATCTTTGACGGGACGACGGCGATTGTCGGCGGCCGCAACATCGCGCTCGAGTACATGGGCGCGGTCCCCTACCCGAAGCGCTGGCGCGATTTCGGGGCCGTAATCGAGGGACCCGGGGCCGTCGTGCTTGGCGAGGTGTTCATCGCGGACTGGTGCTTCGTGGCGCGCCAGCCCCAGGACAAGGTCCGGGCGGACGCCCAGGCGGGCGGCGCCCCCGTGCGGGGGCAGTGCGAGCTCCAGGTGGTGGCGAGCGGCCCGGACGTGCCGGGCGACCCGCTCTATGAGGGGATCGTCTCGATGATCCAGCAGGCGGAGCACCACCTTCAGATCGTGACGCCTTACTTCATCCCGGACGAGGTGCTCCTGCGGTCGATGATCGTCAAGGCCCGCGCCGGGTGCGACGTGACGCTCATCCTCCCGGCCAAGTCGAACCATCCGGTGACGGACTTCGCGCGCCGCAACTTCACCCGCGAGCTGGTCAAGGCAGGCGGCAACGTGCTCGTCTACAACGGCGGGATGATCCACGCGAAGGCCATCGTGGTGGATGACCGCGTCGCCCTTTTCGGCTCGCCCAATTTCGACCTGCGGAGCCTCTTCGTGAACTTTGAGGTTGGCGTGCTGATCTACACGGCGCCCGAGATAGCCGCGATAAGGGCCTGGATCGACGACGTGATGACGCAGTGCACGCCTCCCACGATCACGAAGCGCCACCTCCTGACAAGCGTCGCCGAGGACCTCTGCAGGCTTCTGGCGCCCATCCTTTAGGGGTGGCTTCCCCCCCGGCTTAAAACGCATTACCCCCAATGAAACCCCCACGAGTCCCCCTGATCCTCTCGTCAATCGCGGCAGTGTCGCTCGCACTAGCGCCGAGGGCCGTGTCCGACACGGGTGCAACGCCGCCGCCCCCCTCGGAGCGCTATGTCTTCCACAATGTGTGCCTAGGCGGAGGGGGGTTCGTGACCGGGATCACATTCAGCCCCGCCGAGAGCGGGCTTGTCTATGTGCGGACCGACGTCGGCGGCGCCTACCGGATGGACGCCGCCGCCAGGCGATGGCTGCCGCTTCTCGACTGGGTGAGCCAGACGGACTGGAACCTTTTCGGGGTCGAGAGCCTGGCTGCGGACCCGGCCGAGCCGGGCCGGGTGTACGCGGCCGCGGGGACGTACAACAATCCCGGAGTGAGCAACGGGGAGATCCTGCGATCCGCCGACTACGGCAAGACATGGGAGCGCACGCCCGTGCCGTTCAAATTCGGCGCGAACGAGGCCGGCCGGAACAACGGGGAGCGGCTGGCGGTCGACCCGAACGACCCCCGCGTGCTCTTCCTCGGCACGCGCAGCGAGGGCCTGTGGCGCAGCTCCGACTACGGGGCCACCTGGGCGAGGGTGCCCTCGTTTCCCGACTTCGACGAGGACCTGCCCCCCTCGCGCAATCCCGCGGGCTACGTCTATGTTCCGCAGAGGACGGGGATCAACATCGTCCTCTTCGACGGGCGCAGCGGCGGGAAGGGGGCGCCGACGCCCGTCATCTTCGCCGCGGTCTCGAGCCCCAATGCGAGCCTCTTCCGGAGCGCGGACGCCGGGGTGACGTGGGCCGCCGTCGCCGGGCAGCCGCTCGGGCTGCGCCCGACCCGCTCCGCCCTAAGCTCGAAGGGGGCGCTCTACGTGAGCTACGGCAAGGAGCCCGGACCGAACTCGATGACCGACGGCGCCGTATGGAGGCTCGACACGGCGTCCGGGGCGTGGACCGATATCACCCCCGAGAGGCCCGGGGGGGACAGGCATTTCGGCTACGGATCGGTCGCGGTGGACCCGAGCCACCCGGACACGGTCCTCGCGGGAACCTGGAACCACTACTACCCCCTGGACGAGATCTTCCGCAGCACCGACGGCGGCAGGACCTGGGTCACCCTCCTCGACAAGGCGCAGTGGGACCACTCCTCTGCGCCCTACACGAGTTCGATGAACCGCCACTGGCTGGCGGACGTCGAGATCGACCCGCACGACCCGGACCACGCGATCTTCACGACCGGATTCGGGATCTGGGTGACCCGCGACCTGCGGGATGCCGACGGGGGCAAGCCGACGCATTGGAGCTTTGACGACCAGGGCATCGAGGAGACGGTGCCGACGGTGCTCCTGAGCCCGCCTGGCGGGGCCCACCTGCTGAGCGGCGTCGCGGATGTCGACGGATTCAGGCACGACGACCTCTTGGTCTCGCCGGCGGCCGGCCGCTTCGGGACGCCCGCGTTCAAGAACACCTCGGGCATGGCGTTCGCGTGGCAGCACCCGGAGGTCGTCGTCCGATCCGGGAACACCTACAGGAACGACCTGCTGACCGGGGCGTATTCGCTCGACGGGGCGGCCACGTGGAAGGCCTTCGCCACGGAGCCGCCGGGAACGGTCGGTGCGTTCTGGCGGGGCGAGGGGCCGATCACGATCTCGCCCGACGCGAAGACGGTCGTATGGTCCCCGACCGGTGTGGCCCCGCACCTGACGCGCGACTGGGGGGCGACGTGGTATCCCTGCGTCGGGGGCTCGGTGAACCTTGCGGTCGTGGCCGACACCGTGAACCCGTCGAAGTTCTACGCATACGACACCGAGGCGGGCACCCTTGTGGTCAGCACCGACGGGGCCAGGAGCTTCAAGGCGGTCGCCGGGGGCCTGCCCGTGGTCAAGGGGCGCTGGGGCCCGGCGCCCGGGAAGCTCGCCGCCGTGCCCGGCCACGAGGGCGAGTTCTGGGTGGTCGCGAACGGGGGCCTCCTGCACTCCTCGAACACGGGCGCCTCGCTTGTGGCCGCCACGAACGTCCAGGCGACCCTGATCGGATTCGGCAAGGCGGCTCCGGGCAGGAAGGCCCCGGCCGTCTTCCTGGTCGGCAAGGTCTCCGGCGTGGAGGGAATCTTCCGCTCGGACGACGGCGGGGCGGCCTGGGTGCGGATCAACGACGACCGGCACGGGTTCGGCCAAATGCGCGCCCTCAGCGGCGACCCGCGGATCTTCGGGCGCGTGTACTTCGGCACCGGCGGCCGGGGAATCCTCTACGGCGACCGAGTGAACTGACGCGGGGAGCGGCCGGCCCCTGCTAGCCGCGGGGGGTGATCGAGAGGCGGTACTCAACCGCCTCCCTGAGGGCCTCCCATGACGCGTCGATGATGTTGTCGCTGACGCCGACCGTGCCCCAGATCGAGTAGCCGTCGCCGCTCTCGACAAGGACCCGGGTCTTGGAGCCGGTGCCCTCGTTGCCCTCGAGGATGCGCACCTTGAAGTCGCGAAGCTTCATGTCGCGAAGCTGCGGGAAGGTCCTCTCAAGCGCCAGCCGCAGGGCCTTGTCCAGCGCCCCTATCGGCCCCGAGTCCTCCGCGACCGTATGGACCGACTCCCCGGCGACCTTCACGCGCACGGTGGCCTCCGACCAGATCTCGCCGCCGTGGCGCTCGACGATGACGCGGTAGCCCTCGACCTCGAAGAACTCCTTCCTGTGCCCGAGCATCCTGCCGACGAGCAGCTTGAACGACGCGTCCGCCGCCTCGTACTCATACCCGCGGAACTCGCGCTCCTTGAGCTCCTCGATGAGACCCTTCAGCTCCGGGCTCTTCTCGTCCAGCTCTATCCCGAACTCCCTCGCCTTCAGGGCGAGGCTGCTGCGGCCCGCCATGTCCGACACAAGGACCCGGGTCCGGTTGCCGACGAGCGCGGGATCTATGTGCTCGTAGCTCCGCGCGACCTTCTGGGCGGCATTGGCGTGGAGGCCTCCCTTGTGGGCGAACGCGGACTGGCCGACAAAGGGCGCCTTCGGGTTGGGCCTCAGGTTCGCGAGCTCGTCAAAGAAGAGCGAGAGGTCCCGCAGCTGGGCCATGTTCGGGGAGGAGCGCATCGTGCACCCCATCTTGAGCGCGAGGTTGGGAAGTATCGTCACCAGGTTCGCGTTGCCGACGCGCTCCCCGTAGCCGTTGACGGTGCCCTGGACCAGGGTGGCTCCCGCGTCGACGCCGGCCAGCGTGACGGCGACGCCGAGGCCGCTGTCGTTGTGGCAGTGGACCCCGATGCGGCCTCCGCCGAAGCGCTTGACGACTTCCATGACGATGGCCTGGACCTGGGGGACAAGCTTGCCGCCGTTCGTCTCGCAAAGCGTCAGGTTTGCCGCCCCCCCCCGGGCGGCCGCGTCGAGCGTGCGCAGGGCGTATTCGGGGTTGTCGAGGTACCCGTCGAAGAAGTGCTCCGCGTCATAGATCACCTCTCGGCCCTGCGCCGTGAGGTAGCGGATGGAGTCCTCGATCATCGCGAGGTTCTCCTCGGGCGTCGTCCTGAGGATCTCGGTGACGTGGAGGAGCCAGGTCTTCCCGACCAGAGTCAGGACGGGCATCTCGCTGTCGAGGAGCGTCTTGAGCTGCGGGTCCGTGTCGGCCTTCGATCCGGCCCTGCGGGTCGAGCCGAAGGCCGCGAGCTTCGCGTGCTTGAGCCTGAGCCTCTTCGCCTCGGCAAAGAACGCTATATCCCTCGGGTTCGAGCCGGGAAACCCGCCCTCGATGTAGTCGACCCCGAACTGGTCCAGGCGCTCCGCTATCAGGAGCTTGTCGGCCACGGAGAAGCTGATGCCCTCCCCCTGCGTCCCGTCCCGAAGGGTGGTGTCGTAGATTCGTATTTCGCGTGTCGGCATGGTGCTGGTGCCTTCAGATGGCGCGGGCTTCGATGAAGGCACGTATTGCGGCCGCGTCAGCCACAATCTTATGGCGCACGACGGGCAGGCCCTTGAGCGCCTCGAGGGACGGATGGGTGGGCTCGACGCCGATCGCCGCCCGGATCGTCTCCGGGAACTTTGCCGGATGGGCCGTGGCCAGAACCACGCACGGCCTCGAGCGGTCCAGGCCGCTGAAGGCGCAGGCCGTGTGCGGGTCGACGATGTAGCCGTACGCCTGGTGCACCTGCCGGATGATCCCCTGGATCTCGGCGTCCGCGCAGCGCGACGACGAGAACGTGTCCCGGTCGAAGTCGGGGAACCGGTACCTGCCCTTGCTCGCAATCTCGCCCATGACCGCCCTGACCCGGGCGCCGTCGCGGCCCAGGCCGTAGTACATGAACCGCTCGAAGTTGGAGGCCACCTGGATGTCCATCGACGGGGCGAGGCTCGGGCTCACCTTGTCGACGCGGTACTCGCCGGTCGTGAAGAGGCGGTGCAGGATATCGTTCTGGTTCGTCGCGACCCTGAACCCGTGGATAGGCACGCCCATCTTCTGGAGCATCCAGCCGGCGAGCACGTTTCCGAAGTTGCCCGTGGGGACGACGAATTCGGCGACGCGGCGCTGCCCCGGGGGAAGCAGGAGCCACGCGTGGAGGTAGTAGACGCACTGCGCGAGGATGCGCGCGATGTTGATCGAGTTGACCGCGGAGAGCCGGTGCCCGGCGCGGAACTTCCCGTCCGCGAAGAGCCCCTTCAGGACGGCCTGGGCGTCGTCGAAGGAGCCGTCGACCGCGAGCGCGTGAACGTTGGAGGCGCCCGTGCAGGCCATCTGCCGCTCCTGCAGCGGCGAGACCCGGCCGTCGGGGTAGAGGATGAAGATGGCGGCACCCTTCTTCCCCATGAGGCCGTGGATCGCCGCTGCGCCCGTGTCGCCGGAGGTCGCGCCCAGCACGTTTATCGTCTCGCCGCGGATCGCGCACTGCCTCGCGTAGAGGTTGCCCAGGAGCTGGAGAGCCACGTCCTTGAACGCGAGGGTCGGGCCGTGGAAGAGCTCGAGCACGTGGAGCCCCTCCGAAAGCTCGAGGAGCGGCGCGACCTCGGGGCGGTCGAACCCGGCGTAGGAGCGCGCCGCCAGGCCCGCCAGCTCCCGCTCCGGGATGTCGGTCGCGAACCTTGCGAGGAACCGGGCGCACAGTTCGGGGTACGCGAGCCCGGCGAAGCCCGCCAGGTCCCCCGAGAGATCCGGGAGCTCCTCGGGCACGAAGAGCCCGCCGTCCGGGGCCAGGCCCGCGGCCACGGCCTCCGCAAAGCCCACGGCAGGGGTTTCGCCGCGTGTCGAGACGTAGCGCATGCCCCTCCGGGTGCTACAGCTTGTCGAGGCCGAACGCCGCGTGGGCCACGCGCACGGCCTCGTCGGCCCTGTCCAGGTCCACGACGACGGATATCTTGATCTCCGAGGTGCTGATGAGGTCGATGTTGATCCCCGCCTCGGCAAGCGCCTGGAAGAGCGTCGCCGCGACGCCGCTGTGCGTCTTCATGCCGACGCCCACGACGGAGATCTTGGCGATCTGCTCGTGCATGGTCACGTGGCCGCCGCCGATTCCGGCCAGCACGGGCTCGAGGGCCTTCACGGCCCGGCTCGTGTCGGTCTGCGGCACGGTGAATGTCAGGTTGGCGACCCCGTGGCGGCCGACGTTCTGGACGATCATGTCGACGATGACGTTCGCGTCGGCGAGCCCGCGGAACACCTTCGCGGCCGAGCCGGGCTTGTCGGGGAGGTTGCTGATGATGACCTTGGCCTGGTCCTTGTCCGCGGCGATGCCGCGAACGACGACCTGTTCCATGTATACAACTTCTTCTTTCACGGTTGTCCCTGGATTGTGGTTGAACGAGGAGCGGACTTCAAAGACCACGCCGAACTTCTTGGCGAACTCCACCGAGCGCGACTGCATCACCTTGGAGCCCGACGACGCGAGCTCGAGCATCTCGTCGTAGGAGATCTCCTGAAGCTTACGCGCGTTCTTAACGACCCTGGGGTCCGCGGTGTAGACCCCGTCCACATCGGTGTAGATCTCGCACTTGTCGGCGCTCAGCGCCCCGGCGAGGGCCACCGCCGTGAGGTCGGAGCCGCCTCGCCCGAGGGTCGTGATCTGGCCGTCGTCGTCGATTCCCTGGAACCCCGCCACGATCACGACGCGGCCGGCGGCCAGGTCCTTGATGACCGGCTTCGGGTTGACCGTCTTGATCTTGGCCTTGGTGTGGACCCTGTCCGTGAAGATGCCGGCCTGGGCGCCCGTGTAGCTCACCGCCGGGACCTTGATCCCGTGAAGCGCCATCGCCATCAGCGCCACGGACTCCTGCTCCCCGATCGCGAGCAGCTGGTCGAGCTCGCGCTCGCTCGGCTCCGCGCAGAGCCCCTTGGCCCGCGCAATCAGCTCATTGGTCACGCCGGCCCTCGCGGAGAGCACGACGACGACCTCGTTGCCTTCCTCGCGGGAGGCCTTGATCCGCTCGGCGACCTTCTTGATCCGCTCGACGTCGCCGACAGAGGTTCCGCCGTATTTCTGTACGATTCGGGGCATGGTGAAAACGGGCCGGCCGGGCCTAGTCGCCCAGGTCTCCTATCCGCAGGAGGAGCGGCTCCTCGCGCACGCTTCCGAGGCCGGCGAGCGAGCGGAGCGCGATGCGCATGGAGCGCTCGTCGCTCTCGTGCGTGGTGAGGACCAGCGAGGCCGAACCCGTTCGCTCGGAGGGGTTCTGGATCACGCTTGCGATGCTCATTCGGTTGCGCGCCATGATCGTCGCGACACGGGCAAGCACGCCGGGGCGGTCGGCCACCGTCAGCCTGACATAGTAGCGCCCGCGGATCCTCTCGGGAGGGGCCATCCGCGCGGCCCTTGCCGGCAGGGGCATCTCCTCGCCCATGAAATGGGCGCCCTTTCCATGCAGAAGGAGCGCGACGGCGTCCGTGATGTCGCTGATGACGGCGCTCGCGGTCGCGTCCTGGCCCGCCCCGCGCCCGATGTAGACCGTCGTCCCGACGACGTCCCCGCTGACGGAGATGGCGTTGAACACGCCGCTCACCCGGGCGAGCACGCTCTCATCGGGCAGGAGCGTCGGGTGGACCCTCACGCTGATCTCGTCGGTCTCAAAGTCGCGCGTGATGATCCCCAGGAGCTTGATCCCGTAGCCGAGCGAGGCCGCGTTCCTGAAATCGGCGGGCGTGATGCGCTCTATCCCCTCGACGATCATCTGCTCGGGCCGCACCCAGACCCCGTGCGCGAGCCAGGCGAGGATCGACGCCTTGTGGGCCGTGTCCCAGCCCTCGACGTCCAGCGACTCCTGGGCCTCCGCATAGCCCAGCCGCTTCGCCTCCTTCAGGACGCTCGCATAGGGCGTGTCGAGCTCCTCCATCTTGGTCAGGATGTAGTTGCAGGTCCCGTTGAGGATGCCGTAGATGCGCGGAAACCGATTGGCCACCAGGCCCTCGCGGACGGCCTTTATCAGGGGAATGCCCCCGGCGACGCTGGCCTCGAAGAGGAAGTGGCCCCCGTGGCGCCTGGCGGCCGCGAAGATCTCCGCCCCGTGGGCGCAGATGAGCGCCTTGTTCGCGGAGACGACGACCTTCCCGAGCTTGAGCGCGTCGAGCGTGACCTTCCTCGCGGCCTCCGTGCCGCCCATGAGCTCGCAGACGATGTCGATCCCCGGATCGGTCGCGATCGAGAACGGGTCCGTGGTGAGCTTCGAGGCGGGGACCCTGACGCCGCGGGCCTTTCCCAGGCTCCTGACGGCGACGCGGCGGACGACGATGCGGGCCCCGAGGCGCGCCTCGAGCTCCTTGCGCAGGCGGCCGAAATGCTTCCACACGCCCTGCCCCACCGTACCCAGCCCGCAAATCCCGATGTTTATGGTGCGCGCCGTCTTCATTGCCTTGTGCCCCGGTCCCCGTCCTCGGTGTCCTTCCTCTTCTCGAAGCGCTTCTCCGTGCCGCTGAGCAGGCGCCCTACATTGGCGCGGTGCATGGCGACGACGAACAGCGCGACGAATGCCGCCACCCAGAGGGAGATCGCCCCGCGGTTGGAGAGGACCGCAGTCACGGGCAGGCTGAGGGCCGCCAGGATCGAGGCCAGCGAGACGTAGCGCGTGGCGAAGAAGACGCAGAGCCAGACGGCCGCGGAGACCAGGGCCACGGGGGGCATGAGGACCAGCAGGCCTCCGGCCGCCGTCGAGACGCCCTTTCCTCCCCTGAAGCGCGTGAAGCATGAGAACGAGTGCCCGACGAGCGCGAACCCGAGCCCCACGAATCCGAGGACGCTCGGGACGTTGAAGGCCCGCACCGCGCCCCAGACCACCAGGAGCGGCCAGCCCGCGGCGGCGGCGCCCTTCAGGGCGTCGAGCGCGAACACGATGTTCCGCGGCCACTTGCCGAGCACCCGGCCGACGTTGGTGGCCCCGGGGCTCCCGCTGCCGACCTCGAAGATGTTGACCCCCCTCGAGCGGGCGACCAGGTACCCGAACGGAAGCGACCCCAGGAGATACCCGGCGGCGGCCGCGACCGCGAGCGGCACAAGCATGTCACCGTGTTCGGAGCCGGTCATGGGGGTTCTAGAGGTGCACGAACTTGGCGAGCCGTATGGCCTTGTGGCCCTTGAGCTCGCGGCGCGCCGCATCGCTCGGCTCGCTGTCCAGGTTGATGACCATCAGGGCGGTCTGGCCCGGCTCCTGGCGGCTGAGCGACATGTTGGCGATGTTGACCTTGTCCCTTCCTAGGAGCGTGCCCACGTAGCCGATCATGCCCGGCTCGTCGCTGTTCTCGATGATGAGGAGCTTCCCGGTCGCCACCACCTCGACCGCGCGCCCGTTTATGGAGACGATCCTCGGGCTGCTCGCCTTCCCGATGAGCGTGCCGGTCGCGCTGCGGATGACGCCGTCCGCTCCGGTGGACTCGACCTGGATCAGCTCGGTGTAGTCGGCCTCGCCCGTCGACTTGACCACCTCGCAGCGGACGCCCAGGCGCTCGAGGAGGAACGGGGCGTTGACGAAGTTCACGTTGTCGCCGCTGATGCGCCTCAGCCAGCCCCGCAGGATTGCCCGCGTGATCGCGTTCGCGTCCAGGTCGACGATCTTGCCCCAGTAGGTGATCTTGAGGAATCCCACATGCTCGGGCGAGATCTGCTGGACCAGGGTCCCCAGCTTGGCGCCAAGGTCGAGGTAGGGCTTCAGGACGCTCAGCGTCGCCGCGTCGAGGGTCGGCATGTTGACGGCGTTGCGGATGACGCCCCCGTTCAGCACGTCGGCGATCTGCTCGGCGACCTCGACCCCGACGGCGTCCTGCGCCTCGGCCGTCGACGCGCCGAGATGCGGGGTGAGGATCACGTTCGGAAGCGCCCGGAGCTCGCTGCCCGCCGCCAGGGGCTCGTCTTCGTAGACGTCGAGGCCGGCGGCGGCCACCTGCCCGCTCTTCAGGGCGGCCACCAGCGCGGCCTCCTTGATTATGCCGCCGCGGGCGCAGTTGAACAGGCGGACCCCCTTCCTGCACTTGGCGAGGGCCGCCTCGTCGATCATGTAGCGCGTGTCGTCCGTGAGAGGCATGTGGACGGTGATGTAGTCGGACTGCGCCAGCAGGTCGTCCAGCGGGACCGACTCGATCTGCATCCCCTTTGCGCGGCTCGGCGCCAGGTACGGGTCGAACGCCAGGACGCGCATCCCGAAGGCCTGCGCCCGGCGGGCGACCTCGCTGCCGATGCGGCCCAGGCCGACGATCCCGAGCGTCTTCCTGAAGAGTTCGATGCCGGAGAAGCTCTTCCTGTCCCACTGGCCCGCCCTCATGGAGGCGGCGGCCTGCGGGACCGGCCGGGCGCCGCAAAGCAGGTGCGTGAAGGTCAGCTCCGCCGTGGCTATCGTGTTGCCCGACGGGGTGTTCATCACGATCACCCCGCGCTCGGTCGCCGCGTCCACGTCCACGTTGTCCACGCCGACCCCGGCGCGCCCCACGACCTTGAGCAGCGGCGCCGCCGCGATGACCTCGGCCGTGATCTTGGACTCCGAGCGCACCGCGATCGCGTGCACGTCCCTGACGAGCTCGAGGAGCTTCGCCGGCGTGGAGCCGTAAGCCTCAATGACTTCCAGTCCAGGCTGCTTCCGGAGCCAGGCGACACCCTTCGACGATATCTTGTCTGCGACGAGGACTTTCATGGGGGCAAAATGCGTGTGATCGAAATCCGCGGTGGCGCGCCTAGCAAGGAAAAGCGGCGCGCAAGTCGCATATGACGCGGATCCGCACCTATTTCCACCGCCATCCGTCAATGCAAGGAAGGCATCGTTTCGCCACGAAAGAGATATTGGAGGTTTCGATCGAAATAGTGCATGATCGCCCGTTTAAACCGCTTCCAGAGCAATGTGGATCGTCCGACTAGCCCTTCGCCGCCCGTACACCTTCACGGTGATGGCCCTAGCCATGGTGATCCTGGGCGTCCTCTCCGGCCTGAAGATGGCGAAGGACATATTCCCGGTGATAGACATTCCGGTGGTGTCAGTGATCTGGCAGTACGGCGGCCTGACCCCGGAGGAGATGGCGAAGCGCGTCATCACCATCAGCGAGCGGGCGATGCTGAGCACCGTGAACGACATCGAGCACCTGGAGTCGCAGTCGTTCACGGGAGTCGGGGTCATAAAGGTCTACTTCCAGCCCGGGACAAGCATCGATGCCGCGGTTGCCCAGGTCACGGCGATCAACCAGACGATCATCAGGATTCTGCCCCCCGGCGGCACTCCGCCCCTTGTAATACGTTACAACGCTTCGAATGTGCCGATCCTCCAGCTTGGGCTCAGCAGCAAGACGCTCCCCGAGCAGACCCTCTCTGACCTGGGTCTCAACTTCCTGAGGGTGCAGCTCGCCGTTGTGCAGGGCGCCTCCATCACCCTGCCCATGGGCGGCAAGTTCCGCGCGATCATGGTCGACCTTGATCTGAAGGCGCTCCAGTCGAAGGGACTGACGCCGAGCGACGTCAACGCCGCGCTCTCCGTCCAGAACCTGACCATGCCCTCGGGCACCGTGAAGATCGGCGACCGGGAGTATGCGGTGCTCCTCAACAGCAGCCCCTCCGTCGCCTCAGAGCTCGGCAACATCCCGGTGAAGCAGGTCAACGGCACGACCGTATACATCCGCGACGTCGCCCAGGTCCGCGACGGCTTCACGCCCCAGACAAACATCGTGCGCCAGAACGGGGCCCGGGGCGCCCTCACAACGATCCTGAAGAGCGGCTCGGCGTCCACGCTCGACATCATCGACCGAATCAAGGCGGTGCTCCCCCACGTGAGGAACTCGCTCCCGCCCGAGCTCGAGATGAAGGCCGAGTTCGACCAGTCGATCTTCGTGCGCGCGGCGCTGAGCGGCGTCATCAAGGAGGCCCTGATCGCCGCGGCGCTCACGGCAATCATGATCCTCCTCTTTCTGGGCACCTGGCGCAACACGCTCGTCGTGGCCCTCTCGATCCCTCTTTCCATCTTCTGCTCCGTCATCTGCCTCTATGCGCTCGGGCAGACCATCAACGCGATGACGCTCGGCGGCCTCGCACTCGCGGTCGGCATCCTTGTCGACGACGCGACCGTCACGATCGAGAACATCGACCGCAACCACCACATGAACAAGACGCTCGTGCGGGCGATTCTCGACGGGGCGCAGCAGATCGCGGTCCCGGCCTTCGTGTCGACCCTGTGCATCTGCATCGTGTTCCTGCCGATCTTCTTTTTGCAGGGGACAGCGAAGTTCCTGTTCAGCCCTCTCGCAATGTCGGTCATATTCGCGATGCTCGCCTCCTACCTCCTCTCAAGGACCGTGGTCCCGACGTTCGTCCATTACCTGCTGCTGGGAAGGCCCGTGCTGCGGGACGACGGCAGCGGGCGTGCCGGCGAGGGCGATCTCTTCTGGAGGGCCCACGTTGTGTTCAACCTGCGCTTCGAGCGGTTCCGGTCCGGCTACGTCGCGTTTCTTGGCCGCGCACTCGACCGCCGCGGCCGCGTGCTTGCCGCGATGATAGGCCTTGTGGTCGTGACCGCCCTGGCGGCCCCCTTCCTCGGGCAGGACTTCTTCCCGCGAGTGGACGCTGGCCAGTTTCGCCTGCATGTCCGGGCGCCGGACGGCACCCGCATCGAGGAGACGGAGCGCTACTTCACGCAGGCCGAGAACATCATCCGAAAGGTGGTCCCGCCCCAGGAGCTCGAGACGATCATCGACAACATCGGCCTCCCGAACGGCGGCACGAACCTGGCGTCCAGTGACACGGCGACGGTCGGCACGGCCGACGGCGAGATCCTGGTGGCCCTCAACGCCGAGAGGCACGGCTCGACGTGGGCCTACGTGCGCGAGATCCGCGCCCGGCTCAACCGCGAGATGCCGACCTGCACCTTCTTCAGCCAGCCCGCGGACATCGTCGGCCAGATTCTCAACTTCGGCCTGCCGGCCCCGATCGACCTCCAGGTTTCGGGTCAGGACAGCGCGGGCAACTACGCGCTCGTCCGGGAGATGGCCGCCAGGATCGCAAGGATCCCGGGCGCCGTCGACGTCCACGTGCACCAGGTGGTCAACGCGCCCGCGCTGGCCGTGAACGTCGACCGAACGCGCGCGCAGCAGCTCGGCCTGACCGAGAGCTCGGTGGCGAGCAACCTGCTGATCTCGCTTTCGGGCTCGGGCCAGATCGCCCCGACGTACTGGCTCAGTCCACAGGGCGTGCAGTATTTCGTGGCGGCGCAGGCCCCGCAGTACAAGATCGACTCCGTCGAGGCCCTCAAGGCGCTTCCAGTCGGCACCGCCGGCCCCGAGCACACGCCGGAGCCCCTTGAGAACGTGGCCACCGTGGAGCGGACGGTCAGCCAGCAGGTCGTGGGCCACTACAACGTGCTGCCGGTGTTCGAGGTCTATGCCAATGTCGACGGGCGGGACCTGGGCTCGGTTGGCGGCCAGGTGCGCAAGCTGCTCCCGGAGTTCGAGAAGCGGCTCCCGCGAGGCAGCACGATCAACCTGCGCGGCCAGTACACGAGCATGAACTCGTCCTTCGTCGGCCTCGGCATAGGCGTCGTCTTCGCCATCCTTCTGGTCTACCTCCTTATGGTCGTGAACTTCCAGTCCTGGCTGGATCCCTTCATCATCATCACGGCGCTTCCGGGCGCGCTCTGCGGAGTCGTCTGGATGCTCTTCCTCACCGGGACGACCCTCAGCGTCCCCTCGCTGATGGGGGCGATCATGAGCGTCGGAGTCGCCACCGCGAATTCGGTCCTGATCGTCACGTTTGCAAACGACACGCGGAAGGAAGGCAAGGATTCGCGCGAGGCGGCCCTCCTTGCCGGGCACACGCGCCTGCGGCCGGTCCTCATGACGGCGCTGGCCATGGTCATAGGGATGCTCCCGATGTCGCTCGGGCTCGGCGAGGGCGGCGAGCAGAACGCTCCCCTCGGCCGCGCGGTCGTGGGGGGGCTGCTTCTCGCGACCGCCGCGACGCTCCTGTTCGTCCCCGTGGTGTACGCGACCCTGCGCAGGAAGTCCGGCCAAACGCCCGATGAGGAGCTTGCGGAGGAACTCCGCGAGCCGGCCCAATAGGGCGCGCCGACCCTCCAGAGAAGCCCGAGATTCCAATCAACATGAAGTCAACCCGCATCCTGCTTATCGCCCTAGCGGCCGCCCTGGCGGTGGTCTTCGCGGCGGGCGTCCTTCCGCGGCTGCGCGCCGCGGCCGCGCTCGACGGGCGCTCGTCTTCGGGCTCCCGGCCCGTCGTCTCCTACGTCGTGGCCGCGAAGGAGACGGTGCCGGCGGAAGTCACGCTGCCCGCGGCGATAGCCGCCCTCCAGGACACGCCGATCTACGCCCGGACGACGGGCTACATCGCCAAGTGGACGGCCGACATCGGCGACCGCGTGAAGGCCGGGCAGGTTCTTGCGGTGATCGACGGGCCGGACCTGGACCAGGAGCTGAACCAGGCCCGGGCGAACCTGGCGCTCGCGCAGGCCAACCTGGAGCTGGCGCGCGTCAGCGCCGACCGCTGGAAGGAGCTCGGCGCCCAGAACGCGGTCGCGCAGCAGGACGTCGACCAGAAGGCTGCCGACTACGCGGCCAACAAGGCCGCGGTCGCGGCGGCCCAGGCCAACGTGGACAGGCTCGCCCAGCTGAAGGAGTTCCAGCAGGTGACGGCGCCCTACGACGGGGTGGTCTCCGCGCGCAACGCCCAGGTCGGTGGGCTCATCAACGCGGGCGCAGGGGTCGAGATCTTCCACATCGCGCAGACCGACATCCTGCGCGTCTTTGTCAGCGTTCCGCAGGCCTACGTGCGGTCGGTCAAGGCCGGGCTCGGCGCCGACGTCCTTGTGCCCGAGTTTCCCGGGCGGGTTTTCCATGGGGAGGTCGCACGCTTCGCCGGCGCGCTCGATAGCGCCTCGAGGACGCTCCTCACCGAGGTGCGGCTCGCCAACCCGAAGGGCGAGCTTTTCCCGGGGATGTATGGCGAGGTGCGCTTCAGGTTCCTGTCCGCCCAGCCAGCCATCATGCTTCCGTCCAACGCCGCCGTCATAAACGCCGCCGGCACGCAGGTCGCGACGGTCGACGACTCCAGCAGGATCCGCCTCGTCCACGTCAGGCTCGGGCGCGACTTTGGGACGCGGGTCGAGGTTGTCGACGGTCTCGCAGCCGGGGCCCGCGTCGTCGCCAATCCGAACGACGCCCTGTCGGAGGGCCTTGAAGTCAGCCCCGTGCCGGCCGACCCGGAGAAGAAGCTGTGAAAGCGCCGGCCGTGCGGTTCGTGATTGGCCTCTGGGCCGGCCTCCTCGCGCTTCTGGGCGGCTGCGCCGTTGGGCCCGACTACAGGCGCCCCGCTGTCGCCACGCCCCCGTCCTACTCCGAGGCCGGGCCCTGGAAGGTCGCGGAGCCGAAGGACACGCTCCCGAAGGCCGAATGGTGGGGCGTGTTCCACGATCCCGTCCTGGACGGCCTCGAGAGGAGGGCGCTGGCTGCGAGCCCCACCCTCGGGGCGGCGCTCGCCCGCTACGACGGGGCCCTGGCCGCGGCACGGGCGACCCGGGCGAGGCTCTACCCCTCCCTCGCGGTGGACGCCAGCGCGACCCGGGCGAGGTACTCGGCCAACCGCCAGTCCGAGTTCCCCGCCACAACCTTCGCCTACACGGCCAACTCCTTCGACCTGCCCCTCGTCTTGTCGTACGAGGTGGACCTGTTCGGCGCGGCGAGGCGCTCGGCGGAGGGCGCGCGGGCGCTGGCCGAGGCGCAGGGCGCGAGCTACCAGAACGTCCTCCTCACGCTCGAGGCGGGCGTGGCCCAGAACTATTTCACGCTGCGCTCGCTCGTGTCGCAGCGGGAGCTTCTTCGCCGCAACGTCTCCCTCCTTCAGGGCGCCCTGGACCTTGTTCGCAAGCTCCGCAAGGGTGGCGCAAACAGCGACCTCGACGTCTACGAGGCCGAGACCGAGGTGGCCACGGTGGAGAGCACGGCGGTCGCGAACGACCGCGCGATCGCCGAGGAGGAGCACGCGCTCGCCGTCCTCGTGGGCGAAAACCCCGAGAGCTTCGCCCTTGAGGCGGCCCCGCTCGACGCCGCGACCCCCCCCGTCCCGACGGGGCTGCCGAGCGAGCTCCTCGAGCGCCGGCCCGACGTCGCCGCCGCGGAGCGCGCGCTCGCCGCCGCGAACGCCAGGATCGGGGTCGCCAAGGCGGCCTTCTTCCCGTCGATAGGCCTGACCGCGCTGGCGGGCGCGAACAGCAGCGACCTGAACACGCTTCTCAACTGGAGCAGCCGCGAATGGGCGGCCGGGCCGCTGGTGTCGCTGCCGATCTTCAGCGGCGGGGCCAGCCTTGCCAACTACAGGCAGGCGAAGGCCGCCTATGAGGAGGCCGTGGCCAACTACCGCGGGCAGGTGCTGGTCGCGTTCCGGGAGGTTGAGGACGGGCTCTCGGACCTTCGCCTGCTGGCCCGCCAGGCGGACCTGCTCGAGCGCGCCGTGGCCTCCTCGAGGGGAGCGACAAACCTCTCGGTCGTCCGCTACAAGGCGGGCCTCGTGAGCTACATCGAGGTGATCGACAGCCAGCGCACCCAGCTCGCGAGCGAGATCTCGCTCACGCAGGCCCGGGCGCAGCGCCTCTCGGCGACCGTCCTACTGGTGCGCGCCCTGGGCGGCGGCTGGTGACGGGGCGGCTAATGGGACCTCGGCGGCGACAGGGTGCCGGCCGGCAGGAAGTGGGCCGCGAAGCCTATCTTGTCCGCCCACTCGTCGATCACCTTCGTGACGGGCGATGTGCCGGTCGAGCCCCCGTGCCCGGCGTTTGACTCGATGCGGATGAGGACGGGCCCGGAGCCGGGAACCTGCGCCGCCTCGTTCTGCAGCGCCGCCGCGTACTTGAAGGAATGCGCCGGGAAGACGCGGTCGTCGTGGTCCCCGGTCGTGATGAAAACGGCGGGGTACCTCGCGCCGGGCCTGATGTTGTGGAGCGGGGAATACGCCCTCAGGTACGCGAACCCGGCGGGATCCTCGCTCGTGCCGTAGTCCGACGCCCACGCCGCCCCCACGGTGAACGTGTGGTAGCGGAGCATGTCCATGACGCCCACCCCGGGAAGCGCGACCGCGGCCAAATCGGGCCGCTGGTTGAGCACCGCGCCTATGAGGAGCCCTCCGTTGGAGCGGCCCTCGATCACCATCCGGTCCCGCCGGGCGTAGCCCTTCGCCACGAGGAAGTCAGCGGCCGAGATGAAGTCGTCGAAGACGTTCTGCTTCCGCTCCTTTGTGCCCGCGAGGTGCCACGCCTCCCCGTATTCCGAGCCTCCCCGGACGTTCGCCTGGGCGTAGATCCCGCCCATCTCAAGCCAGACCGCTACCGGAAGCGTGTAGGCGGGCTTCATCGCGACGTTGAAGCCGCCGTACGCGTAGAGCCACAGGGCGGCGGTGCCGTCCAGCTTGAGGCCCTTTCGTGCGGTGATGAACATCGGGATCCGCGTCCCGTCGCGCGAGGCGTAGAAGATCTCCCGCGTCTCGTAGGCCAGCGGGTCAAAGGCCGTCGTCGGCCGCTGGAACACGGCCTCGAGGCCCGTGTCCACGTCGCAGCTCAGGATCGTCTCGGGCGCGAGGAATGAAGTGAAGCCGAAGAAGAGCTCCGGGTCGTCGCTCCTGCCCGCAAGGCCGGCGATGCAGCCGATGCCAGGAAGCGCGAGGGCGCGGTGCGAGGAGCCGTCGGACGCGTACGACGTCAGGGTGCTCCTGACGTCGTGCAGCGTGGAGATGACAAGCCGCCCGCCCACGAGCCCGGCCTCCTCGATGCTGTCGCCGGCCTGGGGCACCGGCGTCTTCCACGCCGCGGCATCGGGCGAGTCCAGGGCGATGGCCACCACCCTGCCCCGCGGCGCCTCCAGGGTCGTCAGGACGTAGAACACGGGCCCCAGGTTGCCCACGAGGGAGTACCGCGCATCGAACTTGCCCAGCAGCCGGACGACGGGGCCGCCGAGGCGCGGCGCCGCGGGTTCCACGAGGTCGACATAGTAGAGCGCGTTCTCGGTCCGGTCGTTCTGGCTCACCGTGATCGCGAGGTACCGGCCGTCGTCGGTGACCTCGCCGTCAAAGAACCAGTCCGGGTGCTCCTTCATCTCGAAGATGAGGCGGTCGGCCGACTGGTCGGTTCCCAGCCTGTGGTAGTAGAGCTGCCGGCCGCTGAGCCGGCCGAAGAGCTTGTCGCCCTTGGTGACCTCCGGGAAGCGGCTGTAGAAGAAGCCGGCGCTGTCCTTGGTCCAGGCGATCCCGGAGAACTTCACCCACCGCACCACGTCGCCAAGGTCCCTGCCGGTCGCGACGTCGCGCACGTGGAACTCGTTCCAGTCGGACCCCGCCGTCGCGAGGCCGTAGCCCAGGAGCCTGCCGTCGTCGGACGGCGATATCTCCGTGGCCGCGACCGTGCCCTCCGCCGAGAGGGCGTTGGGGTCGATCAGGACCCGCGGCTCGCTCCCGGGGGCGTCCATCACGTAGGGCACCGCCTGGTTCTGCAGGCCGTCGTTCTTCGTGTAGAACATGCGCGATCCGCGCTTCTGCGGCAGGCTGAACTTGGGGTAGTTCCAGAGCTCCCTCAGGCGGCTGCGCACCGCAACCCTCTCGGGCATGCCGGCCAGCGCCGCGGACGTTGCGGCGCGCTCCGCGGCGACCCAGGCAACCGTCTCGGGCGAATCGATGTCCTCCATCCAGCGGTACGGGTCCGGGACCTTTTCGCCGAAGTAGTCGTCGACCTGCGGGCCGCGCCTGGCCGGCGGGGCGTCCGCCGCCGCCGCGCAACCGCAGGCCGCCAAAAAAATCACAACTAATCTCGCGGATTTCCGCATTCTGGAACGATTCATGGTGCATGGTGTCGGCCCTACCACGTGAATTCCAAGACCGAAGTGCATCCTGGCGCGCGCGACCTGCGGTTTGATTCCCTGCGGGGATTGTTCCTTGTCTGCATGACGATCAACCACTTGCCCACGGAGATCCGGGCCGCCACGGACCAGTCCTTCGGCGTCTTTTCCGCCGCCGAGGGCTTTGTCTTCCTCTCGGGCCTCATCGCGGGTTTGGTCTACACGCGCAAGTTCAGGACCCTGGGCCCCGGCGCCCTGTGGTCGGCGGCCTCGGAGAGGGCCAAGTCCATCTACCGCTGGCAGGCCGCATCGGTGCTCTGCGCCTTCGTCGCGGTGCAGCTGACCGAGCGCCTGCTCGGATACTGCTCGCCTACCGTTCCGCGGCTCTTCTTCGAGCACCCCGCCCTGTCGCTCGGGCTCGGCCTCTCGCTGCTCTACCAGCCCGGGCTCCTGGACCTCCTTCCCATGTACTGCGGCTTCGTGCTGCTGCTGCCCACGGTCATCCGGGCGCTGGAGTCCGGCCGCCGCCGGCTTGTGCTCGCGGTCAGCGCCGGCGTGTGGCTCGCGGTCCAGTGGGCTCCCCCGGTGGACGGCGCCCCGCTCTATCCGATCAACACCGGGAGCTTCAACCTGCTGGCCTGGCAGTTCCTCTTTGTGGCCGGCGTCGCGGTCGGCCACGCGCGGATCAGCGGATCGCAGCAGGTCTCGCGGCCGAGCCCGTGGGCCCTGGCGGGCGCGGCGGCCGTCGCCGTGTACGGGTTCGGCCTTCACTATGCGCACTGGCCAAGGCCCTGGCCCGACCGCGTGTTCGGCGTGCTCCTCAACAAGCCGGCCCTGGGGCTCCTGCGCATGGCGGATTTCGGCTGTGTTGCCTACCTTGTCGGCGTCTTTGGCGCGCAGTTTCCAAGGGCGCTCACCTGGCGGCCCCTGGCGTTTCTGGGGAGGCACTCCATTGCGGTCGTCGCGGCCCAGAGCGTCGCCATCATGGTGGTCCTGCAGTTCCCGGGCCTCTTTGAGACGGGACATTCCAGGACGCTCATGGCGGCGGCCGCCGTCGCCCTCCTGTTTGCGGCCGCCCTCGCTCGGCAGGCGCTGCCTGCGTTCGGCGGCCGGCCGCTGCCCAGCGCCAATCGGAACTCGCAAACCTCCGGAGCGGGCTCTAGCATGGTCGGATGACGCCCGAGCGGATTGAGCAGCAGGTACGGTTCATCCTGGAAGTCGACAAGCTGAAGGAGGTTTTCCGCCAGACGGTCTGCACGCAGAGCCGCCGGGCCGAGAACGACGCCGAGCACTCGTGGCACCTGTGCCTGGCGGTGATCGTGCTCGCGGAGCACGCCAACGAGCCGCGCATGGACGTCCTGCGGGTCCTCAAGATGCTCATCCTCCACGACCTCGTGGAAATCGACGCCGGCGACACCTTCGCCTATGACACGGCGAGGATGGCCGACCAGCACGCGCGCGAGGCGCGGGCCGCGGACCGGATATTCGGGCTGCTGCCCGCGGACCAGGCGGGCGAGTTCAGGAGGCTCTGGGACGAGTTCGAGGAGAGGCGCACGCCGGAGGCCGCGTTTGCCGCGGCGATCGACCGCTTCCAGCCGGTGCTCCTCAACTGCAGCACCGAGGGGGCCGCGTGGAAGCGCCACGGGGTGACAGTCGACCGCGTGGTCGCCCGCAATTCCCACATTGCCGAGGGTTCCGAGGCCCTCTGGGAGCAGGCCGTGCGGCTGATCCGGCGGGCCGTGGACGCGAAGCACCTTGCCCCGGCGCCCTGAGGGCGCCCCCACAGGACCGGCGCCAGGGTCCGCGCTCAATGGTAGCGGTAGAGCCTGACGTGCTGGATGCTGTACCTTTCGGCGGGGAAATGCAGCGCCTTCCACTCGGGAGTCTCGTCCCCGTTCAGCCGGCGCCCCGGCACCCAGCGCCCTTCCATGTAGGTACCCTCCTCCACCGTGCCGAGCCCGACGCTGTCCTTTGGGGCGCCGGTGGGAAAAAAATACACGTCGATGGCCCGGCCAAGGATCACGAAGTCGTCGGGACCGGTGGAAATGAAGAGTCCGGCGACGCGCTCGGGGGACAAGGGGGCGAGGCCGGGGCCGGGGCCGCGCGCGCCGTAGCGCGCCTCGATCTGGTAGCGGCCGAGCCTCACCGTCTGCGGCACGCCCTCGCGGCCCACAATCAGGGCGGCCATCGTTGTGTTGCCCTGGTGCTCGAGGATGAGCGGCGAGACCTGGGCGATCGCGTCGTAGGCCTGCGCAAGCTCGGTATCCGCCTCGGCGGACCGGTCGATCCCGAACGGCGAGTAGGCGATGGCGTCGAGGTTCCCGAAGGCCCAGATCGCCTGGGCTGCGCCGCGCGCCCCTCCGCGGGACTCCGGGATCAGCAGCGGGTTGCCACAGCGGTGGTAACGCTCGCACACCTCCTCGAATTCCGGGACGTAGGCGTCCGGCGCGAGGACATCGATCGCCGGCGCGCCCGCCTGCCACACGTTCATCACCTGGGGCACCGGGCCCCCGCTGGGATAGGTGCCGGGCCAGGCGTGGTCGCGCTGCTGCAGCCAGGTGTTCACGAACATCGGGAGGGGGTACTCGGCCTTGCCGGCTTCGGCCACCCTGTTAACGTACCGGGCGTAGTGCCATGCCATGAAGATCTCGTCCACCGGCCAGACTAGCTTCCGCCAGGCGGTCTCGTGCTCCTGTTCGGTCATGGGCGGAGCGAGCGTGCGCACCGGGATCTCCGTGCCCGGGGGCTTGCCGGGACCGAAGACGTCCGTCCAGGTGCCCGAGGTCCTTGAGCCGTTGGCATCCCAGAGCGCGCGGAGCTCAGGCACGAGTGCGTCCCGGTGCCCCACCAGGTAGTTCATCAACTCCTCCGGCACGCGCCCGGCGAACGCCCTGCTCGCAGCGGGACCGTAATCGCGGGATTCCTCGAGGACGCCCATCTCGTTTTCTACCTGGATCATCAGGACGGTGTGCTGGCGCGCGTCCACCTCGCGCAGATGGCGCATGAGCGCGGCGAAGGCGCGGGCGTCCGCTTCGCAGTTGGCGTCGCTCAGAGGGGTCAGCGTGATCAGGCTCCCGCCCCGCTCGCTCTCGACAAGCGGAAAGCGCGCCTGGTTTGTCTTCACCCAGAGCGGCTGGTAGGTGGACTTGCCGTTCTTCCAGCTCCCAAACCAGAGCAGGACGAGGTGCAGGTCGTTTGCGCGGGCCCCTTCTATCAGCCCGTCGACTTGCTTGAAGTCGAAACTGCCCTCCTGCGGTTCGATCAGCTCCCAGGTCACGGTTGCAAGCACGGTGTTGAGGCGGCTGGCCACCAGGCGCGGCCACACCGCCTTCATGAAGTCGAGACTTGAGGCGCTGGAATTGCTCAGTTCCGCGCCCCGGATGAGGAACGGCTGGCCGTCCACGACAAGCTGCGTGGCGGTTCCCTGCCTCTGAAGGTGCGGCGCTCCTGGGTCGACGGTCGCGCCGCGGCTCGGAGCGCAGCCAAGCGCTGTGATCGCGGCGGCGACGATTGCGGGGGCGGGCAGCTTGAACGAGCGCGGGATCAATGTTCTCATGGTTCTTGTGATCTTCTGCATTGGGGCGGGCATCCCCCCGCAGGGGTTGAGCAGGGCAAAACGGTTTCGCGGCGGCGATGATAGGGGGGCATGGCGCGCGGGAGAACCATATTCTGCGGACCCCCGCCCGCCTCCACCGACGGGAGCGCTTCCGCTGATCGTGCCGGGCTCGGCCGTGCTTGTGCGGGGATGCCGGCGGAGCCGACGGGGCCGCGCCCGGCGGCCGCCGTCAGCTCAGGTCCCTGATCGAGCCGTACTCGGGGTCGAAGAGGCGGCGGTAGGTCCGCACGATCATGCCGTCCGTGAGGCCCGCCAGCCAGTCGCAGATCTGCCTGGCCTTCGCCCGCCGGCCCTTCGCCGCGTCGACGAGCTTGCCGGCGGCCGGCGGCAGGATGCGGATCACCCGCGGGCCGGGCTGGACGTAGTTGCTCCAGCAGGAGTCCCACAGAGCGAACATGACCTTGCGCGCCTTGTGTTCCATCTGCTGGAGCTGCGGGCTCTCAAAGATGATGTCGTTCGCCATCTCCTTGTAGAAAAGGGCCTGGCGGACAGCGCCCGGGTCCACGACCAGCTCGTAGCGGTAGCGGTTCGTCCTCCTCGACATGAAATTGGCGCGCTCCTTCAGGCGGCAGGCCGTGATGAATTCGCCTATCCTGTCGGAGAATATCCCCTCGAGCCTGTCCCCGCGGATGCCGTCCAGAAGCTCGTCGAGGAGCCGCACGCCCATCGCGTCGCCGACCTTCCCGTCGGCCCACGCCTCGATGCGGTCGATCGTGAGGAACCCGGCCTTCACCCCGTCGACGATGTCGTTGAGCGAGTACGCCGCGTCGTCGGCCCAGTCCATGATCTGGCACTCGACGCTCTTAAAGCAGTTCAGCCGGTCGCCCGGGGCAAGGGCCGCCGGGGGCCTTGCGCCCCCGAACACGAAGCCGATGGCCTGCCTCTGGGTGTCGTAGAGGAAGTGGTTCCTCGGGGGCGCCTTGAACTGCCCGAAGAGCGTCTTGTACTTGAGGACGCCGTCCAGGAGGGCGCGCGTCGGCTGCATCCCGCGCACGCCGGCGCGGCTCTGGTACATGGTCTCCATGAGGATGTGGAGCGTCTGCGCGTTCCCCTCGAACCCGCCCCAGCGCCCCATGAGCTCCTGGAGGGTGCGCTCCCCCGAGTGGCCGAAGGGGGGGTGACCGAGGTCGTGCGCGAGGCAGACCGACTCGACCAGGTCCGCGTCGATGTAGAAGTCGTCGCCCAGGGGGCCCTTCACGCTGCGCAGGAACTGGCAGATCGAGCGCCCGATCTGGGCGACCTCCATCGAGTGCGTGAGCCTCGTCCTGTAGAAGTCGTACTCCCCGGACAGGAAGACCTGCGTCTTGGACTGGAGCTTTCGGAATGCGTGCGCGTGGATTATCCGGTCGCGGTCGATCTGAAACGCGTTCCGGTAGTCGGTCTTGTGCTGCCCACCCGGCGTCTCGCTGTCGAAGGCTCCGTAGAATCGGTTGGTCATGGTGCGGCGCCCTTAGAGCACAGCGGCGCGCCGCCGGACGCAATCCCTGAGCGCGCAGGCACAGGTCGGTTCGTGGTTGTTTCGGCGTGAATCAGGGGCAAGCATCCCTGAACCCAAATGAGCGCAAAGACCATGCGGGCCATTTCAAAGCTGAGGCCGGGGCCCGGGCTCGACCTGACGGACGTTCCGGTACCGGTCCCCGGCCCGAACGACGTGCTGATCAAGATCAGGAAGACCTCGATCTGCGGCACCGACGTCCACATCTATAACTGGGACGAATGGGCCCAGAAGACGATCAAGGCCCCGATGGTCATCGGCCACGAGTTCGTCGGGACGATCGAGGAGGTGGGCTCATCCGTCCAGCGGTTCCAGAAGGGGGACCTGGTCGACGGCGAGGGCCACATCGTCTGCGGGGTCTGCCGCAACTGCCTGGCGGGCCGCCGGCACCTGTGCAAGGACACGAAGGGCGTCGGGGTGAACCGGAACGGCGCCTTCGCCGAGTACCTCTGCATCCCGGCTTCAAACGCCGTGCCGGTCGATCCGTCCATCCCTATGGACGTGCTCTCCTGCTTCGACCCGCTCGGCAACGCCACGCACACGACGCTCCAGTTCGACCTGGTCGGGGAGGACGTCCTCGTCACGGGCGCCGGCCCCATCGGGTGCATGGCTGCGGCGATCGCGCTGCACTGCGGAGCCCGCAAGGTCGTCGTCACCGACGTCAACCCGGACAGGCTCGCGCTCGCGGCAAGGATGGGGGCGACCCGGGTGGTCGACGTCTCCCGCGAGCGGCTGCCCGAAGTCCAGGCGGAGCTCGGGATGAAGGAGGGCTTTGACGTGGGCCTCGAGATGTCGGGCAATCCGGGGGCCCTGAACGACATGATCGACAACATGGCGCACGGCGGGCGGATCGCGCTCCTCGGGATCATGCCGGCCGCGGCGGCCGTCGACTGGAACAAGGTGGTCTTCAACATGCTCACGATCCGCGGGATCTACGGCCGCGAGATGTACGACACCTGGTACAAGATGACCGCGATGATCCAGAGCGGGCTGGACATCTCGCCCGTGATCACGCACCGGATGGACTACACGGATTTCCAGCGGGGATTCGAGCTCATGCGCTCCGGAAAGAGCGGCAAGATCGTCCTCAACTGGAGCTGACCCCAAAATGACCCCATCCTACAAAGAGCACCTCCAGAGGATCCTGTCGGAGATTTCCGCGGCGGGCCTCACCAAGCGCGAGCGGGTGATCTCGACCCGCCAGGGCGCAAGCATCTGCGTCTCCGGGGGCGCCCGGGTCCTCAATTTCTGCGCCAACAACTACCTCGGCCTGGCCGCCCACCCCGAGGTCATCGCGGCCGCCCACGCGGCCCTCGACCGCTGGGGCTACGGCCTGGCCTCGGTCAGGTTCATCTGCGGCACCCAGGAGATCCACAAGGAGCTCGAGTCGCGCCTGAGCGCGTTCCTAGGGACCGAGGACACCCTCCTCTACTCGTCCTGCTTCGACGCCAACTGCGGCGTGTTCGAGGTGCTCCTGGGCGAGGAGGACGCGGTCATCAGCGACGAGCTCAACCACGCCTCGATCATCGACGGGATCCGGCTCTGCAAGGCGAAGAGATACCGCTACCGCAACTGCGACATGCCGGACCTCCAGGAGAAGCTCACCGAGGCCAAGGGCGCCGGGGCCCGCTTCAAGCTCGTCGTTTCGGACGGGGTCTTCTCCATGGACGGCTTCGTCTCGCCCCTGCGCTCGATCTGCGAGATCGCGGAGCGCAACGGAGCCATGGTCATGGTGGACGACAGCCACGGCGTGGGGTTCATGGGTCCGAACGGGCGCGGCACGCCCGAGCATTTCGGGGTGATGGACAGGGTCGACATCCTGACCGGGACGCTGGGGAAGGCGCTCGGCGGCGCCTCGGGCGGCTACGCGAGCGGGCGCAGGGAGATCATCGAGCTGCTGCGCCAGCGCTCCAGGCCCTACCTCTTCTCGAACACGCTGCCGCCCGCGATCGTGGCGGCCTCGATGGCCTCGATCGACCTGATCACCCGCTCGCCGGAGCTCCGGCAGAAGCTTGCCTCCAACACGCGCTACTTCCGCGAGGGACTCGCCCACGCCGGCTTGGCCATAAGGCCGGGCTCGCACCCGATCGTTCCCGTGATGCTTGGGGACGCGGCGCTCGCGCAGCTCTTCGCCGCGCGGATGCTCGAGAAGGGGGTCTATGTCATCGGCTTCTCCCACCCCGTGGTCCCGCAGGACGCCGCCCGGATACGCACGCAGGTGAGCGCGGCCCACGAGCAGGGCGACCTCGACGCGGCGATCCACGCGTTCGCCGAGACCCGCAGGGAGCTCGCGGGCTGGCCCGCGACCCGGCCGCATTCCCCCTAGCCGCCATGCCAAGGATAACCGACGCGGTCCTCCGCCGACTCGAGAAGACCGCCCGCCAAGCCGCCTCCCGGGCCTACGCCCCCTACTCGCGGTTCCCGGTCGGCGCCGCAGCGATCGCAGGCTCCGGCCGGATCTATTCCGGCTGCAACGTCGAGAACGCCTCCTACGGCCTCTGCAACTGCGCCGAGCGAACGGCGATCTTCTGCGCGGTGGCCGCGGGGGAAAGGACGATCAAGGCCGTGGCCGTGTATACGCCGACGCCGCTGCCGACGCCGCCCTGCGGGGCGTGCAGGCAGGTGATCCACGAGTTCGGCCCGGACGCCGTCGTGATCAGCCTGTGCGACGCGAAGAACCGGATCGAGACGCGGATGTCCGCGCTCCTGCCCGGGGCTTTCGGGCCCGGCGACCTGGCCTAGACGGTCTCGAAGAAGCCCTTGACGGCCGCGTCGACGCCCGAGGCCGGGAATTCCCGCTCGGTCCTGCCGACCAGGTCGCGCATCTTCACGACGCCCTTTGCCAGCTCGTCTCCGCCGTAGATGAGCGCGACCTTGGCGCCCGACTCCGCGGCGGCCTTGAACTGCTTTCCGAAGGCGAGGTCCTTCAGCGGGTACTCGACGCGGTAGCCTCCCGAGCGCAGCCTCTGGATGTCCGCGAACGCCGCCTTCCGCTCGTTCTCGCCGCCCAGGATGCAGTAGATGTCCGGGGCGTTCGCGATCACCGGGGAGAGCCCCCGCTCCTCTAGGAGGAGCGCGAAAGTCATGTCGCCGATCGCAAAGCCGACCGCAGGCAGCTCGTTTCCGCCGAGCTTCCCGACGAGGTCGTCGTAGCGCCCCCCGCCGGCCAGGGCCCGCAGCTCCCCTTTGCGGTCGTACGCCTCGAACACGAACCCGGTGTAGTACGCCAGGCCGCGCACGACGCCCAGGTCCACCTGGACGTAGTCGCCAAGCCCCATTGCGGAAAGGCCGCCCAGCAGCTTCCTCCAGTCGGCAAGCCTCGCGGCAACCCCCGGCGCGCCGGCCCCTCCGAGCGCGTCCTCGAGCGCGCCAAACGACCGGATGGCAAGAAAGGCGAGGACGCGCTCCTTCAGCTCGGCCGGGATTGGCCCGAATGACTCCTCGTACCCCTTGAAGGATTCGTGTCCGTTGCGCTCATACTTGTCGACGGCCGCCAGGAGCGCCCGTATCCGCTCCTCGTCGAGCCCGAGGGACCCGAGGTAGTGGAACCAGAGGTTCCGGTCGCTCAGCCTGACGCAGAAGTCCTTCTCGCTCAGCCCGAATGCACGCATGCATTGGATAAGGAGCGCGATGAGCTCGATTTCCGCCTCCGGGCCGGCCTCCCCGAAGATGTCGGCGTTGAGCTGGTGGAAGCAGCGCCCCCTCCCCTTCTGCATCCGCTCGTAGCGGTAGAACTCGGCGATGCTGAACCATTTGACGGGCCTCTTCAGGGCGCCCGCCCTTTCGCCAACGAGCCGGCAGACGCTGGGCGTCATCTCCGGACGCAGCGCGACCTCCCTCTTCCCCTTGTCTATGAAGCTGAAAAGCTGCCCCTCGATCTCGTCGCCGGACTTGGCCCGGTACAGGTCGAGAGGCTCAAGAACGGGAGTATCGTACTCGGCAAACCCAAATGCCGCAGCGGTCTGGCGCCAGAGGCGAAAGATGTGGGTTCGTTTCGCGAGGTCCTCGGGGTAAAAATCCCGGAACCCGGGCAGGGACTGGAACGTGGCCATCAGGGACGGACACGGTGCAAGACGCCCTTCGCAGGGCGAACAAAAAGCGCTCGGGCACCGCTCGCGGTCAGACGAGGGTGCTCAGGTCGAGCTTCTTAAGTTGCTGCTTGAGAATCTTGCCCGCCTTGAACTTGACGACTGCTCTTTGCGGAATGATGACTTCCGCTTCGGGCTTGTTGGGATTCCTACCGACCCGCTGCTTGCGCACCTGGACCTCGAGAACGCCAAAGTTTCGCAACTCGACGTTCCGGCCCTCTGAGAGCGCCTTTTGTACTATGTCGAGGGTCTGTTGGACCGTATCGACGATCTGCTTTTGCGGGAATCCAGCCTTTCGGTAGATTTCCAACACGATCTCGCGTTTTGTGAGGTTCGTGGACATGAATTGTTCCTTTGGGTATATACTTTACTGAGGCGTCTTAAATTATTCGTCTGAGATGAATTGCGTCAATACTTATCACCACTGAAACGTGCCTGACCCGATTGCGGTAAATTCCATGTTTGGCCGGATAGCCCGCCGGTACGACCTCGCAAACCGGGTCCTGAGCTGCGGAATCGACATTTACTGGCGAATTCGGCTCGTGGGAGCGGTGCGCCGCGCCCACCCCCGCAGCGTCCTCGACCTGGCCACCGGAAGCGGAGACGTGGCGTTCGCCCTCGAGCGCGGGCTGCCCCCGGGGGTCAGGGTGGTCGGCATGGACTTCTGCGCCCCGATGCTCGACGAGGCGCAATCCAAGATGTCCGCCCGTCCCGGGCGGCACCCCTGCCTGGAGTTCAGGCACGGCGACGCTCTTGCGCTGCCGCTGCAGGACGAGGGCTTCGACGCCGTCACGATCGCCTTCGGGCTTCGCAACATGGCCGACCGCGCGCGCTGCCTCTCGGAGATCCGCCGAGTTCTCAATCCCAGCGGCCGCCTCTTTGTCCTCGAATTCTCGAGACCCTGGCCCTGGGTGCGGCCATTCTACGGCTTCCACCTGAGGCACATCGTGCCCTCCGTGGCCGGCATCCTGACCGGGGACCGCGGCGCCTACGAGTACCTCGGGGATTCGATCGGCGCGTTTCCGGCCCGGGAGGCCCTTTCGGCCGAGATCCGCGACGCGGGCTTCACAGAGGTTTCTGCGCGGGCCATGACGATGGGCATCGTCGCCCTGCACGCGGCGCAGCGGGGGCCGCGCGTCAGTTGAAGGATTTCCCGCACCCGCAGGTCGTGTGCGCGTTCGGGTTGCGGATCTCGAAGCCCTTGCCGTGGAGCCCATCGTCGAAATCGACGGTGGTGCCGTCGAGATGCTTCAGGCTCGCCGGGTCGACCACGATCGCGACGCCCTCGCTCTCGAAGGCCGCGTCATCCTCCTTCGGCTCGTCGAATGACATCCCGTACTGAAGGCCGGAGCACCCTCCATTCTCTATGAAGAGGCGCAGGCGCGTCCCCGGCGTCTCGGCGCCGGCGCGCATCGTGCGTACCTGGCTCGCTGCACGCTGCGTAAGTTGGATCATTTCCCCACGCTAGGCGCGGGGAATCAGGTGTCAAATGGGCCCGTCCGGGCCGCCTCAGAGGCGCGTGCAGCAGAAATCGGGCCGGAATTGCGGAATGTGCACTTGCAAGAGGCGAACACCGGCGTTTCGATTCAAGAACGGTGCCCGCGATCACCCACATTCTTAACGAGATCAACTACGAAATGGTCCGTCAGCTCGCCGAGGGCGGCATGGGCGTGGTGTACGAGGCGCACCAGCTCGGGGCGGGCCAGTTCAGGAAGACGGTGGCCGTGAAACTGATTCGCGAGGAGTACTCCGCGATCCCCGAGTTCCAGAAGAATTTCATCGGCGAGGCGAGGCTCGTCGCCGACCTGATCCACACCAACATCGTCCAGACCTATCATCTGGGGCACATCGGGGGCCAGTACTTCATGGTGATGGAGTACGTGGGCGGGCAGAACATCGAGCAGTTCCTGGAGAGGCACAGGAAGCTCAACCGGCAGGTGCCGATAGACCTGGCCGCGTTCATCGTCTCCCGGGTGGCGCGCGGCCTGACCTACGCCCACCAGAAGAGGGACCGCGACGGCCACCACCTCAACATCGTGCACCGCGACATAGGGCCGAAGAACATCCTGATGGGGTACGAGGGCGACGTGAAGCTGACCGACTTTGGCATAGCGAAGGCCTTCAACCTCATGTACAACGAGGAGGGAAAGGTGATCGCTGGCAAGGACGAGTACCTCTCACCCGAGCAGGCGAGCTACGCCGTCACCGACGCCCGAGCCGACCTGTTCCCGCTCGGCATCGTCCTTACCGAGATCCTCCTGGGAAAGAACATATTCAGGAACGTGGACCGCGCCCAGTCGCGCCGGAACATCCTGACGATGCCCATCCCGCAGTTCTCCAGCATTCGGCCCGACATCGACCCCCGCCTTGAGGCGATCATCCAGAAGGCGCTGCGCCGCGACCGCAACCAGCGCTACCAGTCCGCGGCCGAGATGCTGAACGACCTGGAGCTTTACCTTTACAGCGACGGCTACGGCCCCACCAACGAAAAGCTCGGCACCTACCTGAGAGACCTTTTCGGCGTCCGCGATCCCCAACCCTCCGCCGCGCCCT
>CAYVKH010000014.1:0-69542 GCA_964451965.1 uncultured Opitutaceae bacterium
TCGACGTGATGTGCCGGATGACCGGTTCGCGGCCGGTCAGCGTGAGCGGCATCGGCGCCCGTCTCAGCGACGAGATCACGCCCGGCCAGTGCAACTATGGCCAGCTTCAGGTGACATTCGCCGATGGCTCGATCGGTTGGGTCGAAGCTGGTTGGGGGCCGATGATGAGCGAGACGGCGTTCTTCGTGAAGGACGTGATCGGCCCAAAAGGCTGCGTCAGCATCGTCGCTCAGACCGCGGCCAGCGCCGGCAACTCAGCCAACGTCGACGCCCATACTCAGACCGAGGCCCTCCGTCTACACCACGCCGCCCGCGGCGCCGACGGCGCGTTCGCGCAGCCCGACGAGATCATCGCGGTCAACGATGAGCCGGGCCACGACGAGCTGTGCCGGCGCGAGCAGGAAGTCTTTCTTCGCGCCATCCGCGACGACGCGGACCTGACCGAACATTGGCAGAGTGCGACTGACAGCCTCCGGATCGTGTTGGCCGCCGACCAATCGTTTCGCGAGGGTCGGACAGTGAAACTTTAGCCGTCATTTCCCAAACATCATGGACCTATATCGCTGCGCTCGCTCGTTTCTGATCGCCAATGTTCTCGCGCTATCGGCCTTTGCCGCCGTCGCACCGCCCGCCGGTTTCACCGCGCTCTACAACGGCCGCGACCTCTCCGGCTGGGGCGGCGGCGAGACGTTCGATCACCGGCAGTGGTTGGCGCTTCCCGCCGCCGAGCGCGCCGCCAAGGAAGCCGCCTGGACCGCCGACATGCTCAAGCACTGGCGCGCCGAAGGCGACGAGCTCGTCAACGACGGCTCCGGCCAATACGCCACGACGGTCAAGGACTACGGCGACTTCGAGTTGCTCGTGGACTACAAGACGGTTGCGCTCGCCGACTCCGGCATTTATCTGCGCGGCTGCCCGCAGGTGCAGATTTGGGATTACACGGAGAAGGCAAAGTCTGCACTCGGCGCCGACAAAGGCTCCGGCGGCCTCTGGAACAATTCACCCGGCGCGCCGGGCAAGGATCCGCTCGTGAAAGCCGACCGGCCGTTTGGCGAGTGGAACCATTTCCGCATCCTGATGTTGGGCGCGTGCGTGAGCGTCTGGCTCAACAACCAACTTGTCGTCGATCATGCCCTGCTCGAAAACTATTATGACCGGGCCACGCCCGTTCCCGCTCGCGGACCGATTCAGCTGCAGACGCACGGCGGCGAGATTCGTTGGCGCAATATCTTCATCCGCGAGATCGGCGGCGAGGAGGCGAACCGGCTGCTTGAGAGCCGCGGCGAGGACACGTCGTTTCAATCGGTGTTTAATGGCAAGGATTTCGCGGGCTGGGAGGGACCGGTGGACAGCTATCAGATTGTCGACGGAGCGATCGTCTGCCGGCCGAAGCAGCGCGGCACGATTTATACGAAGGAGCAGTACGACGATTTCGTGGTGCGCCTCGAATTCAAGATTCCTCCCGGCGGCAATAACGGTCTGGCGCTGCGCTATCCGGGTTCCGGCGACACCGCGTACGACGGCATGGCCGAGTGTCAGGTCCTCGACGACAACTACGAAGCGGTGACGGGCGACAAGATCGATCCGCGCCAGGCGCACGGTTCCGCCTACGGGATGATCGCCGCCGCGCGTGGCTATCAGCATCCGACGGGCGAATGGAACTTTGAGGAAGTCACCGTCAAGGGTTCGACGATCAAGGTCGAGTTGAACGGCACCGTGATCCTCGACGGCGATCTCAGCAAGGTGACGATGTTCCTGGCCAACCATCCGCATCCGGGCAAGGATCGCACTTCCGGCGCATTCGGTTTTGCGGGCCACAACGATCCCGTCGCGTTTCGACACATCCGCATCAAGCGCCTCTAGCTCCGTCCGAACTCATCATAATCGCCACCCCGACCCCCACCGCTCCGTGTTCCTGACTCGTTTCGCTCGATGCGCGCCATCCGTCGTCGCGGATCGTTAGGACGTTTATCTACACTCCGATTTCTACACTTTATTCAAATTTAGAGCAAAAATAGGAAGGAATGGGCAAGGAGGGCCACCTCACCCAGGCCGTGTCTTCCTCTGAAAGTAAGATTGGGGACGATTGAGAAATGTGTAGCAATGTTGCTGATACGTCTTTGCAGACCTCGGCCTTACCACGTGGCTACCGCGCCCTTGCCCAATCGATCCGACAAAGAAGGGGTATTACGATTTGATCAAAATGGACTGACAAGCAATTTCGGGGGCCTTCGAGGCTGCGGACGGCCTGACCATCCTAAAGTAAACGACAGCCTATACAATTTGTCATGGGTGCTTGGCGGCAGCCTTAAGCAGCATTTTGGCGAGGCGCGTCGGACGACAGCGTCCCCATTATCAATTCTAGAGTGTGTCGATGCTGATGGCAATTGCGCGGGCAAGCTGCGTTCGGCTAGGACCATATTTGCCCCGAACAGCTACGATAGAGTCCGGGAAGATTCGGTCGATGCAAGCAGCAGCTGTGCGATTACCTCAAAGGTAAACGCCTGCTTTTCGGAGACCTTGCATGAGTCCAAGAGTGCCGTCCTTTCATGAAGATCCCTTATGGCCGAAACGTGATAGTTTATTCGCTTGAGCAAACGCCAGCTGGCTCTGGACGTACTTTGCATAGGCGTACAGAAAAAGAATCTTTCATTCGCGCGTGAAAGAATGGTAGGTGATTCGTGCGCCGCCGTGTTTACGGCGCCCGTTTACCGGGCGAGAAAATCTAACTGTAGCTCGATACCCAATACCGAGCATCTTGTGGGGGTATATTCTCCCGGTCGAGTGAACTGGATTCTTAGCGGGCGCTCACGCTTGCAACAAGAGGCAAGGCATCTCAAGACTCAATCCATGCCGCGGCCGGTCACTGCACTTATCATCGATGACGAGCCTCACGTACTCGTGTACCTTCGTGCCCTCCTGAAGCAACTGGGCGTCAACACCGTTTGGGATGCCGCCGATGCATCTGCGGCGCTTGAACAGGTGGCTGCGCACAAACCCGACGTCGTTCTCCTGGACATGAATCTCCCGCACGTCAGCGGGCTGCAGTTGCTCGCGAAGTTCAAGGCGGAGCATCCCAAAATGCCCGTCATCGTCGTCTCCGTAATAAGCACGATGAAGACGGTCATCCATGCCCGTGAGCTGGGCGCCGAGGCATACGTGCTAAAGCACCTGCCTAGAGCTGAGGTGTCTCAGATGCTTTCTGACGCTTTCGATAGGATTTCAGCGAGTTCCGGCGGCGAAACGGCCGGGGATGGAGAGAAGCCGACGGATCGGGTATAAACGGTACAGCCCTCTGCGGCGGGCTTCTGTCATGGCTTTCTGCCGCAGGTCACTGCCTAAGGTAATTCGGCTTATGGCCAAGATCAAATGTCTCAGATCCAGGCGCCGGGCACCGCCTCGCGTCGGGCCGAGCCCTGCGAGGCGGTCTCGCTGTTGGTCACCGGCTCCCTGCTCACGGTCCGATGGACTCCTTCGGAAGGTCAGGAAGTCCGGAGCGGCGGCGCAGGTCCAATGCGAGGGCGAAATACCTCTCCGGGTGTTCCTGACTCGCGCGAAGCTCGGAGAACCCCGCACGCCAGTATTCCGTCCATGAGCCGGCGGTTCCGGGCGGCCGCAGGCCCTGCGCCTCCCGATTGACCTCGGCGCCTATGGCCGACGAGAAGAACCGCCAGTTTCCCCGCGTGTCGAGGACGAGGACGCTTCCGTCGGCCTCCCTGCGGGTATCCAGATTCGCGCGCGCCTCCGCGGAGAACGGATCGGGCTCGCGGCAGCCGGCCGCCAAGAGGCAGAGCGCGAACATGAGGGCGAATGGACGCTTCATTTCTGCCTTTTGGATTGCGGCTTGGCCGCGCGCATGGATCGAGGCCGCGTGCCCTATATCTGCAGCTTGCTGAGGTTGACCGCCGCGACGCCCTCCACCGGTTCCCCGTGGGCCAGGGCCGGCTTGAAACGGAGGCTTCTCACGACCGCCTGGAGAAACGGGTCCTCGATCTTCTTCGAGCACGTGACGTCGGCGAAGGGCTCCTCGGCCAATCCGCTCTTCGAGACCTTCACGAAGAACGTCTCGCCGTATTTGCCCGTCGCGAGCCGGTTGGGCAGCTCGGCGGGAAGCTTTCCCATCGCCGGCACCGCGGGAAGCGTGTCGCTCCTGTGGGCTCCGATATATTCCATCTTCACGTACTCGAAGGCCTCGTCGCGGGTGAGTTCCACCCGCTTGGACGACAGGTTGGTCGCGATCTCAACTCCCCGGTTGTAGACGTGGAGCTGGAAGTCGATCAGCTCATAGTTGAACGGGAACCCGTCCTCGCTGAAATGGACGTGGGTGTAGTGCGAATCTATCGGGTCCAGGGCCCGCGCATAGACAAGGTTCTGGACGGTGCCCGGCTTGCCGCCCGTCGCGTGAAACTTGGTTATCGTGACCACATAGGGGTTGTAGAGCGGCCTGTCGGACTTGATGTCGAATTCGACGTCCATCGCGTCGAGTCCCTGCGTCGTGAGGCGGCCCGCCGGTTCGTCCCCGTTCGCGGTCTGGCTCTCCGCGGCGCCGGCCGTGTCGTTCGCGAGCTTGATGGCGAGCAAGGGGTTTCCCATGGAGTCCCACATTTCCGGAAGCGTTGACGAAACCAGTGGATTCGGGGGTGGAAACATTTGACCGGGCAAGAGCTTGGGCGGGTGCGTGATGGCGGGGGTTGTCTGGGCCGTGAACATCAGGGCCCTGTCCCCGAACTGGTTGTTGGACTGGGCAAAGAGCGCCGCGGCTCCGAGGCCCCGGTTCGACACCGTGTCGGCCAGGTTGCGCGCGTCCATCGAGACGCCGAGGAGCATCGCATTCGTCGATCCCGCCTTGGTCAGTCCCTTGGTGATGATCACGCTGGGATCGTTGTCGAAGGAGTACGCAGCCTCCCTCTTGAAGCCGGCGATCGTCGCGGAGACCTCGGTCAGCTTCAGGTTCGGGGTGATCTTCAGGTTGAGCGGAGCCTCCCTCGTGGAGACGACCTTGTCCTTCCCGTTGATGTCGATCACCCAGGAGGAACCCACGACGTCTCGGACGACATAAAGGTCCCTGTCGAGGTTGACGGAGATGTCGGCGCCCATGAAGAGCGTGTGCGTCTTCGTGGCGTCGACGACATAGTTCTCCATGACGACGGGCTTCTCGCTCCGCGAGCCTGGGGGAGCGGCAATTGCCACTCCGCCAATGGCCAGGACGGGAAGCAGAGTCCGCACTGCGAGGGACCTCGAAAGGCGATTGAACGTTGGGAGTATGCTCATGGGACGGGGCGTTGTGCGGGCGATTGCCTCCATCATTCTGCATTCAACGTGCCAAACAATAGGCACTCACCCTAACATGTTTGTAATGAGGATCTAGCGGCCATGCCGCCTTGGCGCGGCCTTCCAATGATCCTGTCGGATGGTTGCATGCACCCGCTTCCACCGGTCGTGGCTATCCCCGATTGGACATCCTCACCCAACGAATGAGGTGAAGCTCTCGGAGCTATTTAACCGGGTCCGTGCGCTCGGAGACGCCCTGCAGCGGCGGAAGGCGGCTCGAGGGGGAATCGAGGTAGTAGTAGGCCGTGGCGGAGATGTCGTCCGACCTGTAGAAATTCATCCACCCATCGGGCAGCTTGGGGTCGTCCGCCGGGGCAACGGAATCCGGGTTGTACAGCTGGGTCAGCTGCCCCTCGCTGTCGATGCTCACCGGGATGAGCGGGATGTTCGCTCGCTGAAGCGCCGCGACGGTCGCCCTGGGGCCGCCGCCGATCTGCTGGAGCGTGACCCTGCAGCCGACGTCGAAGAAGACCGGGTCGGGAATCTGGAATCGGTAGTAGCACCACTGCAGGTGCTTCTCGTCCGCCAGCAGGCATCCGGCGTAGTCGTTGAAGAACTCGCCCTCGCCCCATCCCGTGCCGATGTAGTCCTCGGTGCCGGTCCCTGCGAACGAGGGACGCGCGCGATCGCCGTTCAGGAATATCTTCACCTCGCCCTCGCCCCACCACGTGTCCTTGTAGGCCGGGTTGGCATTGATGCCGACGTTCACGCCGAGGAAGCGCCCCTTGCCCTCCACCCTTGGCAGCAGCTCAAAATCCTTGGAAAGCGCGGTGCCGCGGTCGCGGCTCCAGTAGGCGTGGAAGTAGAGGTTGTCGCCGTTCCACGCCTTCGTCGCATGGAAATCGACGTCGAAGAAGATATGCGTGAGGTCCTTGGCAGATTCGTTCGTCACCTGGATCCTGGCGGCCCTGCGGAACGGCATCGGGATATAGCAGATGAAGGACCTGCCCTCCGGGCTCGCAAAGAGCGCGTTGTGGAACTTGGCGGTCTTTCCGAGACCCACGCCGAAGAAGTCCCCGAGGGGCACCGAGACGGCCGGCCGCTCCTCGTTGTCCCAGAACATCTCGAGCTTGAGCGACCGGAGCATCTCGGGCGAACGGTCGGCGACCGTCAGCCAGATTCTCGAGATCACCCCTGAGCCCCTGGCGTCGAGCAGGACGCACGTGGCCCCGGACTTTATCGGGTCAAACGGGTGTCCCTTCGCGCCGTTGTTCTCGGCTGCGGCGGCGCCGGGGCCACCGTTGCGCCCTTCCGGCGTGCTCCACCGCGGCGCCAGGTTCCCGTTGTAGCGGTAGAGCGCGGCGGAAGAATCCTGGGCCCTCAGGGCGGGTTGCGACGCGCAGAGAAGAACGGCGGCCGCAAAGGCGCAATTCGCGGCCCTTGGCGTCCTGCCGCCTGCGAAGGGCGAGATCATTTCCGATGAGAAACCTCCCGCGCGCCGGTTATCAAACAGAATCTGCGGTCCCTTGGCCGGGAGCCTTCCCCCTGGAGCGGCCGCGCCCAGGGGTTTCAGGCGGACCCCCCGGGGACGCGGCGCCGCGGGGCCGTCAGCTCACGGTCACCTCGACCGCCCGGCCGGACACCTTGAAATCGATGAAGCGGGCGCGGGCGTTCAGGGGATGCTCCTCGAGCCGAGCGCGGATCCGGCGGCCTCCCTCCGGCGAGCCAGCGCACAGGAGCATGTAGCCCCCGCCGCCGGCCCCGAGCAGCTTGCATGCGGCCAGGTCCCCGCCCGCCAGCCGTATGATGCGCTCGATCTGCGGCGTGGTCGTGCCGGGATCGAGCCGCTTGTTGAGGTCCCACGAGCGCGCGATGCAGCGGTCGAGGGATGCCTGGTCGCCCTCCTGCAGGGCCCGGTGAAGGTGCTGGGCGTTGGCGCGGATCAGGCCCAGCGTGCGGAGCGTGGAGGACCGCGCGAGGAACATGTCGTGCACGATCTCCTTGAGGATGCCCTTGGCCAGCCGCGTGACGCCCGTGTAGTAGAGGAGGAGCGTCTGGTTCGCGTACGCTTCGCCAAGCAGGTTCTCCGGGAGGTAGCGCACGCTCGGCCTCTGCGCGAGGCCCGGTTCCGTCTGGATCAGCTTGACGCCCCCGAAAAGGGCCCCCGCCTGGTCCTGCCATCCGCCCCCGGTCGTCAGCAGCTGCTCAATCGACAGGACCCGCTGATAGAGGTCCACGTGGTCCCATCCGAGGCCGCACGCGCGGTTCAGCGCCCCGAGGAGCGTCGCCCCGAGGATCGACGAGGTGCCCAGGCCCGACCCCTTCGGCACCGCGCTCAGGAGCGAGATCTCCAGCCCGCCGCCGAATCTTCTGAGGAGCTCGCGCAGCGAGCGCGGGGGCCTGCCCGGGATGAAACCGGGCAGGAAGCCCGCGAGCGCCAGCGCGGCCTTCGGGAGGCTGAAGCCCGAATGCGCGTCGCGAAAGGACGCCAGGCCCGCAAAGCTCCCTATGTCCTCCGTCGACCCGAGGTCGATCGAGCGCAGCCGGAACTTGAGCTGCGGGATCGGGCGAACGAAGGCCTGGATCGGGGGCTGGCCGTTCAGCAGCACGGCGACGTTCAGGACGCAGCCGCCGAACTCGAAGCAGTAGGGCGGGGTGTCGGTCCAGCCTCCGGCCAGGTCAAAGCGAAGGGGGCTTCGCGCCCAGACAATCTGGTCATCCTTGAGCGCAAGGCGCGGCCGGGGCTTCTCAAGGCCGATCGAGGCGATGACCGACTCCCGCAGGCGCGCGTAGCCGGCGGCCGCGAATGCCGCGCGCCTGCGCCCCGCCTCCAGGCCTGCCAGCAGCATGAGAAGCCGGGAGGCGTGCTCCGGCCGGTTTATGGTCGAGAGGATCCTCGGCCCGCGCGCGCGCAGCCAGCGGCCGAGCGCGGGCGCCTCCCGCCTCGCATAGGCCGATATCGCCGCGAAGTCGTGCGTGAACACCCGCATGTCGGCCCCGGAAAGGCAGGCCTCGAACTCCGCGCGCAGGCCCTCGGCATGCGCCGCGCGGCGGTCCGCGAAGCAGCGCTTGAAGTCGACGGCCTCGGGGATCTGGACCGCGGACAGCCGGCGGCGGCGCGCCAGGCGCTCCCCGACGGCCGGGTCCGGATGGGGATCGAAGAACCAGCCCAGCGTGTCCTGGTCTATCTCGCGGGCCGACAGGACGGGGTATATCGGCAGGTCGAAGACCTCCCCCCGCCTTGGGAGGCCGCGCGCGCCGAGCCAGTCGCGGGCATCGTGGCCGCAGATCCTGCCGCCGGCACCCACCGCTCCGCGCAGCGTGTCGTCGAGGTGGTGCGGCCTGAGGACCCACCGGGTGCGGCCGACCGGCGCCGCCTCGACGCACCAGCCCTGACCGAGCCAGCGGACGCGGGCCTTTGCGGGAAGCCCGGTGACGATGTTGTGCCCGTCGAGGCGCACCGAGCGGTGCCCCCCCACCGAGTCCAGCCACACGGGGAGGGACGAAGGGCTCTTGAAGGCGGACGGCGGCGTGGCCGCGCAGAGCGCCCTCAGCGGCGAGAACTTCCCGCGCTGGATGTGCTCGAACGACTCGAAGAGCTGGCGGCTTGATCCCAGGTGATAGAACCGGGCGTCCTCGAGGGGGATCACGGACGCGCGCAGCGCGGGCCAACCCAGGCTCCGGAGGCGGCTCGGGGCCCGCGTCTCGCCGCCCAGGGCGGAACCGATCTCGGTGTAGAGGTCCAGGTGCTCCGGATGGCCGTCCGATGTCGCGAAGCGGCCCCGCGTCTCGTCCCAGCCGCACCTCCGGAACAGGAGCCTCAGGGCCTCGACGCTCAGGAGCCACATGCCCGTGTCGACAAAGAAGTCATAGCGGGCCGAGAGCCGGTGGATCTCCTCGGCGGACGGCTTCTGACGGAAGAACGCGATCGGATGCTCGCGCCCCTCGGCGGCGCCCTGCTCCCTGGAGACGAAATACACGCCGAAGTTCCGGGCGATCTCGGGCGCCACCCGCATTCCTATCCCGGTTATGTCGGCTGTGGCGGCCGGGATCTGGAGCGGGTCGAAATCGAGCCAGACGTCGCCCGCCGTGACCAGGACGGCGGCCCTCGGGCCGGCCTCCCGGAGCACCTGCTGGTAGGCCGGGATCTGGAAGTCCGCGAGCATCTGGTCGAACCGCCTCGGCGCGAGCCCGTCGACGGCCGGCATCGGCAGGAACAGCTTTCCCAGCGCCGCGTACGCCGGGAGACGGCGGCTCTCGCCGCCCCCGTGCAGCACCAGCCTCTGGTCCGCCGCAAGCCACGCAAAGAGGGGCTTGCGGTGGCGCCCCAGGCCCTCGCGCCACGCCTGGACGAGGAGGCCGATGGTGCCCCCGCCCGATCCCAGGCGGCGCGCCCGCGGGTCGGCCCCGACAAACACGTCGGCCCCGCCGGCTATCTCCGCCAGCCGTCCGCTCCATAGACTGCGCCCCGCCGGGGAATGAATGAAATCTCTCAGGTGCGGGGGCACCGAAAGCAGCACGCGCGTCATGGGGATGAAGGTGGACTCTTGGCGACGGACGGATGGAGGCAAGGTTTCAACGACGTGGATTCGTACCGGGGATCATGACCAACGACGGCCTGAAGACGGCCCCCCTGAAGATCTCGACCGCGAATAGGCCGGACTCGGCCCTCCTGAAGGCAATGGCCGCGCAACGGGCCCGTCATCCCGGCGGAGGCGGTGCGAGGCGGCGGCCCGCAGGTCGCGGCAGCCCGGGGGAACCCCGCCTTATCGCTCCGCCACGGGGCCCAGCGATTTCAGGTCGCCGACGGCGACACGCCCCTCGGGCATCGCCATGTGGACCAGCCCGTGGCTGTCCTTGCCGAAATACTGCGCGGCGTTGAAGGAGATCGCCTGAAGCTGCTTGTCGAATTCCAGGCCCTGCTGGCGCACGCTGAAGCGGGTTTCCCAAAGCAGCTTGTGCTGCTTCTGCTTCCACATGGCCTGGAAGTCGTAGGCCATCACGACCACGAAGTACCGGTCGTGCTCCAGCTCGTCAACCAGGTCATCCCTGCGATGCGAAAGCGGCGTTCCCTGGAGGGTCGCGCTCGTGTTGAGCCACGCATCGTAGCCGAGCATCGCGGCGTTCTGCGCGTCGAGCTCGTCGCGGCCCCGGTTCTCGGCGGCGACGACGGCCATGGCGCCCGTGAAGGCGTTGTCGGCGTCTATCTGGTCGGCTATCTGCGTGACCGCGGTGTCGGCCAAGATGTGCCCGCACGCCATGGCCGACCCCTGGGCTGTCAGCTGCGCCGTGGCCGCAAGCGCCTGTTGCGCATTGCTATTCTTGGCCGCATCCGCCGGAGCCGTTGCGTCCTGCAGATTCTGGACCGCGACCGATTGGTCGGCCCGGTGCGGAGTAATCGTCCGTCCCCAGTAGAGGACGATCAGCAGCTTGGTCGCCTTTGGATCCTTGGCCGGAAGGTAGTTCCGGCTCTCGAGCGAACCGGCGACAGACCGCGCGACATCCATGAAATGCAGGTTGTCGATCGAGGAATCGTTCACCCCGCTCGCCCACCGGCCCCCTTCCGCGAATGCGTAGTACTCGGGCTGGGGGGAACCATCGGCAAGTTTGGCGCGCGTGTAGGAATCGCTCACCCTGGAGGACACGACGGTTATGGTGCCGGCGTCCTCAAAGGCGCAGGCTGCAGGCCGGGGCATAAGGCACGCTACAGAGCCCAGTAGGATGACTAACGGGTAATTAAATGACTTTTGCATAAGACCTTGCGTAAGGTTAAATCTCTGGCCGCCCGACAACGTACGCCAGACGAGGGGCATTTGCAAATGCGATGTTGCCCTCAGGGGGTGCGTCCGCCCATGGCCCGACTCCAGGCCCTGGGAGCGGACGCGCTCATTGCCCGGGCCGGCCAATCCGCGAGAGCATCTGGCGCGCGAGCACGTTGCCGGGCTCGAGCCTGACCGCCTCCCTTAGGTGGGCGGCCGCCTCGCGTTCCCGACCCGGTTCCTTCATGAGCGCGATGCCGAGGTCGAGATGGATGGTGGCGTTGTCCGGCATGAGGCGCAGAGCGGCCAGATACTGGGCCTCGGCCTCCCGCGCCCTGCCGAGCGATCCCAGGGCATTCCCCAGATTGCAGTGCGCCTCGCCATAGTCGGGCCTGAGCCGCAGGGCCTCTTGGAAGTGGGCGACCGCCTCGTCGAGCCGGCCGTGCTGCCTCTGCAGGACGCAACCCAGGTTGTAGTGCGCCTCGGCAAACGCAGGCCTGAGGCGCAGCGCCTCCTCGTACTGGGCGACGGCCTCATCCAGCCGGCCCGGGATCGTCTCCAGGGCGAAGGCCAGGTTGAAATGCGCCTGGACGAGGTCCGGCTTGAGACGCAGCGCGGCCTCGTACTGGGCGATCGCGTCGTTCAGCCGGCCGGGCGACCCCTGCAGCGCGCCGCCCAGGCTGTGATGGGCCTCGGCAAAGCCCGGCTTCAGGCGAAGGGCCTCCTCATACTGGGCGATCGCTTCGTCCAGGCGGCCGGGCAGCGCCTCGAGCGCACGGCCCAGATTGTAGTGGGCCTCGGCGAGGTCCGGCTTGGTTCGCAGCGCCTCCCGGAAGTGGGCGATCGCCTCGCCCGACCTGCCCGGCCGCCTCTGCAGGACGCAGCCCAGATTGTAGTGCGCCTCGGCATAGCCGGGATTCTGGCGCAGCGCCTCCTCATAGTGGGCGATCGCCTCGTCCAGCCGGCCGGGAATTCCCTCGAGGGCGCAGCCCAGGTTGTAATGCGCCTCGGTGAGGCCGGGCTCGAGGCGCAGCGCCTCCTCATAGTGGGCGATCGCCTCGTCCAGCCGGCCCGGCCTCGCCACAAGGGCGCCCGCAAGGTTATAGTGCGCCTGGGCGTAGTCGGGCTTCAGGCGCAGCGCCTCCCGGTATTGCGCGGCCGCCTCATCCATCCGTCCGGGCGCCCGGGACAGAACGAAACCCAGGTTGTTGCGCGCCCGCTCATTTCCCGGGCGGCTGGACACGGTGTCGGCCCATATCGCCTCCTCGCTTCGGTAGGCCTCGTTTCGGTGCCAGGTGGCCCAGGAGAGGGCCGCGGCAAGCAGCAGGAAGGGCGGCAGGGACCAGCGCCCGAGCCAGCGGTAGGCCCCGGTCACGACCAGCACGACCACGGGAATGAGCGGCAGGTACATCCTGTGCTCGGCCATGGTCTCGGTCGCGACCGGGACGATGCTGGAGCTGGGCGCCAGCAGGGCGAAGAAGCTGGCCCCAAGGAATCCGGCGCCGGGATGCTTCTTGAGCGCCCAAGCTGTCGCCGCCAGCAGGCCCGCGATCACGGCCGCGCCGGGCGCGACAAGGGAGGCCCCGGTCACGAGCGCGCTTCCGTAGTCAAAGACGAGGGGGTGCGGCCAGAAGCACAGCCGCAGGTAGTGGAGCGCCGCCGGAAGCTGGGTCAGCCCGTAGCCCCACCAGGCCACGCCGCTTCCAAAGCCGGCGGTGCCCGCCCGGCCGCGTGTCGAGAGAACCAGGAAGGCCAGGGCGAGCCAGGTGGCGGCCAGCCCTGCGTACACCCATCGCCTCCGGCGCCATGCCTCCCCGAGGCTGCCGGCAAGGAAGGCGCGGTCATAGAGGAGCACGACGAGCGGCGCGGACACCATCACCTCCTTCGTGCCCATGCCGAGGAGGCAGGCCGCGACGGCGAGGGCGAACCATGCCCGCCTCCCGGGAGCGTCCGCCTGGGCGCCTCGGATGAAACAGTACAGGGTGAGCAGGTAGAACAGTCCCATGAGCGATTCCGCGCGCTGGATGATGTAGGTGACCGATTCGGTGAGCAGGGGGTGAAGGGACCACAGGAGGGCCGCGCAGAAGGCGACGGCGGTGGCCTTCGTGCCCAATCGCGGCGCAAGCGTTCGCCGCACGATCCCGAAAAGGGCGAGGCCGGCCAGCGCGTGGACGACCAGGTTCAGGGCGTGATAGCTCCACACGGACTCCCCGCTGACGGCGTAGTTGACCGCCAGCGAAAGATTGAGGACCGGCCGGCCGCTTACGCTCGTGCCGCCCGGGGGCCAGAAGGCCGTGCCCAGGCGCCGGATCGTCGCGTTGCCGGCGATCGAGGCCGGGTCGTCAAGCAGAGGCGGGACGGAGAAGGTCCCGCTGTAGACCGCGGCCACCGCGGCAACAAGCACGGCGGCGCATGCGATCGCGGCCCGGTCCACGCCCCCGGGCGCAGCGGGGCCTGGGGCGGGGGTTCCTGCTTCGGCGGTCTTCGCTGCCATGGGCTGTGGCTCCGATTCGATACGGTCGCCCGGAAGGTGACAACAAGCCTTCCTGCCTTGCTAGAGAAAAAGGGGGGGCTCCCGCGACCCTCAATGCCTCGCGTGCGCCTTCGGGCCCTTCGGCTGGCCGATGGCGGCCAGCATCTCGCCGAACCAGGGCGTGTCGATGTCGAACGGCTTGCCTCCCCTGATGCGGGAGAACTCGATCGCGCGCAGGACGTTCCCGTGATCCTCATCGTGGCCGATGACGCCGCCCTCGCGCCGCAGCGCGCATTCGACGGCGAGGTCCGTGCAGCCCTTGATCAGGCGCAGGTCGTCGGGGTTGGCCGCGGCCGCGCGGGCGTAGTAGCCGCTCTTCTGCACGAGCGTCTTCTCCGCCCCGATGCTCTTCGAGAACTGCTCGCCGAACCATTTGCCGGGGTTGATCGCGTCGAGCTTGACGTGCCCGAAGGCGTCGCGCGGCACCTCGAGCCCCCTGGCGGTGAGCTCGGTGATGATCTCGTCCACCCCGGCGCCCTCCGAGATGAAGATGTTCACGTTGTCCTGCCGGTTCATGGTCGCCTTGAGCCGCGCCGCCTCGGAGGCGAGGTCCACGTGCATCTCGGGGATGTAGATGCCGTGGAGGTCGAGCCGCTCCCTCGACAGGCCCAGGCCCGGAACGAACTCCTGGCGCGCGAGCATGCCGCGGTAGTAGCGGGCGGTGGCCGCGGTGAGCCAGCCGCAGTTCCTTCCCATCACCTCGTGCACGATCAGCATGCGCGGATTGGCGCCGCGCTCCGCCACGACGTTCGAGAAATACCGGGCCCCCTGCTCGGCGGCGGTCCACGCGCCGAGCGACTGGAGGATCGGATACACGTCGTTGTCGATCGTCTTGGGCAGCCCGATGACGGTGAGGGCGTAGTTGTTCTTGGCGAGGAACGCGGCAAGGTCGGCCGCGGCCGTGTTGGTGTCGTCGCCGCCGACCGTGTGCAGCACGTCGACGCCGTCCTTCACCAGCTGGTCGGCGGCGACCTGCTGCGGATTCTGGCCCTCCTTCACGAGGCCCCGCTTCACGCAGTCCTTCGTGTTGGTGAGCTTCACGCGGCTGTTGCCTATCGGGCTCCCGCCGTAGCGGTGCAGCACATGCGCCGCCGCGCGGATCTCCGGGGTGACCCTGTAGCTCTCCCCGAGGAGCAGGCCCTTGTAACCCCCTCGGTAGCAGAGGATTTCAACCTCGGGTGCGATTTCGGTGTAGCGCTCGATCAGGCCGCCGATCGCCGAGCTGAGGCACGGGGCGAGGCCGCCCGCGGTGAGGATGGCAACTTTGCGTGGTTTCACGGATTGGACATGGTGCGGTTCGAGTGCGAGCAGGCAAGGCCCGTCGGGTTCGCACGGGATCCCGGCCCGCAAAGTTCAAAGGTAGAAGGCCCGGCGGGCCCGATCATTAGATCGAGGAAGAGAATCCCCGGGACCCGCCGCGCTTCAAGAGGATGGGTGCCCGGCAGCCCGGGTCCAACCGGTGGCCCCGGGCTCTTTTTTGACGGGTGTTGCCTTAGATGCCAAGATGGACTCGGTTTGGTGCCCACGGCGCGCGAACCCACGGCGCGATGGGCCCCATTCCCCTGACCATGAAGACATCCCGCAAGCTCCTCATCCTGGGCCTCCTCGCCCTTGGCCTCGCAAATCCCCAGTACGGCGAGCCGGTGAACCCGGACGCGACAAAGGAGGCGAGGAACCTGCTCCAGTTCCTGGTCGACATCCAGGGGCGCTATACGCTGACCGGCCAGCACAACTTTGACGCGTCCGGCTCCAAGTACACCAACATAGTCCAGGCCATCACCGGGAAGAGCCCGATCGTCTGGGGGTCGGACTTCAGCTTTGCGTACAAGGGGGCGGAGCCGCAGAAGTTCCAGCACTGCGGCCCCATCAACCTCACGAACCCCGGCGAGCCCCTCTATTACATCGACGTGACGCCGGCGGTGGCCCGGCAGAAGATGGTCGAGACGGCAATCAAGGAGTACAAGGCCGGGCACATCATCACGCTGATGTGGCACGCTCCCCCTCCGGGCGCCGGCGACACGTGCGACGGCGCCCAGATCTGGGCTATGGACAGGCGCCCGGGCGCCAAGGAATGGCAGGAGCTGACGACGGACGGGACCCCGAGCAACCTCGCGTGGAAGCAGCAGGCCGACGTGATCGCCGGCTACCTGGCGCAGTTGCGCGAAGCCGGCGTGCCCGTCCTCTGGCGGCCGTACCACGAGATGAACGGGGTCTGGTTCTGGTGGTGCGACCAGAAGGGCGAGAACGGCTTCAAGAGGCTTTGGATCATGATGTACGACTATTTTGTCCACCATCACCACCTCGACAACCTGCTCTGGGTCTGGGACACCAATGCGCCCCGGCCCAACCCGGGCGACGAGGCCTTTGCCTACGAGGATTTCTGGCCGGGCGCGCAGTACGTGGACGTCCTTGCCGCCGACATCTACCACAAGAACAAGAGCCAGGCCCTCGATGACGGGAAGAACTACGACGACCTGGTGAAGCTCGCGAACGGGAAGCCGATCGCGATGGGAGAGGTGGGGGAGCCGCCGAGCCCCGAGATCCTCGCGCAGCAGCCGAAGTGGACCTGGTTCATGCCCTGGCCCCCGTTCGGGGCGCTTGCCAGGGACAATCCCGCGAAGCTGCGCACCCTCTATGCCGACAGGCGGATCCTGACGAGGGACGACGTCGCCATCGGGGCGGACGGAGCCTACCAGGTGCTGAGGAAATAGGCCGCCGGCCCGCGGCCCTCCCGCGCGCCGAGGAGGGCCCCGGTCAGGGGGGTCCCGCGGGCAGCTTCTCCGCCCGGCGGCGTACCCGCGAGAGGAGGAGCCCGGCGAGAAGCATTGCGGAGCCGGCCGAGGCGACCCACGGCCCGCTGCGCAGGGCGCAGGCTGCGGCGACGGCAAGCGGCCCATCCCCGGCAGGGGCCGATGGGGTGGGCCCGTTCGGCAGGCCGCGGCGCAGCGGTCCCGGAAGCAGCGCCCGCACCTTGGCGTCGCGCAGAAGCGATATGATTTCCTCCGCGCTGCCGGGTATGTGGGGAAACTCGACGCCCCTGATCACGCCGGCATCACCGGTGGCCGTGAAGGCCTCGAGGCGCCGCTCGTGCTCGAGCGTCTGCTGGCGGAAGCCCTCGAGATAGGGCCTGTAGATCGCGCGCGAGCGCCACGCTTCCGATGCCCCGATGGCGGCGAACCAGATCGCCGCGCAGAGCCAGAGGGCGATCCGCGTCCTTCCGGCAGTCTTGAGCGCAGGAGCCATGAGGGTGACCGCCGACGCGTTGGCCACGAATCCCCAGGCGAGGACCTCCGTGTAGCGCGCGCTCACGAGGCCGCTCAAGCCCGCGCGCGACCAGGCGAGGGCACCCGCCTGAAGCAGGACCCACAGCCCAAGGCCGAGGGCAAACGGCGCAAGAGGCAGCTCCTCCCGGCGGCGCAGCGTCCATTGCAGGAGAACGAACCAGGGCGCCCAGAGGCACAGGAACCCGAGGACGTTCGGCGGCAGCGGCCACGAGGCATATGCGAGGAAGGCCGACATCCACGCGCCGGGTCCCTGCGCATAGAGGCTCGGCATGGGTGCGAAGGGGTGCCGGGTGAACCAGCCGAGCGCGGCGATCGCCGCGCAGGCGCCGAGGAATCCCGCGCACGAACGCCACGGGCGCAGCCCTGCGAGCGCCAGGACCAGGCCCGTTCCCGCCATGGCCGCCGCCGTCAGGAACCCCGACGCCATGGTTCCCAGAAGCACCGCCGCCGCCGCCAGCGCCCCCCAGCAGCCGCGCGACCCGAGCGTGCAGCCCTCCTGCAGCGAAAGGGCCACGACCGTCCCGAGGACCATCATGCCAAACTGGTCCTGAAAGCCCGAAACCACGTTTTCCCAGTCGCAGACCAGGAGCATCGGCAGGAAGGCCGCGGCTGCGGCAAGGCTGCCGCGCAGCCACCCCAGGACGGACCAGGCGGCCAGGCAGACCCATGCCGCCGCGGCCGACTGGAGCGCGAAGGTCAGGATCACCATGACGCGGTTGTCCCATCCGCCGTTCATCGTGACGGCGGCGAGCGAGGCGATGCGCGTCAGGACGACGCGGTGCTCGTTGTTGGCCGCGAAGAGATCGCGCAGGCCGATGTGGCCGTGCGCGAGCGGGGCGACCACGCCGGAGATCTCCGCGCTCCACTGGTCGAGATAGGGCGCCCATGAGACGTGGCCCTCGGCGATGCAGAGACGGCACCCAAGGGCCAGCACCGCGACCCCGCCGCCGGCCAGCAGGCGCGGCCCCCGGCCGGCCCCGCCCTGGCCGCGCGCGAAGCGATACGCGCAAAGGAACGAGAACAGGCAGGCCGCAAACACGAGGAACCCGGCGGCGGCGGCGCTTGCGGAGATCGGCATGGTGATGGCAGCCCCCGGGGAATCCGCGCCCCTCGGTGCCGGCCGTGCCGCCGGCCTGCGGGGATGCTCCAGAATGGCGGGTCAAACCTTGCTTGAGGCGCCGGCCGTCTGCACGCGTTTTCTTCGGGCTCGGCCGCCCGCCCCCGAGCCGGGCCGGTCCCGTCCGCCCTCCGGCATGGCGCGCCCGCGGCGCCGGCGCGCGGCACGGCTTGACTCCGGATATGGCGTCGGCGAGTTCTGGTCCGTGGAAAAGAACAGCGGGGTCCCCGAGCACGTCCTGCTAGTCGATTGCCCGGACCGGCCCGGCCTGGTCCATGCGATCACCGGCGTCCTGTTCCGAGCGGGGGCCAACGTGACCTCAAACCATGAGTTCGTCGATGCGGAGACGAAGCGGTTCTTCATGCGGACGGCCTGCGAGGGTCCCATGGACGCGGCGGCCGTCCAGGCGGCCGTGACGGCGGTCATGCCGGCGGGCTCCGCCGTGCAGTTCCGCAGGGCGGTGCCGCGCCGGATCGTGGTCCTGGCGTCGCGCGAGCACCATTGCCTCGCGGACCTTCTCGTCCGGCACGCGTACCGCGAGCTCGGGGCGGAGCTGGTCGCTGTCGTGAGCAACCACGACGAACTTCGCCCGCTCGCGGAGAAGTTCTCGGTGCCGTTCCACCACGTGGCCCACGGGGAGTTGCGCAGGGAGGCGCACGAGGAGGCCCTGCAGGCGCTGATCGGGCCCATGAGGCCGGACTACCTCGTCCTGGCCAAGTACATGCGCATCCTGAGCCCTCGTTTCGTCGCGGAGTGGCCGAACCGGATCGTCAATATCCACCATTCCTTCCTTCCGGCGTTCGTCGGGGCGAGGCCCTACCACCAGGCGTTCACCCGCGGCGTCAAGGTGATCGGCGCGACCGCTCATTTCGTCTCGGACCAGCTTGATGAGGGCCCGATCATCATGCAGCAGGTGATCCCGATGGACCATTCCTACACGCCCCACGACCTGGCGCGGGCGGGCCGGGACATCGAGCGCACGGTCCTGGCGAGCTCCCTCAGGCTTCTGAACGAGGACCGCGTGTTCCTCTGCGCCAACCGAACGATCATCTTTGACTGAAGCGCCGGGGGCGGCGGCCCGGCTTCAGCTCCCCGGGGGCGCGTTGACCTGCATGGCGAGGTCCTGCTGGGCCTCGAGCGCCCGCCTGAGCTTCGCCTGGTCGGAGCGAACGGAGCCTATTATCGGCGCGAGGTCCAACCCGCCGCCGGGCGAGGTGTCCAGCTCGCCCAGGGCGTCGAGCAGGGAGTCGAGAGCCGCCACGGTGCTTCCGCGCGACAGCCGCATCGCCGACAGGATTGCCGGCGCCAGGGGCGTCCGCTCCGGCTGGCGTGAATCCCGCTCCTTCACCTCCGTAAAGAGCTCGGCCGAGTCCAGGCACACGAACCGGAACGCGTCGAGCAGCGCCTCCATGCCCAGCTGAAGGCGCACCACCTTCGGATCGACGTGGGCCGGGTCGAGCTTGCTCAGGGTCTGCCTGTACCGCGCGATCCGCACCACCTGGTCGGTCATCATGATGGCGTCCCCCCGGCGCAGCATGGACGGTATCCGGGACGTGTCGTCCGCGCTCATCTGCGCGCGGACGTTCACCACCTGCTCGAGGAATGCGCGCGTCTGCCGGGCCCCGGGGCCGTCCCCCGAGCGGGAGCAGCCCCAGGCGCATGCCACGGCGGCGATCGCGACCAACTTGGCTCGGACACACATGGGTTGGATTTTCCGATTTCCGGAGAGGCACGGCAAGGTGAATCCTGGAGCCCGGGGGGCGGGCCTTTTTGGTGGTGACAGCGGTGGGCCGGGCGGCGAGCCTGACGGGGATGCCACACCGCCCGAGGTTGATTCAGGCTTCGCTTGCATCGGTGCTTCTTTTCTCCGCGTGCTGCGCGCCCGGACTGCGCGCCCAGGTGACCGAGACCACCCAGACGATCGAGCCCGGCGGCGTCCTGATGCGCATGGACGCGATCTCGTTCGGGATCAAGCCGGACACGACGGCGCCGAACCAGTACAAGGCGCTGGCGCTCGGCACGACGATGGTCTCGGCCGGGCTCACGAACACGCTGGACGCCGAGGTCGGCGCGCAGCTGTTCCTGAGGAACACGTTCTCGACGGCCGGGACGGACCACACCGAAAGCGGGGTGGGGGACGTTTTGTTCAGGACCAAGTGGACCTTCTGGCGCGATCCCTCGAGCGGCGAGGCCGCGGCGATCATTCCCTTCGTCGTGCTCCCCACGAACTCGGCCGCTGTGGGGAACAACTCGGCGGAGGGGGGAGTCATCCTGCCGTGGTCCATGGACATCGCCGCGGGCGCGAAGGCGGCCGCGATGGTGGAGTGGGACGAGTTCCGGAACGTCGCGAACACCCGCTACGACACGCGCTGGTACGGGAGCGCCTACGTCAAGTGGGAGCTCGGGAGCACGCTCGGGGCCTACGCCGAGACGACGCTCAGCGACTCGACGGAGGGCTCCTCGACCTTCGCCGGGACGGTCGGGGGCGGCGCGACGCTCTCGATCTCCAAGAACTTCGAGTGGGACTTCGAGGTCAGCCGGGTCCTGGGATCGGGCCGGAGCGCCTGGACCGAGGTGCTGCGCTTCCGCTGGAAGATCCTCTAGGGAGCCCCAGGGCGGGGACGTCAGGCCTCCTCGAAATCGGTGAGGATCGAGAACCTGAACGTCGAGCCCTCGCCGTCTCGGCTCTCGACCGAGATCGTGCCGCCCATGAGCTCGCACAGGCGCTTGGAGATGATGAGGCCGAGCCCGGTGCCGCCGCGACGCCGCGTCGACGAGCTGTCGACCTGGCTGAAGGGCATGAAGAGATGGTCGAGCTTGTCGGCCGGGATCCCGATCCCGGTGTCCTTGACCGCGAAAAAGAGGCGCGCGACGCGCCGGGGGGAGCCGGGTTCGACCGGCTCGCCGCGGGCGCACGAGACCTCGAGCGACACTCCGCCGCGCTCCGTGAACTTCAGGGCGTTGCCGATCAGGTTGGTGAGGATCTGGCGGATGCGCGACTCGTCGCTGTTCACGATCTCAGGGACCCCGGCGTCGACCTTCGAATCCAGCGCGAGGGCGAGAGAGCGCGCCTTGGGCGCGAAGAAGGCGCAGATGTCCTGGACGCACATGCGCAGCGAGAACGGCGCGTGCTCGATGTCTATCTTGCCCGAGTCGATCTTCGAGAGGTTGAGGATGTCCGCGATGATCTTCTCCAGGGCCAGGCCGCTCGAGTTGATCATCTCCACCTGCTCCCGCTGGTCCAGGCTGAGCGTGGTCGACGAGAGCATCTTCGAGAACCCGATGATCGCATTGATCGGCGTCCGCAGCTCATGGCTCACGATCGCGAGGAATTCGGACTTGGCGCGGTCCGCGGCCTCCGCCGCCTCCTTCGCGCGCAGGAGGGCCGCCTCGGCCTCCTTGCGCTCGGTGATGTCATGGCCCACCGACTGGTATTCCATGGTCGTGCGCTCGTCGTCCTTGATCGCGCGCTGGGTCCACCGGATCCAGAGGCGCCGGCCGTCGTCAAAGGGCATCTCGGTCTCGAACGTGTACGGCTCGTCCGCGATCGCCGCGCCCGGCGTGAAGTACGGGAAATCGACTCCGACGAGCTCCGTCCGCTTGCGGTTCACGGCGCGCGCATAGGCGCCGTTCACGAACGTGATCTTCCCGTCGTTCCTGTAGCGGCAGATGAGGTCGGGCTGGTCCTCGACTATCCCCTTGTAGCTAGCCTCGACCTGCTGGAGCGACCGGGCCATCCGCTCGATCTTGCGCGCCAGGCCTATGATCTCGTCCGAGTCGGACTCGTCGCTGACAAGGGGGGCGTCCTCGATCTTGACCGAGTCCGTGGTGTCACGCAGCGACTTGAGCGACCTCGCGAGCGTCTGGTCCCACACATAGCCGGCCAGCATCAGCAGCAGGGCCCCGCAGATCGCAAACCCGATGATATACAGCGCGCTGCCCAGGCGCTCCCTGACCTGCTCGTCGATGAGGATCGAGACCCACCCCACGACAAGTCCGAAGGTGAGGACAAGAATGAACGTCGTCTTGCGTTTCATCGATTGGGTAATGTTCACGGGCACTTTGCGGGAGACGTTCATTGGAGTCGAGTACCGAACATATCAATGGAGCGCTCCTTAGGATGCGAAAAACGGGTTCTGGCGCTTCTCCTGGCCGACGGTCGTGAGGGGTCCGTGCCCGCACGCAAGGACGGTGTTGCGCGGCAGCCTCAGGATCTTCTCGACGTCATTCTTGTACTGGTCGGCGAAATGCTCGGCGCTGCCCCCGATGGAGCTGGCGAAAAGCGAATCACCAACAACCGCAAGGGGATAGCTTAGCCCCGTCACATAGAACGTCGTCTGGCCCGGGGAATGCCCCCACGTGGAGAGCGTCTTGATCGCGACCCCGCCGATGTGAAAGTGAGCGTTCTCCCTGAACACCCTTGCGCCCGGGTGGTCCGACGGCTCCCGCTCGCTGGCCCAGACCTCGGCCCCCGTCTCCTTTGCCAGCCGCGCCAGGTCGGCGATGTGGTCGTCGTGGGTATGGGTGATGAGGATCATCTGCAGGCGGATCTTCTCCGTGCGGATGACATCGAGCATCCCCGAGGAGTCCGACCCGGTGTCGAACGCGGCGCCGATGCGCTCGCGCGCGTCCCAGACAAGGTAGCTGTTCACGAAGATGTCCTCGAAAGGGGTGTTGAAGATCGCGAACCCGTGGGGAAAGACCGGGGTTTCCGGGTACCACCTCTTGTGCGCGAGATCCTCCAGCGCATTCGGGCCGAGCCGAAGGTGCCGCGCCACCCTGCGGATGACGGCGTCGATGACGCGCCCGGACTTCACGGCCGCGAGGTCTTCGGGCGTCACCTCGGCCCTCTTGCACAGCTCCTCGTCGGACATCTTCAGGCCCCTCTGGGCCTTTGAGATGACGTCGCTGAAATTATCCTCGATCGGGATTCTCGGCATGGGCGATCCGTATCACGGCAGATGGCTCGGCGCGAGGTTTTGAGCCGCCAGGGAGGCGGAACGGGCCTGCTCCTTGCGGCCGCCCCTCTCGAATAGCTCTGCTATTGAGCGATAGGCCGCCTCGCCAAGCCTCGGGTCGACCCTGGCTATTTCAGCCGCAAGCGACAGCGCCTTGGAGGGGTCGCCGAGGGGCCAGGGCGCCTTGGCGTAGAACCTCATGAGCCCCTCGCGCGCCTCCAGGTCCCCGGGGTCCTCGGCGATTGCGCGGGCCATCGCGTCGCGGCCCTCAAGGGCGAGCGAGAACGAGTTGTCGCGGTCCGCCATCAGAAGGCAGACGCCCGCGTACTGCGCGAGGTAGTCCTCGTTCTGCGGCGAAAGCTTGGCCGCCTTTGCGAGCCAATACCGGGCCGAGTCAAGCGAGGTGGGGCCGCCCGCGCGAAGTATGGTCATGCCGAGAAAATAGGCGGCCTCGGCGTTCGAGGGCTGCGACGCGGCCAGCGGCTCAAGCGCGGCCCTGGCCTCGGAGTACTTCTTCTGCTTGTAGAGCGAGATCGCATCGTCGGCCGGCCCGGCCGCGGCCAGGACGCCCAAAAGCAGCGGGAGGCCCAGCCCCAAAGCCCCGATTCGGCCCACGCTCATTTCGAGAACGCGACCCGGAGCGCCTCTGCTACATTGGGCGGCACGAAGTGCCCCACGGGGCCGCCGTGGCTGGCGACCTGCTTCACCAGCGACGAGCTGGTGTAGCTGAACTGCTCGTTGGGCATGACGAAGATCGTCTCCACCAGCGGCTGGAGATGGCGGTTCATGAGCGCCATGTTGAACTCGAACTCGAAGTCCGAGAATGCGCGCAGGCCGCGGATGACCGCGTTGGCGTTCTGGCTCACGGCGAAGTCCACCAGCAGCCCGTCGAACGTCGTCGCGGTCACGTTCGGGAACTTGCCTATGTTGGGAAGGATCATCGCAAGGCGCTCTTGCGAGGAGAAGAGCGGCTTCTTGCCGGGGTTGTCGGCCACCGAGACGGTCACCTTGTCGAAAAGGCGCGCGGCGCGCGCGAGCACGTCGAGGTGGCCGTACGTGATGGGATCGAAGGTGCCCGGATAGATGCAGTGACGCATGTGTGACCTCACCAAGGAAATAACCTAACTTCCCGCCTGGCGAGCGTGTTCCTCTACGATGTTGCCTTCGCCCGGGGCGCGTATCTTGTTACGTGGGAACATGAACCTGCCGAACGTCATCACGCTTTCGCGCATTCCGCTGATGTTCGTCATCGTCGGTCTCATGTTCTGCGCCTGGCCCGGGGCGGCGACGCTCGCCTTCGTGCTCTTCATCGCGGCGGCCGTTGGCGACTGGCTCGACGGGTACCTGGCGCGCACGCGCGGGCTCGTTTCCAGCTTCGGGAAGCTGATGGACGCCATGGCCGACAAGATCATGGTCATGGGGATCGTGATCGCGCTCGTGGAGAAGCATAAGATCTGGGTCTCGCTGGCCCTCATCACGCTGTGCCGCGAATTCCTGATCACGGGGATGCGCATGGTGGCGGCGACCAAGGGCGTGGTCGTGGCCGCGGACAGCCATGGCAAGACCAAGACCGTGACCCAGCTCATCGCGCTCGGCTTCTTCATGGCGGCGCCGATGGTGTCGCGGGACGGGGCGAGCTTCTTCGGCTGGGACGGGTTGCAATCCGCGGGGATCATCGACAGGGTGGGCATCGCCGTGTTCATCGCCGGCACCGTTCTGTCCGTTTGGTCGGGCTGCCGCTACATCTTAAGGAACGGGCGGCTGGTGTTCGGAGATGACGCCCCTTCCCCATGAGGCTTGAGCAACCCTCCTGGTCCAGGCACCTTCCCACGGAGGGGGTCCTCCGCATGGCCACGCTGGGCCCTGTCGGCCTCCGGATGAGGGCCCCTGGGACCTGGGGCTCGGCGGCGGGGCTCCTCTTCTTCGCGGTCTGCTTTTACCCGCTCGGCATTGTCGAGAGCCTTGTGGCAATCGCCGCCCTCGCGTACTTCGCGGTGGGGGTCTGCGGCGAGGCCGAGATCCGGCTGGGCAAGCACGACCCGGGCGAGGTCATCCTCGACGAGTTCGTGGCGATGCCGCTTTGCTTCCTCGGGTGGCCGATGATCATCGGGCCGGGCCTCGTTCCGTTCCTCGGGCTGATGCTCGCGGGATTCGCCCTCTTCAGGTTCTACGACATCAAGAAGCCCCTCGTGATCAACTCCCTTCAGGATCTGCCCGGCGGGTGGGGAATCGTGCTCGACGATACCGCGGCGGCGCTGGCCACGTGCGCGACGCTGCACCTTTCGCACGCGATCTGGGTTCTCGTCTGACCCGGCGCGGAGCCTTAGGGCAGCGCGCAGAGGCTCTCGGCGGGAAGCTTGAGAAGGAGGCCCTGGCGCAGCACGTCGACCGCTATCACGATCCCCTCGGGGTTTGAGGAATCGTCCACGAGCCCCTCGAGCCCGTGGAGCGGGCCCCCGACGACGCGCACGCGCCGGCCGCGGGTGAGGAAGGGGATGAGGCTGAGCTCGATCCCCGAGGCGACGATCTTCCTGACATCGGCAAGCTGGGCGAGGAACCTGGGCTCGTCGTCGACCTGGATGGCCCTGGCGATCAGCTCCTGCTGGTAGATCCGCGCCTTCCCGGCCGCGGGGACGCGCGCAAAGACATACCCGGGGAAGAGCGGCTTCGTGAAGCGCTTCGTCCCGCTCGGATAGCGCCTGATGCTGCTCACGAGCGGCAGGTAGTGCTCGAACCCCTCGGCGGCCAGCAGCGCCGCGAACTTCTTCTCCCGCCGCGGCCTCGTGTGGCAGGCGTACCAGGCGCTTGCGGCGGGCGCTTCGCTCACGTCTTGAGCAGGAACCGTATGGCGGCGTGGTAGCCCTCGTGCCCGAGCCCGCTGATCACCGCCACGCACGCCGGGGCCGTCAGCGAGGTGTGCCTGAACTCCTCGCGCTTGTAGATGTTCGAGATGTGAACCTCGACCGCGGCAATGTGGGCGCCGAGCAGGGCATCCCTCAGGGCGACGCTCGTATGGGTGAGCGCCCCTGCATTGATCACGATGCCATCGAACTTCGAGTCGGCGAGCTTCGCGATCCTGTCGATCAGCTCGCCCTCGTGGTTGGACTGGAAGAACTCGAGCGCGGCCCTTGGCCCGAACTCGGCGCGCAGCGCCTTCTCGAGGTCCCCCAGCGTCGCGCTGCCGTAGATCTCGGGCTCGCGCTTGCCGAGCCGGTCAAGGTTGGGTCCGTTCAGTATGGCGATCTTCTTCATGGCCGTTGGGGGGCTGGCTAAAGGGGATTTTCGGTCGCAATGAACTCCCACGGCAACCCAAACTTTGCCGACAGCTCCGCGGCGAGGGCACGGACGGCGTGCACCTCGGTGGCGTAGTGCCCGCAGAGGTAGAGGTTGAGCCGGCGCTCCTGGGCGACATTGAACCACTCCTCCCGCAGCTCGCCGGTCACGAGCGTGTCGACCCCGGCGTCCGGGAGGGCGGCCATGGCGCCGTTGCCGCTGCCGCTGCAGAAGGCCACCTCGGACGGGCTCGCGGATCCGAACTCAATGGGGACGACCCTCGGGTACAGAGACTCCAGCTTCCGGCGCAGCGCGGACCTCCTGATGCGGCACGGCGCGATGCAGCCGATGTTCCCGCCTTCGTTGGCCAGGAAGCCCCTGCGCGGCCTCAGGCCCAGCTGGCGGGCGAGGAGCGCGTTGTTGCCGATCCGCGGGTGCGCGTCGAGCGGCAGGTGGCAGGAATAGAGGGCGCAGTTGCCCCTGACGAGCGCCGCCGCCCGCTCGTAGGCCGGGCCGGTCAGCGGCCGGGGCATGTCCCAGTACATGCCGTGGTGGACGATCAGGAAGTCCACCCGGGCGCTGGTCGCCTTCAGGAAGGGGACGAGCCCCGCGTCGACGGCCGCGCCGATCCGGGTCACCCGGCCGTCGTTGGCGAACTGCAGGCCGTTGAACGCGCCGGGGGCGTCCTTGAAGGCCGCAAGGCGGGTGCGCCTGTCGCAGTAATCGACGAGGTCCTTTAGTCTAGGCATGGTGTCATCGGCCGAGCCGGCAGCTATGTGCGCTAAAGCCTGCGCCGAAACTCACGAGCCAAAAATCACCGTCCGGCGCGGGGCCGGCCTCGGCGAGGGCCTCCTCGAGCGCGAACAGCACGGAGGCGCTGCTCATGTTTCCATTGTCGCGCAGGGTCCGTGCGCTCGCGTCGAGCGAGTGGGGCGCGACCACAGGGGCCACCGCCTCAAGGACGTCGCGCCCGCCCGGGTGGGCCACGACGCGCGCCACCGGCCTCGGGCCCCGGCCGCTCCAGAGCCTGCCGACCGCGCCGGCCGCCAGCTCGGGCACGGTGCGGTCAAGGAGATTGCGCAGCTTGCCGCCGCGCTGCTCGAAGCGCAGCTTGTCGCGGTCGGCGGGCAGGTGCAGCGAGTTGAAGTCGAACGCCCTCAGGCCCGACGGCCCCGGCGAGGAGCGCCAGAGCGTCGCGGCCGCTCCGTCGCTGAAGAGGCAGGCGCTGATCAGCACGCCGGGATCGTCGTCCAGGTAGAAGGCCGCCGAGCAGATCTCCACCGCGACGCAGGCCACCGTGGCTCCGGGATGGGCCGCGAGAATATGGCTTGCGGCTCGCAGCGTGGGTATCGCGGCGCCGCATCCGAGGCCCACCATGTCCTGGAGGAGCGCGTCCTGCCGGATGCCGAGGCTCTCCGCGACGTAGCTTGTCACCCCCGGGCAGAGGTATCCGGTGCACGTGCAGATCAGAAGGGCGTCGAGCTCGCCGGGCTCGACCGACGCCGCGCGCAGGGCGGCGCCAAGCGCGCGCCCCGCCAGCGCCGGCGCCTCGGCCCGAAACGACTGGTTCAGTTCGTCCGCGGTCCGGTCGAACACGGTCTCGATCTCGGGCACCGCGAAGTGCCTGCGCTCGATGCCGTGGTTGCCCCTAAGAATGCTCTGCAGGATCAGCATCGAGCGCTTCTTCAGGCGCGAGCGCACGGCGGACTCCTCGACGATCCGCCAGCAGTCGGGCTGGGAGAAGGTGGCGGCCGGCACCGCGGTGGCGAGGGATTGAAGGTACATTCGTGGGTCTGCTACCGCAGCACTGCGTAGAACGCGCTGAAGGGAACGAGCCCGGAGCCCACGAGGGCCGCGAGGCAGGGCTGGCTCCACTTCCCGAGGAAGAAGGGATGGATCAGGCTGGCGAGCAGGAGGCGTCGGGAGAATCGCGCGCGCTGCGCCGAGGCTATTTCCATGGCCGACTCCTCCCAGCTTGCCTCACCCGACGCGTAGGCGTGCAGGGGCCCCACCGCGAGCTCGGCGCCCTGCAGAGCCATGGCCAGCCCATTGCCGGTGAAAGGCGGAATGGATGCGCATGCGTCGCCGATGCAGACTCGGTCCGAAACGGCGATCCTGCGGTCGCCCAGGGTCGCCGCGGTCGCGCAGAACGACTCGGGATCCGGATCCGCGGACCGGAGGCGCTCCGCCAGGTTCTCGAGGCCAGCCGTCCTCAGATAGGCGAGGAGCAGGTCGAACCCGCGCTCGGTGTGCTCCTGTGGGGCGAAAATCCCGCAGGCGTTGATGGCTCCCGTCTCCACCCGGGAGAGGCCGACGTAGCAGCGCTCCCCAAGATGGACCTCGAAGTCGGCGGCGAGGGTCAGGTCGCGCAAATGCACCTTCAGGCCCACCCAAAAGGGGCCTTTGCGCCTTCGTCCGCCCGCGAAGACCCTGCCGGCCGGGGATTCGGCATCATCGGCCCACGTGTTGGTTCGCAGGTGCCCGCCTGCGGCGACAAAGGCCCTGGCCAGCCGGGCGTCGAGCGTGTGCCGGCTGATTCCCAGCGCGGGGGACGGAAGCGAGAAGGGGCGCAACGCCCTGTCGCGAAGATGGTAGGTCACGGTGCGGTGCGGCCGCGCGTCGGCTAGGAACTCGTTCAATCCCAGGGAATTGGCCGTGTCCTCGCTCAGCCCCGAGATGAATTCACCGCACACGCGGTGCCGCGGGTAATCGCCGGATTCAAAGAGGGTCAAAGGAACCCCTTTTCTCCTCAGGGCGAGACCAAGCGCAAGACCGGAGAGTCCACCGCCCACGATCTCGATTGGAAGCAGGGAGTTCAAGGGTTGCGAACTGCGACCATCCGAAAGGCCCCGAGTGCCGTCATTCGGCACGAATAGTTCCAGGCACCGGGATCCATTCCGAGGGCGAGGGGCAATTCATCCCCTATGAAGCCGGCCGCTATGCTCACGTGCGCATCGTGAAGGGTGACGTGGTTGGCGCCGAAAAGAGGGGCAAACGTCGTCATCATTCTCTGTGACATCCTGCGGCGGCTCGGCTCGCAGGCGATGATAATGCGGGCGCGTCGCCTCAGCTTTGCGCCCAGCACGGCGAGCTCGGCATCGGTCAGCTGATGAAAGATCAGGTTGCCTATCACCACGGCGTACGTGTCGTAGCCGGAGAACGTCTTGAGGTCCTCGGCGAGCCACTCGCATCCCCTGGGCCAAAGCGCCGGGCGCGGCCAGAGGTCGAGTCCGTCCAGGGAAAGGCCGCACCTGTTGAGCCGCAGGCCCAATTCGCCCACGCCCGCCCCAAGCTCCAGCGCCCTCTCGCCGGGGCGAATGAGAGGAGGAAGCACGCGCTCAAACCACGTTCCGTTGCCCATGAAGAGGTTTATGAGGCGCAGGTCGCGGCGGTTGTGCACCGCGTCGGGGTGATCGAACGGCAGCGAATCGAGGATCTCGGGCTCGCAAACTCGGTTCACGGCGGGGGGGCGGCCCCGGCGCCCGGCGAGGCGGGGGCAAGGACGCGGCGGATGAGGGCTACCAGCGAGTTCAGGATGGGGAAGTAAGCCGCGAAGAAGAGGGTCATCGCGAGGCTGAAGTCCCGCTCGCCGAGCACTCGGTCGAGGATGTTTCCCGGGTAGGCATAGCTCGTTCTCATGGCGTAGCCGCCAAGTTCGAGCAGCCCCATCGGAAGCAGCCCGTAGAGATACTGCTTCCACCAGGGAAGACACCTGAGGACGACTGAGACCGGCACCATATAGATCACGTAGACGATAATCACCTGCCACCAATGGTTGAAGCAGGCGACCTGAATCCACTGGCCTGCCTGGTTCATCCCCGTTCCCACCAGGAAGTAGGCGATCGAATACGTGGCCCAATGAACGGGCGTCAGGCGGAGTGATTCGCGGAGATGTTTTAGGAACATCGCTTCTTAATGGGTGACAACTTTTGTATAACGTCAGCAAATTCCTTTTCAAAGCCCGCGCTGTGACGCCCACGAACGAAGCCATTGCCGGCCACTACGACTCCCTCGACCCCTACTACCGCGATCTCTGGGGCGAGCACGTGCACCACGGGCTCTGGCTCAGCGGACGCGAGTCCCAGGCGGCCGCGACGGAGCAGATGAGCCTCCACGTCCTTTCCGGCCTGGAGCTCGCGCAGGGCGGGCGCATGGCCGACATCGGATGCGGCTACGGCGGGACGGCCAGGATCGCGGCCGAACGGTACGGGGCGAAGGTGGTCGGGCTTACCCTGTCGGCGGCGCAAAAGCGCCACGGTGAGGGCATCCCCGTGGGGCGCGGCTCGGTGGAGATCCGCGTCCAGGATTGGCGGAACGCCGCGTTTGCGCGCGACTCGTTCGACGCCCTGATCTCGCTGGAGAGCCTTGAGCATGTGGCTGACAAGGCGGGCTTTGCCCAGATGGCGCGGCGCGCCGTCCGCCCAGGAGGGCGGGTGGCCGTTGCGACCTGGCTGTCGGCCGAGGGCGTCTCGCCGTGGTCGCAAAGGCACTTGTTGGATGCCATTTGCAGGGAGGCCGTGCAGGCGACCCTGGTGACGGCCGCAGAGGTGATCGAAACGTTTCGTGGCGCGGGATTCAGGTTGCTGAGCTCGGAGGACCTCAGTTCCAAGGTCAGCCGGACATGGAGCGTGATACTGCGCCGGCTTGCGGCGCGCCTCCTCACCCGGCGCGCCTATTGGGGCATGCTTCTGAACGGCCGGGCGGAAGACCGGGTATTTGCGCTGACGGCTGCCCGCCTGTGGCTTGCGTATCGGACCGGCTGTTTTCGATTCGGATCCTACGTGTGGCACTGAGGCGCGGGCCGGGGGGCGGGACAGTCGAAGGTTGCCGGGCCGCCAGAGCGTGTCCAGAGTACGGTCCACAGCAAATGAGCGCCGCAAAGAAGAACCCCGTCGACCTGATCGCGCAGGCCGCCAGGAAATTTCCCCGCCGCCCCTCATGGGACGAGTACTTCATGGCGGCGGCGGTCCTGATCGCCACGCGCTCCAACTGCGAGCGGCTGCACGTCGGGTGCGTCATCGTTTCCGGGGGGGACAGGAAGAACAGGCTGGTTGCGGCGGGCTACAACGGCTTCCTGCCGGGAACGCCCCACGTATCCCGCATCCGGGCGGGCCACGAGCAGGCGACCGTCCACGCCGAGCAGAACGCGGTGGCCGACGCGGCCAGGCGCGGCAGCTCGGTCGGGGGATGCATCGCCTACGTGACCCACTACCCCTGTGTCACGTGCGCGAAGATGCTCGCCGCAGCCGGGATAGCCGAGATCAGGTACCGCTCCGACTACCACAACGACCCTCTCGTCGGGAAGCTGATGGCGGACGCGGGGGTGACCGTGCAGAGGCTCTGAAAGGGGGGGAGACCCATGCGCGAACGCACGCACAGGAAAAGGGAATCGCTCGCCGGGTCGATCCTTCTGGCCCACCCGGTGCTGCGCGACCCCAATTTCCGGAGGACGGCGGTCCTCATGTCGACCCACGGCCCCGAAGGGGCCATGGGGGTCGTGCTCAACCGGCCGCTCGGCAAGCACCTGGGCGAGCTGAAGGGGGACTTCGCGCTCGGGCCGCTTTCCGCGACCCCGATCTTCACCGGGGGGCCGGTCCAGACCGAGCAGCTCATCCTTGCGGCGTGGCAGTCCCGCGAGGACGCATTCCAGCTCCACTTCGGGATAGACCCTGAGAAGGCGGTCCAGATGCTGGCCGACGAGTCCACGCGCCTGCGGGCGTACCTGGGCTACTCCGGATGGTCGGCCGGGCAGCTCGAGAACGAGCTGAAATGCGGGACCTGGATCGTCGCGAGCCCCCCGGCGGACCTCTTCGAGCGCCCGATGCAGGACGCGCTCTGGCGCTCGCTGCTCGCCGACGAGGGCGACGAGTGGCGCCTCTTGGCCGACGAGCCCGACGAGCCCGGGAAGAACTGAGTTGACAGGGGGGGTGTACGCTCTCTGTTTTGGTGCCTTTTATGAAAGTCGTTTCCTCAATCAAATCGGCCAAGAAGCGCCACCCGGACTGCCAGGTGGTGCGTCGCCGCGGCAAGATCTACGTCATCAACAAGACCGACCCGCGTTACAAAGCGCGACAGGGCTGAAACTTAACCCATTTCCCACGTGAAATCCGAAGGTCACCCGTCGCTCAACCCCGTCTGCTTCCTCGATGTCGCCACCGGCAAACGCTTCCTGACCCGCTCGACGATGAAGTCGGCCCGCAAGGAATCGATCGACGGCAAGGAGTACTTCATCGTCCTGCGCGACGTGACGATGGACTCCCATCCCGCGTACACGGGCGAGAAGCGCCTCGTGGACACGGCGGGACGCGTCGAGAAGTTCACGTCCAAGTTCAAGCGCAGCACGAAGAAGTAGCCCGAAGGCAGTTGAAGCTGATCTGTTTTGACTGCGACAGCACGCTGAGCTCGATCGAGGGCATCGACGAGCTCGCCAGGATCCGCGGCCCCGAGGTCTTTGCGCGGATCGAGGCGATGACCGCGGACGCGATGGACGGGAAGGTCCGCCTCGAGGATGTCTTTGGACTGCGCCTGGCCATCATCCGGCCGGGCGCGGGGGACGCGGCTGCCGTCGGCGGCCGGTATGTGGCGGGCGTCGAGCCCACGGCGAAGGCCACGGTCGCGGGCCTTGCGAGGGCGGGGTGGACGCCGGTCATCGTGAGCGGCGGCTTCCGGCAGGCGATCCGGCCGCTCGCCGACTTCCTGGGCGTGGATCGGGTCGAGGCGGTCGACCTGTTCTTCGGCCCCGACGGCTCCTACGGCGGCTACGACTCGGCCTACCCCACGACCCGCTCCGGGGGGAAGCTGGAGATCATCCGAAGGCTTCGGGCGGAGCTGGGCGCCGGGAGGGTCGTCATGGTCGGCGACGGCGTCAGCGACCTGGAGACCGCGCCCGCGGTCGACCTCTTCATTGGATTCGGGGGCTATGCCACGCGCGAACGGGTGAAGCGGGAGGCGGGGGCCTTCGTCACCTCTCTGGCGGCGATCCTTCCGCTGGTCTGAGCCCGGGGGACGCGGGGCCCCCTACGGGAACAGGCCCCGCTTCTGCTTGGCATCGGCGACGCGGGCGATTCCGAGGGTGAGCGCCGCGAGGCGGCGGCTGAACTTGAACTTCCGCTTCTGGTACTCCACCGAATCCTTCGCCTTGTCGAGTATCGCCCGGAGCTTCTCCAGCACCTCGTCGCGCCCCCAGTAGAAGCTCTGGTTGTTCTGCAGCCACTCAAAGTAGGAGACGATGACGCCGCCCGAGTTGCAGAGGACGTCCGGGATGAGCTCGATGTCGCCGCGCTGCTCGATGATCCGGTCGGCGGCGTTGGTGGTGGGCCCGTTTGCGGCCTCGGCGAGCAGCCGGCACCTGAGCTTCGGGGCGTTCTTCTCGGTGATGACCCTCTCGAGCGCCGCCGGGACGAGGACCGTGCACTCGAGCTCCAGCAGCTGCTCATTGGTGAGGGCCTCGCCGCCGTCGAAATCCTTCAGGACGCCGGCATACTTGACGTACGCCGCGGCCTTCTTGACGTCCAGGCCCGCGGGGTTGTGGACCCCGCCCATGTAGTCCGACACCGCGATGATCTTGGCCCCCATGGCCGACAGCGCAGCAGCGGTCTCGCTTCCCACATTGCCGAAGCCCTGGATCGCGATCGTCGAGCTCCCGACCGGGATTTTCATGTCCTCGAGGTACTTCCCGACCAGGTGCGCCACGCCGACCCCGGTGGCCTCCCGCCGGCCCTGGGACCCGCCCAGGGCGATCGGCTTTCCGGTGACGACCCCCGGCGAGATGTGGCCCATGTGGTTCGAGTAGGTGTCCATCATCCACGCCATGATCTGCTCATTCGTGCCCACGTCCGGGGCGGGGATGTCGACCTGCGGCCCCACGAAGCCGATCATCTCCTGCATGTAGCGCCGCGAGAGGTGCTCAAGCTCGTTGGGAGACAGCTCCCGCGGGTTCACGATGACGCCGCCCTTGGCGCCGCCGAAGGGAAGCCCGACAAGCGAGCATTTCCAGCTCATCCACATCGCCAGGGCGGCCACCTCGCCCAGGGTGACGCTCTCGTGGAACCGAATCCCTCCCTTGGACGGGCCGGTCGAGAGGCTGTGCTGGACGCGGTACCCCTCGAAGACGGTCACCCCTCCATTGTCCCTGCGCACCGGCAGCGAGACCGCGATGCACCTGCGGGGGTACTTGGTCCGGTCCCTGATGTCGTCTGCGAGGTTGATCGCGTCGGCCGCCTGGTCAAATTGGCGGCACGCCATGCGAAAGACGTCTGAATCATACAGGCTCGATACGACTGCCTTTGACATGGGTGTGTTCTGCCCGATGTCATAGCAATTGGCCATGCTTTTTAAGCTCCGTTCCGACTACATGCCGACGGGCGATCAGCCGCAGGCGATCGAGCGGCTGGTCGGGTCCCTCGCGGCCGGCAACAGGTACCAGACCCTGCTCGGGGTCACGGGCTCGGGGAAGACCTTCACGATGGCCAACGTCATAGCCAGGTGCGACCGGCCCGTCCTGATCATCTGCCACAACAAGACCCTGGCGGCCCAGCTCTACTCCGAGTTCAAGAGCTTCTTCCCCGAGAACGCCGTCGAGTACTTTGTCAGCTACTACGACTACTACCAGCCCGAGGCCTACATCCCCTCGAGCGACACCTACATCGAGAAGGACTCCTCGATCAACGAGGAGATCGAGCGGCTGCGGATGTCGGCCACGAGCTCGCTCGTCAGCCGGCGGGACGTGATCGTCGTCGCCAGCGTCTCGTGCATCTACGGGCTCGGCTCGCCCGAGGACTTCACCGAGCTGCGAATACCGATCAGGAGGGGCGGGAGCCTGGGGCGGAACTCGTTCCTCGAGCGCCTCGTCGACAACATCTACGAGCGCAACGACTACGAGCTGAAGCCGGGCAGGTTCCGCGTCCGCGGCGACGTGGTGGACGTGATGCCCGCGTACACGGAGCACGGCCTGCGCGTCGAGTTCTTCGGCGACGACGTGGAGGACATCAGCGAGTTCGAGCCCCTGACGGGCGAGGTCATCCGCAAGCTGGAGAAGTTCGACCTGTATCCCGCGAATCAATACGTGAGGAGCCGGGGCTCGCTCACCCCGGCGATCGCCTCGATCAGGGCCGAGCTCGAGCAGCGCGTCGGCTGGTTCGAGGCCCGCTCCAAGCTCCTCGAGGCGCAGCGGATCAAGATGAGGACGAACTACGACCTCGAGATGCTCCAGGAGATGGGCTTCTGCAACGGGATAGAGAACTACTCCCTTCATTTTGGCAGCCGCAGGCCGGGCGACCGCCCCTTCTGCCTGATAGACTTCTTCCCAAAGGACTTCCTCCTGATGGTCGACGAGAGCCACGTCACCGTCCCCCAGATCGGCGGGATGTACAACGGCGACCGCTCCCGCAAGCAGACGCTCGTCGACTTCGGCTTCAGGCTTCCCTCGGCGCTCGACAACCGGCCGCAGAGCATCGAGGAGTTCAACCAGATCACGGGCCAGACCCTTTACGTCTCGGCGACCCCGGCGGAGCACGAGGTCGCGAAGTCGTCCGTCGTCGCGGAGCAGGTCATAAGGCCGACGGGGCTCCTCGACCCGGAGATCACCGTCCGTCCCATAAAGGGCCAGGTCGAGGACCTGATCGGCGAGGCCAAGGCCGCCGCAGCGGCGGGCGAGCGGGTCCTCGTGACCACGCTCACGAAGCGCCTGTCGGAGGACCTGACCGCGTACCTGCGGGAGGCGAAGGTGCGGGTCGAGTACCTGCATTCCGACATCGACACGATCGAGCGGATAGAAATCCTGCGGAACCTCCGGCTGGGGAACTTCGACGTGCTGATCGGGATCAACCTTCTGCGGGAGGGCCTGGACCTGCCCGAGGTGGCGCTTGTCGCGATCCTGGACGCCGACAAGGAGGGGTTCCTCAGGAGCGGGACGAGCCTCATCCAGACGGCCGGGCGCGCGGCGCGCCACGAGAAGGGGCGGGTCATCTTCTACGCCGACACGATCACCGGGTCTATCGCGCGGACGATGGAGATCACGAACGCCCGCCGCACGAAGCAGATCGCCTACAACCTTGAGCACGGGATCGTCCCGCGCAGCGTGAAGCGCGGGGCCCAGGCCAGCCTGCAGACCTACGACGGCTCGGGCGAGAAGGAGGAGGCGGCGGCCCTGGAGAGCCCGGACGACGTCGCGGCCGTCATAGCCGAGCTCGAGGACGAGATGAGGGAGGCCGCCGAGAGGCTCGAATTCGAGAAGGCGGCGCTGATTCGCGACCAGATCGACTCGCTCAGGTCGGGCGCCTTCCGGAAGATGGCCAGGCCGGCCTCTCGGCGGCTCAGGCCTTCCCGGTCGGGTTCTGCAGCCGGGGACTGAGGACCCCTATGCAGGGCAGGTTCCGGTACCGCTCCGCGAAGTCGAGGCCGTAGCCAACGACAAACCTGTCGGGAATCTTGAAGCCCACGAAGTCCGCGTCGAACGGCACCTCGCGGCGGCCCTCCTTGTCCAGGAGGACGCAGGTCCTCAGGCTCGCGGGACCCAGCTTCCTGACGAGGGCCGAGACGAGGGTGATCGTCTTTCCCGTGTCGAGGATGTCGTCGATCAGCAGCACGTGCCGGCCCGCGATGTCGATCGTGAGGCTGTGGACGATCTGGGGGGTCCCGACCGACGTCGTCCTGTTCCCGTAGCTCGTGATCCGGACGCAGTCGAGGCGCACCGGGTTCTCGATCTCGCGCATCAGGTCCGCGGTGAACATCACGGCGCCGTTGATGATCGAGATGATCGTGAATTCGCCCTCGCCGTAGACCTTCCTTATCTCCTGGCCGAGCTCCTGGACCCGCGCCTTTATCTGCGCCTCGGTGAACATCACGCTTTCCAAGTCGGGGTGGTGCTCTGGGTTCCTCGTGTGGGTCGGCATGGGTGCGGTGTCCAGACAGGCGCACTGCGGCGCCGGACGCAAACCGTTAAGGGCGGTCCGCGGAAATCTCCCCCCCGCTTTTCTTTTGACTTCGACTCCGGCCGTCCTTCGGTCGAGGCTCCTCCGCCCACGCGAGGAATGATCTCCATACGGATCCAGAAACTGACCAAGCGATTCGGCGCCGTCACCGCGCTGCACAACCTGGACCTCGTGGTCGGGCCCGGGGAGCTTTTCTTCCTGCTGGGGCCGAGCGGATGCGGCAAGACGACCCTCCTGAGGTGCCTGGCCGGTTTCTACACCCCCGAGGAGGGGCGGATCTTCTTCGGCGACGAGGACGTGACGCGGCTGGCGCCCCACAAGCGCAACACGGGGATGATGTTCCAGAGCTACGCCCTCTGGCCCCACATGTCGGTTGCGGAGAACGTGGCCTTCGGGCTCGAGGAGCGGAAGCTGCCGCGGGCCGAGATCCGCACGAAGGTGGGCGAGGCGCTCGAGTCGGTCCACATGGGCTCCTACGCCGAGAGGCGCCCGAACCAGCTCTCCGGGGGCCAGCAGCAGCGCGTGGCGCTCGCCCGCGCGCTGGTCATAAGGCCGAGGTGCCTGCTCCTCGACGAGCCCCTGTCGAACCTGGACGCAAGGTTGAGGCTCGAGATGCGGATGGAGATCCGCCGGGTCTGCAAGGAGTTCAGGCTGACGACCGTGTACGTGACCCATGACCAGAAGGAGGCGCTGTCGGTCTCCGACCGGATGGCCATACTCGAGGGCGGCAGGATCCTCCAGGTCGGCTCCCCCCAGGAGATCTACCGGCGGCCGGCCCTGAAGACGGTGGCCGACTTCATTGGCGAGACCAACTTCATCCCGGGCAGGCTGCTGTCGTCGTCGCAGGGCCGCGCGCGGGTGTCGACCGCCATCGGGGAATTCGACGGCGTCTTCGGCGACCCCGCGTCGCCGCCGGACGTCGGCGCCGCCGTGACCCTCTCGGTGAGGCCGGAATGCTGGGCGATCTCCGCCGAACGCCCCGAGGGCAACGCGGTGCGGGGCCGGATCGGCGCCTCGCTCTACCTGGGAGAGAACGCCCAGTACGACTTCCAGTCCGGGGGCGTCGGCCTGAAGATCCTCGAGCTCAACCCCCGGTTCGTCGACCGGTCCGACACGGAGGAATTCTTCGCGGGCGCGCGTTCCGAGGACGTCGTCGTCCTGAAGGACTGAGGCACCACGATGCTGAAGCGGGGGATGATCGTCCTTGCCCTCGTGGCCACGGTCGCGCTGCCGTTCATCCTGCGGCCGCGCCAGGCGTCGCCCGAGCGCGCGGACGACACGGTGGTCATCATCACGCCCCACAACGAGGCGATCCGCCACGAGTTCGAGCTGGGGTTCAGGGACTGGTACAGGGCCAGGACGGGGCGCACGGTCTTCGTCGACTGGAGGATGATAGGAGGCACGAGCGAGATCGCGCGCTACCTCGAGGGCGAGTACGTGGCCTCGTTCCGCAACCTATGGACGGGGAAGCTGGGCAGGCCCTGGAGCGCGGAGATCCAGTCGGCCTTCCAGAACGGCCGGCTGCCGGCGGACGCCGCGCCCGAGGCCCGGGAGGCCCGGGCGGCCTTCCTGGCGTCGGGCGCCTCGTGCGGGATCGACCTGTTCTACGGGGGGGGACCCTACGACTTCGAGAGGCAGGCGCGCGCCGGGCGGCTGGTCGACCCGGGCATCCGCAGGCTCCATCCCGACTGGTTCACGCAGGAGGCGTTCCCGGGCACCCTCGGCGGGGAGGTGAACTACGACCCCGACGGCCTCTGGTTCGGCTCGGTCCTGAGCTCCTACGGCATCCTCTTCAACCGGGACTGCCTGAAGCGGCTGGGATTCAGGCGCGAGCCCGAGCAGTGGTCCGACCTCGCCGACCCCCGCTTCTACGGGCAGCTCGGGATGGCCGACCCGACCAAGAGCGGGTCGATCGCGGCGGCGTACGACAACGTGATCCAGCAGCAGATCCACCTGAGGCTCGAGGCGATGCGCGCCGAGGGCCCCGGCGCCGACCCGGGTTCGCTCGCCGCAAGGGGCGTCCGGCAGGGATGGACGGACGCCATGCGGCTCATTCAGCTTGTCGGGGCCAACGCGCGCTACTTCACCGACACCTCCCAGAAGCCGCCCATAGACGTGGCGACGGGCGACTGCGCCGCGGGCATGTGCATCGACTTCTACGGGAGGGAGCAGCAGGAGGCCGTCAGGCGGCGCAACCCCGGGGGTCCGGACAGGCTGGGCTACGTCTCGCCGAAGGGGGGGTCCGCGTACTCGGTCGACCCCATCGCCCTCCTCAGGGGCGCGCCGCACCCCGCGGTCGGGCTGGCCTTCATCGAGTACACGCTGTCCCTCGACGGCCAGAAGCTCTGGAATTTCCGGACGGGCGCGCCCGGCGGTCCCCGGCAGTTCGCGCTGCGGCGGCTGCCCGTGCGCCGCGACTTCTTCGGGCACGCGGAATGGCGGCAGTACCGCAGCGACCCGGAGGTGGACCCCTATTCCGAGACGGAGCTCCTTGTCCACCATGACGAGTGGACCGGGCGGCTTTTCCAGGAGCTGGCCTTCGCGGTGCGGGTCATGACGGAGGACACCCATCCGGAGCTTGCGAGGGCGTGGCGAGCGATCATCGAGGCGCCGGAGCCGGCGCGGGGCAGGGCGCTGGCCGTCCTCCAGGACGTCTCGGCCATCGACTACGACCAGGCGCTCGGCCGGATCAAGCAGGGCCTCGGCTCCAAGAACCAGGAGGACGCCGTCCTGCTCGCCCGCGACCTCGGCGAGGGATTCCGCAGGAACTACCGCCGCGCCGAGAGCATCGCCCGGGGAGGGGAGTGAGCGGGCCCGCGGGGCCCGCCCTCTAGAGCTCGGCGAACGACGCCGCGAACGCGGCCTTGTCCGGGGCCGCGAAGAACGACGTCCCGGCCACGAAGGTGTCGGCGCCCTTCGCGCGGCAGAGCGCCGCGGTCGCGCGCTCGATCCCCCCGTCGACCTCGATCCGCAGGTCGAGCCGCCGGTCGCTGCGCCAACGGTCGACCTGGGCGATCTTCGGGAGCACGTCGTCCCTGAAGGCCTGGCCCCCGAAGCCGGGCTGCACCGTCATCACGAGCACAAGGTCCACCTGCCCGAGGTAGGGCTCCGCGGCCTCCGCGGGCGTGCCGGGATTGATCGCGATCCCGGCGCGGCACCCGTGCGCGCGGATCGCCCTCAGGGCCGCGGCGTGGTCGTAGGCCGGCTCGGCGTGGATGGTGATCCGGTTCGCACCGGCCCTCGCGAACGCGTCGACGTAGCGCTGCGGCTCGGAGAGCATGAGGTGGGTGTCGAAGAAGAGGGCCGAGCCGCGCCTGCGCAGCGCCGCGAGCATCTCCGGGCCGAAGGAGAGGTTGGGCACGAAATGGCCGTCCATGATGTCGAGGTGCAGCCACTTGAGCCCCAGCCCCGCCACGAGGGCCGCGCTTTCGCCGGCCGCCGCGTGGTCGCCGGCAAGGAGCGAGGGGGCTAGGATGGGTTCGTTCATGGATGGCCGGGCCCGGGCGGCTCACCACACGTCGAGGACGGCGTGGGTCACCCTGTCGGAAAGGAGCGAGGCGAGGAGGGGGAGGGTGTTGTACTCCGACTGCAGCTGGTCGTTGCTGGTGCCGAACGGCACCGAGCCGAGGCCGTTGTCGGTGAAGGCCTCACGGTGCACCTCGAGGAGCCGCCCGTCAAAGAGCATCCTGCCGGAGCGGTTGTCGCGCAGGCTGCAGCTCGCTGTCAGGCGCAGGGTGAACTTGCGGGCAAGCCCCGTGTCGTCCTCGCGGCTCGCGTCGTTGTCCCGGCGGTAGGTGACCAGGGTGACCTCGAGGGTCGCGTCCGCCTCCGACGCGCGGCCCACGACTGTCACGCGCCCGTCGCGCACGAAGGCCTCCCGGACCATGGCGCTCACGGTGGCCTGCGCCTGCGCCAGCTTCGTCTTGTTCCTCGCCGGCTCCACGTAGAGCGTGGAGAACGTCGGCCCGGGGCCTGCGCCCATGCGGTAGTGCCCGCATCCCTGCGCCAGGAACGCTGAGATCAGGAGCAGGCTCCACACTCGCGTCATCGGTTGCCGGCCGCGCCGGGGTCAGAACAGCCAGAACCGCTTCTTGGGGGCGGTCTTGGGCCCGATATCCTGCTTGGCCGCCTTCGCGGCCATCTCGGCCAGGCGCTTCTTGGCGACGGTCGCGGGCGCGGAATCCGGAAAGGCGGTGATGGCCTCGTTGTAGAACACCTTGGCCGCGGTGAAGTTCAGCCGCTTGTAGAAGTAGTAGTCGCCGATGTAGATTTTGCTCTGCGCGAGGATCGTCTTCATCCTCTCGACCCCCGCGGCCGCCTTAGCGATGTTGGCGTCGCCGGGGTAGAGGATCATGAAGTCCTCGTAGTAGGTCATCGCCTCCTTTGTCGAAGCCTGGTCGTACTTCGGGCCCTCGCTCAGGGACGCGTGCAGGTCGCCCAGCTTGAGGTAGGCGACGGGCGCCAGGACGCTCTGCGGGTAGGTGTTGACCAGCCGGTCGAGCGAGTCGATCGCCTCGTCCTTGTCGTTGTCCATCTGGAAGCCGCGGGCGGCGTCCATGAGGGAGAGCGGCGCATAGTCGCTGTAGGGGGCGTCGGCCACGATGACCAAGAAGTACTCGATGGCCTTCACCCGGTTGGTGGGTCCCGGGATGAAGCCCCATATCCGGTTGTGGCCCCCGTCCATCAGGGCCGCGGCCACCTGGTACTGCCCCCCGATCACGTCGTTGAAGCGCTTGGAATTCGGATAGCGCGCGATCATGGTCTGGAAATCCGAGAAGGCCTTGTAGTACTGCTTCTTGCGGAGCAGGAGGCTGCCGGACCGGTAGAGCGCCTCCGGGGCGTAGACGGACGACTGGTACTTCTTGGCGACCTTCTCGTAGGAGCTGATGGCGGACCTGAAGCTGCCCTCCTCCTCGGCCCTCCTCGCCTTGTTCATGAGATCAAGGGCCGAGCGCCCCTGCGGGCCCGCGAGGCCCGAAAGGGAGCCGCCCTCGAGCTGCCAGCCCCTGCCGGGAACCCAGGTCAGATCGGCCGCCAGCCTTGGGGCCGCGCCTAGCGCGAGCGCCGCCGCGATCCAAAAAGGCAGTGTAGACCGGCGGAAAAAGGGTATCGGCATGAGAACGTGAATCACCAGCGAATCAGGGCGCTCCCGTAGGTCAAGCCTGCCCCGAAAGCGACGAGGAGCGTGACGTCCCCGCGCTTGATGCGACCCGCCTGGCGGGCCTCGTCGAGGGCGATGGGGATCGAGGCGGAGGACGTGTTGCCGTACCGGTCCACGTTCACGAAGAAGCGCTCGATCGGGAGCTCGAGGTACTGGGCGATCGCGTCGATGATGCGGAGATTGGCCTGGTGGGGTATCACGAGCCCAATCTGATTCGCCGCGAGGTTGTGTTGTTCCAATATATCTCTCGCGGCCTCCTCCATGACCCGGACGGCCAGCTTGAAGACCTCCTTGCCCTTCATCTTGATGAAGTGGTCCCCCTTCCTGAAGGAATCGGCCGAGGTGGGCGCGCGGCTTCCCCCTCCGGGCACCAGCAGCAGGTCGGTGTCCTCGCCCAGCGCCCCGAGCCGGGTCCCGATGAGCCCGATCCCGGGCTTGTCGCTCGTCCCGATGACGGCCGCGCCGGCCCCGTCCCCGAAGAGCAGGCACGTCCCGCGGTCCTTCCAGTCGACGATGGACGACAGCTTCTCGGCGCCGATCACGAGCGCCTTCCTGTAGCGCCCCGACGCCACCAGGGCGCAGGTCGTGTCGAGGCCGTAGATGAACCCCGAGCAGGCCGCGTTCACGTCGAAGCAGGCGGCCGTCGTCGGGACCCCCAGCTTGTGCTGCAGGACGCACGCCGTCGACGGCATCGGGTAGTCCGGCGTCACGGTGGCGACCACCACCAGGTCGATCTCGGAGGCGGAGACGCCCGCGTCCTTCAGCGCCCTCTGGGCGGCGTGCAGCGCCAGGTCGGACGTCGCCTCGTCCGGCGCGGCTATCCGGCGCTCGCGGATCCCGCTCCTGGCCCGGATCCACTCGTCGGACGTGTCCACCATCCGCGAGAGATCCTCGTTCGTGAGGACGCGCTTGGGAGCATAGGAGCCGGTGCCGAGGATGACGGTCGAGCGGATGGCCATGCCGGAAGGGTTATGCGACCGGGGCCAGCAGAAGCTCGTTCGCGCGCGCGATGTCCGTCTCCATCCTCAGGTTCATGTCCGCCTTGATGATCTCGCCCGCCGCCCGGATCGCGCTCTTGATCGCGTTGCGGTTCGACGAGCCGTGGGCCTTCAGGATGTTGCCGCGCAGCCCGAGAAGGGGGGCGCCTCCGTAGCGCTCCGGATTGATCCGGTCCTTGAGCGCCGCGAACGCCCCCTTGGACAGGAGGGCGCCCGTCCTGCGCATCGGGTTCGCGCCCAGCTCCTCGCGCAGCATCCCGCGTATGAACTTCTCCAGGGACTCCCAGCTCTTCAGCATGATGTTGCCGACAAACCCGTCGCAGACGACCACGTCCACGTGCTCGGCGAAGACCTGGAACCCCTCGATGGGCCCGGAATACCTGATGATCCCGTCGATCCGCTTGAGGAGCTCGTTCGTCTCGGTGATCAGCGAGTTGCCCTTGCCGTCCTCGGTGCCGATGGACATGAGCCCGACCCGGGGCGAGGGGACGCCGAGCATGACCCGGCAATAGTGGCTTCCCAGGATCGAGTTGTGCACCAGGTGCTCGGGCTTGGGCTCGGGGTTCGCGCCCGCGTCGATCAGGACGAAGTGGCCGCCCTCCCTCGGGACGACCGCCGCGAGCGCCGGCCTGGCGACGCCCTCCATCGTCCTGAGGCGCAGGGTCCCGCACGCCATCAGGGCGCCGGTGTTCCCGCAGCTGACGACGACGTTCGCCTCGCCGTTCTTCACCTGCTCGATCGCCCGCGCCATCGACGAGTCCTTCTTCCTCTTCAGCGCCACGAGCGGCTTGTCATCCATGGTGATGACCTCGGAGGCGTGGAGCACCGACAGCCGGTCGCTCCTGTGGAGCCCGTAGTGCATGATGATGGGCCTGAGGATGGCCTCGTCCCCCACGAGGGTGATCGGCGCCAGGTTCGGGCTCTGGGCGAACGCAAGCTTGACCGCGGCGACAACCTCGCTCGGGCCCAGGTCGCCGCCCATCGCGTCCACCGCGATTCGACCGGGAGATCCAGGGGCCATGACCGTCCTCGTACCGCCTTTGCTGGACGGCTGGGGCTTAGGCCTCGACGTTGAGGACCTGGCGGCCCCTGTAGGTTCCGGTCTTCGGATTGACCCGGTGCGCCCGCACGAGGCTTCCGTCGGCAGGGTCCCGGGCGAACTCGGGCGCCTGGAAAGCGTTGGCTGCACGTCGGTTTGCGCTACGACGCTTGGACTGCTTGCGTTTTGGATTGGCCATTTGTGAGGGGGTTAAAGGTTGACCGTTTAAAGGCCGCGTCGCCTTCCCGTCAAGCGCACACTGGAATGCACACAATGCTTGTGCCTCGGGCCGGGTCGCGTACCAAGGAGCGACCGCATGCCGCCCTCGCTCCTTCAAATCATCCTCCTGGGAATCGTGCAAGGCGCCGCCGAGCTGCTCCCCGTCTCAAGCTCGGCCCACGTGATCGCGGCCGAGAAGCTCATGAGGCTCGATCCCTCGAGCCCGGAGATGACCTATCTCATGGTGATGCTGCACGCGGGCACGATGGCCGCCATGGTGGTCTACTTCTGGGGCGCATGGAGGCGCAGCTTCTTCGCGAGCAGGGCCGTGTTCATGGACTTCGCCCGCAGGGCGGCCCTCGCGACCCTGGCCACGGCGGCTGTGGGATTTCCCCTGCAGCTCCTCGTGGTGAGGGTCTTCCTGCGCGGCAAGCCCGGGGCGCAGGTCGAGGACCTGTTCTCGAACCTTCCCCTCATGGCGTTTTGCCTGGCCGCGGCCGGGGTCCTGATCGTCGTGGCCGGGATCCGGGCGAGGTCCGCGCCGGCGCCGCAGGGGACCACCATCCCGAGCGGCCCGGCGCTCTGGATCGGCGCCATCCAGGGCGTCTGCTTGCCCTTTCGCGGCTTTTCGCGCTCCGGGGCCACGATCTCGACCGGGATGCTGCTCGGCCTCCCGAGGCGGCTGACGGAGGAGTTCAGCTTCGCCCTCGCCGTCATCCTGACGCCGCCCGTGATCCTCCGCGAGGCCCTGAGGCTCTACAGGTCCCACCCGTCGGGCCAGGGCGGCCCCGGCCTCGGGGCGCTCGCGCTGCCCGGCCTCATCGGGATGGCCTGCAGCTTCGCGGCCGGACTGGCCGCCCTGAGGTGGCTCTCGCGCTGGCTCGAGAACGGGCGCTGGCACTTCTTCGGGTTCTATTGCTTCGCGGCCGCCGCGGGCGTCTGCGTGCTAGCCGGGATGGGATTCTAGCCATGGAGAAGCTTCATCAGCTGACGCAGTCGCTGGGCGCCGGGCGCGACCTGACGCCGGACGAGGTCCGGGCGGCCGCCGCGGCGCTTGCCGCCGAGGGGCCCTCGGACGAGGCGAAGGCGGCCTTTCTTTCCGCTCTCGCAAGGAAGGGCGAGACCTCGGAGGAGGTGGCGGGCTTCGCCAGGGCGTTCCGGGAGCTCGCGATCGACCCGGGGATGGCGGAGTGGTCGCCGAGGGCCGTCGACGTCGTGGGAACGGGAGGCGACCACGCGGGCGGCTTCAACGTCTCGAGCATGGTCACCCTTGTCGTGGCCTGCGCCGGGGTGCCGGTCATGAAGCACGGGAACCGCGGGATCACCTCGAAGTGCGGCAGCGCCGACCTTTTCTCGGCGCTCGGGGTCAACCTTGACGCGCCGCACGGGCGGCTCCGGGAGGCGATGGGGGTCCTCGGCTACGCCTTCTTCTTCGCCCCGGCCTGGCACCCCGCGTTCAAGCGCATCGCGCCCGTCCGCAGGCTCCTTGCCTCGCGGGGCGAGCGCACGGTCTTCAACATCCTCGGGCCCCTGCTCAACCCCGGCCGGCCGGCGAGCATCGTCCTCGGCGCCGCCTCGCCCGCCCTGGTCGAGAAGCTTGCGGACGCGCTCGAGGCGCTGGGGACCGGGGCCGGGCTGGCCGTGCATGGCGTCATCTCGCCGGGGCAGGGGATCGACGAGCTCACCACGGCGACCCGCAACGTCGTGCGCGGCGTCGGGCGTCTCAAGTCGGTGCGCGGGGAGTGGACCCCCGAGTCCTTCGGGCTCCCCCTCTCGCCCTTCTCCGACATCGCGGGCGGGGACGTCCCCGCGAACCTCGCGATAGCGAATGCCCTGGCCTCCGGGGGCGGTCCCCGCGGGCTCGCCGACACGGTCGCGCTCAACAGCGCGGTCGCGCTCTGGGTGGCCGGCGCCCGGGCCGACGTCCGCGGCTCGATCGGCGAGGCCCGGGAGCTCCTCCTCGGGGGGGCGGTCCGCAGAAAGATCTCGGACACCCGCGACTTCTACGCAGTGTAGCACCAGCGGCATGAAGAGGCTCTTCTTTGGGACGGACGGGATCCGGGGCGACTACGGCGGGCGCGCCGTGAACGAGGCGTTCTTCGCCAGGCTCGGCGTCGCCGTCGCGCGCTGGCTTGAGTCGCGCGGCTCGCGGGCGGGCAAGGTCGTGATCGGCCAGGACACGCGGGCCTCGGGGGCGTCGCTGGCCCGCGCCCTGGGCGCGGGCCTCCGGGACGGGGGCGTGCGCGCCGTCTCGATCGGGATCCTTCCGACCCCCGCCGTCTCTCGCGCCACCCGGCTCGGCCGCGCCGCGCTGGGCGCCGTGATCACCGCCTCGCACAACCCGGCGTCGGACAACGGCGTGAAGTTCTTCGGCCCGGACGGGGCGAAGCTCGCCGACGCCGACGAGGCCGCGATCGAGTCGCTCCTGCCCCCGGAGGGAGGGGCGCCGGCCGGCGTCCCCGGGGAGCTTCCAGCCGAATCCGCCCTGGAGTCCTACATCGAGGCGGCCGCGCGCATCCTGCCGGCCGGCTCGCTCCGGGGCTGGAAGGTCGCGCTCGACACGGCGAACGGGGCGACCTGCGCCTCGAGCCCGGCCGCCTTCGCCGCGCTGGGAGCCGAGGTCTTCAGCGTGGGGAACTCGCCCGACGGGTTCAACATCAACGCGGGGGTCGGGAGCGAGCACCCCGAGGCGCTCGCCCGGCTCGTCCTTTCAAGCGGGGCGCGGTTCGGGGCGGCCCACGACGGCGACGGCGACCGCTGCGTGCTGTGCGACGAGCTCGGCCGCGTGCTCGACGGCGACGAGGTCCTGGCGGTCCTTGCGACCCATGCGCTCGCGCGCGGCCGGCTCGCCCGGAACACCCTTGTCGTCACCGTCCAGAGCAACCTCGGCGTCGACAGGGCAATCGAGAGGGCCGGCGGGCGCGTCGTCCGGAGCGCCGTGGGCGACCGCTACGTGGCCGAGAGGATGCGCGCGGAGGGCGCGTCGCTGGGGGGCGAGTCCTCGGGGCACATACTGAACTTCGAGCTTGGCCCAACGGGCGACGGCCTGGCGGCCGCCCTCGGGGTCGCGGGGGTCATGGCCGAGACGGGCCGTCCGCTTTCGGAGCTCCGAAAGGTCCTCGCAAAATGCCCCCAGCAGTCCGCGGCCCTGGGCGTGCGCGAGATGAGGCCGCTCGAGACGCTTGCCGGCCTGGGCGCCGCCGTGAAGGCCCTCGAGGGGGAGCTCGGGTCCGCCGGCAGGGTCCTCGTGAGGTACTCGGGAACGGAGCCCAAGCTGCGGTTCCTCGTCGAGGGCCCCACGGACGCGGCGGTGCGCTCGGGCATCGAAGGGCTGATCGCGGCCGCGCGCGCGGACCTCGGCATGCCCTGAGGCCGGCGGAGATGGCTTGCGCGGCCGTCCCGGCGAAGTTTGCTTTCCCCATGCTCCTCAGAATCCGTGCCCTCGGGCGGGTGGCCCTCCTGGTCTTCCTTTCGGCGCCGGGTGCGCGCGCCGCGGACTTCGGCCCCCGCTTTGACGAAATCGCCCGGCGGGCGACGCCCGCCCAGCTCTACGCCTTCCTGTACGACATGCCGAAGGGCGGAGACCTCCACAACCACGCGGCCGGGGCCGACCGGCCGGAGTGGATCTACGACGTCTGCACCGATCCCGCGAGGAACGGAGGGGAGACCTTCTACGCGCGCACGAGGTTCGCGGACGAGCCGGACGCGGTCGATCCGGGCGCCCGCTTCCGGACGATCCGCAGGATGGCCTACGACCTCCTGACCGACAAGGCGAAGGCGGAATACGAGCCGCTTGCCTCGCTTTCGGCGGACGAGCGCCAGAGGTGGTGCGCGAGCCTGCGCCTGGACGGGACCGGGGACGGCAGGCTCGAGTTCTTCTCCCACATCTGGCCGAGGATCGGCCAGCTGAACCAGTGCCTGCCGGTCGTCACCGAGCTCCTCGTCGAGAACATGAAGGCGTTCGGCGCGGAGCACGTGGGCTACCTGGAGACCCAGTTCGTCGTGATGGGGATGGTGGACAACCGGGGGAACGTGATCCCCGACGACTCTGCCGTCGACTTCGTGAGGCAGAGGCTCTCCCGGCCGGACGCCCTGGCCACCGGGGTCACGGTCCGGTTCCAGAACACCATCCTGCGCTTCGCCCCGGCCGCCGAGAGGCATCTCGAGCTTTCCTACGGGTTCGTCGACGCCCACAGGGACCTGTGGGTCGGCCTCAACATGGCGGGGATCGAGGAGAACGGCTACGGCTACCCTTCGCGCTTCCTCGACACGTTCCGCAGGATGCGCTCCCGCTACCCGACGCTCGCGCTCTCGATCCACGCCGGCGAGATGGACGGTCCCGACCGTCACGTCCGCGACACGCTCCTCCTCGGCGCCTCGAGGATCGGCCACGGCGTGAACCTGATCAAGGACCCCGAGACGCTCCTCTTGCTGCAGCAGACGCGCCGGGTCCTGGTCGAGGTCAACCTGATCTCGAACCGGCTGCTCGGCTACGTCCCCGACCTCGCGAACCATCCGTTCCCGGAGTACCTGAGGACCGGGGTGCCCGTCTGCCTCAACACGGACGACCGCGGGATGTGGGACTCCAACATGACGGACGAGTACTACACGGCCGTCACCCTCTACCACCTGTCGTGGGGCGAGATCCTGGCCATGGGGCGCGACTCCCTCTCGCACTCGTTCGCGCAGCCCGACGTCCGGGCCCGGCTGCTCGCCGACTACGAGCGCCGGATCGCGGCCTTCGAGGAGCGCTACGGGGCGGTGCCGGTCGACGGCGCGCTCGGCTCCCTCGCGTCGGTGAAGCCTGTGGCCTACGGCTACGCGAAGCGCAACTGGGGTTTCGACTTCAACTGACCGTCGGCTCCCGGCCCGCGCCGGCGACCCAGACCCCGAGCGCCATCAGCGCGCCCCCCGCGGCGAGGCGCGCCATGTCGGCCGCCTCCCCGAAGACGAGGATGGAGCACGCTATCCCGAGCGGGATCTTCGCGTTGTTGAACGCGGCCAGCGCGCCCGCGTTGACGCGGGTCGAACCGACGTTCCAGAGGAAGAAGCCCGCGCCCGAAGCGACGGCGCCAAGGTACGCGATCGTGGCCCACTGGGCCGGTCCGGCCGAGAAGGCGCGCCAGTCCGTGGCGGCGAGGGAGACGGCGAGGGTGAGCGCGAGCGCGCCCGCGAACGGCAGCGCGAAGACCGACGCATCCGACGCCCCCTTGGGAAGCCGCGCCCGCTCCCTCCTCCACGCCAGCTGGCCGCAGGCGAAGCATAGGTTCGAGAGCTGCACGAGCACGAATCCGCCGAGGATTCCCGCGTTGCCGAAGGAGGTCCACAGGACGACGCCCGCCCCCAGGACCGAGAGCCCCGCCGCGGCGGCGTAGCGCACGCGCCACCTTCGCTCGAGGAGCGCGTCCACCAGCGCGACGAAGATGGGCGTCGTTATGGTGAAGAGGGCGACCTCGTAGGCGTGGAGGTGGGTGAACGCGCGCAGGTAGAGGATGTACACGGCGCCGAACTGGACCGCGCCGATGAGCGCCAGGCGGCCCATCTGGGCCGCCCCCATCGCCCCGCGGCGGAAGAACGGAGCGAACACGAGGAGCGAGATCGCGAGCCGGAGGACGGCCACGGCCGTGGGGTCGAGCGCCCCCAGCCCCTTGATGAGGCCGAAGGAGAAGGCCCAGATGACCGAGACGGCGAGGAGCAGGATCATCCGGCAGGCGCGCGCGGCGGCGGGCTCACACCCGGAAGATGGCCCCGAGGCGCTTGCCGAGGAGCATGCTCGCCCCCGCGACCATGGTGCCGAGGAAGACCATCGCCCAGACCCCGAGGGCGCATGCGAGGAACTTGCCGTCGCCGAGGAGCTGGAAGAGCTCGAGGATGGCCTTCGTGATCGGGAAGTAGACCATCTTCTGCGCGAGGATGATGGAGTCGCTCACCTCGAGCATCGCGAAGGCGAACGCGAGGAGCGCCCCCGCCATGAGGTTCGCGGCGATCAGGGGGAGGGTCACCTTAATCATCGCCTTGAGCGGGGGGCAGCCGAGGCTCTCCGCCGCCTCCTCGAGCGCCGGGCTCGTCTGCTGGAAGCCGGCCGCCGCCGAACGCACCACGTAGGGGAGGCGTCGGATCGAGTAGGCGACGATCAGCAGCACGGTCGGGTTGCGGACCGGGTTTATGAAGTCGAAGAAGCGCCCCTCGTGCGCCATCGCGAGGTAGCCGAACGCGAGCACGATCCCCGGCACGGCGAGCGGCAGCATCGCGAGGAAGTCGAGCGCCTGCCTGCCGGCTATCTTCGTGCGGACCACGACGTACGCGATCGCGACGCCGAGGATCACGTCGATCACGGTCGAGACGCTCGCATACTTCAGGCTGTTGGCGATCGCGGGGACCGTGAGCCCGTGGCCGAGCGCCGCCCGGTAGTTGTCGAGCGTGGCCCCCGTCGGGAGCACGGTCGCGTACCAGTCCTTCGACGACGCGATCAGCACGACCCCAATGTGCGGGAGGATCGCGACAAAGGTGACCGCGCAGAAGGCCAGCGTGCAGAGCCACGCCTGGGGCCCGGGCAGCGCGCGCGCCCCGCCGGCCGACGTCGCCTTGGCCATCATCGCGTGGCCCTGCCTCCCGAAGACGCCCTTGCCGACGCCGTAGATCAGGATCGAGCTCACGAGCATCACCGCGACCAGGGTGTAGGGGAACGGGTTTCCCCCGATGTCCTTCAGGCCGTAGAAGATCTGGACGCTCGTCACCTGCGAGTAGTCGAAGACCAGCGGGGTGCCGAGCTCCGTGAACACCCAGATGAACACGATGGTGCAGCCCGCGAACAGCCCGGGGTGGATGAGCGGCAGCGTGATCCTGCGGAACCGGCGCAGGCCCGTGCAGCCGAGGTTCTGCGCCGCCTCCTCCATGGCCGGGTCAATGTTCGCCAGCGCGGCGACGGCGTTCAGGTAGATGATCGGGTACAGGGAGAGCGCCTCCACGACCGCCACACCCCAGAACTGGTTCGCGGCGAACCAGTCGAACGTCCAGCCGCGGGGCCTCAGGCCGATGTCGATGAGCAGCGCGTTGAACGCCCCGTACTGGCCGAAGATCTGCTTGATCCCGATCGCCCCCACGAAGGGGGGCAGGATCATAGGGACCAGCACCGCTGAGTTGAGGAGGCCCTTCAGGGGAAAGAGGAACCGGTCCGAGACGAAGGCGAGCGGGAGCGCGATCAGGAGCGCCAGGGCCGTCCCGGCGCACGCGAGCAGGAAGGAGTTCAGGAGCGCGCCGAGGTAGGTCGGGTCGGTGAGGACCGCCCTCAGGAACGCGAGGGTCGGCCTCCCGTCGGCGTCCGTGAAGCCGCCCTTGAGTATCTGGAGCATGGGCCAGAGGAAGAACACCGCGAAGAACGCGGCGGTGACGAGGAACACGAGCCGGGCCGTTGTCCTGGACATGGCGGAGCGCTATCTCCTCACCGGAAGGGCCAGATCTTGAAGAACGACAGGAAGAACATGGTGGCGACGGCGTAGCCTATCGGCGGGATCTCGCGCGCCTTTCCGAGCCCGATTCCAAGCAGGACGGAGCAGATGAGCCCGATCCCGATCCCCTGCGCGATGCTGAAGGTGAGGGGTATCGCGAAGATCGTGAGGATGGCCGGGGCCGCCGTCTCGAACCGGGTCATGTCGATCTCCACGACGGACTGCATCATGAAGATCCCGACGATCACCAGGGCGGGCGCGGTCGCGCACGCCGGGATGGCCAGGATGAGCGGGGTCAGGAAGAGCGCCAGCAGCATGAACAGGGCGACCCAGAGGGCCGTGAGCCCCGTCCTTCCGCCCGCCTCGACGCCCGACGCGGACTCGATGTAGCTCACGACCGTCGAGGTGCCGCAGAGGGCGGAGAGGATCGTCGCGATCGAATCGGCCAGGAGCGCCCGCCCGGCCCTCGGAAGGGTCCCCTGGGCGTCGAGGAGCCCGGCGCGCTTCGTCACCCCGATCAGGGTCCCGATGTTGTCGAACATGTCGACCAGCAGGAGCGTGAAGATGAGGGGCAGGGCGGCCTGGAACTTTGTCCAGCTTGCGAGGAAGCCGAAGGTCAGCTTCAGGAAGACCGGCGCCGCGGAATGCGGGTAGGAGAAGATCCTCGCGCCCAGGTCCGTCACTCTGCCGCCCGCCCCGTTGGACGTGAACAGGCCGGCGAGCGTGACCGCAAGGATGCTCAGGACGATCGCCCCGGGCACCCTCCGCGCGACGAGCAGGGACGTGAGCACGATGCCGCCAAGGCACAGGGCGACGGGGCCGGAGGTGAAGTCCCCGGGCCCGACATAGGTCGCCGCGTTGGACACGATGACGCCGCCCTTCTGCAGCCCGATGAAGGCGATGAACAGCCCCACGCCGCACGTCACGGCGATCTTCAGGCCGAGCGGGATCGAGGCGATGATCTTCTCGCGGATACCGGACACCGAAAGCGACAGGAATATGATCCCGTTGATGAGGACCATCCCGAGCGCCTCGCTCCACGGAACCCCCTTCGCCAGGCAGATCGTGAACGTGAAGAAGGCGTTGATCCCCATGCCGGGCGCCATGGCGATCGGGTAGTTCGTGAAGAGGGCCATCAGGGTCGTGGCGACGGCCGCGGTGATCGCGGTCACGGTGACCAGGGCCCCCTTGTCCATCCCCGTGTTCGCCAGGATGGACGGGTTCACCGCCAGGATGTAGGCCATCGCGGCGAAGGTCGTGAGCCCCGCCTGGAACTCCCGGAACGGCGTCGTCCCGCGGCTTTCGAGGTTGAAGAGGCGTTCTACCATGCGTGGTGCGTTGGCTGGGGAGTGTGTGGAGGAAGCGTCCGGTTCGTGCAACGACCGTTTTTTGCTTCGAATTCCCCGATGCGTGAGCAAGTGTCGCGCCATGACAAACCCGGAATCAAGGCTGGCCGAGCTAGGCCTGGCGCTTCCCCAGCCGCCGGCAGCGGCCGGAAGCTATGTCCCCTCCGTGCGCACGGGCAACCTGCTCTACTGCGCCGGCACGCTTCCCATGATCGACGGCAAGCTCACCCACGCGGGCCAGGTGGGGCGCGAGCAGACGGTCCAGAGCGGCGCGAAGGCGGCCGAGAACTGCGCGCTCAACACGCTCGCGAACATCAAGGCCGCCCTGGGCTCGCTCGAGCGGGTGGCGCGCATCGTCTTTGTGGGCGGGTTCGTGAACGCCGTCGACGGGTTCGCGGACAGCCCGGCCGTCATCAACGGCGCGAGCGACCTTTTTGTGAAGGTGTTCGGCGAGGCGGGCCGCCACGCGAGGGCCGCGGTCGCCGTGAACGGCCTTCCCCGGGGGGCGACCGCCGAGATCCAGGCGGTCGTTGAGGTCCGGGACTGAGGCCGGCCGCCGTGCCGGTGGCAAGGGACGCCGAGACCGGCGTCTGCCTACGCGATGGCCTTCGTCATCACCTTCGCGTTGCGCCCGTTCTCCTCGTACTGCTTGAGCCTGGCCTCGGGCAGGATCTCCTTGGAGCTTTCCGCGAACCCGCACACGTTGATGAAGAATCCGAAGCTCTGGGTCGAGAGCGCGATGACGCGCTTCGCGCCGCGCTCCTTCGCCTGGAGGCACGCGTATTCGACCATCTTCTTGCCGATCCCGCGGTTGTGGTAGAACGGCAGGACATAGAGCGACCCGATCTCCGCCGTCTCGGGCTGGTCGGGGTAGAACATGAGCGTGACGCTGGCGATCACGGCCTCGTCGACCTCGAACACGAAGAAGTGGTCGATGTTCTTCTCGATCGCCTGCTGGGTGCGGTGGATCAGTTCCTCGCGCCGGACGGCGTTCCGCGTCAGGTTGTAGAGGAGCCTTGCGTCCCGCCGGGCCGCCTGGCGGATCTGCTGGTAGTCGTTGCCGTAGACGAGCGAGCCGACCCCCTCGTTCGAGAAGATCTCGTTCAGGAGCCCGTCGAACACGCGGCCGTCGACGATGTGGACCCGGGCCGTTCCGGACTCGATCGCCCGGATCGCATGCGTGGCCTTGCTGCGGCTGGTCTCCGCGATCTGCTCGGGATGCTCGCTCAGGAGCGAGCGCAGCGCGTCGACCGAGATCTCGTGCCTCACGTGGCCCTCGATCTCGAGGCCCGGGGTCGGGGCGAGGTAGATGATCTTCGTCGCATGGAGGGCCTCCGCCGTCTCGGCGGCCAGGAGGTCGGAGTTCACGCGCAGGGACTTGCCGTCGGGCCCGAACGCGACCGGGGATAAGAGCGGCACGACCTGGCGCTCGATGAGCGCCGTCAGGAGGTCCTTGTCGATCCTGTCCACCTTGCCCGTCAGCTGCTGGTCGACGCCCTTCAGGATGCCGACCGGAACCGCGCGCACGGCGTTCGTGATCGCGGCCTTGAGCGAGCTCCCGGTCAGCCCCTCGAGCACGACATGCGACACGCGCGAGGAGGCGCGTATGGCGAGGTCGAGCGTGGCCGCGTCCGTGACGCCCGTGCCGTCGCTGTTCGATATGGGGATCCCGCGGAGGGCGGAGAGCTCCTGGAGCTGGTGGCCGATGCCGTGCACGAGCACCACCTTTATCCCGAGGCTCCTCAGGACCGCGATGTCGACCAGGAGGTTGCCGAAGTTCTCGTCCGCGACGATCGAGCCGTCGATCGCGATGACGAATATCTGGCCCTGGAACCTGGGAACGTACTGGAGGATCCCGCGGAGGTCCGTGGGCTTGATGGTCGTCGCCTGCGCGCTCGAGGGCGCGGCGGGGGATGGCTGACCGTTCTCGTTGGTCATTTGCAGGATCGGGTTCTCAGGCAAGTGACGCCATTCGTCAAGGGACCTCTCGCGCCGGGGCCGACGGCCCTCAGCGCACGCGGAGCGTCCACGACCTCGACGCGCGCTCCCCGACGAGGGTCACGCGGTAGCTTCCGGGCTTCAGCGTGCCCGGGGGAATCTCGAGGCGGGCGGTGCCGTCGCGGGTCCTCGAGAGCAGGCCCCCGGAGAGGCGCTCGAAGTCCGCGACGATGACGATATCGCCGTCGCGCTCGTAGAGGTGGGCGCCCGAGAGCTGGCGCTTGTTGTCGGGGATCGTGTACGAGAGCCCGATCGCGTAGCCGATGCCGGCGACGGCCGAGGGAGGGGCGGACACGGAGTTTATCTCAAGGGGCAGGAGGGGCGTCTCGATGAGCGTCTTGCGGAGCTCCTCGGGAAGGCCCCCCTGGGAGGGCATGCTGGCCGAGCCGGCCTCGGGCACCGGCTCCGCGGTGCGGCTGGCGTCGATCGCCACGCGGTGGTATCCCGCCTTGAGCAGCCGGACGACGTCGGCCCGGTCGCGCATGTCCTGATACGGCCTGAACGCGGGACCCTGGCGACGGAAGTGCAGTGTCAGGTAGGTGTATACGGGAATGAACAGCAGGATCGCGACGACGATCCACTTCATCGGCCACGGCTTTCGCTCCTTCGGGGCGGCGTTCATGCAAGAAGGGGAAGGCCAAGGCGGCGCCGCCCAATTGGCAACAAACGTTTTCGCGTGTTGCCATCCGAGCCGCCCCTTTCTTGGCTATTCGCCCCGCATGAAATTCTGGTCGCGCTTCTTTATCCCAACGCTGAAGGAGAGCCCGGCGGACGCCGAGATCGCCTCGCACAGGCTGCTCATCCGGGCCGGGCTGGTCCGGAAGCTTGGGGGCGGGCTCTACACGTACCTTCCCCTGGGCCTGCGCGTCATGCAGAAGCTGTCGAGGATCTGCCGCGAGGAGATGGAGCGCTCCGGAGCGATCGAGCTCTCGATGCCGCACATCCACCCGGCCGAATTCTGGGCCGAGGGGCCGCGGTGGGGCCCGGTCCGCGAGATCATGTACAGGGCGGACAGCGCCGGCGCGGACAAGCGGGGGCCGAAGGAGCCGGAGTTCGTGCTCGGCCCGACCCACGAGGAGGTCATCACGCCGCTCGTGAAGGCGGAGATCTCCAGCTACCGCGACCTGCCCAAGAGCTTCTTCCAGATCGGCACGAAGTTCCGCAACGAGATCCGCCCGCGATTCGGCCTGATGCGGGCCAGGGAGTTCGTCATGATGGACGCGTATTCGTTCGACGCGGACGACGAAGGCGCGATCCGCAGCTACCTGGCGATGAAGGCCGCCTACGAGTCGTTCTTCAGGAGGGTGGGGACCCAGGCGATCTCGGTGGAGGCCGACACAGGCGTCATGGGGGGCAGCTACTCCCACGAGTTCATGGTGCCGGCGGAGGTCGGCGACAACGACCTGTTCTACAACGAGGAAAGCGGGTATGCGGCGAACCGGGAGAAGGCGCGCAGCGCGATGGTGCCCAAGGGCTTCGCCGACGCGGCGCCCGGGGACGCGCCGCAGGAGTTCCCGACCCCTGGCGTCGTCACGATCGCGGCCCTCGAGGCGCCCCCGCACTCCGTCCCCGCCGACCGCCAGTTCAAGACGCTGATCTACATCGGCGACGGGCGGCCGTTTGCCGTCATTCTCCGGGGCTGCGACGAGCTGGAGGAGGCCAAGCTCGGGGCGCTCGGCCACACGCTCCTTCGGCCGGCCACCCCAGAGGAGATCGAGCCCGTCATGGGGGCCAGGCCCGGAAGCCTGGGCGCCGTCAGGGGAACGATCAGGAATCCCTCCGCGCTGGCCGGGATCTACGCGGACCACGCGATCCGCCTCGTGGGCAACGGCACGACGGGGGCGAACCGCGACGGCTTCCACCTGCGCAATGTCAACGTCGCCCGGGACCTCGAGATCACGAGCTTCGGGGACTTCCGTCGCGTGCAGGCCGGCGAACCCGACCCGGTCGCCGGAAGGCCGCTCAAGGTCCGCCGCGGGATAGAGGTCGGCCACATCTTCAAGCTCGGCACGAAATACTCCGAGAGGATCGACGCGGGCTACACCGACGACAAGAAGGAGAGGCACCTCTTCGTCATGGGGTGCTACGGCATCGGGATAAGCCGCACGATGCAGGCCGTCATCGAGCAGAGCCATGACAAGGACGGGATCATCTGGCCGTGGGCGATAGCGCCCTTCCAGGTCCTCGTGTGCCTGCTGGACCCCCAGGACACCGACGCGACCGTGATAGCCGGGCGGCTCGGCGCCGCCGCGGCGCGGGCGGGGGCCGACGTGCTTATCGACGACCGGGCCGAGAGGCCCGGCGTGAAGTTCAAGGACGCCGACCTCATCGGGATACCCCTGAGGATCACGGTCGGCGGGCGCGGCATAAAGGAGGGCGTCGTCGAAATGAAGTGGCGCGGCGCCCCGGAAACGCTCAAGATACCCATTGATGAATCGGAAGCCAGGGTTGAGGCGGCCGTCCGCGAAAGGGCCTGAGCAAGGGCCTGGTCATCCCATTTTCCGTGCCTGAGTCCCGCTCCCACACACGCACCGAAACCCGCGCGGCCACCGAGCTGAAGGTGGAGAACGGCTGGCGGGTCGTCGTCCTGAACGATCCCGTCAACCTGATGTCGTACGTCGTGATGGTGTTCAAGAAGGTGCTCGGATTCGACGAGGACCGGGCGCGAAAGCACATGCTCGAGGTCCACGAACAGGGGCGCTCGGTCGTCTGGACCGGCGTGCGGGAGACCGCCGAGGCCTACGTCTTCAGCCTGCAGCAGTGGCACCTGACGGCCGTGCTCGAGCCCGATGAAACGCGTTGAGGTAAAGCTCAGCCTTCCCGTGGTCGCCCCGCTCCTGGACATCATCCGGGAGCTTTCGTTTGAGCTCGAGAAGACCCTCGCCGCGCCCCAGGCGCTCCACGACCTGGACCAGGACTTCCGCGGCGCCTGGATAGGCGAGCTCCTGGAGGGCCAGAACGGCGACCTGCGGGCGCTGCTTTCCCTCTTCGACGGCGAATTCTTCACGGAGGGCGTGGTCGCCTTCGACGAGAACAACGCCGAGCCGATCGTGCGCGCCTGCACCGCCTTCCGCCTCCAGCTGAGGGAGCGGCGCCTGAAGTCGCTCGGGGACGAGGCGCTCGAGACCGGTGACATCGACATGGCCGGGCTCGACGAGCCCGTCCGGAAGGCCTTCATGTGCTACCTTTTCCTGGCCACGGTGCAGGAGCTCATCATCCAGCACCTGGATGCGAGCATCATCGGCTCCTAGGGCGCGCCCTGCGCGCCGAGGCGCTCGATGAGCGAGCACGCGCGCTCGAGGGAGGCGTCGCTGTCGATCCTCTGCGCGTACACCCGGCAGCGCCGTCGGATATCCGCCGATCCGACAAGCTCGGCGATCGCCCGGGCGGCGCGGCCTGGGCGGTACCGCCTCGGACTCAGGCAGAAACCGAGCCCCATCCGCTCGATCCTCTGCCCGTTGTCGGGCTGGTCGTGCGCATTCGGCACGATCAGGTGGGGGATCCCGGCCCTCACCGCCTGCGCCAGGGTTCCTATCCCCCCGTGGTACACGATCGCGGCGCACCGCGGGAGTATCCGGCTGAAGGGCAGGTAGGAGAAGGCCCTGATCCCGGGCGGCAGCCCGCCCGGCAGCTGCGCCGGGTGATTGGTGACGAGCATGGCCCGGATCCCCGCCGCGTGGCAGGCCTTCACCGAGCGAGCGAAGAACTCGGTGCGGTCCATCGCCGCCGAGCCGGGGGTGACGACGACCGGCGGCGCGCCCGCGCCCAGGAACTCCTCGGCCTCGACCCGCGCCTCCTCCAGGCCCCCGGCATCGTGGAGGAGGAAGCCCGTCAGGTGGGTGTTTCTCGGCCAGTCGGGCTGCGGGGCGGCGAACCAGTCCGGGAAAAGGCCGAGGACGAGCTCGGGCGAGTGGACATAGCGGCTAAAGATGCCCCGCACACGCGGCAGGCCGAGCGTGGCCCTGAACCTGTTCAGTTCCGGGCCGATCGACCGCTCAACGAAGATCGTGTCGATCAGCCAGAAGAGGGCCTTCTTGACGAGGACCGGCATCTTTGGGCCCATGTCGACATTCCCGAGCCTGCCGTTGTCGAGGTGGCTGCGGAACACGGTCGGCTGGAGGTGCAGCGTCGCCGTCGGGACCCCGAGCCTCTCCTGAGCGACCCGCGCGCCGAGGCAGAGGGTGGTCGCCGCGACGACCATGCCCTGCCCCTGACGCTCCTCTATGATGCGGTACAGGCGCCGTATGTTGGGAAGGAGCGCGTGCTCGACGATGCACCCGAAGCCCCTGTTCGGATGCCAGAGCCGCGGGTCCCGCATGATCGCGTCGGCCTCGGCCCGGGTCCCCAGCGCGACGAACTCGAGCCCGCAGGCGAGGACCTGCTCGGAGAAATACTCGTTGGTCGCCACCGCGACTGCGTGGCCCCTCGCCCTGAGCGCGCGCCCAAGCGCGATCACCGGATGGATGTCGCCGGAGCTGCCGATTGCGGGCAGTAATATGCGCAAGGGCATACTTGACGGTGGGCCGACATGTCCCAGACTCAAGAACAGACACCCTGCAGTGTTCGAGGTGCTTTCAATAACCGCTCTTTGCCTTGGAAACATTACGGGAGCCAGAACCGCCACGGGAGCTGCTAGGCCGTAAACCGGAAAGCAAACATCGTGACGGAGGCGCCCACCTTGACTTGAAAAGGTCTTGAGCCTTTGGGCATACGGCACAGGCGGGGTGTCATTTAACTTTCTATCAGGCCGAACGATGAACCTAAAGACCTACCACATCCTTCACCTGAGCTCGATCATCGTGCTGCTGGGATACACGTTCTACGCCTTCGCCGCGCCGGCGGAGACGCGCAAGCGGGTCGTGATGATAACGGGGGTGGCCGCACTCCTGGCCCTGATCACCGGGTTCGCGATGCTCGGGAAGCTTCACCTCGGTTTCCCGGGCTGGATCGTCGTCAAGCTGGTGTGCTGGCTCGGGTTGTCGGTGATGGTGAGCTTCGCCTACCGCAGGCGCGCGCAGGCCGATGCGTTCATGATCATCGCCTTTGTCCTGGCCATCACGGCCGTGACAATGGTCTTCGTGCGGCCGTTCTGACGGGACGGGGCTCCATGGACGGCGCGCTCTGTGGCGTCTGGATCGACGGGGAGGGTCGGGCGCGGGTCTCGGTCGAGACCCCCGACGGGGGCAGGAAGGAGGGGACGCTGCCGTTCGAGCCCTTCGCGTGGATCTCCTCGAATCCGTTCACCGGGCCCGTGGCCGGCGTGCAGTTCGAGAGGCTTGGCGGCGGCGCGGCGCTTGGCACGCTCGCCCGGGCCGCCTCGCTCGACGCGTTCGAAAGCTTCGTGAAGGCGGCCCGCGAGCACGTCGCCGTGGACGCCGTCCGGCCCCTCGAGAGCCAGTTTCTCCTCCAGCGCCGCGGCCGGATGTACGGGGACATGGCCTTCGCCAGGCTGCGGCGCTGCCAAGTTGACATCGAGACGGGCTCGGCCGACGGGGGCTTCAGCGACGCGGAGCGCCCGGGGGACCGCGTGCTCGCGATCGGGATCCGCTCGGGAGGCGCGAACCGCCTGCTGCTCATCGACGCGATGACGGACGACGCGGAGAAGCGGCTCCTGCTTTCCTTCAACAGGGAGCTGGCCGCCCTCGATCCCGACATCATCGAGGGGCACAACCTATTCAAGTTCGACCTGGACTACCTGAGGACGAGGTGCCGGATGCGCCGCGTCCCGTGCGCCTGGGGGCGCTTCGGCCAGAGGGCGACGTTTCGCAGCAGCCGGCTCAAGGTCGCGGAGCGCTGGATCGACTTCCCGCGCTGCGACCTGCCGGGCCGGGCCGTCGTCGACACGTACCTGCTCACGCTCCTGAACGACATCACGGCCCGCGAGCTCAATTCCTACGGGCTGAAGGAGGTCGCGATCCACTTCGGGATCACCGACGAGGAGGATTCGGACCGGACCTACATCGAGGGGAGCCGGATCGCCGAGGCGTTCGCGAGCGACCGGGCCCGGTTCTGCGCCTACCTGGAGGACGACCTGAGGGAGACCCAGGGCCTGGCGGACCTCCTGCTGCCCACCTACTTCGAGCAGGCGCGCGCGTTTCCCATTCCGCTCCAGGAGGCGACCCTGCGCGGCACGACGGTGAAGATCGACCTGCTCTTCCTCGAAGAGTACTACCACGCGAGGCAGTCCTGCCCGCAGCCGCCGGAGGTCCGCCCGTTCGACGGCGGCTACACGCGAAGCTTCAACGAGGGGGTCTTCCGCCACGTCCTGCATTTCGACGTGGCCTCGCTCTACCCGAGCCTGCTCCTCAACATCGCGCGGAACCCCTCGAACGACTCGCTCGGGGTGTTCATCCCGCTCCTGAGACGGCTGCTCGAGTACCGGCTCAGGTACAAGCAAATCGCGAGGATGTCGGCCAGCGACGAGGAGAGGGCGGAGGCCCAGGCGCGGCAGGCCGCCTACAAGATCCTGATAAACTCGTTCTACGGGTACCTCGGGTTCTCAGGCGCGAGGTTCGGCGACGGCGAGCTCGCCGCGGAGGTGACGCGGCGCGGCCGCGAGCTGCTCCAGAGGCTGATCGACGAGTTCGGCAAGCACGGGTGCCGGATGCTGGAGGCGGACACGGACGGGATCTACCTGTCGGCCGAGGAGTACTTCGACAAGCCGGAGGAGCTCCTCGCGCTCGTCGTGCCCATACTCCCGCCGGGGATCGAGCTCGAGTTCGACGGGCACTACGACGCGATGTTCTGCTACAAGGCGAAGAACTACGCCCTGCTCGAGTCGGGCAAGGTCGTCCTGCGCGGGAGCGCGCTGCGCTCGAGGGGTGTGGAGCCGTTCCTGAAGAGGCTCACCCACTCGCTGATCCATTTCCTCCTCGGCGTGGAGGGCACCTCGCCGGTGGGCCTCGTCGAGGAATACAGGAGGAAGCTCTCGGACCGATCGCTCGCCGTGGCCGAGGTCGCCAAGGGGGAGATACTGGGGATGAACCCCGAAGCGTACGAGCGCTTCATCGCCGGGGGGGGAAAGCCGAGGCGCGCCTCGGCCGAGGCCGCGCTCCAGATGTCGCCACGGCCGAGGATGGGGGAGCGGGTGACCTACTACATCACGCCGAAGCTGAAGGGCCGCACGAGCGACTGGCAGCGTGCGCGTCCCCTGGCGCTGTACGATCCGGAAGCGGCTCCCTACGATCCCGACCACTACATCGGCAAGCTCGACGACTGGCTCGAGCGGTACGGGAGGTTCATCGGCGCGAGCGCGCCGCCCAGGAGGGCCGACAGCAGGCAGGGCGAGCTGCTCTGAGGCCGACGCTATTTCGCGGCCCTGCTGCGGGCGACGACCCAGTCTATGATCGCGGCGTCGTTGTCCGCGTTCCGCCAGACGACGCCCAGGAACTCCGAGGGAAGGATGTCATGCGCCTTGAAGAACCTCCGGTCCCCGCCGCAGCAGTACATGAGGCTCGCAGGCAGCTCGCCGCGGAGCTTCGCCTTGGCCTTCGGGATTATCCTGGGCAGCCACTCGATTCCCTTCACCGAGTCCGTCTTGGCGGGCATCGTCGACTCGTCGAGCACCTTGGCCGACGCCTTGCCGTGCTGGACGTTCATGAAGTAGTTGTGGCGGGCGGACTCGATCAGGACGGCGTGCGCGAAGCCGGGCTCGCCGGCCGAGACCTCGTCCTCGGCGTAGTCGTAGACGTGCTGGGCCGTGATGCCGTTGGACGCGAGCCAGGCGGTCTGCTCCCTGTCGAAGAACGAGTCGGCGCCGCGCTGGCCCTTGGCATAGAGCGCGACGGCGCGGTCGTACAGGTCGCGGAAATGGGTTGGGAAGTCGTAGTGTTTCATGGCGGCTGCAGGCTTAGGCGGGGCGGAAATCTATGATCCGCTTAAACCGGTCCACCTTGTCCACGACGACGTCAAGCCTGCCGTTCAATTCGAAGAGGCGGTGCTTTCGCCGGCCCACGAGCGCGTTGCCCTCGGCGTTGAGCTGGTAGTAGTCGTCGCCCAGCGTGTCCGAGGAGACGAACCCGAAGGTCATGGACTCGACGAGCTCGATGAAGAAGCCGTGGCGGCGCACGTCGGTGATGACCGCCGCAAACGCCGTGCGCTTCTTCTTCGCAAGCTCCCGCTCGAAGAACTCGAGCAGCTTTATCTTGACGCTCTCGCGCTCGGCCTCGGTCGAGTTCACCTCGGTGAGGCTCAGGTGCTCGGCGAGCTGCTGGATGCCCCGGACGTCGTGCCGGACGCTCCCGCCCTCGGTCCTGCGGGTGAGGTAGGACTGGAGGACCTGGTGCACGACGAGGTCGGAGTAGCGGCGGATCGGGGACGTGAAGTGGGTGTAGTCCTTCTTGTGCAGGCCGTAGTGGCCGTCGGGGGTCGCCCGGTAACACGCCTTCTTCAGGCTGCGCAGGAACTGGGTCCGCAGGGTGTACCCCTGAGGATGGGTCTTGAGGACCTTGAGAAGCTTCACGACCTCCTCGCGGTGGGTCAGGTCGCCGACCTTGATCCCGAAGGTCGCGACGAACTGGCGGTAGTCGGCCAGCTTCTCCGCGTCCGGATTGTCATGCACGCGGTAGAGCGAAGGAAGCTTGTGCGTGCGCGTCAGGCGCGCCACGGCCTCGTTCGCAGCCAGCATGAACTCCTCGATGAGCTGGTGGCTCTCGTCCTGCTCGATGCGCTCCAGCCGGTCGGCGTAGCCCTGCGGGTCGACGAAGATTTTAGTCTCGGGCATGTCCAGGTCCAGGCTCCCGACCGCCATCCGTTCGCGTCTCAATGCGCCGGCAATGCGCCAGAGGGCCCGGATCCACGACTGCAGGTCGGTGAGCTCCCGGTCGCCGAGCTCCCGGAGCGCGCGGCCGGTGGATCCGGTCTGGTGCTTCGGGGGAACCGGCATGGAGCGGATCTTCTCCAGGCTGTTCTCAAAGAGGAGGGCGTAGGCCTGCTTGTAGGTGAGCCGCTTGCGGCTGCGGATGACCGTGTTCGCGAAGTCCGTTTCCGTGATTCGGAAATCCGCGCCAAAGGTCAGGAAGACCGCCTTGCAGAGGCGGTCCTGCGCCTCGACGAGCGAGCAGAGGCCGTTGGAGAGCTTCTCCGGCAGCATCGGGATCACCGTGCCGACCAGGTAGGTGGAGTTTCCCCGGCTGCGCGCCTCGCGGTCGATGGCGGTGCCGTGCTTCACGTAGCTCGAGACGTCGGCGATGTGGATCCCGACGCGGACATTGCCGCCCCCGAGGTCCTCGATCGAGAGGGCGTCGTCGAAGTCCTTCGCGTCGTCGGGATCGATCGTGAACACGGGGAGGCTGCGGTAGTCGAGGCGGCCCTCGATCTCCCTGGGCGCGACGTGGTCGGGGATGTGCGCCGCCTCCCGCTCGACGTCGGCCGGGAATTCCGGCTCGAGCCCGTGCTTCACGAATATTCCGAGGAGCTCCGCCCTGGGCTCGTGGGTGCGCCCGAGCCGGCCGGTGATCTCGCCGACCAGGGGCTGCTCGCGCCGCCGCCACTCGCCAAGCTTGACGATGACCTTGTCCCCGGGGTGGGGAACGGGCCGCACGTGGGACCTTGAGGGGTCGGAAACGGCGATCTCGTAGACGAAGCGGGGGTCGTCCGGGGCTACGATGAAGTTGCGGCCCTCGCGCCTCAGGTCGCCGACGATGACGGCTCGGGCGCGCTCGAGGATCTGGACCACGCGGCCCACGCGCTCCCCGGGGCGCCTGCCGGCGACCCCTCGGTAGATTCGGACCACGACGGTGTCGCCCGGAAGGGCGACGCCCGTATCGTCCGGAGAGATCTGGATTGAAGGCTCATCTCGTTTTCCATCAACGATAACGAACGCGGATCCTCCGGCTCTGAATTGAATTGCGCCTTTGACTGAGTCATCGGCCTGTGGGCCCTTGCGGCTCGGCTTGGTGTTTAACATATCTGTGCGGGACCCGCATTCGGCGAGTCAACCGCATCAAACATCCCTCAAACGGCCTGACTTGGCGAGCGCATTAAGCTGGCCGGCTCAGATAGGCAGGGAATCGGGACCCGCCCCAGGCCCGGGATCGAGGCCCAGACGAGTCCGCACCGCCATGGCCGCCCGCGGATCCCGGCTTGGGGCGCGACTGGCAAGATCCGGGCGGATTGAACGGGTCCGGCGCCGCGTATTCCTCTTCCCCGTTCTCGACAATCCGACCCGCAAGGGCCTAGATTCGCCGTCCAGTGTTCACCAAAGGACGACCAACGGGCAGCTTTTGTCCCCCAGGCCAACTCGGGTTGAATGAGAGCAAGTTACGGAAACGGCCATGAAGATCGTCCACGCTGCGAGCGAACTCTATCCGTACATGAAGACAGGAGGCCTCGCGGACGCCGTGGGGGCCCTCGTCGGGACCCTGGCGGACAGGGGGCACGAGGTATCGGCCTTCCTGCCAGGATACAGGGACGCCCTTAACCACCCGTCGGCGGCGGGAGCCGAGCGAAAGTTCCGCCTGAAGATCGAGATGGGCGACCAGTTTGTCTCCGGCGACGTGCTCGCGTTCTCGCCCCAGAAGAACCTGACCGTGTACCTGATCTGCCGCGACGAGTACTTCGACCGCGGGCGGGCCTACGGAAACGCCGAGCGCGACTACGAGGACAACGCGGACAGGTTCATCTTCTTCTGCAAGGCTGTCGTGGAGGCCATGCGGCTGGCCGACCTCGGGGCGGACATAGTCCACGGGCACGACTGGCAGGCGGCGCTGCTTCCCCTGCTGCTTCGGGAGGCGGAGCGCCGCTTCGGGGTGACGCTCGCGATGAAGACCGTCTTCACCATCCACAACATCGCCTTCCAGGGGTTGTTCTCGGCGGGCTGCTTCGCGAGGACGAACCTTCCCGACGAGCTGTTCACCATGGACGGCCTTGAATACTACGGCCAGGTGAACTTCCTGAAGGGCGGCATCCTGTTTGCGGACCGGCTGACGACGGTCAGCCCCCGCTACGCCAGGGAGATCCAGACCCCCGAGTTCGGCTGCGGCCTCGAGGGCGTCATCCAGACGCGCGTCGACGACCTCTCGGGGCTTCTCAACGGCGTGGACACGGCGGTCTGGAACCCCGCGACCGACAGCCTGATCCCCGCGAGGTACTCGGCGGCCGACCTCTCGGGAAAGCTCAAGTGCCGCACGGCGCTCCTGGAGCAGTGCGGTCTGGAGCCGACGTACGCGGGGCCCCTCTTCGGGGTGATCTGCCGCCTGACCGAGCAGAAGGGGATCGACCTGCTGCTCGCGAACTCGGACTTCTTCAAGGACCGAGACTGCCGCCTCATCGTCCTCGGCGCGGGCGACAAGCGGATGGAGCAGCAGCTGCACAAGCTGGCCGAGGACGCGCCCAGGAAGGTCTTCGTCTGCGCAAGGCTCGACGAGCCGATGAGCCATCTCATCGAGGCCGGGAGCGACTTCTTCGTTATGCCCTCACTCTTCGAGCCGTGCGGCCTGAACCAGATGTACTCGCAGGCCTACGGGACCGTGCCGATCGTGAGCCGGGTCGGCGGGCTGGTCGACACCGTCCGGGATGCCGACGAGGACCCGCAGGGCGGCACCGGGCTCATGTGCGAGCCCAATGCCGTGTCGCTTCGCGACGCGCTCGAGCGCGCCCTGGTGCTCAGGGCCGACAATCCGCGCTACGGCGCGGTGCAGCAGCGGGGCATGTCGAGGGATTTCAGCTGGAAGACCTCGGCGGCGGCCTATGAGGCTCTGTACCGGGAATCGTTGTGACCCCGGGGATCGTCTGGTTCTGGAAGACATTAGTGGGTATCGACTTGGCAAACAACACGCCCGGCCGGCAATCGAACGCGGGGTGCGGGGCTAAAGCGGCGCCCTGGTGGCGGCAGGGGTCGGCCCGGGAAATTCTGCCCGAGGCCCGCTGTCGGCCACGCGGCCGCCCGGGCCGCCGCGATCGGGGCCTTCAGGGGCGCGAGGGCGGGTCCCCATGCATGACGCTTGCGCTTTTTCGGCGCTCAATTGGGATTGGCCAATGAGGCAAAGGCGGCCCCGACCCTAATGAAAATCCTGATTTCAGGAGGTTCCGGACTGATCGGCCGCGCCGCCACGGCGGCGCTGAGGGCCGACGGGCACGAAGTCATCCGCCTGGTGCGCCGCGAGGCCGCCGCCGGCGACGAGGTAGCGTGGTACCCTGCGGCGGGCGAGCTGCCGCTCGAGACCTGCCGCACCGCGGACGCGGTCATCAACCTCTGCGGGGCCGACCTTGCCGCGAAACGCTGGACCACGAAGCGCCGCAATGAGATCCGGACGAGCCGCATCGACACGACCCAGACGCTCGCGAAGATCTTCGGCGGCTCGGACACGGGCGCGCAGCGCCGGCCCTCGGTCTTCGTGAGCGCGTCGGCGACCGGGATCTACGGCGACCGCGGGAACCTCGAGCTCAATGAAATGAGCGGCCCGGGAAACGGCTTCCTCGCGGACCTCTGCCGCGACTGGGAGGGGGCCGCGATGTCGGCGGCCGAGTCGGGCGCGCGCGTGGTCTGCCTGCGCTTCGGCGTCGTCCTGTCCCGCGAGGGCGGCGTGCTTCAACGGGTCGTCCCCTTCTACCGCGCGGGCCTCGGCTGCTCGCTCGGCACGGGCCGCCAGTGGCTCAGCTGGATCGGCCTGGACGACGCGGCCGGCGCGATCCGTTTTGCCGTGGGCCAGGCCGGGCTCTCGGGTCCCGTGAACGTGGTGTCCCCGACATCCGTGGTGAATGCGGGTTTCACGCGGGCCCTGGGGCGGATCTTCGGCCATCAGCTGCCGATGCCGGTTCCGCGGATCGCGCTCAAGATGATGTTCGGCCCCATCGCCGACGAGGTCCTTCTGGCGAGCGCGCACGTCGTGCCCTCCAAGCTCATCCGGTCGGGATACCCGTTCCGCTACCCGAACTTGGAGGATGCTCTGTATCAGGCGCTTGCCATGGAGAAGACCGAGGCCTGAGGTCCAAAAACGTGCTTTCCATCGCGGGGGCCTTCCGTATGGTCGTCCCTTCCTATGGAGAGAACCCTGATCATCTTTAAGCCGGACTGCATTGAGAAGCACCATGTCGGAAACGTGCTCGACCGCTTCGAGAAGGCGGGCTTTTCGATCGTCGGCTGCAAGATGACGAGGCTCACGCCGAAGGTGCTGCGCGAGCATTACGCCCACGTGGCCGGGCTGCCCTTCTATCCGGAGATCGAGAAGTTCATGAGCTCGGGGCCGGTCGTGGTGATGGCGCTCCAGGGAGCCTCCGTGGTCAGCAGGGTGCGCGACCTTCTTGGGCCGACGGATTCCCGAAAGGCGGCGAAGGGCACCATCCGCGGCGACTTCGGCACCGAGATGATGAGGAACGTCGTGCACGCGTCCGACAGCGTGGCGAACGCGAAGGTCGAGCTCGCCCGGTTCTTCGAGCCCGGGGAGATCTTCAGCGCCTGAAATCCAGGTGGTTGGGGCCGCTCGCAAGGGCCTCGGTCCTGCCGGCGAACCTGAATGTCCCCGTGACCCCCGGGGGCAGGCTGACCTCGAAGTCCCATCCGCCGCCCGTCTTCCTGTAGCTGGCGGCGATCTCGCCCGCAGGGTGGGGCATCCGGGCGTTCAGGCCGGCGAGGCCGGCCAGATGCGGCTCGACCAGCACCGTGCGGAATCCGGGCGACGCGGGGCGGATCCCGGCGACCAGCGTGAGCAGGTCGTAATTCGGGTGGGCGCTCCAGGCGTGGTCGTCGGAGCGGGTCGGCTCGGCGGTCTCCGCCCAGGTCGTCAGGCCGATGTCGAGCATGCTCCTCCAGGGCCCGAGCGAATCGAGGTAGAGGTCCGCGAGGCCGGCGTGGTCCATGGCCCGCGCCACGTAGAAACGGAAATAGATGCTCGCCGGCGAGAACTCGCCGGGGCCCGGCACCGGCGCGCCGGGGGGCCTGTGGGCCAGCACCGCCCTCATGACGGTGGCCTGCCGGTCCCTCGGCACGACGTCCAGCAGCACCCCGAGCGAGTTGGTCTGCTCGCTGAAATGGGTGTGCGAGGGGGTGTCCGCCAGGAGGCCGCGCGGCTCATCCCAGCAGAGCCGGTACACGGACTTCCCGATCTCCGAGGCGCGCCCCCTGTAGCCGTCCGCGATGGCCGCGTTGCCGAGGGACGCCTCGAGGTCGGCCGCGTCCCGGAGCGTCGCCGCGAAATACAAAGACAGCAGGGCCGAGCCGCCGTCGGCGTCCTGCGGGGGGACCCCGAAGTCGAAGTCCTTCGTCCAGT
>CAYVKH010000015.1:0-67782 GCA_964451965.1 uncultured Opitutaceae bacterium
TCTCCGGGGTGAGCAGCACCACGGGGGTGGCCCTGGCCGAGGTCTACGAAGTTCCCTGATAGGGGGGCTCGGGACGTCGCGTTGCGGCTTGTGCAAGGCCGCAGCGCCTCACCCTCATGGGTTGCCGCGCGGAGGCAGGCCGTGGGCTTCTCCGCGCGCAAAGGCCTCGCCAGCCCGGTGAGCCGCCGCCACCTATCCTGATTTCGAGGTGTAAAGGGCAACCAGCGCCGCCCCGATCGCCTGCGAGAGCTCCCCCAGCTCGGACGCCGCGAACTTGATCGTCGCGCGCTGGGCGGGCCAGAGGAAGGGCATCGCCGACTCGCGCAGGACCCTGATGTAGCGCTCGCGGAACTCGGGGGTGGTGGACTCGTGGTCCATGAGGCCCCCGCCGACGACCACGAAGCCGGGATCGAGCGCCAGGCAGAGCGAGGCGGCGTGCAGGCCGAGCGCCCTTGCCTGGAAGTCGAAGATCTCCGCGGCGAGCGGGTCGCCCTTCTGGGCCAGGCCGCGGATCGACAGGGCCCTCTCCTTCGGCGTGAGGGAGGAGCGCGCCAGCTCGTGGCCGGGATGCCTCTTGAGCATCTCCTCGACCAGGTGGGCCATGCCGGAGAGCGTGGTGTAGGCCTCGATGCAGCCCCAGGTGCGCCCGCACCCGCAGGGCAGGGGCTTCATCCCCAGCAGGTGGAGCGGAGCGGGCATGTGCGCGGCCTCCATGCCCGCCAGCGTCTCCCCGTCAAGGGGGAGGCCGTTGGGGTCTATGTAGGCGCACCCGAGCCCCGAGCCCGGGGCCAGCATGAGCACGGAGGCCTTCTTCCCCGCGCGCACCAGCTTGGCCTCGGCGACCCCGCCGAACTTCCCGTCGTTGCCGACCACGAGCGGGATCGCCCGGCCCGCGGCCGCGGCGAGGGCGCGGCCGTAGTCCGCGTGGAAATTCCATCCGTCAAAGCTCGCGGGGAGGTTCGCCGCGCGCCCGAGCACGCCGTAGCGCTGGTAGGGCCCGGGAATGGCCAGGCCGACGCCCCGCACCTGCCTCCAGGTCAGGTTGTTCTCGGCGAGGAATCCCGCGACGCCCTGGACCCAGCCCTTGACCACGGCCTCCGTCCCGGCCTGGGAGTTCGTCGAGCTCTGCAGGAGCTTCATGGAGACCATGGAGCCGTCGGCCCAAACGCCCCCGGTCTTCGAGGTCGTGGCGCCGCTGTCGGATCCTATGTAGACTTGCTTTTGCGAGGTCATCTGGGGCGCAAGAAATCAGAACAGCCCGGGGAACAACTGCAAGTCCTCAGGCACCCTCGCGGCCAATGGGGTGAAACCATTTGCTAGGGATTCGTCCGTGGTGCACCCTCGGGACATCATGGTCCCGAAGGGAGTTCCGCAGCAGTTCGACCTGACGGTCCGCGTGGGCTGCAGCCTGGTCTACGAGGTCACCGGGACGGCCTCGCTGCTCCTCAACGTGAGGCCGAGGTCCGGCCACCACCACCACGTGATGGCCGAGGCGATAACGCTGGGGGACAACCTGCCCGCCGAGGATCTCGAGGACAGCCACGGCAACCGCTTCTATCGGGTGGCCCTGGCCCGGGGCAGCAACCTTATCAGGCACGATGCGATCGTAGCCGTGTCGTCGAAGCCGGACAACGAGGGCGTCGGCGACAGGACGGCGCTGGCGCCGGGCGACCTGCCTCCGGCCGTTCTGCGCTACACGCTGCCGAGCCGGTACTGCGACTCCGACAAGCTGGTGAACTTCGCGTGGGAGAAGTTCGGGTCCGTCGAGCACGGCTGGCCCCGGGTCCAGGCGATCAGCCAGTGGATTCACGACAACCTCGAGTACCGCTACCTTTCCGGCCGCCCGGACCTCTCCGCCTGGGACGTGCTCCAGCGCGGCTACGGGGTCTGCCGCGACTTCGCCCACCTCGCCATCGCCCTCAACCGCACCTTCAACCTTCCCGCCCGCTATGTCACCGGCCACCTTCCGGACATCGGCTTTCCGGATCCGGAGGGGCACATGGACTTCCACGCCTACGCCGAGGTGTATCTCGGGGGGGGCTGGCTGACGACCGACGCCCGATTCCACGTGCCGCGCATCGGCCGGATCATGGTCTCGTGCGGCCTCGACGCGGTGGACGGCGCCTTCTCGACCATCTACGGCGGCGCGAACCTCACGTACTTCGAGGTCTGGGCCTACCAGGTGGCCCGGGGCGCCGTGGGGGTGGGCGACCCCCTGGACCTCTCCCTTCGGCTCGACAACCAGTGGGCCGTGCAATTGGACCCGGCCCGCTGAGGATGTGCTGGTCTTTGTGCCGGCGGATCGCCAAGTGTGGCGGTGCGTGTATCCATATTCCCTGAGGCCCCCGATTGTCTCGATTGCATGAACATCGTCTATGGCGTCTCCGGCGAGGGGCTGGGCCACGTGTTCGAGGCCATCGAAATCACGATGCGGCTGCGGCGGGAGGGGCACAACGTGAAGGTGCTCACTTACGGGGACCGGGCGTGCAGGTGCCTCGGCGCCTTCAATCCCACCCGGATCGAGGGCATCCACCTGTACTTTGACGCCAGGGGGATGTCGCTCACCGCCACGGTCCTCAAGAACCTGCGCATCTTTCCCTACTATCTGAGGAACGGGCGCCGCCTGAGGCGAGAGCTGGTGGACTTCAGGCCGGACGTGTTCGTCACGGCCTACGAGCCCTTCAGCATGGTGGCCTCCCACATCCTGCGGAGGCCCCTCATCAGCATGGACAACCAGAACGAGCTTCTCCACGTCAAGGCGCCCCCGGGGACGAACCTGTTCGCCTTCTGGCTGGCGCAGCTGGCGACCCGGGTCTGCACCTACGGGGCAACCTTCTACGTGATCAAGTCCTTCAAGAAGCTTCGGGGGGCGGGAGACAGGGTGCGCTTCGTCTCTCCCATCATCCAGGACGAGATCAGAAGGGAGACACCCATCGTCGGCAGCCACGTCCTCGTGTACCTGACGAAGCCGAACCCGGAGCTCATCGGCGTCCTGAAGTCCATGGACGAGACCTTTGTCGTCTACTGCAACAACCGGGTGGGCGAGGACGGGAACATCAGCTACCGGGCGCAGGGGGCGACGTATGTGCGCGATCTGGCGACCTGCAAGGCCATCATCGGCACGACGGGGTTCTCGCTCATCGCCGACTCGATCTACCTGAACAAGCCCTACTACGGCGTGCCCCTGCGCAAGCAGTTTGAGCAGACGCACAACGCCCACTTCCTGGCCGAGTCCGGTCTCGGGGAGTACTCCGAGTCGGTCTCGAGGGCGCAGCTCGAGGGGTTCCTCGCCAAGCTGCCGGTCTACAGGGCCCGCCTGGCGGCGTACAGGCTCGACCCGGCGGAGCAGGAGGAGACGCTTCTGGCCCTCCTTCGCAGGATCGACTCCAGGTCGGGGGCGCCCGCCGGCGTCTCCTAGGCCGCGGGCGCGCGGGAAGGACAGCGGCCCGGGACCTAGCGCGGCCTCGCAAGAAGGCTGAGCTTGTAGGCCGTGCCCCACTTGCCCTCGGGGCCAGCCCTGAGGAGCAGCTCGAAGGATTCGGAATCCACGCTTGGGAGAACGGCGCTCACGCTTGGGCCCGCGAGGTTCCGTCCGGGCGCGACCCGCGGAAACGACCACCGCAGCAGGCCTGCCGAGGAACCGCCCGCCGAGAGGGTCACCTCCACCTCGCCCGCCGGGACCTCGTCGGGCGAGTCGTTCAGCAGCCAGATCTCCGCGGAGAACGTCTCGCCCGCGTTCCACTGGAACTTCGCGATGCGGGCGCTGGCCAGCACCGGCCTGCACGCCGCCTGGACCGCGAGGTAGGCGGCGGTCGGCCGCGCCGGCCAGCTGACGATTGCGTTGCCGGCGGCCGTGGGCCACGGCTCGTTGAAGCACCAGTTGAGCGCCATCGAGCAGTGGGGCTTCTGGCGGCGCGCCTCCTCGAAGATCGCCTGGTAGCCGGCGGACTGCAGCCAGGACCCCTGGGAGACCAGCGTCTCGAGGTCGCGCACGGGGCCGAAATAGTGCTCCTGGGTCCGGATGTAGAGGTGCGATTGGACGTCGGCCTCCCAGGCGCGCAGGGCGTGGTGGGTCTGCCAGCTGGTGCCCTCCCGGGGCGGCCAGAGCTCGGAGTCGGGGATGAAGGCCTTGAGGCATTCGAGGGGCGCGGGACCGGGGCAGCCGAACTCGGAGTACGCGGTGTTCCGGGCCCTCTGGAAGATTTCGAACACCTCGCGCCCCTTGTCGTCGCGGAAGCGGTAGTCGCCGTGTCCCATCCCCTCCACGGGCGCCGTGGGCAGGAACGGGGTGCCCGGGTCGAGGTCGTAGCAGTTGCGGTTCAGGAGCCGCAACGCCAGGGACTGGTCCGTCATGCCCGACCATGCGTTGAAGAGCTCGTTTCCCCCGCCCCAGATGCCGAGGCAGGGGTGCTGGCGCAGCCGGCGGATGATGGAGCGCGACTCCTGGTCGAGCACGCGCAGGTAGGCCGGGTCGTCCGGGTAGTTGTTGCAGGCGAGCGGGAATTCCTGCCACACGAGCAGGCCCAGCTCGTCGCACTGGTCGAAGAAGCACTCCGGGTTCACGATCGCGCCGCCCCAGCCGCGCAGGAGGTTGAAGTTGGCCTCCCGCGCCAGGCGCAGGAGCGGCCTCACGGACTCGGCCGTGACCCTCGCCGGGAAGAGATCCGCGCTCACCCAGTTCGACCCCTTTGCGAAGATGACCCTGCCGTTGAGCTCGACCGTGACGGGGGGATGGCTGCGCGTCGTGGGAAAGCCCTGCGGGTAGCCCCATCCGTCCTCGGCCATCACGAGCCGCACCTTCCTGAACCCGACCTGCCGGCGGAGCACGTCGCCCCCGGCGAGCGCGACCTCGAGGGTGTACAGGGCCGGCTCCCCGTGGTCGTGGGTCCACCAGAGCCGGGGGTTGGGGAGCGAGGCCCGGGACGAGGCGCTCTCGACCACGGGCCTCCCCCGGGCGTCCAGAAGGCGCCAGCTCGGCTCGCCGGCCCCGGGTGCCTCGGCGCGGACGGTGATGTCGGCGCGCGAGAAATCGCCGCTGAGCTCGTAGGCGAAATCCACGTGCCGAAGGTGCGCCCGTGGCCTGACGACGAAGCCGGCCTCGGCCCAGAGCCCCAGCGGGATGATGCGGGGGTGCCAGTCCCACCCGTAGCTGACGGCCGGCTTGCAGACGTTGCTGGCCTGGGTGCGGTCCGCGGGGGCGCCCTCGCGCTTTGGCGCCGGCAGGACCAGGACATCGAGCTCCGTGCCGGCGGGGCAGTCCGAAAGGTCGACCTCAAAACCCGAGAACAGGCCCTCGTGCCGCAGGACCCGCCTGCCGCCGAGGCGCACCTCGCACGCGTAGTCGACGCCCGCGCAGGCGAAGACCAGCTGCTCGCCCCCGGTCCTCGGCGCCGCGGGCACCCGCGCGCGGTACAGCCAGTGGCTGTCCTCCAGGCCGTCGTACGCGCGGACATTCTGGCCGAAGGCGATGTCGGGCAGCCCGCGGGCGCGCGCCCAGTCGAGCTGGACGGCCCCCGGGACGGTCGCGGGAACCCAAGCCTCCGGGGCCTCGTCCGGCCGCCCGAGCCGGGCCAGCTCCCACGGTGCCGCGACACGGCGCCAGAGCGGGTTCCGCGCGATAGCGCCGGCGCCTTTCACGGGAGGGAGGCGAACCCCCTGTCGCGCCCGAAGGCCAGGCAGTCCTCGTGGGGCCGCAGCCCCTCCGAGCAGGTGGGGTGGAGGAGGGAGGCGGCCGCGGCGCACGCGCCCAGCTCGAGCGAGCGCTCCATGGGCCAGTCCTCGTGCACGCCGAAGAGGACTCCGGCCGCAAGGGCGTCGCCGGCCCCTGCGGATCCCGAGACAAGCTCGGCCGCCAGGCGGACCGCGGGCTGCCAGACGACCGCCCCCTTGGCGGAGCAGGCGCACGCGCCCTCCGGGAAATGCACGACGGCCCAGCCGCGGACGCCCAGGCCGACAAGGGCGCGTCCCGCGTCCTCGACCGCCCTGCGGTCGATCGAGGCGCCCCGGCCCAGGCCGAGCCCGGTGATCTGCTCGGCCTCGTAGTCGTTTGCGAAGAGCACGTCGACCTCCGGCAGGACCGGCGCGACCGTGGTGCGGAAGCGGTCGCTCGCGGCGCTGACGCAGTCGATCGCGGTCATCAGGCCCGCGGAGCGCGCCCTCCTGAGGACGTCGCGGGCGTGCGGGGCGCCGTCCGCGGCGGGCGCGTCGAGTGCGTCCAGGAGCAGCATGTAGCCGAGGTAGAAGATGCGCTCGCGCGACTCGCTGAAGTCGAAGTGCTGCGGCCCGAGGCGGGCGTTCGCCCCGCGGTCATGGAAGAACGTCCGCCGGCCCGATCCCCGCACCGTCATCACGTCGGTGTAGCTGGTCCAGAGCCCGTCCACGGTCCAGAGGTGGTCCGTGCCGATGCCGTGGACATGGCAGTCGGCCAGTATCGAGCGCCCGTCGTCGTCGTCGCCCACGAGCCCGATGCCGGCGAGCGGGAAGGGGGCGTGCATCTTCGCGAGGTCCTTGAGCAGGTTGTAGGGGCCGCCGCCGTTGCCCTCGGCGTGCTCGAGGATGTCGGCGAGCGCCTCCTCCGCGGGCCAGGCGTCGACGGTCTTGACGTGGTCCCGTATCCAGTTGCCGGCCGCCAGGATTCCGGAGCGCATGGGGATTCAGTCGCTCAAGAGCCGGACGGCCGCGGGCTCGTCCTCCTCGATTCCCGGGAACCTGCCGACGGCGGGGTCGAGGAAGAAATTGTCGCGGGCGTCGTCGTTCGCCGTGGACACCTCCCCGAGGACGCACTCGCCGGTGGCCGGCCAGAACGAGTGCCAGACACCCGGCTCGATCGTCACCCGCGAGCCGGCTGCGAGGACAAAGGGCTCGCCGGTGCGGATCTCGGCGGGTTCGCCGTCGACCCGCGCGGCAAGCGTGTCCGGCAGGGCGGCGCCCGGGCCCGGCTTCGCCGGCCACAGCACGAGCGTCAGCCCGCCCGCGCGGCAGATGATGTCCTCCTTCTTCCGGGCGTGGCAGTGGCACGGCGTCGCCTGGCCCAGCCGTGCGTACATGAGCTTCTCGCTGTACTCGGGCTCGGTCGCCAGGTTGACGAGCGCCAGCCCGACGCGCTCGAAGTCCCCGAGCCCGAAGTCCGTGATGTCCCACCTCGGGTTGGGCGGCAGCGCCCACCGGTGGCGGGCGAAGCACGCGAGCGCGTCGCGGTAGGCCTGGTTGACTTGGGAGCGCTTCATCCGGGCAACGGGTGTTTCAGAGCTCGACCACGCGCTGCGAGCGCTGGCTCTCGAGCGCGGCGGCCCAGAGCTCGTGCTGGGCCACGGCCTCGTCGGGCGTCGCGCAGCCGAAGCGGCCCCCGAGGGCCCCGGCCCGCTCGGCGAGGAACGCCGCCCACATCTGCATGATCAGGTCGGGGAAGCCCGGCTCGAAGATCGAGCCGGTGACGGTCCTGAAGGGCGTGTCGAACCCGAGGTCGGTCCTCTCCCATGACTGCTCCTTGTCCCTGCGGAAGGTCCAGAGGGTCTTGGGTTCCTTGGTCGAATAGCGCACGCCGCGGTCCGTCCCCACCGCCTCGAAAAGCCACGTGTTGGTCTCGCCGGGCGCCATGCGCTTCATCTCGAGGGTCATGGGAACCGGCTCTCCCGAAAGGTCAACGGTCGTGTGGAGCACGGCGTTGTCCCACGTGTCGCAGGGCGCCGTCCCGCCCCGGCCGTCGGGGCGCGTGCGGTAGACCTTCTGGAGCTGCGCGTGGACCCGCGAGGGCCTCCAGCCCAGCCGAAGCGGGACGTGGGCCACGTGCAGGCCGAGGTCGTTCATGACCCCGGCCTCTCCGCAGTGGGCGCCCTGGCGCTTCCAGCTGACGGGCTTGGCGGGGTCGAGGTCGCTTGAGTGCAGGAAGGCCGAGCGGATGTCGATGATGCGGCCGAGCGCGCCGGAGGCGGCGAGCCGGTACGCGCGCTGCGCCCCGGGGAGGAACGGGAACTCGGAGGACACGCGAACGAACCGCCGCTGGCGCGAGGCCTCGTCGCGCACCCGCCGGGCCGCGGCGAGGTCGATGCCGAAGGGCTTCTCGGCGAGCAGGTCCTTGCCGGCCCTCAGCGCGTCGACGTAGAGGGCCTCGTGCAGGTCGTGCGGTACCGCGACATAGACGACGTCGATGTCCGGGCGCGCAAGCAGCGCCCGGTAGTCGGTCTCGAAGTGCCTCACGGTGGGCACCCGGCGGAACCAGTCGAGGGCGGCCGGATTCACGTCGCACACGGCGGTGAGCTCGGGGCGCACCGGGCTGTCGAGGAGCGCGAACCACCGGCCGAACGCGCTTGCGACCTCGCGCCCCATGAGGCCCGCGCCTATGACGCCGACGCGCGCGCGGTCCTGGGCGGGCGGGGCCGGGGCGCTCATTTGAGGAGGAGGAGGGCGTCCTCGGCGCCCAGGCCTTCGTGGACGACGGCCATCAGGGCGCGCGTGATCGCCGCGGGGTTGGGGTGCTGGATGATGTTGCGGCCGTACACGATGCCGCTGGCGCCCTGCCTCATGAGGGCCGCAGTGCGGGAGAGGATCTCGGCCTCCGGGGCCCTGCCGCCGCCCCGCACGAGGACCGGGACGCCGCCCGCGGTCTCGATGACCCTGCGGTAGGCCGAGACGTCGTCGGTCGGGTCGGCCTTGATGATGTCGGCCCCGAGCTCCACCGCCTGGCGGACGAGGGGGATGATCTTCGCGGGGTCCCCGTCCACCATGTAGCCGCCCGCCCTTGCGTTCGGCTGGAACACGAGGGGCTCTACCATGAGCGGCATGGCGTAGCGGTCGCAGGCCGGCTTCAGGAGCATGATGTTCCGGAGGCACTGGTCGGCCAGCTCCGGCTGGTCGGGGAGGCACAGCAGGTTCACGACGACGCAGGCGGCGTCGAGGCGCAGGGCCTGCCCGACCGGGTCGTCGATCATGCGCGAGAAGAGGGTCCGCGGCAGGCGGGTCCCGTAGACGTTCGCGACGTCCGTGCGCAGGACGAGGGCGGGCTTTCCGCGCACGGGGATCCTCTGGAGGTGGGGCGCCTGGCCGACGGTGAGCTGCAGGGCGTCGGGCGCCGCGGCGACAAGGGTCGCGACGGCCTTCGGCAGGTCCTCAATGCCGGCGAGGAACGAGCCCTCGTTGAAGAAGCCGTGGTCGATGGCGACGTCGAAGCAGCGGCCGGTGCGCGGGTTGAACAGGCGGTTGAGGCGGGCGGTCTTCATCGGCTGGGGGCTGGGTGGAGGCGCACGCGGGCCGCGGTGAGCGCGGCCCGCTCGTCGCGCGAGAGGATCCTGTCGGTCACGAGGTCGGTGAAGGCCCCCCACGGGGCGAAGCGCACCGCGGCCGGCCGGCCCCATTTCTCGGCGTGCGCCACCAGGATCCGGCGGCGGGACCGGCGCAGCGCCTCGGTCTTCACCGCGGCCTCGGCGACCTCGGTCGTCGAGGCGCCGGCCGGGCCGTCGAGCCCGGACGCGCCCACCACGGCGGCGTCGAATCGCAGGTTCTCGAGCCAGCTCTGGGCCAGCGCCCCCGTCAGGGCGAGGGATACGGGCCGCGCCTCCCCGCCGATCGAGCTCAGGATGGCCCTCGATTCCCCGGCGAGGGCGAGGAGGGGGACCGAGTTGGTGAAGATGCGCAGCCCGGCGCGCTCCAGGAGCGCGCGGCCGACCTCCAGGCAGGTCGTGCCGGCGTCGACAAAGACGGTTCCCTGCTCGGGCACGAGCGCCGCGGCCGCCCGGCCGAGGCGCACCTTCGCGTTCACGGCCCGCTCGCTCTTGCGCGGGTAGGGCGGCTCGACGAGGGAGAAGTCGTGCGGAAGGAGCGCGCCGTGCGCCCTCGTCGCAAGCCCGGCGCCGGCGATGGCCTCGAAGTCGCGCCTGGCGGTGGCCGCGCAGACGCCCAGGCGCGACCGCGCCTCGGCGGACGTCAGGCGCCCCCTTTCGGCGAGGAGGCGCAGGATCTGGCGGCGGCGTTCGGGGCCGAGCATCCCTAGGGCCTAGCGCCGCGCGCACGGGGGACGCAATTACAATGATCCCAATCGCTCAAATCGCTCACATTCGCCACTACGCGTCCCCGCGGGCCGGGACATAGCGGATGTCCCTCACGGCGATCTTGCCCGAGACGGCCTGGACGAAGGGCTTGCCGTCGGTCACCCCGACCGTGCCGTACCCGGTGGCCGTGGAGAGGAAGCAGCGGAAGTCGCCGCGCAGGGCGGGCTCAAGGTGGAGGACCTGGTCGACGGCGTCGTAGCGGGCGCCGCCGAGCGCCTGGAGCAGCGCGTAGGAGGCCATGGCCCTCGCGTACCAGTGCCCCCATTCGTATTCGTCAAAGGGGTTGCGGGTCTTCCCGTCGTAGCGGGCGCGGCAGGCGCCGACGACCTGCAGGCCCTCGGTCACCAGCCCCATCATGATCATGTGCGACGCGGCCTGGTACTCGATCCCGGTCCACACCTCGTTCGAGTACACGAAGGGCAGGGACGGCATCCCGCCCCTTGGCCAGGAGCAGAGGAGCAGGCCCCCCTCGCTGCCGTTGGCGTAGGTCGGGCGCTGGGGGTTCGTGTGCGCCGTGAGGTCGGCCTTGAAGTTGTGCCGGTGCACGGCCGCCAGGTGGCTGCGGACCTTGTCGGGGTCGAGCACCTGGCCCAGGCCGCTGGCGAGCGCGAGCCAGGAGCCGAGGACGCCGTCGGACAGGCAGCCGCTCCCGTACTGGTACTTCGGGCCCTCCTTCTCCAGGAGCTCCCTCGCCTCCCGGGAGTAGTCCCCGCCGTAGGACCTGCCGTCCTCCCCGACCCTGGCCCGGAGGCTCTTCCACTCGACGCGCTGGAAGTAGTACTCGCCGTTGAAGAGCTCCGCGTCCAGGCGGGCCCTTGCCTTGCCGAGCAGCTCCTCGTAGGGGGCGACGTCGTCGCCGAGCGCGCGCCCCATGGCGGCGGCGGCCGCGAGGGCGCCCGCGTAGAAGCTGGAGATCATCCCGCCCGGCCCCCAGAACTCGATGTCGTACGTGTTGTGCTGCGGCTCCTCGGGCAGCCCCTTGCGCCCCGGGTCCCAGGTCGCGATGCAGTAGTCGAGGCTCGCGCGGACCCTGGGCCAGAGCCCCCGCAGCCATTCCAGGTCTCCGCTGATGCGCCATTCGCGGTGGACCTTCATGATGCCGCCGAGCTGGCCGTCGGCCGCCGCGTGGAAGTCATGGGCCGACGGCTGGATCGGCAGCGCGACGCGGAAGTTCTGGTGGCCGCGCTCGTCCTGCCCCGCGGTGAACTCGGTCTCGCGCAGCGTGCGCTCGAGCGAGGGGAAGAGGTGGGCGACCGCCTGGGCGTAGTTCCAGACGTGCGTGCACGTCCCCGGCCCCTGGGCGTTCTCCTCGTCGCATCCCTCCCAGCCCCAGAGGCGCCCGTCGGACTGGCGCAGCACCGTCGGCGACTTCAGGATGCTCAGGTTTGCGGCAACCGCCTCGACCGCCCCCGGGGGGAGGGTGGTGTCGAAGAAGCAGTCCGAGAAGCGCTTCGTGCGGCGCAGGAGATCCGGGTACTGCTCGCCCCAGTAGGCGGTCAGCTCGTCGATGCTGGAGAAGCGGCTGCCGTACCAGGGACGGTAGTAGTCGGACGGCGATCCCTCCTTCTCCAGGGCCGGAACGACGTCGCGCAGCCTCGTCCGTGGCGAGTACCACGCGAGCCTGAGGCGGATGGTCTTGCTGGCGCCCGGGACAAGGTGGAACGGCACGAACAGCGAGGCGCCGGTCGGAAGCTTGCCGTCGGCGGGAACCGGCCGGTCAAAGGCGGCGCCCTGCTCCACGTCGCGCCAGAGCATCGTCAGCGGGTCGAACCAGCTGCCGCGGAACCACGCCAGGTTCACCTTGACCGCGGGGTCGTCGACCGCCGCCGAGAACCACGCCTCCTCCTGCTTCGCCGCGGGCCATGCCCCGCCGTAGAGGATGAAGCCGCCGGGCGTCCCGCGGGTCCCGCGCTCGGGCTCCGGGCCTCCCTCCCACTCGTCCATGCGCGCGGGCAGGAAGTTCCTCACGTTGAACGAGAAGACGGCATCGAGCTCCTCGTGCCCGTTGTGCGTGAAGGTGTATTCAAGGCCGGCGACCGGCAGGCTGGAGTTGTCGGCGTCGCCCGGCTCGAACGGGCTCCATCCGGTGATGCGGGCCGTCACCGGCAGGGCGTCGTCCTCCAGCTCGACCCGCGCGAACGGGAAATGGGCGCGGAACGTCGCGCGCTCGAAGCGGGGCAGGCCGGACCCCAGCGGGGCGCCCCCGGTGGCCGCGTGCCTGCGCTCGTAGAGCTTCCACTTCGGCACCTGGCCCTCGACCACCCGCGCCAGCTTCCCGGGGCCGCCGAGCGAGATCGCCGCGAAGAGCCCCGGCTGGTTCTGGACCATGGGCTGGTTGCGGATGGAGACGTGCGTGAGGGCGCCTGCGCCCTCGAGGCAGATCATGCCGGCGCCGATCCCCCCCATCGGGAACGCCACCTGGTCGAGGTGCTCCCCGGAGAGCTTGGAGTCGGGCCCCCTCGGGGCCGCGGGCTCCGGCGCGGGCGGCCGGGCGTCGGCGGCCTTCGAGAGGGAGGCGGCCGCGGCAAGGGCGCCCAGCGTCCCGACCGAGGCGCGGACGAATTCACGGCGGGCAATGAGTCGCTCGGGCACGGGGAAGGGGTTCGGTTGTCCTTTGGCAGGTGGGCGTGTCAGCCCGCGCGGGGAGCCTAGGGCGACTTTGAGAGGATGAAGGCGTCGACCCCGACGTCGAAGCCCTTGGACTGCGGGTTCATCCCGGTGGCCGTTATGGAAAAGGGCACCGGGCCCGCCTTGAGATCGACGGTCCCGAGGGGAACCTCCCTGGGGGCGACCTGGGGCGCATAGAGGTCGACGGGCTCTCCCGCCGGCTTGCCGCCGACCGAGAACTTGACGACCCCGAAGCCCGGGCCCGACACCATCCGCGCGACGACCCGGTAGGGCCCGTCGGCCGCGCAGGGAACCTGGAGGCTCAGCTCCGAGCCCTCCCTTCCCGCCTGCCAGAAGAGCGCGCCGCGGTTCGACCATGCCTCGCCGTACTCCCACTGCCCCATGTCCTGCGCCCAGATCCCCCCCGCGCTCGCCTTTGCGGTCGAGACCAGGCCCTCCGCTTCGACCGCGCCGGGGATCGAGAACCCGGTCATCGGGGGCAGGGCCGAGGGAAGCAGGTCGGAGGGAAGCGGATGCGGGGCGGGGGAGGGGCCGGCCAGGTAGTAGTACGCGACAGAGGAATAGTCGGCGGTGGTGGAGTTCCCCGTGCCGTGCTCGATCGTGAAGCGTATCGACGTGGTGAACGGAATCGCGTCCTCGACGTGCCAGCGGTAGGCGGACACGCGCGACCGCTTCTCGTCCTTTATGATCACCCCGTGGTAGGGGGCGGAATAGACCCCCCTGTCGAAATACCATCCCGAGCAGAAATAGTCCTCGGTGCCGGTGCCCTCGATGGCCGGCTTGGCCCCGCCGTCGACGTAGACCATCTCGTTCCCCTCGAGGAAGTACAGGGCCCTGCCGGCCATGAAGAGCGCCGTGCCGACGTAGTGGCCCTCGCCGGCCGTCTCCAGGATCGTGTAGTTCGTCCCCGGGGTTGTCGGGTTCTCCCTGCGGAACTGGGCGTGGAAGTGGCGCGTGCCGGCGGGAAGCGAGTCCAGGGCTGTGAAGTCGATGTTGTAGTAGAACGCGTCGATCGACCGGCCCGAGCCGTTGGTCAGGGTCCACCGCGCGGACTTGTGAAACGGCATCGGCCAGAAGCAGTTGTACCCTCCCGATGTCTCGTTCAGGGGAAGCGAGACATAGTCCTTCTGCTCCCCGAATCCGACGCCGAAGAACGCCCCGATCGGGCATTCGACGCTCGGGTTCGCGTCCCCGTCCCAGTACATCCGGATGATGGCCTGGCTCAGGACGGCGACGTCCTCCCTGGGCGCGATCGTGACCCAGAACCGGCGGACGCAGCCCGCGCCCTCGTGCGAGAACAGGGTCACCGTCTCGCCCGCCTTCAGGTGGAGCGCGTCGTCGTTCTGGCGCTTCCTGTCCCACGAGCCCTCGTGCACGGCCCTCCCCGCCCTGGGGGCGGCGAGGCCCGAGAGGGGCGAGGAATAGGAGTCCGCCTGGGCCCGGGCCAGCGCCGGCAGGGCAAGGGCCGCGGCGAGGATCAGCCGCAGGCTGCTGAGGAGCGGGCCCGACGCAATCGCGGGCCAGGTCGATCGGGGTTTCATCGAGGCGTCAATATCCCCCTTTCGGTTGGCCTAGCCAAGCAAAAGAACCGGAGGTTCCCTCCCCGGGCCCGCGGATTCCCGTCGCCGGGCCGGCCGCCGCCGCCCGCGGGCGGAACTACTGGCGCGGAACCTCCATGTGGTAATGGTACGTGCCGTCGACGAACTTCCCGTGGTCGACCGCCGGAACAAAGAGGCAGCCCCTCCTGAAGCCGTCCTCGAACTGCTTCAGCTGGCTCTTCGTCATCTCGGCGGACTTGACCTCGACGCTCATGATCCGGCCGTCCGCGGCGACCTGGAACGTGGCGTCCACCTGGAAGATGTTCATCGCCCGCAGCGTGGATTCGACAAGCGGGTTGCCCATCAGCAGGGGGTCGCACTTCCCTGCGGCGAATTCCACCGGCTGGACCACCCGGAAGTAATGGGCCCGCGCCGCCCACACCTTCGTGTCGGTTGGCCGCATGTGCGAGAGCATCGCGCTGAACTTGTCAAAGGCGTCCTTCACCTGCTCGTCCGTGGTCGAGTCGGGGGGCGCGAACAGGACCACGCCGTCGCGCGTCATGATGACGATCCCGTAGAGATTGGTCGGGATCCTGTGCTGGAGCGTCCGCATCTTGTTCTCGTCGGCGAACAGCGCGTACATCCACTCCCCCTTCGTATTCACGGCGTTGTCGTAATGGTCCTGCGCGGAGTTCTCACCGACGCCGAACACGACGCCCTGCACGAGGCCGGGATAGTCGCTGTCCAGCTTTGCGTAGAGCGCGGGGGTGGACCGCCTCAGCAGGTCCCACGAATGGTTCTTGTCGCTGGTCGTGTAGAAGATGATGAAGAACTCGGGCTCCGGGCGCCCCGTCTCGTCGTCGGCGGCAAGCGCGTGGCTGTTGGAGTCCCCCTCGTAGCGCATGAGCCGGCCGAAGAGCTCCGAGCTCACCTTGCTTGTCGCGTTCTTCCAGTCGCCCGCCCTGGCGGGCTGGTCCTTCAGTCCCTTCTGGAACCGGACGCAATCCTCGTCGGAGAGCGAGGCGAGCGGCACCAGGGTGCTGTCGTCGAAGAGGGCCCAGGGGCCGATGATGTCGGACGGTTCCGCCTCGAACGTCTCGCCTTTCGCGTTCTTCCACTGCTCGGACCTCGCGGAGGCCGAATTGGCGAGGGCGCAAAACGCGGCTGCCGCTGCGGCGCAGAAAACCAGTCGGGGTAGTATTCGGTTCATTGCCGGATTAGACAGCCAAAGTCTGGGAACGGCACGCGCCTCAGGCAAGAGGCAACAATGGCTCAGGGCGCCCCCCCCGGCCGCGGGCGCGGCCCCCGGCCTAGGCGACCTCGGCCACGGGGACCGGGCGCAGGAGGTGGCCCACGGCCTCCAGCAGGGCCTGGACCGTGAACGGCTTGAACAGGATCGTTCCGCCGAAGTTCTCGATCTTCACGTTGCGGCCGGCGCTCGAAAGTCCGCTGATGGCGAGGATCTTCACGCTGGGATTGAGGCGCCGCACGATTCCGGCAAGGGCGACGCCGTCGAGGTTGGGCATGACCAGGTCCGTGACGACCAGCCTGACCTCGGCGCTGCGGGCCGAGAAGAGGGGCACGGCCTCCGAGCCGTCGCAGGCGGTGAGGACCCGGTAGCCGTGGCGCGACAGCATCGCGGCGGTCATTTCGCGAATCTGGGCGTCGTCGTCCACGACCAGTATGAGTTCCCCGTCGCCGCGAGCGCCCTTGGGCGGGGCGGCGGGGATGACGCACCCGATGGCGGGGAGCTCGGCCGCCGGCAGGTAGACCCGGAACGTGGTGCCGCGGCCCTCTTGGGTCTTCAGGCTGATGAATCCGCTGTGGTTCTGGACGACGCTCTTCACCGTCGAGAGGCCGAGCCCCGTCCCCTTTCCCGCCTCCTTCGTGGTGAAGAATGGCTCCCAGATGCGCGCGAGCAGGTCGCGGGGTATGCCGGTGCCCGAGTCCTCGACCTGAAGGACGATCCACGCGCCCGGGCGCCCGCCGTCGATCTTGCGGGCCGTCACCTCGTCAAGGAGGGCGTTCTCAGCGGTGAGGCGGAGCGTGCCCCCCGCCGGCATGGCGTCGCGGGCGTTGACGCAGAGGTTGAGGAGCACCTGGTGAATCTGCGTCGGGTCGGCCATGATGGGCCAGAGGTTGCTCGGAAAGCTGTCCACGATCCGGATGTTCTTCGGGAAGGTCTCGGCGGCCACGACCACCGTCTCCTGCAGGAGCTTCCCGAGGTCGACGAGCTGCGGGGCGCTCGCCGCACCGTGGGCAAACGAGAGGATCTGGCGCACGAGGTCCACCCCGCGCTCGGCGCTCTTCTCGAGCGAGGCGATGATGCGCACGTCGTCGGGGTTGCTCGCGTGCTCGCGAAGGATCGGCGCCGCGAGGATTATCGGCGACAGGATGTTGTTGAGGTCATGGGCGATTCCGGACGCGAGCATGCCCAGGCTTTCGAGGCGGCTGCTGCGCTGGGAGTGCTCGTCCATGCGCCCCCTTGGCGCGGACTCCCGCCCGTTCTGCGTTCCAGCCTGCGGCTGGCCGGCCCCGTCCCATAATAGCGTTCCGCTCATCGCATTGCGCAGGCGGCCGTCCGCGGGACGGACCCGGTTTCCGGCACGCTGCGCACCGCCAGGCGATCATCCCGAGGCCCAGCCTGATGCCCGAAGTCTTCCATATATACAGGCAAACTGGGTGCACGGACTGTATTATCGACTATGTTTTCTACGTCTTTTTACGTAATTCCGACGATCGGTCTCGCGGTTGGGCCGCGGTCAGAAGCAAGCTTGAGGTTGACCGCCTTTCAACCCAACGTCCCCCCCGTGAAGATCGTAATCGTCGAAGACCATTTGATGATTCGTGATGTGATCAGGAAGGTCTGCAGCACGGAATTCGGTTATACCGTTGTCGGTGAGACAGATTCGGGCGTGCAGGCCGTGGAGCTGATTCTGAAGCACAGGCCGGACGCGGTGATCCTGGACCTTTCGCTTCCCGACATGGATGGATTCAACGTGGCGGACCGCGTGCTGAAGGTGATCCCGAGCCTGCGGATCCTCATGCTCTCCTCGCACTGCGACGATTACACGCTCTTCAGGGTCGAGAAGTCGGGCGTGCACGGCTTCATCGACAAGAACTCGAACACGATCGAGACCCTGCGCGACGCCCTGAAGGCCATCGCGGAGGGGAGGATCTACTTCTCGCAGGCCTTCCAGACCGCGCGGATGGCCAGGCGGTCGGACCCGCGGTCGTTCGTGAAGGTGCTTTCCGACTGGGAGCGCGCGATCCTGTCGCTGATCGGCCAGGGCCTGAGCGACGAGGAGATCGGCGAGCGGCTGAACCTGTCGCCGCGAACCGTGCAGACCCATCGCAGCAACATCCTGCGAAAGCTGGACCTGAAGGGCACCCCGAAGCTCATCGCCTTCGCGGTGGAGCACGGGTTCACGCAGGTCCAGTCGAAGCACGGATCGATTCCAGTTTATACCTGAACGCGGCGAACTCGCGCTCGAACTCGGCGAAGATGCCCTGAAGCTTGTCGGCGCTGGCGGTCGCGGAACTCCGCTGCAGCTCCGAAGCCAGCCTGGTGAGCCGCTCATACTTCACGACGCTGCAATGCGAGAGGAGCCGGTGGGCGATCCGGTGAATCTCCTCCCGCTCGCCCGTCTCGAGGATCCGGTGGGCGCTGATTCGGTCGCTGTCGAACGAGGCCAGGAAGCGGTCGATCTGGCTGGCGAGCCCCTCCAGGGTCTCGTTGCCCAGGAAATTGAGCATCTCGAGATCGATCTCGCCCGGCGGCTCGAACGTTATGTGCTGGGAGCGCACCTCGATGGACGCCGCGGTGCGCAGCGGGCCGCCCAGGTCGCGCAGAGCGTCCGCGATCTTGGCCGGGGTGATGGGCTTGGATATGAAGGCGTCCATCCCGGCCTGGAGGCAGGCCTCCTTGTTGAAGTCCGAGGAGTGCGCGGTCGTGGCGATGATGATCGTCCGGCGCGTCGACGGCTCGACGGCGCGGTAGCGGGACGCGACCTCGGTCCCGATCATTCCCGGAAGGTTCCAGTCGAGGAACGCCACGTCGTAGTAGGAGTTCTGCAGCCGGGCGAGCGCGGCTATCCCGTCGGTCACCACGTCCGACTGGATGTCGAGCCTGCGCAGCACCGCCTGCATCGCGACGACGTTGTAGTCGATATCCTCGACGATGAGGGCGCGCAGGGGCGCCGCGCGCGGCGACTGCGCCGGCTTTCCCGCGGCGTTGGCGCTCATTGCGACAAAGGGTATCTCGGCCCAGAAGCACGATCCCTCGCCGAGCTTGGACTCGACGCCGACCCTTCCCCCCATCTTGCCGGCGAGCAGCCGGCAGACCGCGAGCCCGAGGCCCGTGCCGCGGATATTGCCCGCGCGGGCCGACTCGAGGCGGGTGAACTTCGTGAAGAGGGTCGCCATCTCCGCATCGGTCATGCCGGCGCCCTGGTCGCGCACGAAGAACCTCACGCGGTCGTGGAATCCGGGCGCCGCTCCGACGACAACGGGCTTGCCGGCGCCGAACTTCAGCGCGTTGGTGAGGTAGTTGAGGATGATCTGCTGCACGCGGGCCGAGTCGCCCACGAGCTGCTCGGGAAGCTTGGGATCAATCGAGACGCTGATTGTGGCCCCTGACGCGCGGGCGCTCTCGGTCATCATGGCGACGCACTGCTCCAGCAGGACACGGAGCGAGAACGGCGCCGACCGGAGCTCGATCTTTCCGGCCTCGATCTTCGAGAAGTCGAGCACGTCGTCGACCAGGGTCGCGAGGAGGGTGGCGCAGCTGTTGATGGAGTCCGCTATGTCGCGCTGCCTCTTGTCGAGCGATGTCTCCTCGAATGCGAGCGAGAGCCCGAGGATGCCCGAGATCGGGTTTCGGATCTCGTGGCTCATGTTGGCGAGGAACTCGGACTTCGCCTCGTTGGCCTTTTCCAGCTGCTCCGTCTTCTTTCGGACGAGCGCCTCGAGGCGGATGTTCTGCCTGCGGAGGAATGCGACCCGCCATTGGAAGGCCCCGAAGACGGTGGCGGCGAGGAGAAGGCCGAACGCGGCGAGGGCGGGCAGCGTCTTGTACCAGGGGGGGAGGACCGTGAATCCCCAGGTGGTGGAGGGGCCCGCCATGCCGGAATCGTTCACGACGCGCACCGAGAACTCATAGCTCGCATCCCGGAGCCCGGCGAGGCCGAGGTGGTTGCTGTTGCTTGGCGGGGACCAATCGCGGCTCCCTCCGGAAATCCTTGTCTGGAACCGGACGGACTCGCGGCGCCCGTATTCCAGCGCCGAGAAGTCAAAGTTAACGGAGTTGTTCTCCGCGGACAGCCTCTCGCCCAGGTTCACGCTCGCGCGGATCAGGGGAGCATGCGGCGCCTCGACCGCCTTGAGATCGCCGGGGTCAAGGCGCAGCATCCCGTCCATTCCGCCGAGCCATATGATCCCGCGGCTGTCGACAAAGATGGACCGGATCTCCCCAACCAGCGCGAGGCCTGGAACGGCAAAGGGTTCCCAGGCGGCGGAGCCGGAGGCCCGTGCGGAAAGGCGCCCTATGACGGGAACCCTTGGTCCGTCGGGAAACGGGCTCTCGAACGCGACCCATACGACGCCGGATCGGTCGCGGTTGGAGATTGCGGTCGCGATCGTCTTCGGGGCCGCAGGGAGCGGGCTGGAGGGGCCCGTGGGCGAGCGGTACAGCTGCACCCCCTTGGTCGTGAACACCGCGACCGCATCATTGACCGACGCAACGCCAACCCTGCCTGTGTCCGGCAGTCCGTCCGGGGACTTCAGGCGAACCAGCCCCGAAGGCCTGTCGGCTGGCCGGGGTATGAAGAACGCGCCGCGGGACGCCGTGCCCACCCAGACGTTTCCCTCCCCGTCCTCGGTCAGCGTGAGGGGCAGGTCGGGCATGTGGGCGAGGGTGACCGCCGCATTCCCTTTTCCGGCGGACGTGTCCAGCCGGACGATGTCGAAGCCGTCGGTGATGAAAAACTGGTTCGGGGCCTTTGACGACAGGCGCAGGAGCTGGATGTCCGTCTTTGAGGAGAATATCTCCGTGGTGTCGTCCTGGTCGATGCGGACCACATGCTTGAAACCCGAGGCGAAGGCCGTCTCGCCGGGGCCGGTCTCGACGTCGGTATAGTATCCCGAAAGCTTGGCGATCGGGCGAAACCTGGCGGGGAGGGGGCCCCCGATAGGAAGGCCGTAGATGCCCTCCTCGGTCGCCACGAGAATCTCGGATCCGCGCTGGGCCGTGCTGGAGCATAACTTGCCGGCAAATCCCTGCTTGGCGTCAAAGAGCGTGGTGCCCGAATTCAACGCGATCCGCGCAATGCCGACCCTTGAGGTTGTCCAAAGCTGCCCGTCGCCCGAGAAGAAGAGCGACAGGACTGCGCGCGCGGGCAACCCGTCGTCCTGGGTTATGACGCGCTCGACAGCCCCTGACGCGTCAAGAATCGCCAGGCCGCCGTATAGAGTGCCGACACATAACTTGCCTTGGGGAGAGAGGCTGACGCATGTGAGCACGTTCTCTCGGATGAATTTCGTCGCCTCGGGCGCGAACATGGAAACCTTGCCGTCATCGAATCGGCGCAGGCCTTCTGAGGTGCAGAGCAGCCACCCTTTGGCATCTTTTTGGACCCAGAACACTCCGGATTCATCCAATGCGTCCGCGGATATGAGTTTGTGCGGGCCGTCGGCTTCAAGCGACCAGAGGCCCGTCGGCCGGTGAGAGACAAAGATGCTCCCTTCGGCCTGCGCGGCTATCAGCCGGCGCGCCCCCGGCATCGAATAAACGCGAAAACCATCCCCGTCCCAGACGAGCACGGACGCCTCGGTCACGAACACCGCCCCGTTATCGGTCGCAAACACATGCCAGACGTCCCCCAGCTTGCGTGAGCTTTCAGGCAGGTATCGTACGAGGGAACGGTAGGCGGAAAGGCCCTTGTCAGTCTTGTCGAAATAGCCGACCTCGTTAACGGCACCGGCCCAGAGCCGGCCCTTGGGGCCAAAGGCAAGGGCCCGGATCGCGTAGCTTCCCGGAACGGGGTACCTGGACCACCTCTCCCCGTCGAAGGCGAGTACGTCGTCGCAGCCGAAGTAGAGCGCGCCGCTTTTGTCCTGAACGGTGACCCAGCTCTCGACGCTGCCCCCCGTGTCCAGCGCCGTGAAGTTCGTGACGACGGGACGTCCCTCCTCGCCGCGGCTTTTGGGCAGGAACGCCAAAGCCGCAATGAACAGGAGTCGAGCGAACCTATGAATCCGCGCGGGTTTCAATTTTGTAGGCGATTGGCAGTAGCGCGAAGCTATCGAAGCGGCGCACTGTTTTACTACAGGAAAAAACGTAATTGTAGGCGTGAAAATAGGCGATTTAAGAAATCGGCGGCCCAGTAGGTTGAGCGTACCTTATTGCCGATGAAAACAATCAACCAAATGGCATTAGGAACAATCTCCAGCCTGCTGCTCTCAGCAGGACTAGCCCGGGTGGCCGAAAGGCTCGACCCCTTGACCAAGGCGGCAGGTCGCCAGGGTTTTCTATCCGCCTCGAACGAGGCCCCGACGAGCTTCTGTGCCTCCCCGTGTGCGGTGATGGCCGACTGATGAACTAGGGCGAGAAGTCCTCAGCACAACCTCCGCAGTCATGCTAAGCGTCGCTGGCTACCGCTATCGAAACGTGCTGGAGTCCGAGGGGGGGCCCGTAAGCAGGGTCTCCCTCAGGGAATTCCCGGTCTACGGCCGACCGATGTTCCAGGCCAACGCCTGGCTTTCGGACAAGATCGTGTCGCGCCGGCAGAAGTTCGCGCTCTACAGCGACGCCGACGGCACCGGGACGTCCGCCACCCCGATGGTCGCCAGGTACATGGCGATTTCCGAGACGATGGAGCGGTGGGCCTACAGGGTGAAGGTGCGCGCGACGGACAGGGAGCTCTACGGTTTTGACATCGACGAGTCGTCCAACGGCATGGCCGCGTTCCCGGGGCTCTTCCACACGGAGGCCCGCAGGAGGGCGCAGCTTGAGGCGGTCGAGCGAACAAGCATCATCGCCTGGTGGGAAGGTGTGATCGACGGGGAGGTCCGCTCGACCGAGTGGCCCGGCATAAGCGCCCTGGTGCTGCCGAGCCCGATAGGATTCGGCGTGACCGTCGTGGCGTTCCGGGAGGTGCGGCCCGACTGCTTCGCCTACGGGCAGGGGGCCGCGGTCGACTACTTCGGAGCCTGCGAGAGGGCCGTGATGGAGCTGGCGCGCACCGAGTACGTCCTCGGTCTGCGGCGGGTCTCGCTGGGCCTGGCGGCCCAGGACACCCCGTCCGACCTCTTCGAGAGGCGCTGCCTCTTCTTCTCGACGGCCGAGGGGCACAGCATGTTTCAGGAGAGGATCCATCGCAAGATTTCGGGGCCCCGCTTCAAGTCGGAGATCCTCTGCGACACGGAGATCGAGGGGCCCTGGTCCGAATACGCATCCGTCTGGAGGGTCCTGATACGCCCGGCGACCACGGAATTCCTCGTGAATTCGGAGAGGTATTTCTTCTGGTGAGCCCTCCGCCGCCGGAAGTCTAGGTAAGGGCGGCGGATCGTTTGTCGAAGACGGATGGGGCGGGACCCGCGGCCTTTGGTGCGCCCGGCGACGCCCCGTGGGAACGGCCGAAGGGGCGATAGGCCGAGGGATCGGGCCCGAGGGATCACGGCCGTTCCCCGGGGGGCCTCCGGCTCATTTCAGGGCTGCATCCGCCCGGCTGTTTGTTGCAGCATCAGCGGCCGCGCAGTCCCGCATGCAAACGACCGACCCGATACCTCCGCACGACCGTCCGGGTACCGCGCTGCCGCGGACGGCGCTCGCGGTGCTCGCGGTGTTCGGCGCGACGCTGGCCGCGTACCTGCCCGCGCTCCATGGCGGGCTTCTCTGGGATGATGCGGCGCACATAACGGCGAGGGGCCTCCAGGGATGGGGCGGGCTCTGGAAAATCTGGTTCCGCCTCGGGAGCACCCAGCAGTACTATCCGGTGCTTCACAGCGCGTTCTGGGTGGAGCACCGGCTGTGGGGCGACTCGGTCCTCGGCTACCACCTGGCCAACGTCGGCCTTCACGCTACGGCGGCGTGCCTCTTTGCGCTGGCCCTCTCGCGCCTGCGCCGCGAGGCCGGCGCCCCGTCGTGCGCCGAATGGCTCGCGGCCGGCATCTTCGCGCTGCACCCGGTCTGCGTGGAGTCCGTCGCCTGGATCTCCGAGCAGAAGAACACGCTTTCGCTCGTCTTTTACCTTCTCTCCGCCGTCGCGTACCTGCGGTTCGACCGCGGGCGCAGGCGGGGCTGGTATGCCCTGGCGCTCGGGCTGTTCGCGCTCGCCGTCCTGAGCAAGTCCGTGACGGCGACACTTCCCGGCGCGCTCCTCCTGGTGATCGCCTGGCGCCGCCCGCGCCTGTCCTGGCGCCGCGACGTGCTGCCGCTTGCGCCCTGGTTCGCCTTGGGTGTGTGCGCGGGGCTCTTCACCGCCTGGGTCGAGCGGACCTATGTCGGGGCCCGCGGCGGGGCCTATGACCTCGGGCTGGCAAGGCGTTGCTTCCTGGCGGGGCGAATCGTCTGGTTCTACCTCGGGAAGCTGGCCTGGCCGACGGACCTCGCCTTCATCTATCCGCGGTGGAACGTCGCCGCCGACTGGGCCTGGAGCCTTGGCTTCCTCGGCCTCGCGGCTGCCATGGCCGTCCTCTATGCGATCCGTCGCATCAGCCGGGCCCCGCTGTTCGCGATGCTGTTCTTCCTCGGGTCGGTCTTTCCCGCGCTCGGATTCTTCAACGTCTATCCCTTTATCTTCTCCTATGTGGCCGATCATTGGCAGTACCTGCCGTGCCTCGGGATGATTGCCCTGGCCGCGGAGGGGGCGTACGGCGCCGCAGGGCGCCTCATGCTGGGGCTTCGCGGGCGCGGAAGGGTGGCGGCACGGTGCGCGCTTGGGGCCGCCGCCGCCGCGCTGCTCATGGCCCTGTGCGTCCTCACCCGGCGCCAGTGCGAGCTGTACAGCGATGTCGGCCTCCTCTACTCGGACACCCTGTCCAAGGACCCGGGCTGCTGGATGGCCCACAACAACCTCGGCGTCTACCTGATGGACAAGGGGTCCCTGGATTCCTCGATCGCCCACCTCAGGAACGCCGTCCGGCTAAAGCCCGACTATCCGGACGCCCACAACAACCTGGGCAACGCCCTGTCGAGGGTCCCCGGCATGCAGGCGGCGGCGGCGGCCGAGTTCGAGACCGCCCTCAGGCTCGAGCCCGGGATGACCGAGGCCCACGCGAACCTCGGCCTCGCCCTGGTGAAGGCTCCGGGCCGGGTCTCCGACGGGATCGCCGAGCTGGAGGCGGCCCTGGCGGGCAATTCGGACAAGCCCGAGTATGCGGATCTCCATGGGAGCCTCGGAGAGGCTCTTGCAAGGGTGCCCGGACGCCTGGCCGAGGCGATTTCCGAGGATGAGGCGGCGCTCCGGTTCAGACCGGAGCTGGCGGACATCCGCAACAACCTGGGCGTCGCGCTGGAGCGCGCCGGGCGCGTGCCCGAGGCCATCGGGCAGTTTGAGAGGGTCCTCCGCGATCACCCGGACAGCCCCGATGCCCACGACAACCTCGGCAGCGCCCTGGCCCATCTCGGCCGCGGGCCCGAGTCCATCGAGCAGTACCGGGAGGCGCTCCGCCTCGACCCGGGCTTCGGGGCGGCCCACTTCAACCTTGGCAGGGCGCTGCGCAACGTCGGGGACGGCGGGGAGGCGGCAGCCGAGTTCCGCCAGGCGCTGCGACTCGGCCCCGATTCCGCCGAGGTAAGGAGCAGCCTTGGGAGCGTCTACTACCGGCAGGGGAGGATCGGGGAGGCGCTTTCCGAGTACGAGAATGCCGTGCGGCTCGATCCGGGCTCCGCCGTCTTTCGCAACAACCTCGGCATCGCCCTGACCGGCGTCGGAAGGCTGGACGAGGCGATTGCCCAGTTCGGGAAGGCGCTGGAGCTGGCGCCCGGCTACGCCGACGCCCATTACAACCTCGCCCTGGCGCTCCTTAAGGCCGGCAGGGAGGACGCCGCAGCGGCCGAGTTCTCCGCATCGGGGCGCCCCCGGCCCTGACGGGCCTACTGGCGCTGGGCCCGGATCATTTCAAGCATGCGCGTGGCGGAGGGGTCGTTCGGCCGCAGCTGCAGGACCCTCTCGTACTCGGCCACCGCCTCGTCCCTTCGCCCTGTCTGGAGGAGGGCGGTGGCGTGCGCGAAATGCGCCTGGGCATAATCCGGCTGGGCGCGTATCGCCGCCTCGATCCGCGCGATCCCCTCGGGGACCCGCCCGGCGCGGCAGAGCACGATGCCGAGGTTGGTGCTCGCTTCGGCAAGGTCCGGCTCGATTCGGAGGGCCTCCTCGTAGCTCCCGATGGCCTCCTGGATCCGCCCCGACTCGACCAGGGCGTTGGCCAGCTCGAAATGCGCTCGCGCGTCGTCCGGCTCGAGCCGGAGGGCCGTCCCGAGCTCCTCGACGGCCTCCGGGAGCTTCCCCATCTGCAGAAGGGCCGTGCCGAGCCCGTGGTGCGCCGCCGCGAAGCCCGGCACGGCGCCCAGCGCGGCCTGGTACTGCTCGATCGCCTCCGCGGACCTCCCGCTCCTCAGCAGGGCGCCGCCGTAGTCGACGCGCCCCTGCGCGAAGCCGGGCTCGATGCGCAGCGACTCCTCCAGGTGAGCGAGCGCCTCGCCGGTGCGCCCCGACCGGTCGAGCGCGCGGCCGAGATTGTAGTGCGCCGCGGCATACTTTGGCTCGAGGCGCACGGCGGACTCATACATCGCGATCGCCTCCGGCGTCCGGCCCGACTTGTCCAGGGCGTTGCCGAGGTTGTTGAGCGCGCCGGGGTAGGACGGCTGCAGCCTCAGCGCCTCGTTGTACTGCGCGATGGCCTCGGCGGTCCGGCCGGCGTGAAAGAGCGCGAGGCCCAGGTTGTTGCGGGCGTTCGTGTTGTCCGGCCGCTTGGCGACCGTGTCGGCCCACAGGGAGAGGTCGCTCCGGTAGACCTGGTTGCGCCTCTCGGTCAGGAACCCGAGGCCGAGCGCAAGGAGGCCCAGCAGGGGCCAGCTCCGCCGGCCCGCAAGCGCGTGGGCAAGGGCGACCGCCGCGGCGACAACCGCCGCGAGTGGAAGGTACATTCGGTGCTCGGCCATCGTCTGCGTGGCGACCGGCACCACGCTGCTTGGGGCGAGTATGACGAAGAACCAGGCCCCGAGAAAACCGGCGGCCGGCCGGAACCGGAGCGCCGCCAGGGTGGCTGCCGCCAGGGGAAGGACGACCAGCGCGAACGGCGCCAGCTCTCCGAGGCCCCGGAACCGGAAGGGGCCGTACTCGAAGACGAGCGGCGCGGGCCACACGGCGAGCCCGGCGTAGCGGGCGATCGCCTCGAGCTGCGTCAGCCAGTAGTCCCACGGAGCGACGCCCGCGTTGAATCCCACCGAGCCGCCCCGGTTCCAGCCGGTGGCCGCCACCAGGAGCGGCAGGGGCAGCCATGTCGCCGCGAGGGCAAGGTACAGCCCGCGCCTCTGCCGCCAGGCCTCCCGAAACGAGCCGGCCGCGAACGTGCGGTCATAGAGCAGCACCAGGAGGGGGGCCGTCGACATGACCTCCTTTGTGGCCATGCCGAGAAGGCAGGCCGCGACCGCGCCCGCCCGCCAGAGGACCGGCCGCGCCGAGTCGAGGGACCGGATGAAGAGGTAGAGCGTCAGCAGGTAGAGGAGCCCCATCAGCGACTCGACGCGCTGGACGACGTAGGTCACGGACTCGGTCTGCAGCGGATGGAGCGTCCAGAGCAGCGCGACCGCCAGGGACAGCGGCAGCGCGTCCCGGCCGAAGCGCCCGCGCAGCGCCGGGCCCGCCAGGGTCCGGCGGACGATGCCAAGGAGCGCCAGGCCGGCCAGCACATGAATGAGCAGGTTGAGCGCGTGGTAGCTCCACACGTCGGTTCCGCTCAGGGCGTAGTTCATCGCGAGCGTCAGGTTGGCGACCGGGCGGCCGCCCACCGTCGTCCCGCCGGGGGCGGACAGCAGCGCGTCCCATGGCGGCAACAGGTGCCTTATCGACGGGTTCTCCGGGATCGCCTTCAGGTCGTCGTAGACGAACGGCGCCTGGAAGCAGCCGTGGTACGAGGCGAGGGCCGCCAAGGCGACGATCCCGGCCGCCACAGCCGCCTGCGCGCGGGCCGGCGCCCGCGATGGAGCCGTCTCGGCACCAAGGGCCTTCATCCGCCGGCCCGGCCCTCGCCGCTCCTCCGGCTTCTGCTCCAGTTCGTTCGCGTCATTTGGGGCGGGGTCGGTTCGGTCCCTGTCTGACCGCCCGCCCGCGGGCAATCAACACCATTGAGCCGCCTGATTTTGGTGCTTTAAACCTCGCCAAGGGACGGGCACTTCTGGGCTTCCCGAATCCCGCGACCCACCATGAGAACCAGCGAGAACCCAGCGCCTCCCGACGGGGACGCCGTGGCGCGGGGGCCCGTTTGGACGCGGCCCCTCACCGGCCCGGCCGCGGCCTGCGCCGTGCTGGCCGTTTTCTGGGTCCTCATGGCCGCGAGCCTGCGGGACAAGAGCCTCACCTATGACGAGGTCGCGCACGCCGCCGCGGGATACTCGCAGTGGCATTTCGGCGACTACCGGCTGCAGCCGGAGAACGGGCTCGTGCCGGAGCGCATGGCCGGTCTTCCGATGGCCCTGAGCCTGTCGCCGCTCCCGGCGCCCGAGCCGGCTGCGTGGAGGGACGCCGAGCAGTGGCAGGTCGGCCATCAATGGCTCTACAGGTCGGGCAGGGATGCCGGAAGCCTCGGCGCGGAGGGCCGCATGTGCTGCGGCCTCTTCGCGGTGGCGCTCGGCGCCCTGGTCTGGGCGTGGTCCCGCCGCCTCTTCGGACCGCTGGGCGGGATGCTATCGCTGCTCCTCTATGCCCTCAGCCCGACGGTCCTCGCGAACGGCGCGCTGATGACCTCGGACATGGCCGCGTCGCTGTTCCTCGCTGCGTCGGCGTGGGCGATCTGGGCCGCGCTCGGGCGCATGACGGCCGGGCGGCTGGCGCTGAGCGCGCTGGTCATGGGCGCTCTCTTCCTTACGAAGATCTCGGCTCTCCTGATCCTGCCCGTTGCGCTCGTGCTCGTCTGCGCAAGGCTCGCCGACGGCCGCCCGCTCGCAGTATCCGCGGTCCGGTTCCGCCGCGAGCTCGCCTCGCGCCCGCAGCAGGCCCTGGCGGTCGGCGCCGCGGTCCTCGTGCATGCGCTCGCGGTGGCGGCCATCGTATGGGCGGGCTACGGATTCCGCTACTCGGCCTTCGCGGACCCCGGCGGCGCGGAGGGTCGGTTCAGGCTCCCGTGGGAGTACCTGCTCGCAAAGCCCGGACCGCTCAGCTCCCTGCGGTCGCTCGGCCTGAGCGAGGGCCAGATGGGACAGGCGCAGGCCATCCTGGCCTCGAGCGGGGCGAACGGGGACGTCTGGAGCAACCGAGCGCTGGACGCCGAGGAGGCGATCCGCAGGGACGTGCTGACGCCCGGGCAGGCCCGGCTCCTTGACGCGGCGCTGGCGACACCGTCCCGGGTCCCCTGGGTCCGGGCGGTCGAGGCCGCCCGGAGCCACCGCCTGCTGCCCGAGGCCTGGCTGTACGGCTTCACCGACGTCTACCGCCGCTCGCAGGTGCGGCCCGCATTCCTCAACGGCGACTTCCGCCTGCGGGGCTGGCCCTCGTTCTTCCCCTACACGTTCCTGGTGAAGACCCCGCTGGCCGCTTTCGGCGTAATGGCCCTGGCGCTCGCGGCGGTCGACTGGCGGGGGCGGCGCGCCGACGCCGCGCGCCGCTCCGGCGCATGGCGGAGCCTCTACGAGACCCTGCCGCTCTGGGCGCTCTTCGGGGTCTACTGGGCGGCGGCGGTCGCGAGCCACCTCAACATCGGGCACCGGCATCTCCTGCCTGTCTACGCCCCCCTGTTCGTCCTGTGCGGGATCGCCGCCCGGTGGTTCGAGGAGGGGATCCCGGAGCGCCGGTGGCCCTCGCGCGCCGCGGGGGCTGCGCTGGCCGCCCTCCTCGTCCTGCTCGCCGCCGAGGGCGCGCGGTTCTTCCCCAACTACCTTGCCTACTTCAACGGGATAGTCCGGCCGCGCTGCGCCTACCGCCACCTGGTCGACAGCTCGCTTGACTGGGGCCAGGACCTGCCCGCGGTCCGGGCCTACGTGGACCGGCACCCTGAGGGCGGGCCGTTCTACCTGTCGTATTTCGGCACGGCCAGCCCCGACTACTACGGCATCCGCGCCTACCGCCTCTTCTCGGTCGCGGGCATGGACTGGCAGCGCAGGCCCGACTGGAAGAACGTGTTCATGGCCCCGGACGACGTTGCGGCCGAGCTCCCCTTGCTGCGCCGGGAATGGCCGGACCACGACCTTCTCGGAATGCAGCAGCTGGGCGGTTCCGTGGTCGCCACGCTGCTGAAGAAGCCGGAGCGCCTTGGCCTGGGGGCCGGAACGTACCTGATAAGCGCCTCGATGCTCCAGCCCGTGAACTTCGCGCTGGGCGGTCCCTGGGGACACTGGAACCGGCGCTACGAGGGCACCTACCAGGAACTGAGCGCGGCCGTGAAGCCCCTGATGTCCAGCGCCAGGGCGGAGCGCATCGCCGCGCTCATGCTGCGAAACAGCGGGGAATGGCCCCCCCTGCTCGAGCGTTTCGAGGAATACCGCTTCGGGCGCCTGACCGCCTACCTGCGCCAGCGCGAGCCGGACGACGAGATCAACGGCACGGTCATGGTGTACCGCCTGTCCGAGGCCGACATCGCGAGGGCGCTGGACGGCCCGCCGCCCGAGCTCGGCCCGGACGACCGGGAGCGCGAGGGGCTCGAACTGCCGGCCGTCGGCACGGAGTAGCCCCGCTGCGCCGCGGGCCGAGTTTTCCAGAATGTGACGTGGGGCTATTTGAAAACCGACATATTGGGTTCAAGGTGTGGCGGCCGAACCGATCATTTGGGAAATCCCCGGAACAGCCTCCGTCAATTTGAGTCAAAACCTTTGCCCTTTTTCCGCCATGAATCCTGCAAAGAGTAGTGCCACGCCTGAGGCTTCCTTCCATGAGGCGGACCTGCTGCAGCTCGAACTGCGGGTCGCGAAGCGCGCCGACAAGCTCTGGCAGATGGCGGGGCGGGGCAGGGGCAGGGACTTGGTGCACTGGCTGCAGGCGGAGAGCGAGGTCCTGGGGCAGCATTTCGGGCCCGCGCCTGCCGTCGCTCCTCAGGCGCGCGGCTTGGGGGCCTTTGCGACGACCTCGTAGCCGGTCAGGTCCTCAAAGGGGATCTCCATACCGGGCGGGATCGGTCCGGGATAGGTGAAAGACACGATGTCCCCCGGCTCGCCGAGCAACGCGGGCTCGTAGGGTCCCAGCACGGCGACGACCAGCAACGCGTCGCGGGAGGAGTCCCCTCTGCCCGGCCGGAGATAGACCTTGGTGAGCGTTCTGCTCCGCCCCTGCATCCTCGGGGAGAAGAACTCCCCCTGGGGCTGTTCGATGCGGATGACAGTGGCGAGATGGGTGGCGGGCTTCTGCGACGAGAGGGAACAGGCGGAGTGCAGGAGGCAGATGGCGAGAAAAAGGGCCCCTCCGCCGCGAACCGACGACAATGCCGGGCGCGGGGCTCCCGCCGGTCCAGCCCGAAGGCGGCGCGAGACATGGGGGGGCGCCTGGCAAGGGTGCTCGGTCCGCCACGTGAGGTGGGGCTCCATCCCCAGGTACGACAATCGCGGGCCCGCAATCCGCCACTGGCCGGCCAAATCGCAGGCTCAGTTCATGGGTATGGCCTGCAGGATGTTCCGAAGGAACCGGCGGAGGGGCGGTCAAGCGGCGCGCCTGGCCTGGTCCACGGGCTCGTCCCTGCGGCGCAGGACCAGGACGTTGCCGCCGAGGCAAAGCGCGATTCCAAGCACCGTGTACCCGTGCCATCGCAGCCCCTCGAATAGCGTCGACAGCAGCAGTGCCACGATCGGGATCGCGGCCCCGGTGTATCCGGCCCGGCCGGCGCCGATGCGCCCCACCAGGGTGAGGTACGCGCCGAACGCCAGAACCGATCCGAAAAGCGCGAGATAGCCAAGGGAGAGCAGGTAGCCGATCGACCCGTCGAACGCGAACCTCCGGCCCGCGGCGGCCGCGTATAGCCCCGCAAACAGGGCGCCGTACATCATGCCGAACGTGTTGAGCTGAACGACCGGAAGGCCATGACGCTGATTTCGGGCGGCGACGAGATTGCCGAACGACGCGGAGACAGCCGAGGCGACCGCATACGCCAGCCCGCGCGCGGACCGGTCGAATCCCGCGGCGCCCCCGAACTCCGGCAGGAAGACGAGTGCCACGCCGCCCACTCCGAGCACGGCGCCCACGAGAATCGCGAGATTGGCGGGAGTGCCGAAGAACACCCGCGCTCCCAGGATGTTGAAGAAGACGATCAGCGAGAAGGCCACCGCGACCAGGCCCGAGCTTATCTGGCCCTCGGCGAGGTAGACCCAAACGTAGTTGACCCCAAAAAGGAGGGCGCCCTGCGCGGCCATCCACAGATGGGCCCTCCAGCCAAACGCCAGACGCAGGCCGCGCGCGCCGCACCAGAGAAACAGGATCAGGCTCGCGAGCGCAAAACGATACGCCACGGAAACCTCAGGTGGGACCCTGCCGAGCTGATACGTGATAGCGAGCCACGTGGAGCCCCAGATCAGCACGGACGAGAGGTAGAGCCCCAGGTTGTTCATCGTGCTTTTTTCGGGTGTGCCTAGGACTGGCGTCCGGTCGGGCCATGGCGCGGGAGGTCGCGGCCCATGCCGGGCGTCTAGCCAACTCAGGGCAAAGACAGTGGCGCACCCGCATCTTGCTGCAAGAACTCATCCCGAAGAATCCGCAGGCGTGGAAATCCAGGGCGAGGGAATCTCAAATCCAAGTCAGCCGCGGCCCGGAATCGCCGGCCGCGGGTCGGGGATCCCGCGGGAGCGAATAGATGACAAACTCCTCGACCGGCCGGCGGACGCTGGGCGGCGCCTCGCGCGCCGAATAGCCCATGTAGAACATGAACGTCGGCTGCCAGCTGGCGTCGCCCGTCAGCGCGGCCAGCGCATCGGCCTGCGCCGGTTCGCCTCCGCGGACCCTCTCCTGGTCGATCAGCTCTACGGCCTGATTTGCAGGGCGGCCCGCAACGCCGCAGGACGTCGCCAGGAGATGGGCCCTCTGCCAGACGCGTCCCGCCTGGACGCTCTGCTCCCGGGAATAGCGGTCGCGCACAGCGATCAGTCCCCAGAGGCGGGCCGTGGAGAGCAGCTCGGGACAAGCCCCGTTAGCCCGCAGGGCGGCGTCACCGGAAGAGGCCCCGATGCCTTCGGCGGCGACGCCGTCGCGGGACTCCTGAGCCGCCCTGGCGTCCGTGCGAACCCACCGCATCTCGTCCTGCAGGACCTGCGGATCCGCCATCAGCTTCCCCGATGCACCGGCCACAGCTTCGGCGATCCGCTTTCGCTGCTCGTCCTGGGTGAACACGAACAGGCTCAGGCTCGGGCCGCCGTAGATGCTTTTCAGCGCCTTGACAAATGCGTGGGGAAGCGGCGTGAGCGAATCGAATGGCGCGCGGTTGGTGTGCCGGTGCGGGATCGCCTCGTAGAGCGCGCTTCGTTCCGGGACACCGGCCGTGAGCTCAACCCGCGCCGCCTTTGTAGGCTGGGCACCCGCGGCGGCGGGGCCAAGCTGCCCGGGCACCAGTGTCGCGCTTGCATTGTAGCCCTCGGCCGCCGCCGCGAGCATGAGATTCTCCAGGGCGCACCCGACGCTGATGTGCAATTCCCTGAGGTACGGGTCGAAGGCGCCGCAATTGCGCCGGTTGTCCGCATACAGGTCGATCCACGAGTCGGTCACCTTGAACATCCAGGGCTGGGTGTTGACGGCGCTGGCGCCAAGGATGGCCGCGCGGACGAGCCCGAGCGGGCCGCCTCCCGGCCTTTGCCAGTCCTTCCACGGCCCGAAGGCCGGGCCCTCAAACGGGCTCGAGATCTCGTCCCCGAGCGCCCGAAAGACGCGGCCCCCGACGACAACCACGGTTGTGACTGTGAGCCCTTTCAGAAACGTTCTTCGCAGCATGGCCTTCTGGGATTGCGTGAAGTGATGATCGGGTCGGGGACGATCGAGACCTTCGACGCGTGCCCGGCCCATCAACTGAACACCGAAGCGGCAAAATCTACTTCAGGAAAATGGACCGATCGGTTCCGCCGCTGGCTCCCTTTCGGCTCGCTCGACCAAGACCGGCGGATCTGCCTGATCCGGCGCTCACTCCACCTCGTAGACCTCGACCAGAGAGACTCCGGTGTCGCCGCTGGTTCCCGAAACCTGGGCGGTGTAATCCCCCGGGGGCAAGGTCACAAGAATCGCCGAGTCCGGGGTGCCGGAAGGGCCCCACGAAAATGCGCCAACGGAAGCGGCCGTATCCGCGATTTGGGCGTCTCCGGCCCAGCCAATGTCGGATTGAAGCAAAGTTGAGCTCCCGTCGCCGTTGCTCCTGTAGAGCTGAAGCTTCGGATCAGCCAATACGCCAGGAACCCCGAATGGACTAAGTGCGGGACCGGAACCGCGGATCAGCAGGGTGTCGGCGGTGGCGCCTCCGATCACGAACCCGGCAATGAGGATATTGCCGCCTGTGCCCACCTGCACCCGGGCCGAGATGTTGATCAGGCGCGGCGATGCTTCGGTGTGCGACCCGGAAGGCGTCGCATCGTAGATCTCGGCCAATGCGACACCCGTATCCCCTGCGGCACCCGCGACCTGCGCCGTATAGGCTCCGTCGTCCAGCGATTTGACCAACGCGGAATCGCGGCTCGTAGGGGTGCCCCATGCAAAGGCGCCCACCGCCGCTGCGGCTGAGGCGATCTGGGCGCTGCCACCCCAACCACTGTTGCTCGCGAGAACCCCGCTTGCGCCGTTGAGCGTGAGCTGCGGATCGGCAAGGACGCCCGTCACCCCGAAGGGTATGAGGGCTGGACCGGAGGCGCGGATCAGCACGGGTAGGGAACCTGACGTGCCTTCACCTCCGACGGCAAACCCGGCGATGAGTTGGCTGGCGCCCGTTCCGGATACGGCGCGGCAGGAAATGTCGATCAGCCGTCCCGGCGTCGACGATGCGATCACCGAGATCGTCGCCGCGTCGCTTGTGGCGGATCCTGCCGCATTGGTGGCGACGCACGTGTAGGTTCCGACGGCTGCGGCCGCGTTCGCAATAAAGAGAATCGGGCCCGTTGCACCGGGAACCGGTGTCGTGGCGTTCAGCGTCCACTGGTACGAGGGTGCATTGGTTGCCACGGCGTCCAACGCAACCGGGCCGCCCGTCACCGTGACGGAGATAGGCTGGGTCGTGAACGTCGGCGCCGCCGTTGTGGTTGAGAGGAATCCGATCGTGTTGACGCCGAAGTTGCCGGAGCTGGCCTTTAGGAGCACGCCGTGCGTGCCCGCCGCAAGGGTGCCGGTCGTCAGGGTCGCGCTATCCTGATAGGAGCCGTTGCTGCCCGTGTTCGGGATCGTGATCGTTCCCAGGAGGGCGCCGTCAACGTAGATGTCGGCCCTGTTGGTTGTGCCGGACGAACCTGCATTCAGGGTGATGGAGAACGCGCCGCTTGAAGCGTTCCTCACAACATAGCCGGTCCAGGTCCAGTTGCCACTGGCGGACAGATTGTGCGGGTCCGAGCCTGCCCAGCTCTCCGGGGAATTGTAGGCAGAAGCAATGAGGGTTCCGGGAATGGCGACGCCATAGGTCCCCGTCGCCCTGACGGAGCTGTTTATCGAGTTGATTGCGAGCAGTTTCGGCGTGTTGAGCACCGCGGGATCATGCGTGAACGCCCACTGATAATCGCCCGTGGAATCAAAGTAACACAACAGGTCGCCGCCGTTTTGGTCCCAGGTGGTTTGGTGGCTGCTCACGCACGTCGTCATGGCGGGGTCCGACCAAGCCTGGCTCTTGATCGTCTCGCTGTGCCCCGTGTTGTCCATGCTCGGGCCGCCTTCATAGGCAATGCGCTTTCCATAGGCGGGCAGGTCATAGTTGGCGTCGCTCTGGCATGTCGGTGCCCAGACCGAGTTGTCGAACGAATCGCTCGTCCAGACGTTTGAAAGCGACAGGGTGCCGCTTCCGTTGTCGGGATTGTAATAGGCGGAACCGCCCCCGCCGTAGACGTAATAACTTGGCGGATGCGCAGTCGTCACCCGATTGGGATTATTGTAGTAATCCTCCAACATATGGGTCTGCTGTAGCAGCCAGAAACCGACATAACCCTCCTGCGATTCCAGGACGGGCCGCACGCGTGCCATCATGGCGGCGCTGCCGAATACATTTCGGAAGATATTGCTGATTTCGACGGTTCGCTTGGCGGTGCGCCGGGCGGCCCAATTCCAGTCGCCGGTGTCACCGTCGAAATTCAAGGGGGACCCGCCCGCCTGCACCTCGCTGATCGCGGCATTGTGATTTGTCGCGCTCTGAGTGAATGCGCCTGCGGTGTTCCAGACCTCGTTGCTGTACTCCACGTACAGCTTGAGGCTTGGGTTCAGCGGCGGGTAGGCCGGGCTGGCGTGCGGGCTGGTATATGGGTTGATTCCATCGCCGCCGAAGGCGATCAGGTTTGCGACGTTGGCTACGTAGGCGTCCGTCGCACCGGCAGGAATGCAGATCCACATGTCCCTACCGGTCTCGTTGCAAAGGAGGGTTGCGTACTCCCATGGAGAGCCCTTGCCCTGCCATCCGTAGTTGGCGTCGGCCACGACGTAGGATGCGTAAGCCGGCGGGACGCGGTCGCTCCAATTGACCTGGGCGTTGGCGTTTGTGGCGAGATAATCCATGAACCTGATTGTCCCGAATTTGCTGATCAGGCCCTTGATCAGAGTCGTGAAGTTTGCGGTCGCCGGGTAGCTTGTGCTCGCCCCATACGTAGTCGGCCGCATCAGCTTCGCGTTGGTGATGCCGGTATTCGTGGCGCTCGACGCAGTCCGCTGAGTATTGGTGAACGACAGGTTCAGGTCGGCATTCGTCATCGTCAGCGTCGCCGAAGTGGTGTTGGTCGATGGATCGTAGGTCTGATTCGAGATGGTTCCGCCGCCGAGGGTCGCGGTCACGGTTGCCTGGCCGATGAAGGACAGGGCATAGGTCCCGCTCATATTGAGCGTCTGCCCGGCCCACACGTAGATGTTCGCGTCCTGCGTGGGCCAGCCATTGGAGTCGACCGGGGCCGCTGGGCCCGAGGATGTGTTCCAGCTGCGCGATTGCTTGAACGCGTCCGCGAACAACAGGTCGGGGGTGTAATCGCCTGCGTAGAGGATATTGATTCCAATGGGCGGACCAGCCGACAGAAGAGTGGAAACAAAGGCCGCGGCCATGCACGTCAGCATTGCGGACGCTGTGTAGATATCCCTCGAGAAAGCCAGGGGGCGTGTTGAGCAATTAGTTCTCATTGGTCTTCCACCAAGTTAGCCCCTGAGCGGATCCCCTTTTTCGGACCGCCTTCAGGATCGGTCTGAATGGTTAACTGAAGCTAGTGCGACTTGGGCTGGTTGTCCATCGCCGGAGGAAGGAAGGCCCGGCTCGGCGGGAGTGACTCGAGCCACGTGCTTCGGATGCTGGAGGGTGGCGGCGATTCGGCATAGCCGGAGCGACCGCCGTGACGTCGTCCGACCGGATTCTGGATGGGAGTGCCAGGTAGGTATCCGGAATGCGACTTTAGTCGAAAAGCCTGGGAACGGCACCCGGTCCGACCGTGGCAATTCCGACGCGGGCTTCTTACACAAAAATAGCAGTTTTGGGTCAGTCTTGGCTTGACCAGAGTGGGTTAAAATGGGTTGAAATGGGGTGTTGTGGGGCGGGTCTTCACCTCGCTTCCCCCATGGCTCATCCCGGCAAAGCATTTTTCACAGGCCTTTTCAGGCACACCCTCGACGAAAAGGGTCGCGTCACGATCCCTTCGGCATGGCGCGCGGCGCATGCGGACGGGGACGTTTTTCTCGCGACCCCGCACCCGGACGGCTACGTGGCCGTGCTTCCGCCCTCGGAGGTCGAAAAGCTTCACGCAAAGATCGCGCAGATGGCGCTGAGTGACGGGGCAGGACAGGACTTCGCGTCGAGGTTCTTTGCGCAGACGCAGTCGTTCTCGTTCGACAAGCAGGGGCGCGTCGGCCTCACGGCCGATTTGCTGGAGCACGCCGGGATCGCAAAGGACGCCGTCCTCGTGGGCTCCCTAACAAAGTTCAACATGTATTCGCCATCCCGGTGGCAGAAGGTCGAGGCGCGCACATCGGGCGAGAACTTCGGCGACATCATGCGCCGCCTCGGAATCTGACGATGCAAAACACCGGAAAGATGTCAGCGACCCGCGAGCTATTGAACAAGGCGGCCTCCATCGCCGCCTCACGCACCTTCCCCGCCTGGATCGACGCCTCGGAATACGGCGGCGTCCAGGCATGCGCGGTCCCGCGCATCCGCGACAGCCTTGTCCTGCGGCTTGTCGCCGGCAGGAGGCAGGACCGGGGCAGGACCCTCATCGATGCGACTGGCGCTCATTGACCCTGCGGCCGCGAGCATGTCCCCCGGTCACAAGCCCGTCCTCCTTCGCGAGGTCCTGGGATTGCTGGCGCCCGTTGCCGGAGGGCGGTACCTCGATTGCACCTTTGGGGGTGGGGGGCATTCCCGCGCCCTGCTCGAGGCGGCGCCAGGAACCCAAGTCATTGCTCTGGATCGTGATCCAGAGGCCGCCCTGCGGGCCGAGGCGCTGGCCGCCGAGTTTCCCGCCAGGTTCGAGCTCAGGGTCGAGAATTTTGGCAGGCTCGGCGCCATGCCCGAGTCGGGGTTCGACGGCATTCTCTTCGACTTCGGGCTGTCGTCCTTCCAGCTCGACGATCCCGAGCGGGGATTCTCGTTCCGCGCCGACGGGCCGGCGGACATGAGGATGGATCGCCGGGCAGGCGTTCCCGCCGCCCTCTGGCTGGAGACGGCAACCGAGGAGATGCTCACCGGGGCCGTCCGCGACCTTGGCGAGGAGCCCCATTGGCGCCGCGTCGTGCGCGCCCTCACGGCGGCCCGCGGAACGGGAGCCCTGGGCAGGACCGCATCGCTGGCGGACGTGATCAGCGGGGCGATACCCGCCCGGGACCGCCACACCTCTAGGATTCACCCGGCGACGCGCTCTTTTCAGGGGATCCGGATAGCGGTGAACGACGAGCTGGTCGCGATCAACGCTGCGCTCCAGGCGGCCTTCGAGAAGCTCCATCCGGCAGGGGTCCTCTGCGCGATAAGCTTTCATTCGCTCGAGGACCGGCCGGTGAAGCGGATCTTCCGCCAGCTGTGCGGCCAGCCCGAGAGCTCGGATGACTCGACGCCGCAGGACCTGCGCACGCGCCGGGCCGAGCCCCTGACGCGCCGCCCCGTTGTCCCGTCGGATGATGAGCTCGAGAACAACCCGCGAAGCCGGTCGGCCAAGCTGCGGGCCATCAGGAGACTCTAATATGCGCACAGGAAGGAAAGAGGGCTCACAGGCTTTCGTTAACCAGTTCATGGTCTATGCGCTGGTTGCCATCTGCGGGAGCGCGTCGATCGGCCTGGGGACCGTGTGGATGCGCCACCAGATCTCGGTCGCGGCCAACGTCAACAAGGTCCTGGAGGCGTCTATCGCCGACCTCGATCGCCGCATCGAGGAGACGGACGCCGCGATCGCTGCGGAGCAGGATCCGTCTGTGCTCAACCGCAGGAACGCCGACTGGCATCTGGGCCTCGTGCCGCCCGGAGAGACACAGGTGCGCCGAGTCACTGAGGATCCCGTCATGCGTCTGGCATCGATACACAACCGCAAACTGTTTGGGGAGGGGCCGGCCACCATAAGCCTTCAGGTCGCACTAGCGCACTGACGCCGCCTGACTCCCAATGTCGAAGGGCTTCACCACCAGCTACAGAATCGCCCTTCTAGCGACCGCGGTAATTGCCATGTTCGCCGGGCTCGAGGCTCGTCTGGTGTGGCTGCATGTCGTCGACAGGGACGACCTCCTGCGCTCGGTCGACGAGGCCCGCAGGCAGCTCATTGTCGATAACGCGCGCAGGGGCGACATCATGGACAGGAACGGGGCACTCCTGGCCACCAGCCGTTCGATCATCGTGCTTGGTGTCGACCCCCAGTTCGTGCGCAACGAGGACCGGGCCAAGCTGACCCAGCTATCCGCTCTGATCGGGGTGAACCTCCCGGACGTCGAAAGGGCGTACATGACCAAGACCCGCCCCGCGGCCGACAAGGCCGAGGCCCAGGCCGGTGCGCCTGCCGACGCCATGGTGATCACGCTCAGCGCCCCGATGACGGCGCCCGGGCCCGCGACCACCCACGACATCGATGCCTCGACCAAGGACGAGACGGTGCTCGACGATCCGGACAGGGACGGAAACAGGCCGATACGTTGGGCCAAGCTGAGCGACCAGGTGCCGGAGTCCGTCTACGCCCAGGTCCTCAAGCTCGGCATCCGCGGCGTCTACGGGAGCCGGGTCTACCGGCGCGACTACCCCCACAACGAGATGGCCGCGCACATCATCGGGTACGTGGACCGCCAGGAGCGCCCCGTCGCGGGAATGGAGCATTACGCAGACTTCTACCTACGCGGCGAGAACGGCTGGCTCGAGTCGGAGAAGGACGGAAAGAGCCGCGAGCTCGCGCAGTTCCGCACCCGCGAGGTCCCCGCGGTCGACGGCTTCAACGTGTCGCTCTCGATCGACGCCACGGTCCAGCGCATCGTGGAGGACGAGCTGGCCAAGATCGCGGCGCAGTACGATCCGGAGAAGGCGACGATCATCGTGAGCGATCCCCAGACGGGCTTCGTCCTCGCGCTCGCGAACTACCCCTCGTTCGACCTGAACACGTTCAACAAGCTGCCCCGGGACGAGCAGGGCAGGATGAGGAACATCGCCGTAGCCGACGAGTATGAGCCGGGATCGGTCTTCAAGATCGTCGCCGTCTCGGGCGCGCTCAACGACGGCCTCGTGACCACGCGGTCGGAGTTCGACTGCACGCTCGAGAAGATCGACTACAATGGCATCACGCGCGGCCTACCGCGCGACGACGACCGCTACAGCCACCCCCTGAGCGTGGCCGAGATCATCGAGCACTCCTCGAACAAGGGCGCCGCGCAGGTCGCGATGCGCCTCGGGGACCGCCGCTTCTACGAGTATGCGCGCGCATTCGGCTTCGGGCAGCGGACGGGCTTCCCGGTCGGAGGCGAGGTGCCCGGCAACCTTAAGGCCCCGGAGAAGTGGGACAGCATGACCATCACGCGCATGCCGATGGGCCAGTCCGTGACCGCCACGGCGCTTCAGATGCAGCAGGCGATGGGCGTCATCGCCTCGGGCGGCCTGCTCCTAAAGCCGCAGATCATCCGGGAAATCCGCGACTCGCACGGCGAACTCGTCTACCGCTTTGGCAAGATCGAGGAGCGCCGGGTCATTTCCGAGCAGACGGCCCGCACGATGGCCCGGCTGCTTACCGGCGTCGCGTCCTCTCAGGGAACCGCGCCCGAGGCGGCGATCCCCGGATTCGAGGTCGCAGGGAAGACGGGTACGGCGCAGAAGCTCATGCCCGTGACGCTCCCGTCGGGCGCAACGGTGATGCGGTACGCCGACCGGCACGACGTGGCCTCCTTCGTCGGGTTCTTTCCTGCCAGCAACCCGCAGGTGTCGATCGCCGTCATCATCGACGACGCCGACGCCCGGTGCCCCGGCGGGAAGGCGTGGGGGCACACGGTCGCGGCGCCGGTCTTCAAGAGGCTGGGGGAGAGGCTGATACCATACCTGGGTACCCGGCCGAAGATCGACAACGACGCCAAGCCCGCGTTCGCGATGGGAGGAATTCAGTGATCGGGTATCTCACGCAGAACCATGCCCTGGTGCGCGCATTCCGCGAGCGGCCCTTGCGCCGCAGAACCGGCGACTATCTTGAATACAACCGAGCTTTCAAAATGGCACCCATCCTCTCCGATTTCATAAGCGAAGGTGAGACTCTCGCCGTCAAGGGAAGCCTCGAGCGCCCCATCTCGGGCCTGGTGATGGACAGCCGCCGGGTGGTCCCCGGCAACCTGTTCTTCGCGCTTCCGGGCCTGCGCGCCGACGGCGTCGCGTTCGTCGACGAGGCCGTGAGCCGCGGGGCGTCCGCGATCGTGGCGCAGAAGATCCCGGTCCATCCCCCGGCGAAGGTGACCTTCATCCAGGTGGCGGACGCCCGCGCGATGCTGGCGCGCGTCTCGCAGCGATTCTACAAGTTCCCGGACCGCAGCCTCTCCGTGATCGGCGTCACGGGCACCAACGGCAAGACCACGGTGACGCACCTGCTCCGCGCTTTCCTCAACGGGAGCGAGCGCGTCGGGCTCCTTGGCACGATAAGCTACGACCTGGGCGCCCGCTCCGTGCCGTCCTACCGGACGACGCCCGAGTCGCTCGACATCTACGGGATGCTGGCGCAAATGCGCGACGCCGGCTGCCGGAGCGCCGTCATGGAGGTGAGCTCCCACGGGATCGCGCAGCAGCGCGTGCTCGGGCTCGAGTTCGCAGCCGCCGTATTCACTAATCTGACACGCGACCACCTCGACTTCCACAAGACGCTCGAGGCGTACTTCGAGGTCAAGACCCGCCTGTTCACGGGGAGCGTGGGGCCGGTGCCGCGGCTGGCCGTCGTCAACCTGGACGACGCCTACGGGGAGCAGCTCGCGGCCAAGATCGCCGCCGAGGTGCCCTCGGCGCGGCTCGTCACGTTCGGCGAGAACCCGCGCGCGGACGTGCGCGCCGAGAATGTCGTCCTGAACTTCCGGGACACGTCGCTGCGGGTGGCGTGGCCGGGCGGGGCGCTGGAGGCCGAGTCGCCGCTCATCGGGCGCTACAACGTCTCCAACCTCCTCGCGGCAGCCGCGACAGCCTGGGCCCTCGGCCGGGACCCCGCGGCGTTCATCCCGCGGATCCGGGACTTCAAGGGGGTGCCGGGGCGCATGGAGAGGATAGAGGAGGGTCAGCCCTTCAACGTCCTCGTGGACTACGCGCATACGGACGACGCGCTGAAGAACGCGCTCGGCATGCTGCGGGTGATCACCCCGGGACGCCTCCTCGTCGTGTTCGGCTGCGGCGGCAACAGGGACCGGACGAAGCGGCCCAGGATGGTGCGGGCGGTCCAGGACATCGCTGACTTTGCCTTCGCCACCGCGGACAATCCCCGCGGGGAGCAGGTCGAGAAGATCTTTGCGGACATGAAGGAGGGGGTCAGCGACCCGTCGAAGATCACGTGGATCGATGACCGCCGCAGGGCCATAAGCCTTGCCCTCGACAGCGCCAAGGCGGGAGACAGCCTGCTGATAGCGGGCAAGGGGCACGAGGGCTACCAGGAATTCGCCGACACAGTCATCCCCTTCGACGACAGGCAGGTCGTCCGCGAGCTGATCGGAGTAAAGGCCTTGAGAAACTGATGCCAGCCTTCGACCCAGACACCCTTGCCGCTTGGACCGGCGGCCGCTGGTCGCGCCGCCCGGAGGCGGCGCCTTGCGGCTTCTCGGTGGACTCGCGCCGGATGTCGAGGGGCCAGGCGTTCGTCGCGCTCAAGACCGGCAGGCGCGACGGGCACGATTTTCTGTGCGACGCGCTCGGGGCCGGGGCGGCCGCGGCCGTCGTCGCAAGGCAGAATCCCGCCGTCGCGCTGGCGCAGCTCGTGGTCGCGGATCCTCTTGCGGCCCTGCAGGCCATCGCCCGCCAGCACCGGAGGGGCTTCCGGGGAACGGTCATCGGGGTGACGGGCAGCGCGGGCAAGACGTCGACGAAGGAGCTCCTCGCCCTTGCCCTGGGGGGGGAGGCCTGCGGCGTGCTCTCGACCGAGGGGAACCTCAACAACCATATTGGCGTCGCGCTCACGCTCTGCCGGCTGGATCCGGCCAGCCACCGGCTCGCGGTCATCGAGGCGGGCATCAGCGCCACGGGCGAGATGCGCACACTCGCCGGGATGATCGATCCGGACGTCGCCCTGGTCACCTTTGTGGGTCCCGCGCACCTCGAGGGGCTGGGAGGCATCGAGGGGGTCGCTCGCGAAAAGGCCGAATTGGCCGACTCCGGGCGCGGCGGGTGCATCTGCATCTTCCCGAGCACCTGTGAGGCCTTCGACGCCTTCCAGAGGCTCCCTCTCTCGAACCGCCTGGTCGTCGAGGAGGTGACGGAGCAGGACGAGGGGGCGCCCGACACGGGACGCGTCGCATTCTCGGTGTCCCACGCGGGCGAGCACACGATCGTGACCCTCTCATACGGGCCCCCGCCGCCGGTCGTGGCGACCCTCCGGCGGATCACCGACGGGATGGCGCAGAACACGGCGCTGGCGATCTGCGCCGCCCTGCGGGTCGGGACCAAGGGGGACGAGATCCGCCAGAGGCTCCTGTCGTGGCGCCCGTCGCCGCTGCGGGGAGAATGGCGCAGGTTGGAGGGGCGCCGGCTCTACCTCGACTGCTACAACGCCAATCCGGCGTCGATGGCGGACGCGCTTGCGGCGTTCAGCGCCGTAGCGCCCCGCGGCGAGCCGAGGCTGCTCGTCATAGGCTGCATGGAGGAGCTTGGACCCGAGGCGGAGCGCTACCACCTGGAGCTTGGCCGCTCCCTGAAGCTGCGCAGGGGCGACCAGCTGGTCGCGATAGGCGACCTGGCCGCCGCGATCCGCCAGGGCGCCCTGGAGGCGGGCGGCGAGCCGGACCAGATCAACGTCGCCGACGAGGTCGGGCCGATGTCCGCCCGGATCTCGGCGTTCCGGGGATCGGTCTTCGTCAAGGGGAGCAGGCGCCACGGCCTCGAGAGGGCCTTCACGGGCGCCGAATTCGCGGAGGCTACCCATGCTTAGCCTCCTCTCAGCCTACGAAGAGGCCTTCGGCCCGCTGCGCGTCCTGCGGTACATCACCCTTCGGACGCTCATGGCCGCCGGAACGGCGGCCCTGATCGGATTCATCATCGGCCCGTGGCTCATCGCGCACCTGCGGCGCCTGAAGTTCGGGCATCACTACGACGACGACCGGACGGGCGAGCTCGCCAGCCGCTTCGACAAGAAGAACACGCCGACCATGGGCGGCCTCCTGATTTTCGCGTGCGTGTTCGGCAGCTCCGTTCTCTGGGCCGCCCCCAACGTGTGGGTGGTCGTGGCCCTCTTTGTCTACACGGCCCTGACGGCGGTGGGGTTCAGGGACGACTACCTGAAGGTCGTGCGCAAGAGCCGGCACGGGATCTCATCGGGCGCGAAGATCTTCTGGCAGACGGTCACCACCGCCCTCGCGCTGGCGGCGCTGCTCATGCATCCGGCGAGCTCGGAGAAGATCCGCGAGCTCTGGGTCCCGTTCGTGAAGCACCCGCTGATCGCAAGCATGCCCATCGCGGCGCTCGCCGTGTTCGTCTACCTCTGGATCGTCGGGTTCTCGAACGCGATCAACCTGACCGACGGGCTCGACGGCCTCGCCATAGGCTGCACGATAACGGTCGCGCTGACCTACGGGATCATGGCCTATGCCGCGGGCAACGTTAAGATCGCCGACTACCTGCTCATAAGCTTCGTGCCTGGGACGGGGGAGCTCACGGTCGTCTGCGGCGCGCTTGTGGGAGCGGGACTGGCCTTCCTCTGGTACAACTCGCACCCGGCCGAGCTGTTCATGGGCGACACGGGGTCGCTCGCGCTCGGGGGCCTCCTGGGCATCATCGCCTTCATGGTCCAGCAGCCCCTGACGCTCGTGATCGTCGGCGGCGTGTTCGTCTGGGAGGCGTCGTCGGTCGTCATCCAGGTCGGGTACTTCAAGGCCACGCGGCGCGCCCGGGGCGAGGGCAGGCGCTTCTTCCTGATGGCTCCAATCCACCATCACTTTCAGAAGCTGGGATGGCCCGAGACGAAGGTGGTTCTCCGCTTCTGGATACTCTCGCTCATCTTCGCCCTCGCGGGCCTCGGCACGCTGAAGATCCGCTGAACCATGGCCCTGACAGTCCCAGATTTCCTCCGCTCTAGGCTCTCCCTCCCCGTGGCGGTCTTCGGCAAGGCCGTGAGCGGCGCGGGGGCCGTCTCCCTGCTGGCCAAGCTGGGCGCCGAGGCCGTCGTCTACGACAGGAGCACCGCCGAATTCACCGCGGAGGCGGCGCGGCGGCACGCCCTGGTCATTTTCTCTCCCGGGTTCACGCTGCTTCACCCCTGGCTCGAGCTCGCGCGCAAGTCGGGAAGCATCTGCCTGGCGGAGATAGACTTCGCGTCCCTCTTCTGGCGCGGCCGGATGGTCGCGGTCACCGGGACCAACGGCAAGACGACCCTCACGGAGTTCCTGGCCGGCGCGCTCTGCGGCGCGGGCAGGAGGGCCCTGGCGACCGGGAACATCGGGCTTCCCTTCAGCCGCGTCGTCGCCGACGAGGACGGGGGTGAGCCGGAGCTCACGGCCGTCTGCGAGGTGAGCTCGTTCCAGGCGGAGCAGCTCGGGTATTTCAGCGCCGACGCGCTGCTGTGGACCAATTTCGCCGAGGACCACCTCGAAAGGCACCGGGGCATGGATCAGTATTTCGCGGCCAAGTGGGAACTGGTGCTCCGCACCAAGGCCGGCCACCTCTTTGCCGGAAGCTCCGTGGGCCGGTACGCCGCGCAGTTCGGGCGCACGGTGCCGCCGGGCGCCCTTGTGCCGACCGAGAGCCAGCCCGCCGACCCCAGGCTGGCCGGGACCCCCTTCGCACTCTATCCGCAGAGGGAGAACTTCATTCTCGCGTCGGCGTGGTGGCGCTCCGAGGGCCTCGACGAGGGCGCGCTCCTGGCGGCGGCGAGGAGCTTCCGCATCGGCCGCCACAGGCTCACCAACGTGGCGACGATTGACGGGGTGACCTACTGGAACGACTCAAAGGCCACGAATTTCCACGCCGTCGAGGCGGCGCTCGCCGGCTTTCCGAGGCCCGTCGTGCTGATCGCGGGCGGGCGCTCGAAGGGCGGGGACGTGCACGGCTTTGCCATGCGCATATTCCCGAAGGTGGCGCACGCGGTCCTGATCGGCGAGACCGGGGCGGCGCTCGCGGGGGCCTTCGAGGCGCTTGGCGTCGCGAACTCGGTCAGCTTGACGCTCGAGGACGCGGTCCGCTGCGCCGCCGCGGCCGCGGCCGCGGCCGCGGCGGGCGACGTGATCCTGAGTCCCGGGTTCGCCAGCTTCGACATGTTCCGCAGCTACGAGGACCGCGGCGACCGCTTCGAGTGCGCGGTGGCCGACCTGCACGCCGCCCGAGTTTGATATAGCTTTGCCGACGACAACCCACAACCTGACTCTAGCCTCCAGAACCCGATTTCTCCCATGAAAATACTAAAGATCCTTGGAATTGCGGCGGGCCTCCACGCGCTCGCGCTGATCCTCATTTTCTCCAATCCGGGTTGTAGCTACACAAAGGCGGCGGCGCCCGACTCATCGCCCTTCTCGGCCGCCCCCGGGGGGGATTCCTCCGCGCAGGCGCCGAGCGCGACCATCACGGCGCCCGACGCTGTCGGGATCAGGTACAGCCCGACGCGGCCCGGGACCACGGTGGCCTCGGCGCTCTCGGCGCAGCCGGTGTCCGACGTGGTCCCGGCGACGACCTACACGGTGGCGAGGGGCGACAGCCTCTCGGGCATCGCTAAGAAGAGCCAGCTTTCCAAGGCTGACCTCGCCGCGGCCAACAACCTGAAGGCGGGCGCCGTCCTGCACGTGGGCCAGAAGCTGGTCATCCCCTCGAGGCCGACGCAGGCCGCGGGCGGCCCCCAGGTCCCGGGCGCCGCGAGGACGCCCGAGGCGGCGCCGGCCGAGAAGGCGCCGGCAGATTCGACGAGGCATGTCGTCAGGGCGGGCGAGACGCTCGGGGCGATAGCCCGCAAGTACGGGGTCAAGCAGGGCGACATCGCCGTGGCGAACAACATCACCGACCCGAAGAAGATCCAGCCCGGCCAGGAGCTCGTCATCCCCGCCAGGTCCGCGTCGGGCGGCGCCAGGCAGGCCAAGGGCGCCAAGGCGGGCCCGGCCGAGGGCGAGGTCAGGGCGCCGGCCGGTGCGCCGGCCGAGCAGGACCTCGACGCGGGCCTCAAGCCCGCGAACCCCACGGAGGTTCCGGTCGTCAAGATTGAGGACACCGCCGCGGGCGCGCAGCCGAAGAACCCCTGAAGCGACCCGCCATGGCAAGCGAAAGGCCCGCCGAGTCCCTCAGCATCCGATCGATCGCCAGCCCGGTCGCCGTCATTGTGATCTGCGCGATCGGCCTGACCTTCCTCGGGCTGACCATCCTCTTCAGCGCCAGCGTGTCGCTCAAGCAGGACCCCTATTTCTACCTCGACAAGCAGGTGGTGGGCGTGGTGGCGGCTGGGCTTCTCTGCTTTCTCGCGAGCAGGATCAACCTTGACTACGCCCGCCGCGCCTCCGTCTGGGTCGCCGTCATCGCGCTGGCGCTGCTCGTCCTGGTCCTGATCCCGCACCTCGGGGTGTCGGTGAAGGGAAGCCGCAGGTGGCTCGGGTACGGGGCGGCGCGGCTGCAGGTCTCCGAATTCGCGAAGCTCGCGATGGTGTTCTGCCTGGCCCACTACCTTGCCCTGAACCAGACGAGAATCGGCGACCTGAGGCGCGGCTACCTCTATCCCCTGGGAATCATCGGCGCGTTCACGGGGCTCATCCTCCTGGAGCCCGACTTCGGCACCGCGGCGCTCGCCCTCTCGGTGGGACTTCTCCTCCTCTTCCTCTCGGGCGCCAAGTGGCGCTACATCCTCCCGACGATCGCGCTGTCGGTCACGGCCTTCGCGTTCATGGTCGCCAACAACCCGAACCGGCTGAGGCGGTTCACAGCCTTCATGGACGTGGAGGGCAACAAGCAGGGGGGGACCTACCAGCTCTACCAGTCTCTCGAGGCGTTCGCGGCGGGCGGGACCGCGGGCGCGGGCCTGGGGCAGGGGCGCCAGCAGATCAACTTCCTGCCGGAGGCGCACACGGACTTCATCTTTGCCGTGGTGGGCGAGGAGCTCGGGATGTGGTTCACCCTCGGGGTGGTGGCCGTCTTCGCGGTCATGTTCGTCGCCGGGCTGGCCCACCTCCGGAGAGCCCCGAACCTGTTCCATTTCCTGCTCGCGACGGGTTGCCTGCTCCTCATGTGCCTGCAGTCGGTCATCAACCTCGGGGTCGTTACCGGCATGCTGCCCACGAAGGGCATGTCGCTTCCCTTCATAAGCGCCGGGCTCTCGAATCTCCTCCTGATGGGGCTGCTGGTCGGGATCCTCGTCAACACGCAGCGCACCTGGGGCCGTGCCTCGCTGCCCCAGGGGGCAGGTGCGATGCGCGAGGTCCTGGCATGAGCAGGTTCCTCATCTCCTGCGGCGGCACCGGAGGGCACCTCTCCCCCGGCATCGCGCTTGCGGAAGGGCTCATCGCGACGGGGCACGAGGCGAGGCTCCTCATAAGCATGAAGAGGGTGGACGCGCGCCTCGTGGAGAAATACCCCGGCCTGGCCTTCGAGCGGATGCCCGGGACCGGGTTCTCCTGGCACCCTGCCGGGATGGCGCGCTTTGCGGCGTCGCAGGCCTCCGCGCTCCGCCACTGCGTCGGGCTCGTCCGGGCCAGCCGCCCCGACATGGTCGTCGGCTTCGGCGGCTTCACGTCGGCTCCCGCGGCCGCGGCGGGACGCATGCACGGGATCCCGGTGGCGCTCCACGAGGCCAACCGCGTGCCGGGCCTGGCGATACGCGCGCTCGGCCGCTTTGTGGACCGCGTCTACCTCCCGTTCGGGATCCACCTCCCCGGTTTGCGCGCCTCCGCGGTCCGCTACGCCGGCCTGCCCGTGAGAAGGGAGATCGTGCGCATGCCGGCGGCCCAGGCGAGGCAATCGCTCGGCCTCGACCCGGTGCAGAAGGTGGTGGCCGTCCTGGGCGGCAGCCAGGGCGCCTCGTCGCTCAACGCCTGGGCGGCGGCGAAGGTCGACATGCTGGCCCTTGAGGGGATCCAGGTCTACTGCGTGGCGGGGCTCGGGAAGGCGGCCCCGGAAACGACCCTCCGGCGCTCGCGCACGGGCGAGCCGGTGAAGGCGGTCATCGTGCCATTCTGCGACCGGATCGCGGAGCTTCTGTCGGCCGCGGACGTGGTCATCTCGCGGGCCGGGGCGGGCACGATCGCGGAGCTCATTCGGTGCGAGGTCCCGGCGATCCTCGTGCCCTATCCGCACGCCGCGTCCGACCACCAGAGGGCGAACGCGGCCTACTTTGAGCGGCAGGGGGGAGGGATCCTCGTCGACGAGTCGGCCCTGGGGGGCCTGCACTCCGAGGTGCTTGACCTGGTGTTCAACGACTGGCTCCTGCGCCAGTTCCGGGGCAACCTCAGGCGGATGGACCGGAGCAACTCGCTCGACCTGATGGTCGCGGACCTCGGTGAGATCGCGCGCAGGGGATCCGGGGGGCGCGTGGGCCGGTCCCTGGAGCTGGCAGCATGAGAGCCCCGCCCCTGCCTCCGCTCTTCGGGCGAATGGTGCGCCGGATCCACTGCCTCGGCGTGGGCGGGATGGGCGTCGCCCCCCTCGCGATCTACCTTGCGCGGTCGGGCTGGAGCGTGTCGGGCGAGGACGACGCGCTCTCCGCCGACGTCTCGGCGCTGCTGGCCGGTGCGGGGGTCAAGGTCTGCCCGCTGCCGGCGAAGGCCGACCTCGTGGTCCGCTCGTCGGCCATTCCCGACTCGCATCCGTCTTTCCTGGCCGCCGCCGCCCGCGGCCTCCCCTCGGTCAGGCGGGGGGAGATGCTGGGCGAGGTGGTGCGGGACCGGAAGCTTGTCGCCGTCTGCGGCTCGCACGGGAAGACGACCACCACCGCCATGCTGGTCACCGCCCTGCGGCATGCCGGCTTTCCGGCGGGATACGTGGCCGGAGGGCTGTTCAACGACTCCACGGCCCCCGCGGGCGTGGGCTCGAACGAATGGGTCGTCGCCGAGGTCGACGAGAGCGACGGCACGATCGACGGGTTCTCGCCCGAGATCACGGTGATCGTGAATCTCGACTGGGACCACCCCGACCGCTACCGGAGCCCGTCGGAGCTGGAGCTGGCGTTCGCCGCCCTCTGCGCCCGGACCAAGGGCACGATCCTCGTGAGCGACGCGTGCCCGGTCTCGCTGCGCCTCGCCCCTTCCGCCGTCACGTTCGGGCGGAGCGGGAGCTTCTCCTGCGCCCTTGCGGGCGAGAAGGACGGGCGCATGAGGCTCCTCCTGGGCGGGCGCTTCAAGCCGATCGAGGTGGAGGTCGGCACCACCGGGGACTTCAATGGGGCGAACGCGACGGCTGCGCTGGCCGCCGCGCAGCTGATGGGGGTCGAGCCCGTGCGCGGATCGCTCGCGGCCTACCCGGGAGTGCGCCGGCGCCAGGCGGTCCTCCTGGAGGAGGGCGGACTCACCGTCATCGAGGACTACGCCCACCATCCCGCGGAGATCCGCGCGCTCCTGCCCAGCCTGCGCCGGCGGGTTGCGCCCGGCGGACGGCTGATCGCCGTGTTCCAGCCGCACCGGCACAGCCGCACGGCCCGCTTCAAGTCGGAATTCGCGGCGTCGCTCGCGCTCGCCGACGCCGTGCACCTGCTCGACGTGTACTCGGCCGGGGAGGCCCCCGTCTCGGGCGGCACGGCCGCCGACGTGTACGCCGAGCTGAAGCGGGGGGCCCCCGCTCTCCATGTCAGCTACCTGCCCGGGCACGGGGTCGGCTGCATTCCCGCGCTCCTGGGGGAGGCAAGGCCGGGCGACGTCGTCGCCTTCATCGGGGCGGGCGACATCGACCAGACGGCGCGCGCGTGGGTCGACGCCGTGAGGCAGGGCATGGCCCGGGCGCGGCGCTGGGACCTTTTCGCGGAAAGGGTCCGCCCGCGCCTGTCCCGGGGCACGGGCCTGACGAGGGACGAGCCCCTTGCCGGAAGGACCACGCTCCGGGTCGGGGGATCCGCCCGGCTTTTCGCGGAGCCGGCCACCGAGGAGGACCTGCAGGCGCTCCTTCGCGAGGCGAAGGGGGAGGGCGCGCGCGTGTTCGTGCTCGGCCGCGGCTCCAACGTCATCGTGCCCGACGAGGGCGTCGAGGGGCTCATCATCACCCTTTCCCACAACTCTTGGTCCGGCTTCGAGATGCTCCCCGACGGCAGGATTCGCGCGGGCGCGGGGCTCCGGCTCAAGAACCTCTGCGGGCTCGCGGCCGCCGCGGGCCTCGCCGGCTTCGAGTTCCTCGAGGGGATCCCCGGGAGCCTCGGGGGAGCGCTCAGGATGAATGCCGGAGCCATGGGCGGCTGGATCTTCGACATCGTCGACGAGGTGCGCCTCATGTCGATGGACGGCATCGTCAGCAACGTGCCCCGTGCCGCGATGAGCGTCGATTACCGCCAGTGCGCGGACCTGCGCGACAGCATCGCCCTGGGCGCCATCCTGCACCCGGTTTCCAGGTCCGGTTCGGCGGACGTGGGGCGCAAGATCGAGGTCTTCAGGCGCAAGCGCCGCGAGACCCAGCCGCGGGAGCCGAGCGCGGGGTGCATGTTCAAGAACCCCCCGGGGGGGTCCGCGGGCCGCCTCATCGAGGAGAGCGGCCTGAAGGGCGCCCGGGTGGGCGGCGCCGAGGTCTCCCGGGTCCACGCGAACTTCGTCATCAACTGCGGAAACGCGACCAGCGCCGACGTGCTGGAGCTCGTGCGGCGCGTGAGGGAGGGGGTCCGCAAGGCCAAGGGGGTGGACCTTGAGCCCGAGGTGCTCCTCTACGGGAAGGACTGGAGGGACGTCCTGTGACCTCGCCCGTGATCGCCGTGTTCGCGGGCGGGACGTCCGCCGAGCGGGAGGTGTCCACCGGATCGGGCGCGGCCTGCGCGCTCGCCCTCACCCGGTCCTTCGCGACCCGGCTCTTCCCGGTGGTGGCGGACGCGCTTCCCGACGGCTACGATCCCGCGCGCCACGTCGTGTTCTCGACGCTCCACGGAACCTTCGGCGAGGACGGGGGAATGCAGCGGCTACTCGACGCGGCCGGCGGCGCCTACGCGGGCTGCGACGCCGCCTCGAGCGCCCTCACGATGAACAAGGCGCTCACGAAGGGGACGGTGTCGGCGCACGGCGTGCCGGTCGTCGACGGGATCGATTTCGACGCCGGCGCCAAGCCAGCCGCCGCGGACGTGGCGCGCCGCCTCGGGACCCGTGTCGTGGTGAAACCCAACGGCGAGGGCAGCAGCGTCGGCCTGCGCATGGCCGGGGACCTGCCCGGGCTCGAGGACGCGCTCAGGGCGGTCACCTCGGGCCGGTGGATCATCGAGCGCAGGATCGAGGGCCGGGAGCTGTCGGTCGGCATCCTCAGGGGCACCGCGATGGGCATCGTCGAGATAAGGCCCAGGTCGGGCGTCTACGACTACACGAGCAAGTACACGAAGGGCACGACGGAGTACGTCGCGCCAGCGCCCATCGACGACCCGCTCGCCGCCGCCGTCCGGCGCGCGGCCGAGACCGCGTTCGCCGTCTGCGGGTGCCGCGACTACGCGCGCGTGGACTTCATGGTTTCGGGCGCAGGCGAGCCGTTTTTTCTCGAAATCAACACGCTTCCTGGCATGAAGGAGACGAGTCTGTTGCCGATGTGCGCTCGCTGCGCGGGACTGGATTTCGCGGCCTTGGTGAGGGAGATGGTGTTGCCCGCAGTGGAGCGTTTCCGTCTGGGCAACGCCTCACGCCGTCCATGAGCAAAGACACCCATTCCATGCCCGAGAACCGCACCTGGAGGGAGATCCCCCAGGACGTGAGTCCTCGCGCGATGTCGCGCGAGGGGCGCCGGCGCCTCGCGATGGGGGTGATGCGCGCAACGCTTGGCGCGTTTGTGGCGGGCCTGCTGGCGTGGGGCGCATGGGAGACGGCCGCGGTGCTGCGCGAGAGCCCGGAGTCGATGTCCGGCGCGGCGAAGTCCGACCGCGTCCGCAGCCTGGTGCTCGTCACGGACGGGGTCCTAGACCGGAACTGGCTCGCCCGAACGCTCTCCATCCCGCAGGACGCGACCCTCATGGGCCTCGACCTGAACCAGCTGCGCTCGAGGGTGCTTGCCGACGCCCAGGTGAGCTCGGCGTCGATCGTCCGGAATTTCCCCGACAGGCTCTCGGTCCGCATCTCCGAGCGGTCGCCCGTCGTGCGGATCATGGCCCAGGCGGGCGGCGAGGCGCCGGCGATGCTTCTTGTGTCGAGGGACGGCGTCGCGTTCCCGGGCACGGGCTTCGACCCGGCGATGGTGGCGACGCTGCCCTGGCTGGACGGCGTCAGGCTGGCGCGGTCGGGCAGGTCCTTCGCGCCCATTCGCGGCATGCGCGAGGTCTCGGAGCTCCTCGCCTCGGCGAAGCTCGAGGCGGAGGGCCTCTACCGCACCTGGCAGGTCCTCTCGCTCGCGCGCCTGGCGACGGACGGCGAGATCGATGTCCGCACCCGCGACGGCATGAGGGTCGTGTTCGGCACCAGGGAGGACTACCTGAGGCAGATTGCCAGGCTCGACATCCTCGTGGACGATTCCAAGGACCCGACCCGGCCCCTGCGGGAGGTCAACCTCTCCCTCGGGTCGCAGGTTCCCGTCGCGTACGGGACCGCGGCGCCGGCGCTCGCCGAGCCGCCGGTCGGCACCGCGAACGCGGGCCCGGCGAAGCCGATCATCGGCTATCCGGCATTCCCCAATCTCCACATAGACTCTCATCGTGAGCTCTAAGACAACCTTCATAGGGGCGGTCGAGATCGGGACCGCCAAGGTCACCGCTCTCGTCGGCGAATACACCGGCCGCGAGATCGCCATCATCGGCTGCGGCGAGTGCACCTCGAGGGGCGTCATCAAGGGCTCGGTCGTCGACTACCGCGCCGCGACCGAGTGCACCCACAACGCCCTGGAGATCGCGGAGCGCGACGCCAACGAGCGGATCGACCACGTGTACCTGGCGCAGACCGGGGGCCACCTCGAGGGCTTCTACAACGAGGCCTCGGTCAACGTTAAGGCGGCCGACAACATGATCGAGATGGACGACATCAGGACGGTCTGCGACCTCGCGAAGGCGAAGGACCTTCCCCTTGGCCGGATGGTCGTCCACAACATCCGGCGGCCCTTCCGGGTCGACGGAAGGCTCGTGCCGACGTCTCCGGAAAACCTTGTGGGCCAAAAACTTGAGGTGGGCTACTGGACCGTCCACGGCCAGGAGCAGAGGCTGGCCGACAACATCCACGTCATCCGGGGATTCAACCTGGAGGTGCGCGAGCTCGTCCTCGCAAGCCTGGCGTCCGGGCACATGGTGACGAGCCTCGAGGAGCGCCAGAACGGCGTGCTGGCGATCGACATCGGGGCGGGCACGACCGACTACGTCCTCTACCGCAACGGCGCCCCCCACACGACCGGCGTCGTCGCCGTGGGCGGGGGGCACTTCACCAACGACATCAGCCTCGGGCTCAGGCTCACGGAGGGCCAGGCCGAGAAGCTCAAGCTGCGCTTCGGGCGCGCCGTCGTCCAGGCCCGCGACAAGAGTGAGAAGGTCTGGCTGGACGGGAATTTCGCGATCGGCGACCGGCAGTTCTCGAGGCACGCGATCGAGAGCATCACCGCCGCGCGCGGGTGGGAGCTCCTGGAGGTCGTCAGGAAGAGGCTGGGCCACGCGTTCTCTCCCGAGGCCTGCGCGGGGGGCGTGGTCCTCACCGGGGGCGGCGCCAAGATGCCCGCGCTCGTGGAGTGCGCAACCAAGGTGTTCGGCACCTCGGCCCGGCTCGGGGAGGCCCCCTCCTGGGTCAACGAGAACCTCCGCGACCCGGGATACCACACCGCCCTCGGCGTCCTCTACTACGGGCTGAGCGCGCTCAGCGACAACGCGGCGGCGACGCGCCGCAAGGGCGGGTTCCTGCGCAACGTCTCGCGCCTTTTCGCCTCAACGTGAATCCCAACGAACTTCCCCTGGAGCCCCAGATACTCTGCGACCGCAGCGTTGCCATCAAGCTGGTGGGCGTCGGCGGGGCGGGCTCCAATGCCGTCGACCGGCTGAAGATGGAGAACCTGGAGCGCCTGCAGCTCGCGGTGATCAACACCGACAGCCAGGCCCTCTCGAGCTCGCCCGTCCAGGACAAGGTCCTGATCGGAATGGGGACGACCCGCGGCCTCGGGGCGGGTGGCGATCCGGACCTCGGGCGCCAGGCGGCGGAGGACGACCGCGAGAAGGTCGCCAAGGTGGTGAAGGATTGCGACCTGGTGTTCATCATCGCCGGCATGGGCGGCGGGACGGGCGGGGGGGCGTCGCCCATCGTGGCCGAGATCGCCGCGGAGGAGGGGGCGCTCGTCATCGCCTTCGTTACCCTGCCGTTCAGCTTCGAGGGCGGCCGCCGCCTGAAGCAGGCGGAGGAGGGGCTCGCGGCGCTGCGCAGGGCCTGCGACGCGGTCATTCCGCTGCCCAACGACATCCTGCTCCAGGAGGCCGCCGACAACGAGACCGTGCTCGACTCGTTCGCCCGCGCCGACGAGTGGATCGGACGGGGCGTCAAGTCCATCTGGGCGATGCTCTCGAAGACGGGGCTCATCAACGTGGATTTTGCGACCCTGCGGCAGGCCTTCCAGAACCGCGGCGCGAAGACGCTCTTCGGCCTCGCCGAGGGCGCAGGCGACAACGCGGCCGCCGAGGCGATCGCCGACCTCAAGCTCTGTCCGCTTCTCCACACCCCGGAGTTCTCGAGAAAGGCGGACCGGCTGCTCGTCAACATCACCGGGGGCACGGACCTGACGCTTCCCAAGGTGAACGAGATCATGAACGCGATCGCCGACCAGTTCGGGCGCGACTCGCACATAATCATGGGGGCCGTGATCGACGAGGAGATGCAGGGCAGGGTGGAGATCTCCGTGCTGGGAGCGAGCGACATGGGGACCCGGGGCGCCATCACGCGCCGGCCGGCCCCGCCGCGGGTGCGCGCTTCCGCGACGCGCGTTGAGGAGCCGCCCGCGGGGCAGGAGGCGGCCGCGGCGGCCGCCCAGGAGCCCGCGGCGGGCCCCAGCCAAAGGGCCAAGCAGGATGAATTCGGCTTCGGCGAGGTTGAGAGCCGCGGCCAATTCGAGCGCACCGACCGGAATCTTTTCGACGGACAGGACCTGGACGTTCCGACCTACCTGCGCAAGGGCATCAAGATAGCGATTTGATCCCCGGGTGTATTTCGGTACGTTCTGATCCATGTTTGTCGATGAATGCGTCCTAAAGGCCACCGCCGGCGACGGCGGGCGCGGCTGCGTCTCCTTCCGCCGTGAGAAATACGAGCCCTGGGGCGGGCCGAACGGCGGGGACGGGGGCGCCGGGGGCGACGTCGTCCTCGTGGGCTCCCACGACGCGAACAACCTGGTCGACTTCAAGTTCAAGCCGCACTGGAAGGGCGGCCGCGGCGAGCACGGGCTCGGGAAGGACTGCAACGGCAAGGAGGGCCGCGACGCCGAGCTCAGGCTGCCCCTGGGCACCATCGTCACGGACATGGCGACCGGCAGGGTCGTCGCCGAGGTCATCGTGGACGGCCAACGCATCGTGCTCTGCAAGGGGGGCAACGGGGGCTGGGGAAACACCCACTTCAAGACGTCGACGAACCGGGCGCCGAGCCGAGCCAACCCCGGGCAGCTGGGCGAGCGCGGCGAATACCGTCTCGTGCTCAAGTCGATCGCCGACGTGGGCCTGGTGGGCTTCCCGAACGCGGGCAAGTCGTCCCTCACCAACGCGATCACGAAGGCCCACCCGAAGACGGCGGCCTACCCGTTCACGACGCTCCACCCCCAGATCGGGGTCATCGAGTTCGGGGACGAGATCAAGGGCGACAGGCGCCTGCTGCTGGCCGACATCCCGGGGCTGATCGAGGGGGCCAGCGAGAACCGCGGCCTCGGGCACAGGTTCCTGAGGCATGTTGAGCGGTGCGCCCTGCTCCTCTTGATCGTCGACATGGCGGGCAACGACGGGCGGGATCCCAGGGAGGACTACCGGCAGCTGCTGAGCGAGCTGAAGCTCTACGACCCCGCGCTTCTGAAGAAGCCGAGGATTGTGGCTGCCAACAAGATGGACCTGCCGTCGTCGGCCGCCAACCTGGCGAAGTTCAAGCGTCGCTACAAGGTGGACGCCCTTGAGATCTCATGCCTTGAGGGAACGGGACTCGGCGCGCTAAAGTCGGGGCTGCTCAGGCGGGTGGAGGCCTTTCGCCGAAAGGAAAAGGTGTCGCCAGCCGCCGCCGCGTGACACAGACTTCAGGAACCTTGGCCACTGGATCTACAATGTCGCCCGAGAACCGATCGCTCATGATGAGGGCGAACCGCCTGCTTGGCGCGGGGCTCGTCGAGCACAACCTCGTGAAGATCGAGGACCTGGAGAAGGCGAACGAGCGCCTCCTCGAGATCATCGCCACGAACCAGCCCCGCCAGGCGACCGTCCTCGGGGTCCTGGCCTACGAGCTCAAGGTCATCCGGGAGGAGGATGTCCTCCAGCACCTTGTGGAGACCGAGGGCCTGGGCCTCGTCGACCTGCGCGGCTACGAGCCCCCCGACGACACCAAGAAGGGCCTGGACATGGACGCCTGCTGGGCGACCTGGTCGGTGCCCTTCGACCAGGAGGAGGACTTCACCTTCATCGCCTCCGCGTACTACCTGAGCCCGGCCGTCCGCACGTACTGGGAGAAGCACTTCGAGGGCCCCATCCTCTGGTTCGGGACGACCCTGGAGGGCATCGCCGAGCACCTCGACCGCCTCGGGAGCCCGACGAGCTCAAAGGCGCCGTTCCCGGTCGCCGGGGAGCCGGCCGCGGCCCCGGCCGCCCCCGTGTCCCAGGGCGGGACGCCGCCGCCCATGCCGGTGCCGCAGGCCCAGGCGGAGCCCGTCGCGAAGTCCGCCTGAACAAGCCCGCAAACCCATGGCACTAGGAAAAGTCCAGTCCCTGATCGTCGCAAAGCTGATCGCGATGGGCCGGCTCACGACCGAGCAGCGCGACGCGATCGCGGCCCGTCCCCAGGACCTGAACGGCGACGCGCTCGACCGGCTGCTCCAGGAGGACTACAAGATAACCGCGTTCCAGTGCCTGGTCGCGAAGGGCAGGGCCCTCGGCCTCGCCCCCTACAACGTCGCCCGCTACAAGATAGCCACCTCCACCTTCGAGCGGATACCCCAGGACTTCTGCCAGGAGAACCTGGTCCTGCCCGTGGGCCAGGTCGGCGACCTCCTCCTCGTCGCCTTCGCGAACCCGTTCGAGGTCACGCTCCCGGCCAAGATCCAGGAGATGACGGGCAAGCGCGTCGTGCGCCTGCTCGCCCGCGAGAAGGACATCAAGGAGAAGTTCAACAAGGCGAACGACCGGTCCGCTGGATTCGACGACGTGGTCCAGCAGATCGGCGCCGAGTACGGGACCGCGGGCGAGGGCGACATCATCAAGGACACCGACGTCAACGAGGAGTCGGGCCCCATCATCCAGCTCGGCAACAGGATCATCGAGGACGCCTATTTCGCGGGGGCGAGCGACATCCACATAGAGCCGCAGGAGAAGGACGTCATCGTCAGGTACCGGGTTGACGGGATGTGCCAGGAGAAGCTGCGGCTCCCGGTGAAGGTGGGGCCGGCCCTCGTCGCGAGGCTCAAGATCATGTGCAACCTGGACATCTCGGAGCGGAGGCTCCCCCAGGACGGGCGCATCGTCTTCAAGCAGTACACGAAGAAGAACCTGGACCTGGACCTGCGCGTGTCCACGGCGCCGCTCAACCACGGGGAGGGCGTGGTCATGCGTATCCTCGACAAGCAGAAGTCGACCCTTCCCCTGACCTCGCTCGGCTTCACGGAGGAGAACCTCCTCAAGTACCGCGATTGCATCCGCCAGCCCTATGGGATGATCCTGCACTGCGGGCCCACCGGCTCGGGCAAGTCGATGACGCTCTACTCGGCGCTCAACGAGATCAACACGCCCGACATCGTGATCCGGACCGCCGAGGACCCGATCGAGTACACGCTTTCCGGGATCAACCAGATGCAGATGCACAGGCAGATCGGGCTCACGTTCGCGACGGCGCTCCGGTCGTTCCTGCGCCAGGACCCCGACATCATCCTCGTCGGTGAGATTCGAGACGTCGAGACCGCGGAGATCGCGATCGAGGCGGCGCTCACGGGGCACCTTCTCCTGTCGACCCTTCACACGAACGACGCCCCGTCCACGATCGCCCGCCTGACGGACATGGACATCGAGCCGTTCATGATCTCGTCCTCGATACTCTGCGTCTGCTCCCAGCGCCTCATGCGCCGGGTCTGCAAGCAGTGCCGGGTCGCCTACGAAGCGAAGGGCCGCGAGAAGGAGATCCTCGAGAAGGCGATCGGGTGGAGCGGGTCGATCTTCAGGCACAACCCGAAGGGCTGCCCCAAGTGCAACGCGAGCGGCTACCGCGGGCGCGTGGGCATCCACGAGCTGATGATCACGAACGAGGAGCTGATCGAGGGGATCAACAAGAGACTGGAGACGGCAGAGCTCAAGAAGATCGCCCAGCGCCAGGGCATGAAGACGCTCCACCAGGACAGCCTCATCAAGGTGAAGGACGGCCTCTCGACGCTGGAGGAGGCCATTTCTACCGTTCCGCCGGACCTGTGATGAACCTCCGGCCGGCCCTGGTCCTGGCTGCGGCGCTTGTCCTCGCGGGCTGCCGCCAGAGGGTGCCTACGGCCCATGAGCGGGCCGAGGCCGCCAACGACGTCAGCGAGGCGAACTTCGCGCTTACGCTCAAGGACTGGGGGCGGGCCGAGGGGCTTTACGCCAAGGCCACCCAGCTCTGCCCCGACGAGGGGGACGCCTGGATGAGCCTGGGCATTGTCCGGATGCGGATGCACGACTCGGGCGGCGCCAGGTCCGCCTACAAGTCCGCGCTCTCGGCCTACAAGGACAACCTCAAGGCCGATCCGGCGAACACCCTGTTCGTCATCCGCAGGGCCTACGTGCTCGTGCTCCTCGGCCGGGCGGACGAGGCGCGGTCGGCGATCGCCGACGGGCGCTCACGGTACCCGGAGGACCGGCGGCTGCGCACCTTTGTGGAGGCCAGGGGACTGGAGAAGATGATGGCGGACCCAGGGCTCAAGGACCTCGTGCCGTAGGGCCACCCGTGCACCCCTACTGGGCGCAGTTCATCAAGGTCGCCGTGGCCCACATGCTGGCCGTCGCGAGCCCGGGCCCGGATTTCGCGATGGTGGTGCGCCAGAGCATCACGCACGGGCGCCGGGCAGCGGTCTGGACGAGCGTCGGGATCGGGAGCGCGATCCTCGTTCACGTCACCTATGCGCTCCTCGGGATCGGGATCCTGCTGAGGACGACCCCGGTCGCCTTCACGGCCGTGAAGTTCGTGGGCGCCGGGTACCTCGCCTGGATCGGGGCCAAGGGGCTCATGAGCCGGCCTCGCCTCGGGCTCGCCAGCGCGCCCGCCGGCGCCGAGGCCGCCCTTTCGCGCCCGGCGGAGCCGGCCGCGCTCGTGGCGTGGACGACCGGCTTCCTGACAAACGTCTTCAACCCCAAGGCCACGCTGTTCTTCGTGGCCGTCTTCGCGTCCCTCATCGACCCGGCGACGCCGAAGCTGATCCAGGGGGGCTACGGGCTGTGGATGTCCGCCACCACGATGGCCTGGTTCGCCATGGTCTCGGTCGTCTTCACCCGCGAGAGCGTGCGGGGAGCGTTCCTCCGGGGAGGCCACTGGATCGACAGGGCCATGGGGGTCGTTCTCATCGGCTTCGCGGCCGCCCTCGCCCTGGCCTCGGCAGGCTAGGCGTAGACGCCCCCGCCGAGCAGGCGGGGCCCGTCGTAGAGCGCGAGCACCTGGCCCTGGGCCAGCGCGCGCTGCGGGCGATCGAAGCGTACGAGGGCCCCGCGCTCGCCCTCCGGATGAAAGGCGAGGGGGACCCGGGGGTCGCGGTAGCGGACGCGGCCCTCGAGCCTCCGGGCCGACGCGAGGGGCTCGCCGGTCCAGCTCAGGGAGTGGACGCGCACCTCGCTCTGGAAAAGGCCCGGAGCGTCGGGATGGTCGAACCCCACGAGAAGCGCGTTGTCGGCCGCGCGCTTGCCGACGACCACGTAGCGCTCGTGGTCGGCATTGGAGGGGACGCCGATTCCCCTGCGCTGGCCGAGCGTGTAGTAGTGGAGCCCCCTGTGCCTGCCGAGCTCCCGGCCGTCGGACGCCCGGACGATGGCCCCCGGCCTGTCGGGTACGTACGCGCGCAGGAAGTCCCCCATCCGGACCTCGCCGATGAAGCAGATGCCCTGGCTGTCCTTCTTCGCCGCGGTCGCGAGGCCGGCGTCGGCCGCCATCCGCCGGACCTCGGCCTTCTCGAGGTCCCCGACGGGGAAGCGGGCGTCGCGGATCTGGTCCTGGCCCAGGAGGCAGAGGAAATACGTCTGGTCCTTGTCCCTGTCCGCGCCCTCGAGCAGCCCGGCCCGGCCCCGGCCGTCGTCGAGCCTCCGGGCGTAATGGCCGGTGGCGACCGCCGTGAATCCGTTCGCCAGCGCCCACGACCGGAACACGCCGAACTTGATCTCGCGGTTGCACATGATGTCGGGATTCGGCGTCAGGCCCCGCTCGTACCCGTCGAGGAGGTACTGGACCACCTTCTCGCGGTAGTCCTTCATGAGGTTGACGACCTGGAAGGGGATCCCGACCTGATCGGCGACCCGGCGCGCGTCGTCGATGTCCCGCATCCACGGACAGTCGCCGACGACCCCGTCCTCGTTGATCCAGTTCTTCATGTAGGCGCCGCAGACGTCGAGGCCCTGCCTCTTGAGGAGGAGGGCTGCGACCGAGCTGTCCACGCCCCCGGACATGGCCACAAGTATCTTTTCGCGTTCAGGCACCTCCGCCAACGACGATCCGCCGCGCGGCCCCTGTCAACCCAACCCTCAGACCACGGGGGTCTCGCTGCGCTCGCCGGCGAACTTCGGCGCGGCTGCGCCCGCGCCGGCGGCCTGCTCCTCGGGGGCGCCCTCCTCGTCGGGGAACGGGAACTCCCTTGTGAAGTCGGCGAACTCGACCAGCTGGTAGCTTCCGTCCCAGTGCTCCACGACGGCGGTGAGCGACTCGATCCAGTCGCCCGAGTTGAGGTAGTGGATGTCGCCCAGCATCTTGTCTGCGGGCGTGTGGATGTGGCCGCACATGACCCCCTTGCAGCCCCGGGCGCGCGCCAGGTCAACGATGTGCTCCTCGAAGTTCGAGACGTGGCTCACCGCGGACTTGACCCGCGCCTTGATCGCCCGGCTGAGCGACCAGTACTCGAGCCCGCGCCAGGAGCGCCACACGTTGTAGGCCCGGTTGATCGCCAGGAGCGCGTGATAGCCCCAGTCGCCCAGGTGGGCCAGGAACACGAAGTTCTTCGTCACGGTGTCGAAGACGTCGCCATGGAGGACGAGGTACTTGCCCTTGACCCCCTCGTGCAGGTACTCGTCGACGATCAGCAGGTTCTCGAACTCGAGCGGGAGGAACTTGGAGAGGATGTCGTCGTGGTTGCCGCGAAGGTAGACGATCTGGGTGTCGCGCTTCTCGAGCATCTTGAGGACGATCCGGATGAAGTGGGTGTGGGCCTTGGTCCACTGGCCGTTCCTTTTGAGCTGCCAGCCGTCGATGATGTCGCCGTTGAGGATGAGCTTCTCGCAGCGCACGTGGCGGAGGAAGTGGTTCACCTCGGCGACCTTCGAGTCGACCGTGCCGAGGTGGACGTCCGAGAGGATGACGGTGCGCGCGCGCAGCCTCTTCACGGCAGCTGTAGGGCGAAGGCCGTCGCCGTGCGGTCCTCGGCCGGCGCCACGGCGGCGCAGTCGGTGGGAACGATGAGCCTCAGGCTGCGGGGCCGCACGAGGACCTCGACGCTCGCGGAGGCCATGTGGGTTTCGCCGTCGGTGTGGATGAGGCCCGCGGCGGGCCTCTCGATGAGAAAGCGCGCGCCGCTGAGGCGGCGGACCCCTTCGCTCCGGTCGAGCCCGCCGAGGAAGAGCCGGGCGCCGAGGACGCACGCCGAGAGGACGCCCACGGGTCTCACCACCACCAGGTCGAGCACCCCGTCGTCCACGCGCGCGCGCGGCGCGATCCTGGCGTTGTTGCCATACTGGTCGGAGTTGGCGACCGCTATCAGCAGGGCGTCTATGGATTCCCGGTGGCCCGCCACGGAGACGTGGCAGCGCTCAGTCGTGCGGCTGAGGAATGCGGAAAGCGCGGTGCGGGCGTAGGCGGGCAGGCCCCGGCGCACGAGCCGGTTGAACCTCCGCGCGACGTCGGCGTCGAGGCCGAGGCCCATGGCGTTCACAAACGGGAGGCCGTTGGCAGAGCCCGTGTCGAGCTCGGCCATGCGCCCCGAGGTCCCGGCCGCCAGCTCGAGGGCCTCGGGGAACGCCCTGGGCAGGCCGAGGTGAAGGGCGAGGCCGTTGCCCGAGCCGCAGGGGACCAGGCCCATGGCCGCCGGGGTGTGGATGAGGGCCTGGGCGACCTCGTTGACGGTCCCGTCGCCTCCCACGGCGACGACGCGCAGGCAGCCGGAGGCGACCGCGTCCCGCGCGAGCTCCGTGGCGTGCCCGGGCCCCTCGGTGCAGAAGAGGTCGGCGTCGAGCGCCCTCGCCGAGATGAAGGCCCTGAGCATGGGCAGGATCGGCGCGTTTCGGCGCGGCCGGCCCGAGCGGGGGTTGAATACGAACCTGAGCTTCATCGCAGCGCCGCGGAGAGCCCCGCGTGGGGCTCTCCGGTGCCCCTGTTGACGTGCGCCAGGACATGCGCCGCGATGACCCTCGCGGCGTCGGGGCGCGCCATCGGCTCGAGCGCCGAGCGCCACGCGCTCCATCCCTGCCCGCCGCCCGCGAACGCGGCGCGGAGCGTGGCGACGACGCTCTCCGGGGTCGTCGCCAGGGCGCCCGCTTTGTGGCGCAGCAGCAGCTCGCAATTCCCCTCCTCCTGTCCCGGCACCACCTGGTTGACGACCATCGGGCACCGGGCGGCTATGGCCTCCTGGGTGGTCGCGCCGCCCGCCTTGCTGACCACGACGTGGTGCGTCATGAGGAGCCTCGGGATCTGGTCCGTCCATCCGAGGATGTCGGCGCCGCGGGGCCTGCGGGCCGCGGCGAGGAGCAGCCTCCTGCGCAGGGCCTCGTCGCGGCCCACGGTGCAGGTGATCTCCCAGTCCCCCTCGGCCAGCAGCAGGCGGGCCGTGGCCTCGGCGTTGCGCGTCCCCGAATTGATGATGTAGAGCACCCGGGGCGCGGCCCCCGTCGACAACTGCGGCCGGGTCACGATGCCCTCGTTCCTCCTGAAGAAGGGCGTGACGGGGAACCCGGTGACGTGGAGGCGCGACGGGTCGACGCCCGCCGCGCGCATCACGTCGGCCGAATCCTCGTTCGGCACGAACCAGCCGTCGCAGCCCGAGCGCCACCACACCGAGTTTATGCTGATGGAGTCCGTGACGATGTTGAAGTGGGGCGTGCCGAACCGGCCCTCGCGCGCGAGCCTCGCGAGGAGCGCGGCGTACGCGGGGAAGGTGCTGCAGATGGCGACCGGGCGCTCGCGCGCGATGACCGCCTCCAGCGTCGCCGACTGGGCCCGCAGCATCCTGACGCCGCTGGTCATGAAACCCGGCCGGTCCATCCACGCGTAGACGCGCCTCCAGAGCCGCGGCGCGCCGTTTATCGCCGCAAGGTAGGCTCTGCGGATGAACCCATTGAGCCTTGGGCAGGAAAGCGCAAAGACGTCGACGACGAGGGCGGTGCCGGGAGCGTCCTCGTTGAACGCGGTTGCGAGCGCGCTGGCCGCGGCGTTGTGGCCCTCGCCGTACGCCGCGGTCATGATGAGTATTCGCGGCTGCATGGTCAGACGAGCACGGGGGCGGGGCCGGCGGGCGTGTGGGCGACGCCGGCGACCCCCTCGAGCTCGGCCTCGAACCGCGAGATCACCGTCTCCCATGACTGCGCCTCCACGGCCGCCCGGCCCGCCGTGCGAAGCCGGTTCCTGAGCGCGGGGTCGGTGACGAGCCGTGCCGCCGCCGCGACGAGCTTCTCGGGCTGGTCGCACGGCGCCGTGAGTCCGCTCTCGCCGTCTCTTATGAACACGCGGGCGGCGGCGTAGTCGAACCCGACCGAGGCAAGGCCGCTCGCCATGGCCTCGGTCAGGACGTTGCCGAAGGTCTCGGTGAGGCTCGCGTGGACGTAGATGTCGGCGGAGGCGTAGTAGCGCCCTATCTCGTCGCGCGAGAAGAATCCGGCGAAGACGCAGTCGGGATGCGCCCTCATCAGCGCGCGCTTCAGGGGGCCCTCGCCCGCGAGCACGAACCGGCACGAGGGGTTCGCCGCCTTCATTTCGGCGTACGCGCGGAACAGCAGGGGATAGTTCTTCTCGGCAGCCATCCGGCCCACGTGGATCACGACCGGGTCGGCCGGGCCGGCCCCCCAGTCGCTTCGAAGGGCGCCCGAGCGCCGCTCCGGCCGGAACTGGCGCGTGTCGACCCCCCGGGACAGCACGGCCAGGTTCCTGAAGCCCAGGCCCGACAGCTCGTTGCACAGGTCCGCGGTGGGCGCGAACGTCCTGTCCGTGAGGTTATGGACGTAGCGAAGCCAGCCGAGCGCGGCGCTGCGCAGGAGCGAGATCCGGTAATGGCGCGCGTAGGCGTGGAAGTTCGTGTGGAAGCTCGAGGTGACCGGGATACCCATGGACCGGGCCGCCTTCACGGCCGAAAGGCCGAGGGGCCCCTCGGTGGCGACGTGCACGAGGTCCGGCCTTTCGGCGGTCCATGCGCGCCTCAGCGCCCCCGCGGCCGGCAGGCCCATGCGAAGCAGGGGGTATCCCGGGATCGGCAGGCCGGGCATCGGCACCTGGACATAGCCGCGCGCAGCCGACGCCTGGGGAAGGTCCCGCCGCCAGGGCCTGTAGACCGCAACGGAATGTCCCCGCCGCCCCAGCTCGGCCGCGATGACCCCGAAGGTCATGGCGACCCCGTTGATCTCCGGGGGGAAGGTCTCGGTTACAATTGCGAGTTTCACGGAATGCGTGGTTTACGCATTCCAGCGTGCACGAGGCCCGTGCCGATCGTGTGTCGAACCGGTTACGATTTGGGCAAGTCTGGACTGGGCGCGCTGACCGGAACGGCCACGCACTGGTAGAGGATCCGCCCGCCTGAATACACCGTCGAGCCCGTGACGAAGATCTGGTGCCTGCCCGCGGCGAAAGGGACCGAGCTGCAAAGCCTCTGCGCGAGGCCCGCATCCTTCTCGATCGTCGCGAGCAGCCCGGCGTCCGAGGCCAGCACGAAGGGGCTGTTGGGAGGCGCCACTAGGACCGAGAACGCGGCCGCCTGGCCATCGATCGCCGGCGCCCCCGGGGGCGGTACCGCGACGGCCAGCGGGGTCGCGGGCGCCTCGGCCGCCTGGGAGTGCTTCACCTCGAGCTTGATCATCCGGGCCACGGACTCCGGGCCGGCGTCCCCGAGGACCGAGCTCACCCAGTCGAGCAGGAGGTTGCGGACGGCGTTGAGGTCGGGAGCCTTCGCGATGGGCTCCATGCCGCCGCTCTTGCGCATGGCCTTCACCAGGGTCGAGACCTCCTTGAGGTACACGTTCTTCTGCGAGCCCGGGATGTAGTACATCACCACCAGGTGGACGGGCATTCCGTCCGGGGCCTCGTAGGCGATCCCCTGCGACGACCACCCGATGGCGCAGAACAGGTCGCCCTCCTCGCGCCGCGCCCGCACGTGGGGGACGGCGACACCCATCCCGATGCCCGTGTTGCACTCCTTCTCCCGGAGGGTGATCTCCTCGATCACCTCGATGCCGGCCTCGATGTTCGGGTTCGCATCGAGGATCCGCGCAAGGAACCCGAGGACGCGCTCCTTTGAGGCCCCCTCGGGAAGTTCGAATAGGCGCCCGTCCTGGAGCGCGGTGAGTATGCTTCGCATGGGTTAGTCGATTCAGTCCGTCCCGAAGCGCCGGTAGAACCAGGTCTTCACGATGTGCGTGAGCACGCTGTACGTCACCACGAAAAGCAGCAGCCAGAGGAAGAAGGCCCCCGGCAGGGGAACCAGGCCGATGTAGCGCCCGACCGCGGTGAACGGCAGCGCGATCCCGACGACCATGATGGTCATCGTCGCCAGCAGCATGGTCGGGCTGGCCCGGCTCTGGAAGAAGGGGATGCGCCTCGTGCGGATGATGTGGACGATCATGGTCTGGGTGACGAGCGACTCGACGAACCACGCGCTGTGGAAGAGCCTCTCCAGGTGGTCCTTCGCCGCGCCCGGGGTGTCGGCGTGCCCGAACGCCGCGCAGCCGAAGAGGTACAGCATGAGGAACCAGGTCCCGTAGTCGAAGATCGAGCTGATCGGGCCCACGAAGAACATGAAGTTCTGGATGCTCTTGATGTTCCAGCGCCGGGGCTTGTCCAGGTATTCCTGGTCGACGTGGTCCAGCGGGATCCCGACCTGGGAGAAGTCGTAGAGCAGGTTGTTGATCAGGATCTGCAGCGGCAGCATCGGCAGGAGGTTGACCGGCAGCACGAAGACCGAGCCCAGCATGCTGAACATGTTCCCGAAGTTGGAGCTGGCCCCCATCTTGA
>CAYVKH010000016.1:0-64171 GCA_964451965.1 uncultured Opitutaceae bacterium
GAAGCGGGCCTGGATGCAGACGATGACCCAGGAGGGGATCCGCGAGGCGTTCCGGGGCCTGAGGGACGGGGAGAAGATGCGCGGCCTGGCGGAGGCGGCCCGCTGCCGCAGCGAGAGCGACTGGCTGATAGGCATCAACGGCACCCGCGCGCTCACGAAGCGCATGTTCGGGTCGAGGGCCGGAAACGTGGCCTCGGTGGGCCGCGTGCAGACCCCCACCCTCGCCATCGTCTACGCCCGCGAGCTCGAGATCCGCAATTTCAAGCCGCGCGCCTACTGGCAGGTCACCGCCGAGTTCCATGTCGCCCTGGGGACCTACGAGGGCGTCTACCAGAGGCCCGACTTCAGGAAGTCGGAGACGGACGACCAGGACCGCGTCGACCGGATCTGGGAGAAGGAGAAGGCGCAGGCGGTCTTCGAGGCCTGCAAGGGCCACCCCGAGGCCCTTGTCACGGAGGAGAGGAAGGCCAGCACGCAGGCCTCGCCCCGCCTCTACGACCTGACCACCCTGCAGCGCGAGGTGAACAACCGCTTCGGGCTGTCGGCGAGGCGCACCTCGCAGATCGCCCAGGCGCTCTATGAGCGGCACAAGATGATCACCTACCCGCGCACGGACTCTCGTGCGCTTCCCGAGGACTACATCCCGACCTGCCGGCAGGCGCTCCTCAACCTTCAGGGCGACCTCGCCGCCCATGCGAACAAGGTGCTCGAGGAGCAGTGGCTCGGCCCGAACAAGAGGATCTTCAACAACGCCCAGATCTCCGACCACTTCGCGATCATCCCTACGGTCGAGGCCCCGAAGCCGCTCGAGGACATGGAGGCGAAGGTCTACGACATGATAGCCCGGCGCTTCGTGGCCGTCTTCTATCCCTCCGCGGAATTCGACACCACGACCCGGGTCAGCACGGTGGCCGGCCACGCCTTCAAGACCGAGGGCAAGGTGCTCACGTTCCCCGGCTGGCTCGCGGTGTACGGAAAGACCGGCGTCGAGGACGGCTCGCAGGACTCCAAGACGCTGCCGGCGCTCGCCCCCGCGGACGGCGCCCCGCCGCGCGCGAAGACCGTCGACCCGCTGCTCCACGAGGAGGCGACGCGCCCGCCCCCCAGGTACACCGAGGCCACGCTCCTCTCGGCCATGGAGGGCGCCGGGAAGCTGGTCGAGGACGAGGAGCTTGCCGAGGCCATGAAGGAGCGGGGCCTGGGAACCCCGGCGACGCGGGCCGACACGATCGACGGCCTCATCAACACCCGCTACGTGGAGCGCCAGCAGCGCGAGCTCGTGCCGACCCCGAAGGCGGAGCAGATCCTCCAGTTCCTGACCGCGGTGAAGGCCGAGGGCATCACGAGCCCGGCGATGACCGGGGAGTGGGAGTTCAAGCTCCGCCAGATGGAGCACGGCAAGTTTCCGCGCGAGAAGTTCATGGCGGAGGTCGTCGAGACAACGAGGGGGATCGTCGACCGGGTGAAGACGTTCGAGGAGGACGATTCCGCGGCGCGCGTGACGGACATCCTCTCGCCCACCGACGGCAAGCCCCTCATCGAGACCCTGCGGGGCTACAAGTCGAAGGACGGGGAGCTCATGATCTACAAGGTCATCGGAAACCGGAAGATGTCCGAGTCCGAGGTGAAGGACCTCCTCGTGAACGGCCAGATCGGGCCGCTTGACGGGTTCCGCTCGAAGGCGGGCAAGGCCTTCAGCGCGGTCCTGCGCTACAACAAGGAGGAGAAGAAGGCGGAGTTCGTCTTCGACGGGCAGAGGGACTCCAGCGGAGGGTTCAAGATCGATTTCACGGGGCTCAAGCCCGTGGCCGAGGCCCCCGCCCCGAGGTTTGCACCAGGCTCGCAGGTCTTTGAGACGCCGCAGAGCTTCGTCGTCCGCGGCGTCGTCGACGGCGAGGAGAAGATCCTGGCCCGCTGCTCGAAGCGGATCCTCTCGCGGGACATCCCCCTCGAGCAGTTCATGAAGATGCTGCACACCGGGAAGACGGACCTGCTCGAGAAGTTCTGGAGCCAGAGGACCCGGCGCCCGTTCAGCGCGTTCCTGGCCCTGAAGGAGGACGGAAGCACGGGATTTGAGTTCGCGCCCAGGGCCCCGAAGGACCCAAACGCCCCGGCCCGCCGCAGGAAGCCGACGAAGAAGGCCCCCGAGGCGCAGGCATGACGGGCTCGCCGGAGTCGAGTAACCTTCCCGGCGGCGCTGCGTCTCTCCCCCGTACCCACCGGACGTGAAATCCCCCAAGAACCTCATCATGGGCCTTCTGGCGCTGGCCGTGGCCGCGCTCGGGGCCCTGGCCTGGCGGCAGTACAGGGACCTCATCATCCTCCGGGCGCAAGTTGCTGGCAACGACAGTGATGCCCTGAGGAAAAGCCTCGCCGAGACGCGGAAGACCGTCCGGTCGCTCGAGGACAGGATTGCGGCCCTCAGGGGCCGCCGGGCGGGCGCGGGGGACCTGGCGCCGGGCGACGAGGCCGACAACGCCGAGGCCGAGCCGCGGCAGCGCCCGGGAGGCCGCTTCGGGGCGTTCGCAAACCTGAGCGCCAATCCGGAGTTCCAGAAGCTGATGGCGATCCAGATCAAGGGCCGCATCAGCCAGACCTACGGCCCCCTCTTCAAGTCGCTCAACCTGAGCCCGGACCAGCTCGCGCAGTTCCAGTCGCTCCTTGGGGACAAGCAGCAGGCCCTCGCGGACGTCTTCCAGGCGGCCCGGGAGCAGGGCATCAACCCTCGGTCCGACCCCGATGGGTTCAAGGCGCTCATGAACCAGGCGATTTCGCAGACCGACCAGAGCATCCAGCAGACGCTTGGCGACGACGCCTTCCAGCAGTACCAGCAGTACCAGCAGACGCTTCCCGAGAGGAACGTCGTCAACAGCCTTCAGCAGTCCCTCAGCTACACCCAGACGCCCCTCACCGAGGACCAGGCAAGCCAGCTGGTCTCGCTCCTCGCGCAGTACCAGCCCCAGCGGGCGGGCAACGGGACGGCCGGCACCCTGAACGGCGGCGACGCCGGTCCCGGGGTCTTCAGCCTCATGAACGGGGGCGGGAGCGCGAAGGTCACGGACGAGGCGGTCAACCAGGCGCAGGGAATCCTCACGGCCCAGCAGGTTGCCGCCCTGCAGCAGATCCAGGCGCAGCAGCAGGCCCAGCAGCAGATGCAGCAGATGATGCGCGCGGCCAACCCGGGCGGCGGCGGGAGCCGCGGCTCCGCCCCGGCGGCCCCGGCGCCGGGCGGCGGCAAGGGCTAATCGCGGGCGCGGCGCCCATTAATACGCTTGTGGCCCCGGCCACCGGAGCGTAGCCTTGCCCCCTCTATGATCGTCACCACCGCGCAGCTATTCAAGCACGCCTATGGCAAGTACGCCGTGGGTGCGTACAACATAAACAACGCAGAGCAGGCGATGGGCCTGTTCCGCGGCTGCATCCAGTCGCAGGCCCCCTTCATCATCCAGATATCCAAGGGCGCCCGGAAGTACACGGACAAGAGGATGCTCGAGGCGATCATACGCGCCGCGGCCGAGATCTTCCCGGAGTCGATCTTCGCGGTCCACCTGGACCACGGCGACGAGGAGACCTGCTACGACTGCATCAAGTCGGGCTTCTACAGCTCCGTGATGATCGACGCGTCCCACGAGCCGTTCGAGAAGAACATCGAGATCACGAAGCGCGTCGTCGACGCGGCCCATGCCAAGGGAATCTCGGTCGAGGCCGAGCTCGGCATGCTCGGGGGCGTCGAGGAGGACATCAAGGTCGAGGACGGGCACGCCACACTCACGAACCCGGTCGAGGCCGAGCAGTTCGTGAAGCGCACGGGATGCGACTCCCTCGCCTGCGCCATCGGGACGAGCCACGGCGCCTACAAGTTCAAGGGCCGCCAGTCGCTGCATTTCGACGTCCTGCAGAAGATCAAGGCCCTGCTTCCCGGCTTCCCGCTCGTCATGCACGGCTCCTCCTCGGTCCCGAAGGAGGAGGTCGACCGCATCAACGCCGCCGGCGGCAAGATGCCCGGCGCCGTGGGCGTCGACCCGAACGAGTACCTTCCCGCCGCCAAGCTCGGCGTCACGAAGGTGAACATCGACACTGACGGCCGCCTGGTCTGGACCCGCGTCCACCGCGAGTTCTTCCGCGACAAGCCGAGCGAGTTCGACTTCCGCCCGCCGGGCAAGATCTTCATGGACGAGTACGCGAAGTTCATCGCGAGCCGCAACGACAAGCTCGGCTCGTCGGGGCAGCTCCCGGACCTGCGCAAGTCGCTGGGGAAGTAACCCGGCCCAATCCCCCTACGGGAGCCGGCACGCGACCCGCATGCCGGCTTTCGTTTGAAATGAAGCCACGGCCAGGCTGACTCCGGCCGAGGCCGCCAACCGGATCGCCGCCATCATCTGACAGCGGGCAGGTCGCGGAAGGGCGCCTGGGGCCAGGTCTCTTCCATCCGTGTTGACAATGGCCGCATATGTACAGAATCCCGTACATGAAAGCGATAACCTATACCGCCGCGCGCCAGCAGCTCGCCTCCACGATGGATTGGGTATGCGAGGACGGCGCCCCGGTCATGATCACGCGGACCGGGAAGAATCAAGCCGTGGTGATGCTCTCCCTCGGGGAGTATGACCAGCTCGAGGAGACAGCCCACCTCATGCGCAGCCCGGCCAACGCGCGAAGGCTGTTGCAGGCGATGGAGGACCTCTCCAGAGGCCGGGGCAAGGAACGCAAGCTGTCGCCCAAGTGAGGATCGTCTTTGCGCCAGGTGCGTGGGAGGACCACCTGCATTGGCAGGGTGCCAATATTGCGGTCGTGAAGCGCATCCATGCACTCATCAAGGACGCGAGCCGGAACCCGTTCTCCGGCATCGGGAAGCCGGAGCCCCTCCGCTATGCCTTTTCCGGCTACTGGTCTCGCCGGATCACCGGAGAACACAGGATGGTCTACAAGATGGAGTCGGGCGACCTCCTGATCGCCCAGCTGAGATACCATTATTAATGGGCAGCCCCTCGTCGCGGGCAGGGCGAGCGCTCCAAGGCTCGTCCTGCCCACGGGCTCAGGGTGCGGGCTGAAAGCCGGGGTAGCCCATGTTCCACAGCAGGAAGGTGTACTCGTCGGCGGCTATGACCGCCGCCTGCCGCTTCGTTCCGCCGATGCCCCCGTGGCCGCCCTCGTAGTCGACCCTAAGGAGAATCGGCTTGCCGCTCGCGCTGTTCGCCTGGAGAGCCGCCGCCATCTTGGCTGCCTGCCATGGGTCGACCCGCGGGTCGTTGGCGCCCGTCGTCAGCATGACCGCCGGGTACTTGGCGCCGGACTTCACGCGGTGAAAGGCGCTCGTGGCGTAGAGGTTCCTGAATCCCTCCTCCGTCGTCACCGACCCGAACTCGGGGATGTTCGACGGGCCGTTCGGCGAGAACTCGATGCGCAGCTGGTCCGAGACGGGCACCTCGTCCAGGATGGCCGCGAAGAGGTCCGGCGCCTGCGTGATCGCGCCCCCCATCGTGATTCCGCCCGCGCTGCCGCCCCGGCCGCCCAGCTTCGCCGGCGAGGTGTAGCCCTTCGCGACCAGCCACCGGGCGCAGTCGATGTAGTCCGACACGGTCTTCACCTTGTTGGCGTCCTTGCCCGCGAGGTGCCACTCCTCGCCGTACTCCCCTCCGCCGCGGACGTGGGCCACGGCGAAGACTCCCCCCCGCTCGAACCATGCGAGGCGCACCGCCGAGAACGCCGAGTTCGAGGTGATTCCGTAGGAGCCGTAGGCGTAGAGAAGCGCCGGGTTGGAGCCGTCCTTCTTCATGTCCCTGCGATGCACGATGGAGAGGGGCACGAGGGTTCCGTCGGACGCCGGCACCTTGACCTCCTCCGCGACGATGCCCGAGTAGTCCACTGAGGACGGGGGATCGAGCCGGGTGTCCGAGATCGAGCGCGCGGCCGGATCGTAGGCATACCAGAGCGGCGACACGGTCCAGCTCTCGATCTTCGCGAGGAAGCCGGGATCGTCATAAGCGGTCGTGAGGCTGCCGACCGTGCCGTCGATCGGGAGGTTGATCTCGGTTCGGTTCCCGTCCCAGTCCACCCGCGTGATGCGGCCAAGCCCGTCCTCGGTCGACTGCGCGTAGAGGGCGTCCTTCGCCGTCCCGAGGTGCTCGATCACCCGGGCGCTCGGTGCGATCACCACGCGCGCATGGGCGACGTCGGGATTGTCGGCGCTTGTCTCTATCACCTTGTAGCGGAGCGCGTCCTTGTGGCAGAGCAGGTAGAGTTCGCTCCCGTGGATCTCGACGTCCGTCACCTGGTCGTCCACGTCGGCGACCTTCTTCCATGCGGCCGCGCCGCCATCCAGCTCCGCCTTGTGCGCGACATAAAAGGTCAGCTCATTGCGCACTCCATGGATGACGAGCCCCACGGCGTAGTCCGAGTCGGGGCTTATGACCGCCACGGCGAAGTCGTCCTTGCTGATCGAGACGTTCGCGGAGGTCCCGATGCCGAACACCGCGGGATCCTTCTCGGGGTCGGTGCCCAGGACGTGCAGGTAGGTCCTGATGTTCTCGTATTTCGCCGTCGGCGGAGCGTCCGCAGCGAGGGCCTGGCGCCGCAGGTAGTAGAGGCCGCTGCCGTCCGCGCGCCACGACGTGGCTCCGAAGTCCGTCCTGTCGATCGTGTCCTTGAGCTCGTTGCCGGTGGCGGTCTCGATGAAATGCATCACGGCGTTCTCCGAGCCCCCTTGGGAAAGCCCGACGGCGACAAGGGCGCCGTCGTCGGACGGCAGGTAGTGCGATATGGCCTGGTGATGGCCGCCCTGCGAAAGCTTGTCCGGGTCGAGGAGCAGCCGCTCGGCGCCGCCGACGCCGTCGCGCACGTAGAGCCTCGAGAGGTTGGAGCCCGGCTGCAGCTTCTCGTAGAACAGCAGGCTGCGGCGTCGGGCCACGTTGGTCGAGGAGGTGATGGTCTCCATGAGCGCCTCGATCCTGCCCTCGAGGCCGTGGCGGCCGGGGATGGAGTCAAGGATGGCGCGCGTGCGGTCGTTCTGCGCCTTCAAGAACGGCTGGATGTCGGGGTTCTTGGGGTCCTCCATCCACCGGTAGGGATCGGTCACCTTCGTTCCGAAGTAGGTGTCCTCGACCGGGACCGCCTTGGCCGCGGGGGCCGCGGGCAGGGCCGCGACAAGGCGGCCCGCCGCAAAGAGGGCGACGGCTGAAAGGAGGCGCAGGGCGCGCAGGGGGCGGGCAGGATTCTTCATGGCCCAATTGGTTCTGAGAGAGGCCGAGCTTGCAATCCCGAAGCGACAAATGGAATTGCCTACGCCCCAATCCCTTGCCCAACGGCCGCGGGGGGGCGCGTCAGGGCAGCCAGGGAAACCGGCGCGAGTCCGGCTTGCGCTTGTCGCGCTGGGCCGCGTGGAACTCCTTGGCCTCCTCGCTCATGTAGTAGAGAAGCGTCGCGTTTCCCGAGAGCTCCTGGATCCCCGCCTGGCCGTCCAGCTCCGCGTTGAAGGCGCTCTTCAGGAGCCTGATGGCGAGCGGGCTCCTCTCCAGGATCTCTCCCGCCCACTTCACTCCCTCCCTCTCCAGCGAGCCCACGGGCACGACCGCGTTCACCAGGCCCATCTCCAGGGCCTCGGCGGCGCTGTACCTGCGGCAGAGGAACCATATCTCCCTCGCCTTCTTCTGGCCGACGATGCGGGCCAGGTAGCTCGACCCGAATCCGCCGTCAAAGCTGCCCATGGCGGGCCCGACCTGCCCGAAGACCGCGTTGCTCGCGGCGATCGTCAGGTCGCACACCACGTGGAGCACCTGCCCCCCGCCGATCGCGTAGCCCGCGACGAGCGCGATCACGACCTTCGGCATCGAGCGGATGAGCTTCTGGAGATCGAGGACGTTGAGGCGCGGCACCCCGTCGCCGCCGACATAGCCCGCGCTTCCCCGCACGCTCTGGTCGCCGCCCGAGCAGAACGCGTACTTGCCGTCCGAGTGGGGTCCGGCGCCCGTGAGCAGGACGACGCCGATCCTCTGGTCGTCGCGGGCGTCCGTGAACGCGTCCAGCAGCTGGGAGATCGTCTCGGGCCTGAAGGCGTTGCGCTTGTGCGGCCTGTTGATCGTGATCCTGGCGATTCCGTCGGCCTTGTGGTAAAGGATGTCGGAATAGACCTTTGAGGTTTTCCATTTCGGGCTCATGGGAAGGTCTTGGGGATTAGACGCGCTGGCCCGCCGAGGCAAACGCGTCCTTGCGCCAGGCGGCGTCCCTCTTGCGGTCGGCGGCTATCTCGAGGACGCGTATCCCCCGGGCGGGCAGGCTTGCGACCAGCTTCTCGAAGTGCGGCCAGTCCTCGACAGGGACGTGCCCGACGCCGTGGGCCGCGCAGAGCCCCGCGAAGTCCGCCTGCTGGGGGGTCGCGAAATACTCCTCGAAGACCGGCCCGAACTGGGCGACGGGAAGGTGCTCGAAGATCCCCCCGCCGCGGTTGTTGATGAGGACGATGGTCAGGCTTCCCTTGAACCTCGGGGCCGTGAGGAACCCGTTCGAGTCGTGCAGGAGCGCCAGGTCGCCCGTGAGAAGGACGGCCGGGGCGCCGCCGTGCGCAACGCCGAGCGCCGTCGACAGCGTGCCGTCGATCCCGTTCGCCCCCCGGTTGCAGAAGACCCGGTATCCCCTGTCGTTCGCGGGCCAGACGAACTCCATGTCGCGCACCGGCATGCTGTTGGCCACGGACACGTGGGTCCGTGCCGGCAGGTGGTGGCCCATGATCCACGCCGCCTTGGGCTCGATGAGCGCCCCCTCCGCGGCGATGCGGGCGTCGAGGGCGGCCCGCGCGCCGGCCTCGCGGCCCGCCCACAGCCGCTCGTAGCCGCCCGGCTCAACCGCGGTCGGCATCCCCTCGGCGAACGCCTGCAGGGGGACCACGACCCGGCGGGTCGCGCCGTGGAGGGCGTCCCGGTTGTCGGGCCTCTCGGTGACAAGGAACACCGGCGCCCCGCTCGCCTCGACCCAGCCGCGCAGCACCTTGCTGGTCGGCCACTCCCCGAGGCACAGGACGATCTCCGGCCTGAGCGACTCGGCCGCGGCGGGCGACCTGAGGATGGCGTCGTAGCGGGTGACGAGGTGCGGCACCGACGCCGCGTGGTTGCGCGCCGGCGAAAGCCCGTCGGCCAGCACGGGCCAGCCGAGCCTCCGGGCGACCTCGCCCACGGCCGCGGCATGCGCGAGGGGATCCGCGGTCACCGCGGGGCCGGCGACGATGACGCCGCGCGCCGAGTGCGGGAAAAGCGGGATCTGCGACACGGCGGCGACGGGGCGCGGGGGCGCCAGGTGCCCGAAGAACCCCTCCCAGTCGACAGCGGACCCGAACGCCTCCGTCGAGCCGCCGTCACCCGACGGGACGAGGGGGTCCCGGAACGGCGCGTTGAGGTGGACGGGGCCCGCGAAGGGCGCGAGCGAGCGCTCGGCGGCATGGGCGACCGTCTGGCGCAGGTAGCGCAGGAGCGCCAGGTTCGCCTCGGGCACCGCGAGCTCGTGGTAGAGCCGGACGTAGTCGCCGTAGAGCCGGTGCTGGTCGATCGTCTGGCCCGAGGCGCAGGCCCGCATCTCGGGCGGCCGGTCCGCGGTGATGACGATGAGCGGCACCCCGGCCTCGTGGGCCTCGATGACGGCCGGGAAGTAGTTGGCCCCGGCGGTCCCGCTTGTGCAGAGGAGCACGACCGGCCGCAGGTCCCTCCTTGCCAGGCCGAGCGCGAAGAAGGCGGCCGAGCGCTCGTCGAGGACCGGGATCGCCTCGATCCCGGGGTGCCGCGCGAAGGCGAACGCGAGGGGCGTCGACCGGGAGCCCGGCGAGACGACCGCGGCGCGCACGCCCGACCGCGCGAGCGTCTCGGCCAGGACGCCCCCCCAGAGGGAGTTGACGTTGCGCAGATCGAGGGAGAGAGGGTTCACGGCAAAGGTGCGCCCGGGGCTCAGACCCCGCGCAGGGCGTCCTGCATGGCCCTGAATTTCAGCTCCGTCTCCGCGAGCTCGTCCTCCGGCGTGGATCCCTCGACGATGCCGGCGCCCGCGTAGATCCGCGCGCGCGCGCCGTCCACGAGCGCGGACCTGAGGGCGACGATGAACTCCCCTCCCCCGCGGGAGTCGATCCAGCCGACGGCCCCGCCGTACAGCCCCCTCGGGAAGGCCTCGAGCTTCGCGATCAGGGGAACGGCCTGCTCACGCGGCGTGCCCCCGACCGCGGGCGTCGGGTGGAGCCTCCCGAGCATTTCCAGGAGCCTGACGTTCTTTGGAAGCCGCGCCTCCACCGGCGTGTGCAGGTGCTGCACGTTGGAGAGGCGCTTGAGGGACGGCCGCGCGGAATACCTGAGGTCGAGCCCGAGCGGGCCCAGCCTGCGGACTATGGACTCAAGGACGATCCGCTGCTCGCGCAGGTCCTTGTCGCTCTGGAGGAGGCGCTTGCCGAGGGAGGCGTCCTCGCTGGCCGTCGCGCCGCGGTCGCACGACCCGGCGAGCGCCTCCGTGAGGACCACCCCTTCCTCCACGCGCAGGAGCCGTTCGGGGCTCGCGCCGATGAAGCTCTGGCCCCTGCCGTTGGCCAGCGAGAACGCGTTGCAGTCCGGAAAGCGCTGGCGAAGCGCGTTGAGGATCCCCAGGGGATGCAGGGGGCCGGACGCCCTCACGTCCTTTGCCCTTGCGAGCACGATCTTCTCGAGCTCCCCCTTCGAGATGCGCTCGAGGGCGCGGCTGACGGCGCTCTCATAGCTCCTGCGCCCGCCCACCTCCTTCATCGAGAGAGGGGCCGGCTTCTCCCGCGGCGGCTCCGGCGCCTGGAAATCGAAGGAGCGGAACTTGGCGTGGGCGTTCCACACCCTCGAGGCCATGGCCTCGACCGGGGAGTCGCCCTCGAGGACCAGGTTGGCGACGGCCGTCGTGCGCCCGTCCCGGTGCGCGACCTGCCAGCGGGGCACGAACACGCAGGCCGCCTCGAACGGCTCGCCCTCGCCCACCGTGTCGAGGAACGAGAAGGCCGCGAAGAAGTGCGGCCCGCCGAAGGCGACCCCCTGGTCCCCCACCGCGATCGTGTCCTCGAGCGTTCGGTCGATGAACCACTGGCACGCGCTGAAGCGGTCGGGGCCAGAGGCCGAGAACGAAAGGACCGACTCGGCCCCCGCGATGGCCCATCCCTCCGCGGGGCGCTCGGCGTAGAAGTGCCTCTCGGTGGACTCGAATATCGACTCCAGGACCGCCAGGGGATCCAGGCTGTCGACCTGGATCGTGATGCTGACCAGCATCGGCCGGCCCGCCTGGGCCGCCGCGTCGCGGCACTCGGAGAGGAAGCCGTTGAGCGCCTCGGGCGAGGCGTTCGCGACGGGGTCTAGGGGAAGGATGGTCACGGGGCCTTGCCCGCCGCGGGCTGCGGCCTCGGGAAGAGGACGAGGGACGGGGCGACCTTCGCCCCGGCCAGCCTCCCGCCCCATGCGAGCTCGTCCAGCCAGGCGCCGGCTGGCCTGTATCCGAGCACGCCGTCGATCCTGCCCGTGGCCCCGGGCATCACGGGCCTCAGGGCCACGGCCGCGAGGCGAAGCGCCTCGGCCATCGTCGCAAGCGACGTCTCGAGGAGCGCCCTGTCGGCCGGCTCGACCGACTTGCCGAGCTTCCACGGGGCGCGCTTCTCGACGTACCCGTTGATGGACCTCACGAACGCGAACAGCCGCTCGAGCCCGGAGTGGAACTGGAACTGCCCGAAGAGAGCCACGTAGTCCGCGCCGGTCGCTCCCCAGAGGCTGCGCAGCTCGGCCTCCGCCTCCCCGCCGGCGCCCGCGGCCGGCACGGTTCCCCCGGAGAAGCGGCTGGTCATGTTGAGGACGCGGTTGACCAGGTTGCCCAGGTCGTTGGCGAGGTCGCTGTTGTAGCGGGTGAGGAAGAGCTCCCTCGAGAAGTCGCCGTCCTGCCCGACATTCATCTCGCGCAGGAGGAAGTACCTCAGCGAATCCGCCCCGAACTCGTCGACCAGGTCGAGCGGGTTGAACACGTTGCCCGAGCTCTTGGACATCTTGGACCCCTTCGTGAGCCACCACCCGTGCGCGAGTATGCCCCTCGGCAGCTCGATGCCGGCCGCGTGGAGCATGATGGGCCAGTAGACGGCGTGCGGCGGCACCAGGATGTCCTTGCCGATCACGTGCAGGGAGGCGGGCCACACCCCGGGGCTCGCCGCGACCGCGGAGTAGTAGTTGACCAGGGCGTCGAACCAGACGTACGTGACGAAAGCATCGTCGAAGGGCAGCGGGATCCCCCACTCGAGCCGCTCCCTGGGCCTCGAGATGCACAGGTCGTTCAGGGGCTCCTTCAGGAACTCCACGACCTGCTTCTGGCGGAACCGCGGGAAGACAAAGCCCTCGTTCTTCGCGAGGAATTCGACCAGCCACGGCTGGTAGGCCTTCAGCCTGAAGAAGTAGTTCGGCTCGACGATCTCCGACACCTCTCCGTAGATCTCGGGCCACGAGCCGTCGGGGCTGCGGTCCTTCTCCTGCAGGAACTGCTCCTGGCGCGTGCTGTAGAAGCCGCGGTACTCGCCGCGGTAGATGTCCCCCTTGTCAAAGAGGCGCTGGAGGAGCTCTCGCACCACCACCTTGTGGCGCTCCTCGGTCGTCCTGATGAAGTCGTCGTTGGAGATCTCGAGCCTCGGGAGCATGGCCCTGAACTCGGCGCTTATCTCATCCGCGAACTGCTGCGGGGGGATCCCCCTCTTGCGCGCGGTCTGCTGGACCTTCTGGCCGTGCTCGTCGGTCCCCGTCAGGAAGTGCACCCTGTCGCCCATCAGGCGGTGGTAGCGGGCGATCACGTCCGTCAGGATCTTCTCGTAGGCGTGCCCGATGTGCGGCGAGCCGTTCACATAGTCGATCGCCGTGGTAATGTAGAAGTCGGCCATGGAGGGTTCATCCAAGCACGGTTTGCCCCCGGGCGGCAAGCCAGCCGGCGAGCTCGGCGAAGGCCCGGCCGCGGTGGCTGACCCGGTTCTTCTGCTCCCGCGGCATCTCCGCGAGCGTCCTGTCGAACCCCTCGGGGACGAACAGCGGGTCGTAGCCGAAGCCGCCCGCGCCGATCGGCTCGTCCAGGAGCCTGCCCGGGCAGCGGCCCTCGAAGCCCTGCTCGAGGCCCCGGGGCCCTGCCAGGAAGAGGACGCACACGAACGCGGCGCCGCGCCGCGCCCCGGGCACGCCGCGCATGGCGAGGACGAGCTTCGCGAGGTTGGCGGCCGGGTCGCCTCCCGGGCCCGCATAGTAGGCGGACTCGACCCCGGGCGCCCCGCCGAGGGCCTCGACGCAGAGACCGCTGTCGTCGGCGAGCGCCCAGCCGCCGGCCGGCAGCACGCCGCGAAGCGCGGCCGCCTTCTTTCGGGCGTTCCCGAGGAACGTGCCGGTGTCCTCCACGACCTGCGGCATCCCCCCGGCCTCCGCGGCGCCCACAACCTCGATCCTGTCCCCTGCGCCCGCGCGAAGGGCGTCGGCCAGCGCCTGCAGCTCCGCCGCCTTGTGGGCGTTACCCGAGGCTAAATAGAGTCTCATCGGTCTGGAGCTTATCCGGGTAGACAATCCTGCCCCGCACGAGGGCGTCGTCGCCGAGCGTGGCGCGCCTGATGTCGGCCAGCCGTATCGCCTGCTGCAGGTGCTCGGCCCTGAGCCCGCTGAGGACCGGCTTCGCCTTCTCGTCGGCGAAGATCACGGGCGCATGGTACATGAAAAGGTAGTCGAGCTCGCGCTCTATCAGGGCCAAGCTGAGGAGCTGGGAGCCCCCTTCGAAGAGGACGCCGCAGATCCTCTCGGCCGCGCAGCGAGCCCGGAACTGCTCGAAGGGGACCCGCCCGGTCGACGACTCGAAGACCCACACGCCGACCCCCCTTTCGCGGAGCTTCCGGACGTAGCCCTCGCCCCCGTGCTGGGTCGTCACGACGATCGTCCGGCCCGAGAATTCGTCGCAGTAGACCCCGGGCATGTTGCGCTCGACCACGCTGCGCAGGCGCCCATCGAACACGAACCGCACCGGGCACTCGACGGGCGCCCCCTCGACCCGCGCCGTGAGGCTCGGATTGTCGGTCATGATCGTGCCGGCGCCGACGGCGATCGCGGGAAACAGCCTCCGCCACCTGTGGACGTCGCCCCGCGCCGCCTCCCCCGTGATCCACTTCGACTCGCCCGAGCGGGTGGCGATCCTCCCGTCAAGCGTCGCGGCGAGCTTGCCTGCGAGGAGCGGCCCCCTCTGCGTGATCCAGTGGTTGTAGATGAGGTTCAGGTCCGAGCACTCGGCCTCGAGCACGCCGGCCACCACCTCCACGCCGGCATGCCGTAGCACCTCGAAGCCCCTTCCCGCGTGCTCGGGATTGGGGTCCAGCGCCCCGACGACCACCCGCTTGATGCCGGCCGCGACGATCGTGTCCGTGCAGGCCCCCGTGCGGCCCCCTGTGGAGCACGGCTCCATCGTGGCGTAGAGGGTGGCTCCCGGGCCCGGATTGCGCATGAGGGAGGCGATCGCGACCCGCTCCGCGTGGGGCCCGCCGTCCTTCTCGTGGAATCCCTCGGCCGTCACGCCGTCCTCCTCGACGAGGACGCACCCCACCATGGGGTTCGGATGGGTCTTTCCCCATCCGCGCATCGCGAGCTCGATCGCGCGGCGCATGAACCGCTCGTGGTCAGGCCTGGACATAGGGGTTGCCCTCCTTCTCCTCCCCGACCGTCGTCGGGCCGCCGTGCCCGGGGAAGACCGTGGTCTCGTCGGGGAGGCTGTAGATCCGGGTCCGAATCGATTTCTCGAGCTCCTCGAAGCTGCACCCCGGCAGGTCCGTCCTCCCCACGCCCCCCCGGAAGAGCGCGTCGCCCGCGAAGGCCGCGCCCTTGCCCGGAAGGAAGAAGACGAGGCTCCCGGGGCAATGCCCCGGGACGTGGCCCACGCGCACCTTCTCGCCGAGCGCGTCGATCGTGTCCCCGTCCTCAAGCCACCTGTCGACCTTGACCGCCTCGAGCTTCAGGCCGGGCAGCATGAGGGGCCTCATCACCTCGGGCGTCTCGATCAGGGGCCGGTCGGCGCGGTGGGCGAACACCCGTGCGCCCGACTTCCTGACGACCTCGGCCGCCCCCTGCGTGTGGTCCCAGTGCCCGTGGGTGAGCCAGAGGGACGACAGCCGGCAGCCCTCCCTCGCGAGGATCGGCTCGGCCCTCTGCCAGACCCCCTCCGGCGCGTCGACAAGGACGGCCTCGCCTGTCCGGGGCTCCGTCAGCAGGTACGCGTTCGTCTGGATCGGGCCCGCCGGCAAGACATGGACATTCACGCCGCAAAGAGAGAACATTCCGGCGGTACCGCAACGGCGAAAATTCACCTTCACCTTTGACCGCCCAGCGGCTACCGATACCCCCTTTGCAATGCCGACCCTAAAGTTCGCCGTACTGGCGGGAGATTACATAGGACCCGAGGTGATGTCCGAGGCCATGCGCGTGCTCGGGCACGTCGCCGGCAAGGAGGGGCTCACGCTCCAGCCGAGGGCGGCGGACGTGGGGGGCGCCGCCATCGACAACCATGGCAAGGCATTGCCGGACGCCACCTTGCGCGTGTGCGAGGAGAGCGATGCCATCCTTTTCGGGTCGGTGGGGGGCCCCAAATGGGAGCAGCTGCCGCCGAAGGAGCAGCCCGAGCGGGCCGCGCTCCTGCCCCTGCGCAGGCACTTCACCCTCTATGCGAACATCCGCCCGGGCCTCCTCTACCGGGAGCTGGCGGCGGCCTCGCCCATCAAGACCGAGCGGATTCCCGACGGGATCGACATCGTGTGCATCCGCGAGCTGACGGGAGGCCTCTACTTCGGCAAGCCCAAGGAGACGACGGTGCTCGCCGACGGCGACGTCCAGGCCGTCGACACGATGGTCTACAGGAAGAGCGAGATCGAGCGCATCGCGGCGACGGCGATATCGGCCGCGCGCTCCCGCAAGGGGAGGCTCTGCTCGATCGACAAGGCCAACGTCCTCGAGACCTCGGTCCTCTGGCGCAAGACGGTCACGGACTACGTCGCCAGGCACGCTCCGGACATCGAGCTCAGCCACATGCTGGTGGACAATGCGGCGATGCAGCTTGTGCGCAGCCCGAACCAATTCGACGTGTTCGTGACCGAGAACATGTTCGGCGACATCCTCTCCGACGAGATGGCCGTCATCTGCGGCTCCCTCGGGATGCTCTCGTCCGCCTCCCTCGGCGCGGGCCGCAACTCCCTCGGGCTCCCCTTCGGCCTGTACGAGCCGGCGGGCGGCACGGCGCCCGACATCGCCGGCAAGGGCGTCGCGAACCCCTGCGCGCAGATCCTTTCGGCGGCGCTCATGCTGCGCTACAGCTTCGGGCTTGAGAAGACCGCGTCCCGGATCGAGGCTGCCGTGCGCAGGGCCGTCACCTCCGGCTCGCGCACCTCCGACATCGCCTTCGGGGGCGCGTCCGTGGGCACCCGCGCTATGACCGACGCCATCATCGCCGCACTATGAAATCCCAGGAGGTCCGCCAGTCATTCCTCGATTTCTTCGCGAAGCGCGGCCACACGATCGTGCCGTCGTCGCCGCTGCTTCCCGACTCCCCCGGCCTTCTCTTCACGAACGCCGGGATGAACCAGTTCGTCCCGATCTTCCTCGGCGAGCGGGCGCCCGACGTCTCGCGGTGGGCCGGCGCGAAGCCGGGCAGGGACACCCGGGCCGCGGACACGCAGAAGTGCATCCGGGCCGGCGGCAAGCACAACGACCTGGAGGACGTCGGGTTCGACACGTACCACCACACGTTCTTCGAGATGCTGGGCAACTGGTCCTTCGGCGACTACTTCAAGAAGGAGTCGCTCGAATGGGGATGGGAGCTGCTCACGAAGGTCTGGGGAATCCCGCCCGGGCGGATCTTCGCCACCGTCTACGCGCCCGACAAGGCGAAGGCCGACCCCTCGGAATTCGACCAGGAGGCGTTCGACATCTGGGCGGGCCTCTTCCGCGGAGCCGGGCTCGACCCGGCGGTCCACATCGTGAGCGGCGGCAGGAAGGACAACTTCTGGATGATGGGCGAGACGGGGCCCTGCGGGCCCTGCTCCGAGGTTCATCTGAACCTGATGCCCTCGGACGACGAGGCCGCGGGCCGCAGGCTCGTGAACTCGGGCTCGCCTCGGTGCATCGAGATATGGAACCACGTCTTCATCCAGTTCAACGCGAACGCCGACGGGACGTTCTCGCCCCTCGCGGCGAAGCACGTCGACACCGGCATGGGCTTTGAGCGGGTCGCCGGGATATGCGCCACGACCCGCCGGTTCACCGACTTCACGGCCGAGCCGTCCAACTACGACGCGGACATTTTTGCGCCGCTCTTCGCGCGGATAGCCGAGCTCTCCGGGAGGTCGTACGCCGGGACCGTGCCCGGGAAGCGCGGCGGCCTGACAGCCCAGGAGCAGACCGACGTCGCATTCAGGGTCCTGGCGGACCACGCGCGGTGCGTCTGCTGCGCGATCTCGGACGGGATACTTCCCGGCAACGAGGGGCGCAACTATGTGATCCGGCGGATCCTGCGCCGCGCGGCCCTCTACGGGCGCCACCTCGGTCTCACCACGGGGTTCTTCGAGAAGCTCGTGGGCCCCCTCGTCGAGTCCCTGGGCGGGGTCTTCCCGGAGCTGCGCAGACAGGAGGCCACGATCAGGCGCGTGGTCCGGTCCGAGGAGGAGGGCTTCGGCAGGACCCTCGAGCGCGGCCTGCGCCGGTTTGACGAGGCCGCGGCGTCCGGCGCCCTCACCAGCCCGGTCGTCTTCGAGCTCTACGACACCTACGGATTCCCGCTCGACCTGACCCAGGTGATCGCGGCGGAGCGCGGAATCGCGGTCGACGCCGAGGGCTTTGAGGCGCTCATGGACCAGCAGCGGGAGCGAGGGCGCTCGGCGCTGAAGAGGGAGGTGATCGTCGCGGCTACCGAGGGAGCCGCGCCCGCCGCGCTTGCCCCAACCCTTTTCACGGGATACTCGCTCGACTTCACGAAGGGCACCCACGCCACCGTGCTCGACGTCGTCGCTTCGGACCAGGGCGTGTTCCTCGTCTTCGACCGCTCCCCCTTCTACGCCGAGATGGGGGGCCAGAAGGGCGACGCGGGCCACGCCCTCATCGAGGGCCGGCCCGTGGCCATCGTGGACACCGTCAGGGACAGGTCGGGGCGCCACCTCCACCGGATCGCCGCCGGGGAGAAGGCCCCGGCCAAGGGGGCCGCCGCGGACCTCTCCGTCGACGCCGTGCGAAGGCGCGCGATCCAGCGCCACCACACCGCGACCCACCTGCTTCACTGGGCCCTGCGCAAGGTCCTCGGCACCCACGTCCGGCAGGCGGGCTCGCTCAACGCCCCCGACCGCCTGCGCTTTGACTTCTCCCACTTCGAGGCGGTCACGCACGCCCAGCTGCGCGAGATCGAGGAGCTGGCCAACGCGAAGGTGCTCGATAACGCCAGGGTCGAGGCCTACGAGGTGGACTTTGACAAGAAGCCCGAGGGCACCCTCGCCTTCTTCGGGGAGAAGTACGGCAAGGTGGTGCGCGTGGTCGACATCGGCGGCTACAGCCGGGAGCTCTGCGCGGGCACGCACGTCGCGAGCGCGGGTGAGGTCGGGCTCATAACGGTTTTTCACGAGAGCGCGATCGCCGCGGGAACCCGGCGCATCGAGGCCGCGGCCGGCGAGGACGCGTACCGCCGCGCGCTGCGCGCCTTCGACGCCGTCGACTTCGTGGCGCGAAGGCTCGGCGCGACCCGCGAGGGCGTCGAGGGCCGGGTCGAAGCCCTGCTTTCGGAGAAGTCCGAGCTCGAGAGGAAGCTCCGGGCGTTCGAGCAGAAGGCCGCGGCGAACCTCGCCGGCGACCTGGCGGGCAAGGCGGTCGCCAGGGAGGGCCTCAGGTTCGTGTCCGCGGTGGTCTCGGTGGAGTCCCCCGACGCGCTCCGCGCCCTGGGATCCCAGGTGCTCGCCCAGCTCGGCGAGGGCGTCGTGCGCCTCGGGGCGGTCTTCGGGGACAAGGCCACGGTGGTCGCCTTCGCCTCGCCCGGCGCCGTCAAGGCGGGCCACCAGGCCGGAAGGATCGTCAGCGAGATGAGCGGGCGCCTGGGCGGAAAGGGCGGAGGCAAGCCCGACTTCGCGATGGGGGGCGGCCGGGAGGTCGCACGGCTCCAGGAGGCCCTCGGCGGGCCCTTGCCGAACGGCGGACCCTAGGGCACAGTCCCCCGATGTCCACGCCCACAGGGGTCGCTGCTCCGCAGCTCGACTGCATCCTCGCCTTCGACGGCAACAACAGGCTGGCCGTCCGCCAGCTGGGATCGAAGGCGGGCCTGCCCTTCACGGGCTCGGGCCTCCCCATGGCCCTGCGGCGCCTTGAATCGTCGTTCAGCGTCCATACCCCGCCCCTCGAGCGCTTCGGCGCCGACGCCGGCGGACGCTCCTACCGCGTGCACCTCGTCCAGGTCGAGGGCGCACCGGCCGACCCGGAGATACGGTTCCTGCCGTTGGAGCAGCTCGGCGCCGAGCCGGGGGCGCTCGCGCCCTCCCTTGCCGGCATCCTGGGGAGGCTGGACCCCCACCTGATCGACGTCCCCTACCTCAACCTCGGGGAGAACGACTTCATCTACAAGTTCCGCCCCGAGAAGGAGAGGAACGCAGCTATCTACGCCCAGGACGCGGAGGCGGGCGCGATCTACCAGTCGAGGCTCTGCACGGCGATCAAGGCGCTCGCCCGGCGCCATGAGCGCACGGCCACGGCCCCCGTCCTGCTCGACTTCGGCGCGGTCCACTACCTCGTCCCGAGCCACTTCGGGTTCTGCCTCGGGGTCAAGAACGCGATCGAGCGGGCCTACGAGACCCTGACCGAGAATCCGGGCAGGCGCGTGTTCATGCTTTCGGAGCTGATCCACAACCCCTTCGTGAACGACGACCTGATCCGGCGCGGCCTGCGCTACCTCCAGACCGACAAGGGCGTCGCCCACGCCGAGGCCCCCGGCGGCCCCGAGCTCTGGGACACCCTGACGCCGGACGACATCGTCATCGTGCCGGCGTTCGGGGCCACGGACGAGGACAAGAGGCGCCTCGTCAGGAAGGGGATCGCCGTGCGCCAGTACGACGCCACCTGCATGCTGGTCGAGAAGGTCTGGAAGGCCGCGCGGGCCTACGGCCGCGAGGGGTACACGGTCGTGATCCACGGGAAGCACGAGCACGAGGAGACCAAGGCGACCTTCTCGAACACCCGGCGGTACGCGCCGGCGATCATCGTCAGGAACATGGAGGAGACGCGCCAGCTGGGCGAGATCGTCCTCGGCCTGGGCGAGGGCCCGGCCGCCGGCTCGAGCTTCCGGGAGATCTTCGCCGGAAAGTTCACGGAGGGCTTCGACGTCGACCGCAACCTGAGCCGCGTCGCCGTGGTGAACCAGACGACGCTCCTGATGAACGAGACGCGCGAGATCATCTCCTACCTGAGGGACGTGTTCGCCGAGAAGTTCGGGCCCGAGGAGCCGGGCTCGCTCCCGCGCGTCGGCGGCCAGGGCCGCAACGACACGCTGTGCTACGCCACGCAGGTCAACCAGGACGCCCTCATGCGCGCGCTCGCGGAGCCCCTCGACGCCGCCTTCGTCATCGGCGGCAAGAACTCCTCCAACACGTACCAGCTCTACCGCCTCTGCGAGCAGCGCCTGGGCAAGAGGGCCTTCTTCATCCAGAGCGAGACGAACATCCTTTCCCCGAGCGAGGCGGAGCACTACGTCTTTCCGGCAAAGGGCATCCCCGGACAGGGCGGCACCGTGGAGCGCCGGCCGCTCTGGGGCGGCACGGGCGCGCGCAGCGGCGGCCCGCCTAGGAGAATCCTGGTGACCGGGGGCGCTTCGTGCCCGGACGGCATCATCCAGCAGGTGATCTCGAGGATAAACAGCTTCTACCCGCCCGACGCCCTCAGGGACATCGCGGCCGTCCTTGCCGACCTCACGGAATAGCGGCCGCGGGGGCCCGCTAGAACCTGACGGTCACGCCGCCCTTGACGCCCTCCTGGCTCCCGAAATCTATGTTGGAGGTGTAGTTCAGGGGCTTGCCGTTCGAGTCCGTTCCGCTCGGCAGCGTCTGCTTGTAGCCGCCTGCCCCCTGGAAGATGCTGCCCACGTAGAACCCGGCGGTGTCCGTCAGCTGGTACTGCAGGTTCAGGTCCGCGTAGTAGCCGGGGATGAGCCGCGTGTTCTGCTTCTGGTACAGGTACGTGAAATCCACGCCCGTGGCGATCTGCAGGTCCTCGAGCACGTTGAAGACGGACCCCGCGTAGAGCAGCGCCGGCCCGACGCTGAAGTTGAGCTTCCAGTGCGGGCCGAAGGGCATCGTCACCGTCGGCCCCACGCGAAGCGTATAGTAGGCCCCCTCGGTGAAGTAGCGGTTCGTCGTGTTCAGCAGAACGGGGATCTCCGAGCGGTTGATCGGCGAATTCCCGAGGAGGATCTGCTGCGTCACGCTCTGGCTCGCGGTGGTCGTGCCCGTTCCCGACACCACGGTCCCGCCGGAGCCAAAGACGGTCTGGGTGACGGTGTTCGGCGAGTTGAACGGCGGAGCCGGGGGCACCTGCCCGAAGAGGTCGTAGGTGTCCGTGAGCACCGTCTCCCGGGTGGCGACCGACGCGAAGATGCTCGAGCGGATGTCCGCGATCGAGAAGCCAGCGGTCATGCTCCAGGTCATGCGCTTGCCGAGCTTTCCCATGTCCCTGTCAAGGATCAGCTCGACGCCCGCGTTGCGGGCGCCCGAGGTTTCGTGCGCGGTGCCGTCTATGATCTCCGCCGAGTAGGTGTGGAAGGCGATGTTCCCGTCGGGCAGGAGCTGGGTCGCGGTGTCGTAGCCCCACGTGTTCGTGCGCCCGTCCGGCGAGATCGGGACGTTAACCGCCCCGCCCAGGCCCGTGTTCTGGAGCACGGTGCGCGCGTCCGGGAACACCGTGCCGTCGATGTAGGTGCGCGAGATGTTGGGGATGTTCACCGTCGTGTCGTTGCCGGGGTTGACGGTCGAGGGATTGGACCCCTGCCCGCCGTAGCTCGTCCTGGGGCCCTTCAGGAACAGGCGGTTGCCCAGGCTCAGCGTCGACTTCGGGACGTAGATGTACTCGTCAAGCTGGTTGAAATTGGGGATTTCCTCCGGCGCCTGCTGCTCCTGCTTCTCGTCCCCCGGCGCGGCACGGAGGCCCGCAAGGGGCAGGCACGCAACGCAAAGCGCAAAACGGAGGTATCTCATGCTACGGTGTTGGAATGGGTTGGACGCCGCGTCCCGGGAAAAGTTGCATCAAATTAGGGCCCCGGCACGAGGCAGGTCAAGGCTCATGCCCTTAATTCGTCCGAGTCGGCGGCGGCGGCGTCCTCGGCCTTCAGGACCGCGGCGGCGTCCGCGTTCTCGGCCGCCTCCGCCTCCCTTGCCTTCCGGATGTGCGCCTTGAGGTCGTCCTCGCGCTGGTCGAGCTCTATCTCCCGCTCCTGCTGGTTCTGCACCTTCTCAAAGAGCCGGGTCTCGCTCTCCTCCATGAACTGCTCGCGCTCGTGCAGCGCATTCTGCGCCTCCTTCAGGAGCGCCTCCTGGCGCACGAGCTCCGCGCGCAGCGCCTCGAGAGCGGTCTTCTCCTCGGGCGAGACATGCACGGACGTGGATTTCCTGGCCGCGGCGACCAGCTGCTCGCGGGCCGCGAGCAGCGCCTCCGCCTCGGCCAGCTCCCTCTCGTACTCCCTGAGGCGGGCCTCCCTCTCCTGCACGACCCGCTCCCGCTCGGCGAGCTTGAGCTCGAGCTGCCTGAGGGAGCGCTCCAGCTCGGCGATCCGGGCGTCCTCCGCCCCTCCCCGCACGCCCATCGGGGGCCTCGTCGCCGTGACGATCGCGCGGATGGACTCGCGCGCCGCGGCGGTCGCCGCGGAGACCGTGAAGGGCGAGGCCGTGGCCGGCCTGTTGCGGCGCAGCGACAGGTTGCCAATGGAGTCGGTCCTCTTGGTCGGAAACCGAATATTCGACGGATCTGCCATTCGCGTGGGAGCCCCGAGTATATACTATTTCCTGAAGATCCGCTTGAAGAATCCCTGCTTGCCCGCCTGCTTCTCATCCGCCTTTGCGGAGCCGGGCTTGATGAGCTGGCGGACGACCTCCGCCACCTTCCTCTCCAGTTCCATGTTGGCCAGGCGGCTCAGGTGCCTGGTGAGGCTCGGCCCGTCCGTGAACTCCTTCTTCAGCTGTTCAAAGTCGTCCGCGAACCAGACGGTCGCCTCCTTCGCCTTTGGAAGGGGATTCGGAAGGCGCGTAGCCTGGCCCAGCGCCTCGATCAGGTGCAGGCCCTTCGCCCCCCTGCGGAACGGAAGGATCTCGGCCAGCGTCGCCTCGTCCAGGTTGGACAGCGCGTTCAGGAGCTTCCGGAAGTCGCCGCCGATGATCACGTTCTGGGACATGCCCTGGGCGAACACCGCGAATTCCCCGAGCGTCTTCAGGTTCTCAAGCTTGCAGAACTCGACCGTGTCCGCCCCGAGGGCGGTGAGCGCGATCGGAAAGTTCTCAGGGATGCTGCTCCGCGCCATGTTCTTGAGAAGCGGATTGTCCCGGATCGACGCGGCCTCGGTCTGCTCGACCATGTCCCCGAACGGGTTGTCGAACGCCAGGGTCTCCTTCAGGATCGAGATCAGCAGGTCGAGCTTCTCGGCCGACTGCCCCTTGAGCGCCAGCAGCTCGAGGGCCTCGCCGTAGCTCAGGTCGATGTACTTTGCGGGCGACTCGTCCTTCGTCTTCACGGGCCACGTCGGCCCGTCAAGGTTCTGCGCGAGGCTCGAGATCTGGGTGTCTACCATGATCGAGCTCGCGAAGGCCGTTCGCACATCGTCCCAGTCCTTCTCGGTGAATTTCGGTTCAGGCATTGTAAGTTCGGTCAGCTCGCCGGCTCGTGCTGGGAAAGCTCCGTCGCCAGCTTCCTGTAGTCGTTCGTGACGGAGTCGGCGTTCTCGCCGGCGTCGGTGCCCACGAGGATCACGGGCAGGCCGAGCGCGACCGAGCGCCGCACGACCATGGCGTCGCGTATCTGCGTGCTGAATATCTTTGCGGTCGGCGCCGCGCGCTTCGCCGCGCGGAACTGGTTCAGGCGAAGCTGCATCCTCATCTTGGGCACCTCGATGTCGACGCCCGTCCGGATGGAGTTGAAGACGAGCCCCTGGACCTGCGCCGGCGGGCCCATCGAGGCCTTGCGGAAGCTGCCGGACAGGGCGTGGAACTTCTGGAGCTTGTCCACAAGGAGGGTGAAGCCGATGAGGCTCAGCGCGTCGGGATTGGACGGGACGTAAATCTCGTTCGAGGTGAAGACGCCGCACTGCGAGGCGCGCAGGATGTTCGGCGGGCAGTCGAAGAGGATGAAGTCGTAATTCGGCTCGAGCATCGCGACCTGGTCGCTGAACACGAGGTACGCGGGACGCTTGGGATCCCCGTTGTACTCGGCCTCAAGGTCGACGAGGTTGAAGGTGGTGGGGACAAGATCGAGCCCGGGAAGCAGCTTCTCGCCCGCCTTCCCCTCGACCACGTCCTTGATGATCAAGTCTTTAATATGGGCACGGCCCGGGTCGAAGATGGAATAGATGGAGCCCTCCCCCGTGGCGTTGATCTTGTTCCAGCGATCGAGCCTGAGGAGCCAGATGCTGGCGTTGGACTGGGTGTCTAGGTCGAACAGCAGCACGCGCTTGCCCATTTTCGCCAACGCCGCAGCGGTGTTCACGATCAGCGACGTCTTCCCGACGCCTCCCTTGTAATTGATGAAGCTGATTTTGCGCGCCATGGTTAACGTGCGATAAGGTCGGTTATCACAAGACAATGTGCGGCCTGACACGACAAGCCGCGAGTCAAAAAAGCCCTACGTAAATTTACTGCTAACCAGGCCGCTCAGGCCGGCGCAGTCCATTTGAAGATCAGGGTCGCAAAGGGGGGAAGGATGAGCTCGATCGACTGGGTGTAGCCGTCCCGCGCCACGTCGGAGGTCTCCCGCCCGCCGTCGTTGCCGAGGCCCGTGCCGCCGTAGTACTCGCTGTTCGAATTGATCACCTCGCGCCACCAGCCCCGCCGGGGAAGGCCGACCCGGTACGTCCGCGAAGCCCCACCGAAGTGGCCCACGACCGCAAAGAGCGCCTTCTCGCTCGGGTCCGAGCGGAGGTAGGCGATCACGTTCGAATCCGCGTCGAGGCAGCTGATCCACCTGAACCCGTGCGGGTTGAAGTCGTTGGCGCCGAGCGCCGGCTCGGCCGAATAGAGGCGGTTCAGGTCGCCCACCAGCCTGCGCACGCCCTCGTGGTCCATGTACTGGCACAGGTGCCAGTCCAAGCTCGCGTCGTGATTCCATTCCTGCGCCTGGCCGAACTCGCCCCCCATGAACAGGAGCTTCTTGCCGGGATAGGCCCACATGTGGGCGTAGAGCGACCGGAGGTTCGCCGCCTTCTCGGGGATGTGCCAGCACCCCATCTTGTAGAGCATCGACGCCTTGCCATGGACCACCTCGTCGTGGGAGAAGACCGAGACGAACCGCTCGGCGTACTGGTAGAGCATCCCGAATGTCAGGTCGTTCTGGTGGAACCGGCGGTAAATGGGCTCCTTGGAGAAATACCTGAGCGTGTCGTGCATCCAGCCCATGTTCCACTTGTAGTCGAACCCGAGGCCCCCCTCCGACGTGGGTCGGGTCACGCCTGCGAACGAGGTGCTCTCCTCGGCGATCATCAGGCCGCCGGGGTGGTAGGCGTGCACGAGATCGTTCACGCGGCGCAGGAAATCGATCGCCTCCAGGTTCTCGCGCCCGCCGTAGCGGTTGGGCACCCACTCCCCCTCCCCCCTGGAATAGTCCAGGTAGAGCATGGACGCGACGGCGTCCACGCGAAGGCCGTCGACGTGGTAGCGCTCGAACCAGGAGAGCGCGTTCGCGACGAGGAAGCACCGGACCTCGTTGCGGCCGTAGTTGAAGATGAGCGTGCCCCAGTCCATGTGGGAGCCCTGCCTCGGGTCCGCGTGCTCGTAGAGGTGCGTCCCGTCGAACTCGGCCAGCGCGAAGGCGTCCCTCGGGAAGTGCGCGGGCACCCAGTCCATGATGATCCCAATCCCCCGCTGGTGCAGGTGGTCGACGAACCAGGCAAAGTCCTCCGGGGTGCCGAACCGGTGGGTCGGGGCGTAGAAGCCCGTCACCTGGTATCCCCACGATCCGTCGAACGGATGCTCGGCGAGCGGCATGACCTCGATGTGCGTGAAGCCCATCTCCGTCACGTAGTCGGCCAGGAGCGGGGCGGCCTCGCGGTAGGTGAGCGGCCGGTTGCCCTCCTCGGGCTTCCTGCGCCACGAGCCGAGGTGCACCTCGTAGATGGAGACCGGCCGGTCGGGGCTCCCCGCCGCCGAGCGCCGCCGCTCGATCCACTCGGCGTCGTTCCACGTGAAGCCCGTGGTGTCGCAGACGATCGCGGCGTTCCCCGGCGGCCCCTCGAAGCGCGTGCCGTAGGGATCGGTCTTTGTGCGTATGCCGCCCTTCGCGTCCCGGATCTCGAACTTGTAGAGCTCCCCGCCCGCGAGGCCCGGGATGAAGATCTCCCAGATTCCCGACGCGCCGATGCTGCGCATCGGATGGTAGCGGCCGTCCCACCCGTTCAGCTCGCCGATGAGCGACACGCGGGCCGCCGCCGGAGCCCACACGGCGAAGGCCACGCCCTTGACCCCGCCCAGGTCGCGCGGGTGGGCGCCGAGCTTGTCGTAGATCCTGTGCTCGTTGCCCTCGTTGAAGAGGAAGACGTCCTGGTCCCCGAGCGTGGGAAGGAAGCAGTACGGGTCCCTGAACTGCCGGACCCGGCCGTCGGCCGAGGTCGCCCTAAGCTCGTAGGCGCAGACGTCCGCGTGCTTCGGGATGAATGCCTCGAACAGGCCCTCGGGGGCGAGGAGCTTCATCGGGTGGACGCCCTGGGGGCCCTCGCCGGTGAGGACGACCTCGCAGGCGGCCGCGTCGCGCAGGAAGGCCCGCACCACGAGCCCGCGGCCGCGGCGGTAGGCGCCCGTGTGCATTCCGAGGACGGAATGGGGCGAGCCGTGGCGGGCGTTCAGGATCGCCCCGAGGTCGGACTTTGAGAGTATCACTGCTTGGCCTTTTGGGGGGGCGGCCATGTTGCGTCCGTTGGGCACGACGCGCCACTCAAAACCGCGCGGCGCTAGCCCGTGTTCTTAAGGCCCCCGCTGATCCCGTTGATCGTGAGCTCCACCACGGCGCGCGCCGCGTCGGCGTCGCGCGGCGCAAGCGACCCGCCGCGCAGGCGGCGCATCATCTCGACCTGGATGTAATTGAGCGGGTCGATGTAGGGGTTGCGAAGCTCGACCGACCTGAGGAGCACCGGCTCGCGGCCGAGGAGGCGCCTCTGCCCGGTGACCGAGAGGATCGCCGACTCGGTCCGCTCGAACTCTGCGTTCAGGACGGAGAGCATGCGCCGGCGGATCCCCGGGTCCTCGACGAGCCCCGCGTAGAGCGCCGCGATGCCCATGTCCGCCTTGCGCATCGTCAGCTGCGCGTTGTCGATCAGGGTCTGGAAGAACGGCCAGCCGGCGTGCATCGCCCTCAGGCGCTCCCTGTCCCTCGCCCCGCGGCGCAGCACCGACTTCAGCGCGCTGCCCAGGCCGAACCATCCCGGGAAATTGAACCGGCTCTGCATCCAGGAGAAGACCCACGGTATGGCCCTCAGGTCCGAGACGTCCTGGGTCGCCCTCCTGTAGCTCGGGCGGGAGCCGAGCTTCAGGTTGCTTATCTCGTCGATCGGCGTCGCCTGGCGCCAGAAGACAAGGAACTCGGGGTCGTCGTGGACGAGCGCCCTGTAGGCCTCGAAGCCGGCCCCGCTCATGTCCTCCATGACGTCGCGCCACTCCTGCGGCACCGACGCCTCCTTCGTCGCCGCGTGGATCCCGAGCATGACCCCGTAGGCCATCTGCTCGAGTATCCGGTGGGCGAGGTCCGGGTCGTGGTACCGCGTCGAGAGAACCTCCCCCTGCTCGGTCACGCGGATCGTGCCGTCGCGAAGGCCCGCCGGCTGCGCGAGGATGGCCTTGGCGGCCGGGCCGCCGCCGCGCGCGATGCTGCCCCCGCGCCCGTGGAAGAGCGTGAGCGGCACGCCGGCCTCCAGGCCCACGCGCGCGATCGCCTCCTGGGCCTTGTAGAGCGCCCAGTTGGCGGTGATGTAGCCGCAGTCCTTGTTGCTGTCCGAGTAGCCCAGCATGACGTGCTGGTGGTGGGGCCTGCGCCCCGGCAGCGCAAAGAGGTCCCGGAGCACGACCGGGGCGCGCTCGAGGTCCTGCAGGGTCTCGAAGAGGGGCGCGATCGGCAGGGAGCTCCCGGCGAGCCTCTGGAGGAGCTCGACCTCCAGGACGTCGGAGACCCCGTCGGTCATGCTGATGACGTAGATGCCAAGCGCCTCGGCGCCGACGACGGAGCGGGCGTCGCCCGCGAGGACGAGGGGCTCGATCACGTTGCGGGTCGCGTCGGGGAGGCGCGCAACCGCGCCGGGGTCGAGCTTGGCGGCCGCGGGGATCGCGCCGGTCAACACCCGCAGCTTCTCGTCCTCGCCCAGGCCCGGGTAGTCGGGCCGGCCGAGGAGCTCCGACACCGCCGCCTCGTGCAGGGACGAGTGCTGCCGCAGGTCGAGGCGCGCCGTGTGCAGCCCGAAGACCTCAAACTGGTTCTCCATCGCCGCCAGGTCCCCGCCCGTCAGCATCCCCGCCCTGCCCGCCTGGAGGCCGGCCCTGATCGCCTCCAGGGTCTCCCGGACGGTGGCGCGCGACAGGCAGGAGCCGACGACGGCGCCGCCGAGGAGCATGCGCCCGTCGAAGAGCTCGTCCCGCGCCTGCTCGAGGCGCTCCTGGAGGACGCCGAGGAGCAGGCGGTACGGCTCGTGGGGGTACCTCCGCTCGATCTTCTCAAAGTGCTTGGAGAGGTGGAGGTCCTCGCGCAGCCCGCGCTTGAGCGCCGGGACGACCGTGTCGCGCCTGTCGCTCACGGTCAGCACGCGGCCGAGCTCGGTCGCCGTCGCGCGCAGCTTCTCGATCGCCAGCCGGCGGTGCAGGAGCAGGACGTCGGCCGTCGTCGAGGTCGTGACCTCGGGATTGCCGTCGCGGTCGCCGCCGATCCACGAGCCGAACGTGAGCCACCGCCTGGGGGGGCGGAGGCCCGGATAGTGGCGCGCGAGGGCGCGCTCCATGTCCCCCTGGAGCCTGGGCAGGGTCTCGATCAGCGTCCTGTCGAAATACCAGAGCCCGGTGCGGGCCTCGTCCTTCACCTCCGGGCGAACCGTGCGGCTGCGGTCGGTGAGCCAGAGGGCGGCGATCTCGCGCTCGAGCGTCTCCGCCTCCAGGACCGCGGTGTCCGGCGTCGACTCCGGCTGGGAGCGGGCCCGCAGTATCCTCGAGAGGCGCCGGAGCTTGGCGAGGAGCGTCCGGCGCTTCGTCTCCGTGGGATGCGCGGTGAAGACCAGCTCGATGCCGAGGCTGTCCACGAGCCGCTGCATCTCGGGCGGCTCCACCCCCGCCGCCTTCAGCTCCGTCACCGCGGCGTCGATCGACTCGCGTATGGGGCGCCCGTCGTCGCTGCCCAGGGCGTGCGCCACCCGGCGCCGCCTCAGGAGCGTGACCCGGAAGTTCTCCTCGGCGAGGTTCACGAGCTCGAAATAGAGCGTGAAGGCCATCGCCTGGTTGAACGCCGCCTCGGGCTCGAGCCCCGCGATCGCCCTGCCGAGCTGGCGCTCGGCGTCGGCCTCGCCGGCCCGGCGGGCCTTGGCGAGCCTCCTGAGGAGCTCCACCGTGTCGAAGGTCCCGCGACCCTCGATCTGGGTGATGACGCGGCCGAGCGCCGCGCCCAGCTCCCGAACCTCCGACCTCAGGGGCGCCATGTCGCGCACGGCCTTGGACATGCGTTTGTGTCGTTTGCTGGGCATGGCGGCCCGTCACGATGGGGCCGGAGGGCCCGTCTAAAAAGCCAAAAGTGCGCTCCGGAGACAATTAGGCGCGGGCCGCGGGTCCCGGCTGAGAGGCTTGCTAGCGCGGGCCCCGGAGCATTTGCTCGGGCCGAGTGATGCGCCGATTCGCCCTTATCCTCGCCCTTGCAGCCGTGTATTCCCCGGCGGCCCGCGCCGAAGCCCCGGCGGACCTATCGGCCAACGGGCCCATCTCCATCGACACCCTGACCGGCGACGCGGTCGCCGGGCCCGAGGCGCGGCTCTCGGGCTCCGACTTCCTGCTGACCGCCGACGAGATCCGCTTCAACCAGAGGACGCAGGTCGCCGTGGCGAGCGGCCACGTGGTCCTCGACCGGCTCGGCGACCGCCTCCTGGCCGACATCGTCAGCATCAACCGCGGCACCGGCAAGTTCACCGCGAAAAACCTGCGCATCGGCAGGTTCCCCTATTTCGTCGAGGGTCTCTCGGCCGAGGGGAACCGGTCCGAGGTCGTGGTCCACGACGCGACGGTCACCTACCGCGAGCCCGGCGCATGGCAGCCCACCATGCGGGCCAAGACGCTCATCTGGTCCCCGGGCCACTACCTGAGGCTGGCCGGCGCGAACTTGGGAGTCGGCTCCTTCCGGCCGCTACCGGTCTACCGCATGGGCCAGGACCTGTCGCACGAGAGGGCCTTCTCGGACGTGACCGTCGCCGCGGGCTACCGAAAGACTCTCGGGGCGTGGGCCGACGCGACCCTGAACACGCCCGTAGCGCCCGGCGCAAGCGCCGGGCCCGACCTTGGGATCTACACGAGCCGGGGCCTCATGATCGGGCCGGCGGCGACCTACGACATCGCAAGCGGGGACGACAGGGCCGCCGGGTCCCTGAGGTCCGGCTACATCTACGACTATGGGCGCAGGTTCGCGGACCTGCTCGGCAGACCCGTGCCGCCCAACCGCGCCTACGCGCACTGGGAGCACAGCCAGCAGGTGACCCCGGACCTGGCGCTTACCGGCGACATCAACTGGTCGACCGACTCCGAGGTCATTCGCGACTTCCATTCGAAGGAGTTCGTCCCGGTTCAGGAGCCGGACAACACCCTCGAGGCGGTCTACACCGGCCCCGATCTCCTTGCGTCGGCGTTCGCGCGGTTCCAGCCCGACTCGTTCTATCCCGTCCAGCAGAGGCTTCCCGAGATCCGGTTCGACCTCCTGCCGACCGCCGTCGGCGGCGGGATCTACGTGCGCTTCAACTCCGGCATCGCCCACCTGGTCGAGGATCCGCCCCTCGGGGGAACCCGCCTCGCCAGCGACCGGTTCGACGCGTTTGTCGGAGTCTCGCGGCCGTTCACCTACAAGGGGATCTTCGACTTCACCCCGGTGGCCGGCGGCCGCTACACGCAGTACTGGGACACGAAGGGGGCCCCGAACGCGGGCGGCGCGGGCCGCGCCATCGGGGAGCTCGGATTTGACGCGGACCTGAAGATGAGCGCGGTCTTCGACTATGAGAACTCCGTCTTCCACATCGACGGCGTGCGCCACCTCGTGACCCCGACCGTCAGCTACCGCTACATTCCGGGCGCCGACAAGTCCGCGGCCTGGATTCCCCCGATCGACCGGAGCACCTTCACCAACTACCTGCCGATCATGGAGCTCGGCGACATGAGGGCGGTCGACCAGCTGCAGGCGGCGAACGTGCTGCGGCTCGGCCTGAACAACACCCTGCAGACCCGCGACAAGACCTACGGCTCGCGCGATCTCCTCACCGTCGACTTCGCCGAGGATTTCCGCTTCAAGCGGGCGCCCGGCCAGACCGACTTCTCGGACACGCATGCGGACCTGACCGCGACGATCACCCACTGGCTCGACCTGAGCGTCGAGGACACGGTCTCCACGAGGAGGGCCGCGCAGCGCGCGATCGACAGCGACGTGACGGTGCACGAGGGGGACGTGTGGATGGCCCGCTTCGGCGTCGGCTTCCTGTCGGACAGGTACGGGACCTTCTTCGTGCCCGGCCTCGGGTACAATCCGATCGTCGGCGTCGACACGTACCATCTCGAGCTGCGGGCCCGGCTGAACGAGGTCTACGAGGTGTTCACGCGCTGCGACTTCGACGCGCGCACCCACCTCTTCATCAACCAGTACTACGGGGTCAACCAGAGGATCTCGAACACGTGGAACCTCGAGTACGCCGTGGTGTTCTCGGCCGGGCCGAACAACGGGCAGGGCCATTTCGGCATGGAGGTGGGCCTGAACCTCCTCCGGTTCTGACCGGGGCCCGCGCCACCCATCCCGAGCCGTGAGCCGCGCAGGCAGCCAGCAGCGTACGCTTCTCGAAATCCTCGGGCGCGTCCGCCCCCACTGGAGGAGGGACGCGGGCCTGCCGGCGAGGATCGACGCGCTGCTCGGCGGGGACCGCCGTCTCGGCTCCCGCGACCGGCGCCTCTACCGGGAGCTCGTCTACACGGCGGTGCGCTACCTCCCCTGGATCGAGCCGCTGCTCGAGTCGGCCCCGGCCGAGGCCGTGCGGCGAATCGCCTGGCTGTCCGCGGACTCGCCGGAGTCGGCACCCTTCCGCGCCGAGATCGCGAGCGGCCTTCCGGACTGCCCCGCCGGCGCCGACCAGAAGGCCTCGATCCTCGGCGCCGACGTCGACGCCCTCAGCCCGGCATGGCTGCGCGCCGAGTGCCCCGGCGCGTTCCTGCCCCCCCTGCGCGAGGCGCTCCTCTCGAGGGCCCCCCTGTGGCTGCGGCTCCAGACCGGGGACGCCGCTTCCGTGCTCGGGGAGTTCGACAGGCTGGGCTGGAGGTGGCGGCGGAGCGCGCTGCGTCCGGATGCCGTCGAGCTGCCGCCGGGCACCGACGTCGCCAGGACCGAGGCGTATGCGTCGGGAAGGGTCGAGATCCAGGACATCGGCTCGCAGCTGATCCTGGCGTCCGTCGGCGTCGTGCCCGGCGGCCGCTGGCTCGACGCGTGCGCGGGCTCCGGCGGCAAGACGCTCCAGCTGGCCGCCCTCCTCGGCCCCGCGGGCCGCGTCGCGGCCCGGGACATCAGGAGCGCCGCGCTGGAGGAGCTTCAGCTCCGGGCCGCGCGCGCCGGCGTGGCGGGCCGGATCCAAGTGGGGCCCGGCGCCGATCCCCGGGGCGGCTACGACGGAGTGCTGCTCGACGCTCCCTGCTCCGGGTCCGGCACCTGGCGGCGGGCCCCCCACCTGAAATGGGTCACCTCCGCGGGCGATGTGCGCAGGGCGTCGGAGCTCCAGCGGCGGCTCCTCGACGAAAGCGCGCCGCGGGTGAGGCCGGGGGGCCTTCTCGTCTACGCGACCTGCTCCCTATGCGCCTCGGAGAACGAGGCCGTGGCCGCGGCTTTCCTCGGGGGCAACCCGGCCTACGCGGCGCAGGCTCCCGGCAGGACTCTCCTGCCCCAGTCGCACAACGGCGACGGCTTCTTCTGCGCCCCGTTCAGGCGGAGCCCGGCCTGACGCCGGGTCAGCCCGCGTCTTTGGCCGCGCGCTGCGCCCGGACGACGACCCGGAGCATCTGCAGGGCGAGCCAGAACACGAGCGTCAGGCACGCCGAGCCCAGGCCGCCCCAGAGCAGGATCATCCTGTGGTCCCTGGAGGGCACGTGCGTGGACACCACGCTGTACATGAAGACGAAGAAAATGACGACAAGGACGGCGTCCACCGCGAGGCTGGCGGGCGTGACGAGTTTGTTTTCCTGCTGTTGCATGTGGGCCCATGACAACGCAGGGTTCTCCGGATTGTCCATGCAAATTCAACCGGCCGCCGCGCCGCGCACAGGGCGAACAGGGTCACCTTTCCTTGGTGCGCGGGCCGGGGCCAAGGATGGCGGTCGCCCGCACCCGCCATGAAGGCAATCCGATTGGAACAGCCTGGCGTCCTGGCGTCCATGGACGCCCCGGCGCCGGAAGCGCCCGCGCCCGGCGAGGCGCTCGTGCGCATCCACCGGGTCGGCGTGTGCGGCACCGACATCCACGCGTACGGAGGCAGCCAGCCGTTCTTCACGTACCCCCGCATCCTGGGCCACGAGCTCGGGGTCGAAGTGCTGGCGGTGGGGCCCGGCGTCACCCGCGTGAAGCCGGGCGACCGGTGCGCGGTCGAGCCCTACCTGAATTGCCAGGCGTGCCTCGCCTGCCGGAGCGGAAAGCCGAACTGCTGCTCCGAGCTGCGCGTGCTGGGCGTCCACTGCGACGGCGGCATGCGCGAGCAGATGACCGTGCCGGCGCGCAAGCTGCACCCCTCCGCCTCGCTGACCTTTGACCAGCTCGCCCTCGTCGAGACCCTTGGCATCGGCTGCCACGCGGTCGAGCGCGCCGCGCTGAAGGGGGGCGAGTTCGCGCTCGTGATCGGCGCCGGCCCGATCGGCCTGTCCGTCGTGCAGTTCGCGATGGAGGCCGGCGCGCAGGTCATCGTCCTGGACGTGAACGCCTCCCGCCTCGAATTCTGCAGGAGGCAGCTCGGTGTGGCGCACGTGGTCGGCGCCGCGGAGGCGAATCCCCTGGCCGCGCTGCGGCGCATCACGGGCGGCGACCTCCCGACGGTTGTCCTCGACGCCACCGGGAGCGCGCAGTCCATGGAGGCGGCCTTCGACTATCCGGCGCATGGAGGGCGGATGGTCTTCGTCGGGCTCTTCCAGGGCGACGTCACGTTCGGCGACCCCGGCTTCCACCGGAGGGAGCTGACGCTGATGGGCAGCAGGAACGCCCTGCCCGAGGACTTCACGCGGATCATCCGGCTCGTCGAGGCCCGAAGGATCGACACGGCTCCGTGGATAACCCACCGCGCCCCGCTCGATGGCGTCCCCGATGCCTTTCCCAAATGGGTCCTTCCCGGGACCGGTGTGGTGAAGGCGATGATCGAGGTCTGACGCCACCCGGGACGCCCGTCCGCCCAGGGCCTGCGCGCCCTCCCCATATGACTGTCAAGTAACGGCAGAATCGTTTCCGCCTAGCCCCCCCCTATCACTTCAGCCATGACCCCACCCCTCGTCCGCCTGGCCGCGATCCTCGCCGCCCTCGCCGCCCCGTCCCTGTCCGCTGCGGGCCCCGACGCCCAGCTCACCCTCCACGCGGACCAGTCCGGCCCCGTCATCAACCGCAACATCTACGGCCAGTTCTCCGAGCACCTGGGCCACTGCATCTACGGGGGCATCTGGGTCGGACCCGACTCGCCGATCCCGAACACGCGCGGCTACAACAACGCCGTCCTCGACGCGCTGCGGAAGCTGCGCGTCCCGATCCTGCGCTGGCCCGGCGGCTGCTTCGCGGACGAGTACCACTGGAAGGACGGGATCGGGCCGCGGGAGAAGCGGCCCTCGATGTACAACTCCCACTGGGGCGGAGTCGTGGAGGACAACCACTTCGGCACGAACGAGTTTCTCGACATGTGCGAGATGCTGGGGATCGAGCCGTACGTCTGCGTCAACGTCGGCAGCGGCACGGTCCAGGAGGCGATGGAATGGGTCGAGTACATGACCTCCGACGCCGACTCGCCGATGGCGAACCTGCGCCGCGCAAACGGCCGGGACAAGCCGTGGAAGGTCCGCTACATCGCCGTCGGCAACGAGAGCTGGGGATGCGGCGGATCGATGGGTCCCGAGTACTACGCCGACAACTTCAGGCGCTACAACACGTTCATAAAGGACTACGAGCCGGGCCCCGAGAACAGGATCTACCGGGTCGCCTGCGGGTCAAACGGGCTCGACTACGAGTGGACCGACACGGTGATGCGGATCGCCAGCCGCCAGATGGACGGGCTGTCGCTGCACTACTACACGCTCCCGAGCGGCAGCTGGGAGGGCAGCAAGGGCTCCGCCACGGACTTCGGCCGGGACGCCTACTTCAAGACGCTCGCCAACACGCTGCGCATGGAGGAGCTCGTCACCAAGCACTCGGCGATCATGGACAAGTACGACCCGAAGAAGCGGGTCGGCCTGGCCGTCGACGAATGGGGCGTCTGGACCGACGTCGAGCCCGGCACGAACCCCGGTTTCCTCTACCAGCAGAACTCCCTGCGCGATGCGCTGCTTGCGGCCCTGAACCTGCACATCTTCCAGGCGCACGCCGACCGGGTCGTCATGGCCAACATCGCGCAGATGGTGAACGTCCTCCAGGCGATGATCCTCACCGACAAGGACAGGATCGTCCTCACCCCGACGTACCATGTCTTCGAGATGCTCAACGTGCACCAGGGCGCGACCTCCATCCCGATCGAACTGAAGACCCCCGACCTGGCCTCGTCCAAGGAGAAGATTCCCGAGGTGAGCGCCTCGGCCTCGCGCGACGGGTCGGGCCGCATCCACCTCTCGCTCGTCAACACGAACCCCGACGGTCCCGTGACGGTGGCATGCTCGGTCGTCGGCGCCGCGCCGGGGAGCGTCCGCGGCCGCGTGCTCACCGCCCCGTCGATGACCTCGCACAACACCTTTGACTCGCCCCACGTCGTCGAGCCCGCCGCCTTCAGCGGCGCGGCCGTCTCCGGCGGCGGGCTGACGGTCGTCCTTCCGCCGATGTCGGTGGTCGTGCTCGAGCTCTAGGCCCCCGCCCCCCTGCGCGGGGACTGGGGCCTCGGCTCCTCGGCCCCGCGCACGGACGCCCCGTCCACCCACGTCGCGCCTATGAGGGTCGCGCGCGGGAACTCCGGGACGCCGGACTCGTTCTGGTGGATCTGGCTCACCACCATGTCGACCGCCGCCTCCCCGGTCACGCGGTTGTGCTGGTTCATCCCCGCGATCTCCGGCCGCGAAGCCCTCCACTCGAGCTGGATGACCCCGACGTCGTCGGGTATCCGCCTGCCTGCCGCCTTGAGCCAGCCGATGACGCTATTGTAGAGCGTGAACACGACATCCGGCCTGTGCCGGTCCAGCCAGGCGCGGAACGCGTCGGCCCGGCGGGGCCCGTTCACGTCGCCGAAGACGGGGATCTGCTGCGCCCTGGCCAGCGCGCGCTGCCCCGTGACGTAGCCCGCCGAGAACCGGCGCTCCACAAGGGCGTCGATCACGTCGTCGAGCACGAGGCCCGGGCGCTGGTAGCCGAGCGCCCGGGCGCGCTCGAAGGCGATCAGGGCGAGATTGTAGTGGTCCACGCAGCAGTACGACAGGGCCGGGTCGCGTGTCCGCACGCCCGTGACAACCGTGGGCAGCCTCTCCCAGACGGGCGCGAGGTGCGCCGGCAGGTGGTTCGTGTCCATGAGGCCCACCAGGACGACGCCCTTGATGCCCCTCGCGGAGAGGATCCGCAGCCACCGCTCCGCCGTCAGGTCCGGGTCATGCATCCAGAACCTGTCGAAATCATAGCCGAGGCTCGCCGCGCGGCTCTCGCATCCCTCGACATAGATGGGAATCGTCGGGTGGCTCTTGAAGGCCTGGCGGTCGAGGTTCGCGTTGACGAGGGCGAGCGTCGCCTGCAGCCGGCTCGTGCGGGCCGACCGCAGCTGCGCCATCAGCTGGGAGACGACCGCATTGGGCCGATAGCCCAGGCGCTCCGCGGTCGCCCGGATGCGTTCGCGGGTCGGGGCCGGGATCTGAGGGCTCCCCCGCAGCCCGAGGGAGATCGTGTTCTTCGAGTAGCCCATGGCCCGGGCGATGTCGTTGAGCGTGGGGCGCGGCATAGGCGTTCGGCTGCGAACCACAGGATCGCCACTTCCACCTAACGGTCAAGTACGCGGAGCGTCGTGTCGCCCGCCCCTCCCTGTAAGAGGGAGGCCGCCGCCCGGATACCGGCCGGATTCCACCCCGTTTGCACCGATGAAGCCCGGCCACGTTGCGCTTGCCGCCCTGCTCGGCCTCCTGCCAGCCCTCGCCGCGCGGGCCGGGCCGGCCGCGCCCGCAGCGGCGCCGTTCCCCGTCACGATACGCGTCGACGCCTCGCGGCCCATGGGGGAGATGACGCCCATCTGGCGCTTCTTCGGGGCGGACGAGCCGAACTACGCCACGATGAAGGACGGCAGGAGGCTCCTCGCCGAGCTCGGCGAGCTCAGGCCCCAGGGCGTCTATTTCCGCGCCCACAACCTGCTGTGCACGGGCGACGGCACCCCCGCCTTCAAGTGGGGCAGCACGAACGCCTACACCGAGGACCGCTCCGGGAAGCCCGTCTACGACTGGACCATCCTAGACGGGATCTTCGACACCTACCGCGCCCGCGGCGTCCGCCCGTACGCCCAGATCGGCTTCATGCCGCAGGCCCTCTCCACCAGGCCGCTGCCCTACCAGCACGAATGGAGGCCGGGCCTGAAATACGACGTGATAGGGACGGGCTGGTCCTATCCGCCGACCGACTACGCCAGGTGGGCGGAGCTGGTCTACCAGTGGGCGCGGCACTGCGTGGAGCGCTATGGCAGGGCCGAGGTCGAGACGTGGTTCTGGGAGGTCTGGAACGAGCCGAACGGAGCCGCGTACTGGCACGGGACGCCCGAGGAGTTCTTCAGGCTCCACGACTTTGCCGTCGACGCGGTCCGGCGCGCCCTTCCGACGGCGCGCGTGGGCGGGCCCGACGTCGCGGGGAGCGGGGGGAGCTTCATGCAGGGTTTCCTCGCCCACTGCGCGCGCGGCAGGAACTACGCGACGGGCCTTTCGGGCACGCCGACCGACTTCCTGTCGTTCCATGCCAAGGGCTCCCCGTCGTTCGTGGACGGCCACGTGCGCCTTGGCATCTCCGCCCAGCTCGGAGAGATCGACAGGGGGTTTGCGTTGATCGCCGCCGTGCCGGAGCTCAGGCAGAAGCCGATCGTGATCGGCGAGTCCGATCCCGACGGCTGCGCGGCCTGCCTCGGGCCGCAGCTCGGCTACCGCACGGGCACGATGTACCCGAGCTACACCGCCGCGAGCCTCGCGCGCGAGTACGCGCTCGCCGACAGGCACGGCGTGAACCTCGAGGGCGCCCTCACGTGGGCCTTCGAGTTCGAGGACCAGCCGTACTTCGCGGGGCAGCGCGTCCTGGCGAGCAACGGCATCGACCTGCCGGTGCTGAACCTCTTCAGGATGCTCGGCCGGATGGGCGGCCGGCGGGTCGAGGCGAGGAGCTCGCAGGAGGTGCCCCTGGAAGCGATCGTCGCCGGCGGCGTGCGGGGGGCCCCCGACGTCGCGGCCCTGGCGAGCCTGGACGGAAAGCGGCTGTGCGTTCTTGTCTGGCACTATCACGACGACGACGTCCCGGGACCCGACGCCCGCGTGGAGCTGGCGCTCGGCAACCTGCCCCTGCGCGCAGGGTCGGCGCGCCTCACCCACTACCGGATCGACGAGGCCCACAGCAACGCGTACGCCGAGTGGAGGCGGCTCGGCTCGCCCGCCGAGCCCGACGGGTCCCAGTACGCGGCGATGAAGAAGGCGGGCGAATTGGGCCTCCTCGCGGACGCGACCCCCACGGGGGTGGCGGACGCCGGCGCCACGCTCCGCTTCTCGCTCCCGCGCCAGGCCGTCTCGCTGCTGGTGCTCGACTGGGAGTGAGCGGGCCGGCGCGCCGCGGGGGCGCTAGGGGCCGTCCCGGTTCGGCGTGAACTCGGTCGCCGCGAGCTGCCGGGAATGGGCGGCGCGGAACTCGGCGTGATCCTTCACCGCCCCAAGGGCCACGAGCTGCGCCGCGATGTTTCCCACCGCCGCCCCCTCGAGGGAGAACGACGCCACGGGCACCCCCGAGGCGTCGGCGGTCGCCTGGCAGAGCAGGCGGTTCTGCGAGCCCCCGCCCACGATGATGATGCGCCTGAACGACCTTCCGGAGAGGCGCTCGAGCACCCGTGCGGCGTCGGCGTGGCCCCTGGCAAGCGACGCGCAGACGAGCCTCGCGTAGCCCGCGAGGTCCCGGGGAGGGCGGCCCCCCCGCCTCTCGAGGTGCCGGTCGATCGCCGAGCGCATGGAGCGTGGATTGAAGAGGCCCGGATCGGAAAGGTCCAGGAGCCTGGCCGGGGCCCGCGCCAGGGCCGCCGCGGCGATCAGCCTCCTCCAGGCCCCGGGCGTTTCGGGCCTCGAGCTGAATTCGGGCACGATCCTCTCCAGCAGCCAGAGGCCGAGGCAGCTCTTGAGGGGCCTGTGCCTGCCGTCGCCCATGCGCTCGTTCGAGACCCGGGCCTCGAGGGCGCCGGGGCCGAGGAGCGGCACGGCGCTCTCGAAGCCCATGAGGGACCACGTGCCCGAGCTGAGGTAGAGGTCCGAGCCGTCGGGTGCGGCCGGCATCGCCGCGAACGCGCACGCCGTGTCGTGGCCGGGGACGAGGACCGAAGCCACACCGCGCAGCTCCGGGACCCCCGTCACCCGGCCGAGCCGCCGCGGGGAGAGCGCGGGCCTGGCGAACCACGAGCGGGGTATCCCGAAGAAGTCCAGGGCGCCCCGGGACCAGCCTGTGCCGTGGACGTCGATCAGCTGGGAGTGGCTTGAGACCGAGAACTCGTTCTCCATCCGGCCCGAGAGGAGGAAATTGAAGTAGTCGGCTATGAACAGGCAGCGCGACGCGGCCTTCGCGACCGCGGGGCACGCGCGGAGCGTCTCCTGGAGCTGGAGGCTCGTGTTGTACGGGTAGTTCGGGATCCCCGTGAGCGAGTACACCCGGCCGATCCCCCGGCGCCCCAGCTCCCGGGATGCCGCGGCCGTCCTCGTGTCGCGGTAGGCGTGGACCGGAAAGACCGGCCGGCCCCTCCCGTCCACCAGCACATGGTCGACCGCCCAGCCGTCGACACCCACCGACGCGAGCCGCGGATACAGCCTCCTGGCCTTGACCAGGCCCGCGCACACGTCGCCCCAGAGGCGCGGAATGTCCCAGTACTCGTGCCCGGCCATGGAGCGGAACCCGTTCGCGAACCGGTGCACCTCCCTGAGCGCAAGGCCCGCGCGGCCCCATTCGCCGACGATCACGCGCCCGCTGGTCGCTCCCAGGTCGACTGCGGCGCACGCCACCGGCTTCATATCAGCGGAGGAACGCCTCGGGCAGGCCGCCGTCGACCGCGATGATCTGTCCGGTCGTCCTGCCGAGGCGCCGGCCCACCAGGAGGAAGTAGGCCTCGGCCTGGTCGGCGGTCGTGATCGGCGCCTTGGTGAGCGTCCGGTCCGCGTAGAACTGCGCGAGCCGCGCCACGAGGGCCTCGGTGGGCTCGTCGTCCGCGTAGCGGAGATTGTACTTGGCGAGGGAGCCGATGACCCGCTCCCGCGGAAACATGGCGCTGCCCTGGACGACCGTGGCCGGGGCGACGCCGTTCACGCGCACGAGCGGGGCGAGCTCGATCGCGAGCTCGCGCACGAGGTGGCTGGCGGCGGCTTTGGAGGTGTCGTAGGCGAGGGAGCCCCTCTTGGCCACGACCGCGTTCGCCGAGGTGGTCAGCACCAGGCTGCCGGGCAGGCCCTGCAGCCTCCAGGTCTTCGCGGCCTCGTCGGCCACGAGGTAGCTCCCGGTGACGTTCACGCTGAAGTTGAGCGGCCACTTGTCGTCCGGGATGTGCCCCGTGGTGTCGCTCGGCGCGAACACGCCGGCCGTGACGCAGATCGAGTCAAAGCCCCCATAGGCGAACGCGACCTGGTCCAGCATCCGCCGGATGCTTGCGCGGTCGGTGATGTCGACGCCGAGGCCCACCGCCGGCCCGCACGCCGAGAGGCCCGCGCCCGCGACGCCGATTCCAGCCCCCTGCCGGTCCGTGATCTCCTTCGCCGTCGCGACGGCCGCCTCCTCGCTCAGGTCGGCGCAGGCCACGTGGGCCCCCTCCCTCGAGAGCCGGTGGGCCGTCTCGCGCCCGATGCCGGAGCCCGCCCCGACGACGACCACCACCTGCCTCGCAAGCTCCCTCTCGGGCGGCATCCGCCTGAGCTTCGCCTCCTCGAGCAGCCAGTACTCGATGTCGAACGCCTCCTGCTGGGGCAGCGCCACGTACCGGCCCATCGCCTCCGCGCCCCGCATGACCTCGACGGCCGCCGTGTAGAACTCGGCGGTCACGCGCGACTCGGACTTGTCCCTGCCCCACGCGACGAGGCCGATGCCGGGGATGAGGACCACCGTGGGGTTCGGGTCGCGCATCGCCGGCGAGTCGGCGCGCGCGCATCTCGCGTAGTACGCCGCATAGTCCTTGCGGTACTGCTCGAGGCCGGCGCCCAGCGCCGCCTTCAGGGCGCCCACGTCCCCGCCCCTCGGGTCCCAGTCGACGTACAGGGGCTTGATCTTGGTCCTGAGGAAGTGGTCGGGGCACGACGTGCCAAGCTCCGCCAGGCGCGCGGCGTCCGCGGAATTCACGAAGCGCAGCACCGGCTCCCCGCCCTGCACGGTCGCGATGAGCCGCTTCTCGGCCGACACCTGGCCCCGGAGCCAGGGCAGGACCTCCGAAAGGACAGCCCGGCATTCCGCCTCGCCGAGGGCGGCGTGCTTCGCCCCTCCGAAGGCGGCCCTGTCGCCGCCCTTCCTCAGGTAGGCCGCCTCGATGTGGGCGGCCGCCTTCTCGATGAAGCCGAGCGTCGCGGTGTAGCATTCCTTGTCCTCGTCGGCCCAGGAGATGAATCCGTGCTGGCCCATCATGATGGCCCGCAGCTTCGGCCTGGTCCCGACCATGTCCTGCATCGCCAGCCCCAGCTCGAATCCCGGGCGCATCCACGGGACATAGGCCATCTCGTCCCCGAAGATCTCGCGCGTGAGGCGCTCGGCCTCGGCCGACGCGGCGATCGCGATGATGGCGTTGGGATGCATGTGGTCGACGTGCCTGCCGGGAAGGAACGAGTGCAGGGGCGTGTCGATGGAGGGCGCGCGCGGGTTGAGGTTGTACGTCGCGTGCGCGTACATCCCCACCATCTCGTCCTCGGCGCGCGACTTGAGGCCCCGGTCGGCGCGCGCCAGGTACGCGCGCCTGAGGCCCATCAGGCTGTCCTGGCAAAGGGACGAGAAGTTCTCCCTCTTGCTCGTGCGCAGGTCCCCGCCCGAGCCCTTGACCCAGAGCACCTCGACCTGCTTGCCGGTGAGCGGGTCCCTCCCGCCGAGCTTCGAAGACGTGTTGCCCCCGCCCGTGTTCGTGACGCGCGGGTCGCTGCCGAGGAGATTGGAGCGGTAGACCAGGCGCTCGATCGGGTCGAGGGACGCCGCCTTGGCGTCGTCCCAGAGGTAGCTCACGTGCCGGAAGGTGCTCTTCATGGGAAAATCAGCTGCGGGTCCCCAGCACGTCCTTCTCATAGCGGCTGAGCTCGGGATACCAGGCCCGGTCGGCCGGGGCCTCCTGGCGCCGGCAATACTCGTCCCACACGGCCCCCAGCGGGAGCGTCTTCCCCTCCTCGATCAGCGCGAGGCGCGCCGTGTAGTCGCCCGCGCCCTCAAGGCGCCTCAGCTCCGCCGCCGGCTCGAGCAGCGCGGCCAGCAGGCACTTGAGCGCATTCCGGCAGCCGATGACCCACGACGCCACCCGGTTGATGCTGCCGTCAAAGTAATCGAGGCCGACGTGGGTGCGCCCGAGGAATCCGCCTCGGACGACCTCCTCGAGAACCGCCCGGGTCGGGTCGTCAAAGAGGACGACGTGGTCGCTGTCCCAGCGGACGCCGCGGCTGAGGTGAAGCAGGAGCCCGGGCACGAACTGCAGCACCGAGCTGACCTTGTCGGCGACGGACTCGGTCGGATGGAAATGGCCCATGTCGAGGCAGATCAGCTTCTGGTACATGACGGCGTAGCCGAGGTAGAACTCGTGCGAGCCGACCACGTAGCTCTCCGAGCCAATGCCGAAGAGCTTGCTCTCGAGGGCGTCCTGCTGGTGCCTGGGATCGATCGGCTCCCTGAAGACGGCGTCGAGCGACTCCGCAAGGCGCTCGCGCGGCCCCTTGCGGTCGGCCGGCGCCTCCTTGCTGCCGTCCGGAATCCAAAGGTTGGTGACCGCGGCCTTCCCGAGCGCGCGGCCCATCGCGGCACCCACCCGGCGGCAGGCGGCGGCGTGCTCGATCCAGAACCGGCGCACCGACGGGTCGCGGTGCGACAGGGTGAAGCCATCGTCGGCGAGCGGATGGGAGAAGAAGGTCGGGTTGAAATCGAGCCCGAGGCCCCGCGTCCTCGCCCAGTCGATCCACCCCGAGAAATGCTCGGGTCCGATCTCGTTGCGCTCCACCTTCCTGCCCGCGAAGTCCCCGTAGATGGCGTGAAGGTTGACGCGGTGGCGCCCCGGGATGAGCCGGAGGGCCTGGTCCAGGTCGGAGCGCAGCTCTTCGAGGGTCCGCGCCTTCCCCGGATACCGGCCGGTGACCTGGATGCCGCCCCCGCCGAGCGTCGCACCGGGCCTCTCGAAGCCCCCGACGTCGTCCCCCTGCCAGCATTGGAGCGAGATGGGGGTGGCGGCCAGGGTCGCCAGCGCTGCGTCGGCATCGACGCCCAGGGCGGCGTACACCTCGGCGGCGGAGCGGTAGGAGGTAGGGTTCACGGCGGGAGGATGGCGGGTATGCGGGCGAAGCTCAATGCAGTTTCTGACACTTCCGGAGAGGGGCCGTTGGGGATGAAAATGGCATTATATCCCATTGAAACTTGACTTGGAATGCCGGGACTGACCTTTAGCATTCATAATCTGACCCTGCATGCGCGGCCATTCCGATTACCGCAGGTACCTCGTCCTCCCGCCGGAGTCGCAGGCGTGGGGAATGGCCGTGACCGGCTGCGGAAGGCAGGCGTGCCCCGCGGGGTCCCCCTACCCGCCGCCCGGGCATCCCCCCGACCACCATTTCAGCTGGGAGAACGGGCGGGTGCTCGGCGCCTGCCAGATCGTGCTGATCTCGGAGGGCCGGGGCGTGTTCGAGTCCCGCGCGACGGGCCTGGTCGAGGTCGCCGCCGCAAGCGCCCTTGTCGTTCTGCCGGGCGTGTGGCACCGCTACGCGCCGGATCCGGGGACGGGCTGGACCGAGGCGTGGATCGAGGTCCAGGGGCCGATACCCGAGGCCCTCTGCGCCAAAGGCGTCATCGGCCCAGCCCGCGCCGTCGTCACGATGCGCAGGGCCCGCGAGCTCGCGGCGCTCATGGACGCCATCGGCGAGCGCCTGCGCGGGCCGAACGCGGGCTTCGATCCCGAGGCCGCGGCCCTCGCCCTCCAGGCGCTCTCGCTCGTGGTCGAGGCCCCGCGCCTGAGCGAGCCGCCCCGTCCCATAACGGGCTTCGTCGCCCGGGCGGAGCAGATGCTCATGGATTCCGTCGACAACCCCCCCGCCATTCCCGGGCTGGCGCGCGAGCTCGGCGTGGCCTACTCCTACTTCCGGCGGGAGTTCAAGCGGCACACGGGGCTCGCGCCCTACCAGTACGTGCGCCGGCTGCGCCTTGAGAAGGCCCGCCGGATGATCGGCGGCTCGGGCGACAGCCTCCAGGCGATATCCGAGCGCCTCGGGTTCGCGTCCCCCTACCACCTCTCGGCCGCCTTCAAGAAGGAGTTCGGGCAGTCCCCCGACCATTGGCGCCGCAGGCGCACCTGAACCCGGCAGGCCCGCATCCGCCCCACCCGCTTCCCAAAAATGAACCCCAACCCCTTTCTCGGCGTCGTCTTTCACTGGCTCGGCGGCCTTGCCTCCGGCAGCTTCTACGTGCCCTACCGCCGGGTGAGGAACTGGGCGTGGGAGACCTACTGGCTCGTCGGAGGGTTCTTCAGCTGGATCATCGCGCCGTGGGTGCTCGGGCTGGCGATGACCAACGACCTAGTGGGGGTACTCGGCCGCACGCCCGGGCGGACCCTGTTCTATACCTGGCTTTTCGGGGCGTTGTGGGGCGTCGGCGGCCTGACCTTCGGGCTGACGATGCGCTACCTGGGCATGTCGCTCGGCATGGGGGTGGCCCTCGGCTTCTGCGCCGCATTCGGCACGCTTGTGCCGCCGATCTTCAGGGGCCAGCTCGTGGCGATCGCCGGCAGCACGTCGGGCAAGATCATTCTGCTGGGGGTCGGCGTCTGCCTCACCGGCATCGCCATCGCGGCCCTGGCAGGGCTCTCAAAGGAGCGGGAGATGCCCGCGGAGCAGAAGAAGGCCGCGATAAAGGAGTTCAATTTCTCAAAGGGCATGGTGGTCGCGGTGTTCTCGGGGATAATGAGCTCGTGCTTCGCGTACGGCCTCAACGCCGGCGCCCCGATCTCGGAGCTTTCGGCCGCGGCCGGCACCAGGGAGATATGGACGGGCCTGCCCAAGCTGGTCGTCGTCCTCCTCGGGGGGTTCACGACGAACCTGATCTGGTGCGTAGCCCTCAACCTGCGCAACGGGACGGGCTACCAGTACGCGAGCAGGGCGCTCCGGCCCGAGCCGGGCCCGGCGGGCGCTGCGTCCCCCGACCTCCGGATCCCCGTCCTCTCAAACCTGTTCTTCTGCGCGCTGGCCGGCACAACCTGGTACATGCAGTTCTTCTTCTACACCATGGGGGAGACCCAGATGGGCGCGTTCCGCTTCTCCTCGTGGACGCTGCACATGGCCAGCATCATCATATTCAGCACGATGTGGGGCTGGATCCTGCATGAATGGAAGGGGGCCAGCGGGAGGACGCACATCCTTATAGGCGCCGGCATCGCGATCCTCATCCTTTCCACGCTGACCGTCGGCTACGGCAACTACCTGGGCGTCCACGCGAGATAGGCCTGGGCTCCCGCCCCGCCCGGTCAGTCCTTCAGCTTCCCGCGCAGCCTTCCCAGGAATTTAGTGGCGAAGAGGAGCGCCCTGCGCGGGGTGATCCGGTCCTGGAGCGCGGCCGCCTGGATCAGGGCGCCGGTGATCCGCTTGGCGTCCCCCGGCCTCGCAAGAACGTCGGTCCCCGCGACCGAGATCGAGCCGGAATCGGGCCTGCGAAGGCCCAGCACGCATTCGGGGGCCGTGGTCTTTCCGGCCCCGTTCGGTCCGAGCAGCCCGAAGATCTCGCCGGCGCCGACCTCGAAGCTGATGCCGCGAAGGGCCCCCACGGCGCCGTAGCGCCTCGCCAGGTCGCGAACACGGACACTTGCGGGCACGGGTGCAGGCATTGCTTTGTCCACGGCGGGTTTCGGAGGGAGACCATCCTTTGCGGGAGAGGGGAAGTCAACGTGGCGCCGGCCCGGGGCGCGGCCAATTTATGCGCGTCGATTGCCAACCGATGCGGAGCAGGACGGGCCCAGCCGCACTACCCTACCGCTCAACAAGCCGGAGCCCTGAAACCCAAGCACAAAGGAGGCGCTACATGAATGCCGAACGAACACGACACCTGAGGATGCGCGCCCTTATCCGCCATGGCCTGCACCTCGACAGCGAGGCGGGCCTCACCGAGGAGGAGCGCGAGTCGCTTCACCGCAGGCGGGTCGAGACCATCATCTACTTCTGCTGGGGCCTGATTGTCGTCAAGTGCTTCGCCGTCGTCTGGATCGTCAACCACTACTCGATGCCGTTCAGCCCGCTCTGGGTGATCGGGCCCACGGTGACCTTCGCGTTCCTGGCCACGTCGCTGTACTACTGGCTGCGGGACTGAAACTGTGCTCGGCAGCTCCGCCTATTGGGGTTGCCCGTGTGCCGGATGGTGGCGGCAAAGCCGCTCGGAGGCGCAGGCGAAACGGGCTAACTCCGAAGCGCGCAGAAGCAAATGTGCACGCCGCATACCGGGATGTCCCGGCGTTGCCTAACACTTTGTCAGGGAATGTCGTCTAGGGAGACACGCTTTTGGTCAGCCCGCATTTGGATCTATCAAAAATGACGCTTATGGAATTGGCGGGCATGGGTTTTGGAATTGATTTGCAAATAGTTCTTCACGGAAGCAACTACTGCCATTAGCCTGCGTGTTGCAGGCAATTAGTTGATTTACTGGTCCGCTTGCGCCTGGCAGCCCACGACCATGTTCAATCCGGCATCAGCCCAATTTGCGCCATCACTTTGGCCGTGGGCTTCCGCATCCCTTCTGGTTGCCCTTCTCCTTCCGCTCCCCTCCGCGGCGCAGACCACATTCTCAGACAGCTCGTCGGGTAACTGGAACTCGGTGGCCGGGACCTGGAACATCCCGAGCCTCGTGCCTGGGTCGTCGGACACCGTGAACATTGGTTCGTTCACTATTACCGTGTCCGACGTCGAATCGGCCGGCGTCCTCAGTCTCTCGGGCGGCGCAATCACCGGAGAAGGCAGTCTTTCAATCGCCGGAAGCGGATCGGCCTGGACCGGCGGAAACCTGAATAGCCTAGGAACGCTGACGATACTGAGTGGGGCTGACCTGCACCTTAGCAGCGCAGGCTCCCTCGACTTTTACGGAGCAATGATCAACAACGGCGGAGCCGTGTCGTGGTCAGCGGGAACGCTGCGCACGGGAAACGGCGGCTCCTTCACCAACAATGGATCCTTCACGGACTCGGCCTCCTCGTCCGTCAACAATCCCTGGGGCGGCGCGGCCACGTTCACCAACGCCCTGGGAGGCACCTATAATAAGACGGCTGGGACGACGGATTTCCAGATCCCGTTCGTCAACTCGGGCGCGGTCAACGTCACCGGTGGCACGCTCAATCTGGACACCGGGGGCACGCTGAACGGCGGCTCGTCCCTGAGCGCAACGGGCGGGACAATTCAACTCACCGGGGGCATATTCGCAGCCAGCGGCACCGTGGCTATTTCGAACGTGATCTTCGCCGGCGGCGAGATCAGCGGCACCCCGACTTTTTTGGGCACCATGAGCTGGGCGGGCGGCGACATGAATTCGGCAGGCACGACGAGCATCGCGTTCGGCCCGTCGAGCACGTTCACAATTGGCACCTCCAACTATCACGACTTCTATGACAGCGCGCTGGTCAACGGTGGCGTGGTAGACTGGACCGGCGGGCAGATCCGAACCGGCAACGGCGGCTCGTTCACCAACAACGGGACCTTCAACGACTCGGCGTCCAACTCCATCAACAACCCGTGGGGCGGGCCGGCGATCTTTACGAACGGACTGGGGGCGACGTACAACAAGACAGCGCCGGGCGAAACCGACGTCGCCCTGCCTTTCGCAGATTTTGGAGCCGTCAGCGTCCAGGCCGGAGTTCTCAACTTCCAGAGCGGCGGGACAATCACGTCGCCCGGATCGATGTCGACGGCAACGGGGGCCGTGGCGCAGTTCAGCGGAGGCACTTTCACGGTAGGCAGCGGCTCCAGCCTCCAGGGCCCCGGCCTCTACGAGTTGACCGGCGGCACGCTGTCGGTCGCCGGGACGGCGACGATCAGCTCGTTCCTGCAGCTGGGCGGCGAGCTTGCGGGATCCATGAGCTTCAATTCCACAAACTTCGAATGGACCGCGGGCGACTGGGACCCGGCCGTCAGTGTCACATTTGGCGGCGCCTCGACCCTGACGATCGACACGACGAACTACCACGACATCTACACGGCCACGGTCGTCAACAACGGCACGGTCAACTGGATGGCTGGGCAGATCCGCTTGGGCAACGGCGGCTCGTTCACCAACAACGGGACCTTCAACGACTCGGCGTCCAACTCCATCAACAACCCGTGGGGCGGGCCGGCGATCTTTACGAACGGACTGGGGGCGACGTACAACAAGACAGCAATCGGAGTCACCACGGTCGGGATTCCGTTCACGAACTTGGGCACGATCAGCATCTCGAACGGAACCCTCGCCCTCTCAGGCGGCTTCACCAACACCGGCGGAAGTCTCTCTCTCGCGGGGGGAGCTGCGGTATTCCCGGCCGCTGCCGATTTCACCTCCGGCAGCGTGCTTGGAAGCGGAACCGTGACGGCAACGACGCTGACGGTCGGCGGCGTGATCGCGCCGGCAGGCCCCTCGGGCTCGGGGCTTCTCACCGTGAACGGGGGCTTGACCCTTCTCGGCACTACCGATTTGGAATTCAACATCGGCGGGACAACCCCGGTCACCCAGTTCGATCAAGTGGCCGTCACCGGGGCCGCAGACCTCAACGGGGTTCTAAACATAACTTTCAACAACGGATTCCAGAATTCGGTCACGCCCTCCGAGACGTTCCTTATCCTCAGTTCCACTTCGCTCTCGGGCTCGTTCGTGAACGCTGCGAACGGCTCCCAACTAATGACAGCGGACGGACTTGGATGGTTCACGGTGAACTACGGCTCCTCAAGCACCTTCGCCATTGACGACGTGATCCTTTCGAACTTCACACCGGTTCCCGAGCCGCCGACCCCGTTCCTTCTGGCCACCGGCGCAGCGGCGCTCTTCGGGCTCCTCGGCCTCCAGCGGCTCAATGCCGGCGGCAGGGACCGCGGGATTGGCCTTGTCCGGAGGCGCCGCGCCCGAGGGACATCAACCTAGAAAGCCATCCGGGCGCCGAAGGCCAGGATGCAGGCGGTGACCGCGGCGCAGATCAGGGTCGCGACCTTGGCGCCGCGCGCGTTGCTCAGGTAGTTCCTCTCCGAGGTCGAACCCGCCGCCGCCGCCGCCTTGGAGGCCAGGCTGAACGTGCGCCACGCGAAGTAGCCCTTGAGGACGACGACGCCCAGGAGCAGCCCGAGCTGCAGCTTGCCGCCCCCGGCGGCCTGCCCCTGAAGCGAGCCGAGGATCTTGGCGTCGAGAATCAGGATCGTGAGGATGTTCAGCATCGCGAAGATCGAGGCGCGGCCGGCAAGCGCCTGCACCGCCCGCTCCTGCGGGCTCAGGCGGGTCGGATCGTCGACCGTGACCGTCACCAGGCCCGCGTCGCCGACCTCGAGCCCCTCGTCGTCCGGCAGCGGGAACGGGGCCCTCCAGGCGGCGAGGACCGAGGGGATCGACGCCAGCATGACAACCAGGAAGAAGGTCGAGAAGCCCAGCCACTCGGCGAGCGGCCCGGAGACCATCGCGGTGGGCACGAGGACCAGGTTCATCAGCGCCGTGGCAAACGCATAGTGGGTCATCGTGCACCGCCCCGGCGCGATCTGCTGCATCATGTAGATCATGTTGCCGACCATGCCGAAGCCGTAGCCGAACTTCTCGATGCTCACCATCGTGACGATGGTGCCGTAGCCCAGGCCGTGCCCGGCCGCGGCAAAATGGCTGAGGTAGATGTAGGTGAAGTGCGGGATGTTGAGGAAAAGCCCCAGGATCCACAGCGAGCGGCTGAGCCCGAGGCGGCCGGCGAACCAGCCGCCGATCAGGCCGCCGATGATCCCGGTCACGGTGCCGTAGACCGCCTCGATGTTGCTCACCTCCCCCGCGCTCAGGCCGAGGCCGCCCCTGGCCTGCGCGCTCTGGAGGAACAGCTGGCCCTCCTGCAGGATGAGCCCCTCGCCCAGGCGGTACAGGAAGACGAACGCGATCATTCCCCAGAACGCCCGCTTGTGGAAGAAGGTCGTGGCCGTCCCCATGAAGTCCTCGACGACCTGGCGGACGCTGTGCGGCCGGTCCGTGATGCTCCCGGGGGGCAGGAAAAAGACGTGGTAGAGGGCAAGCGCCGCCATGCCGACCGCGCAGGTGACCATCACCGTCTGCCACATGTGCTGGGCGGACCAGCCCTCGGCGACGCGCATCCGGTCCAGGATCGAGATGAGGATGCCGGCCGCCAGCACCTTGCCCAGTATCCAGAACATGCTCTGGGTCCCCGCCAGCCGCGCCTGGGTGGGCTTGTCGAGCGCAGTCAGGTAGATGCCGTCGGCGCATATGTCCTGGCTTGAGGACGCGAACGCCGCGATCCACAGGATCGCGATGCTGATCTGGAAGAACCCGGCCGCCGGCAGGCTCATGGCCACGCCGAGGAGAAGCACCGCGATCAGCACCTCCATCGACAGCACAAAGAACTTCTTCGTGCGGTACATGTCGAGGAAGGCGGCCCACAGCGGCTTCAGGGACCATGCGATGCCGATGCTCCCCACCGCCACGGTTATCTGGCTGTCCGCGTAGCCCAGCGACTTGTACATCCGCACGGCGGTGCCGTTGACGACGTTGTAGGGGATGCCCATCGCCAGATACAGCGAGGGAACCCAAAGGAAGGAACGAAGCGCGGAGTGGGTTTTGGAGGACATTTTGGGGCTGGGGCCGCCGATTCCGTGACGCGGCCATGACAGCCACGCCGACTCAAAAGACAAGGCGAAGCCAAAAGAAATGCAATCGGCGGGGCGGACCGGCGCGCGTTCATCCAAAAGTTGCGCCTCGTAACGGGAAACCCGATTCAATAGTCAGACACCGTGCAAACCCCCAGCGGATCAGCCGCCCAGCAGCCGTCAGCGCAGGCCATCCCCGACCGGACCTACCGCGGCCCCTTCACCGTGATGACGGTCCTGTTCTTCATGTGGGGCTTCATGACCGTCTTCAACGACATCCTGATCCCCCGGTTCAAGGAGGCCTTCACGCTGAATTTCTTCGAGGCGATGCTCGTGCAGTTCGCGTTCTTTGGGGCGTACTTCATCGGCGCGCTGCTCTACTACCTGATATCCGCGATTGCCGGCGACCCGATCGCGCGCATCGGCTACAAGAACGGCGTGGTCATCGGGCTCCTGATCTCGGCCGCCGGCAGCGCCCTGTTCTGGCCGGCCGCGGACGCCCTCTCCTACCCCCTGTTCCTCGTCGCGCTCTTCGTCGTCGGCCTCGGGTTCGCCATGCTGCAGATAGCGGCGAACCCCTATGTGACGATCCTCGGGCCGGAGCGGACCGCGTCGAGCCGCCTGAACCTCGCGCAGGCGTTCAACTCGGTGGGCACGACGATCGGGCCGCTCATCGGCGGATACCTGATCTTCCAGTACTTCGCGAAGACCGGCGCGCACGGCGCGGAGTCGGTCAAGGTGCCGTACATCACGTTCTGCGTGGTCTTCCTGGTCCTTGCCGCGATCTTCTTCTTCACCCACCTCCCGCACATCGTCGGGGAGGGAAAGATCGAGCGCGGGGCGGGGGCGCTGAAGCACCCGCACGTCATCTTGGGGGTCGTGGCCATCTTCATGTACGTCGGCGGCGAGGTCTCGATAGGCAGCTCCCTCATCAACTTCCTCGGCCAGAAGTCCGTCGCGGGCCTCGATCCCGTCGAGGCGAGCAAGTACGTGTCGCTCTTCTGGGGCGGGATGCTGATCGGCCGCTTCATGGGCGCCGTCGAGCTCAGCGAGATGAGGAAGGCCAACAAGCAGCTGTTCCTGGTGGCCATCCCGGTGGTCGCGCTTGCCATCCTGGGCGCGCTGCGCGGCTGGGAGGTCGTGAGGAACTACCTGCCGCTCCTGGCCGCCTGCTGGATACTGTTCCAGTTCGGCAAGGCGCTCGCGGGGCGCACGCTCCTGATCTTTTCGGCGATGATCATGCTGCTCCTCTTGATCGCGATCGTCTTCGGCGGCAGGCTGGCGATGTGGAGCGTCGTGGGGGTGGGACTCTTCACGTCCATCGGCTGGCCGAACATCTTCTCGTTGGCCCTCGACGGCATGGGCGTCTACAAGAGCCAGGTCTCCTCGCTGCTCGTCATGGCCATCCTCGGGGGCGCGCTGCTGCCGCCGCTCCAGGGGCACATCGCCGACATCGCAGGCCTCCAGATCTCCTTCATCGTCCCCCTGCTCGCCTACGCCTACGTCGGTTTCTACGGCTGGAAGGGTCACAAGTTCGGGACCCGGCGCCTGCCCGCCGCAGCCTGATCCCGGGGCGAGCCGCCGGCTCGCCCATGCCCGGACTACGGGGCCGTGCCGTTCCCGGACATCGCCCGCACGGCAAAGGCATAGGCGCCGAGCGCGATCGCCTGGCTTGTCCCCAGGCGGGAGATTCCGACGCCGAGCCGGGGCATGCGGTCGCAGCGAATCCGCGTCGTGCTCATCGGGACCGCGATCTCCGAGCTGTTCCCCGCCGTGAACCGGGCCAACTGCGACGCGTCCTCGAGGTTGAAGACCTCGGTTTCAAGCCTCCTCCTGCTGGCCCCCTCGGGCGACACGCAGGTGCTGTTCAGCTCCCCGACAAGCGAGGGCAGGAAGAGGCGATGGGCATTGGACAACCCGCCGCCGACCACCACGAGGCCGTCGACGAGCGCGAGCGCGCTCGCCAGGGCGTCCCCCACCACCTCGCCCATCCGCCGATAGGCCTCCACCGCCGCCTCGCGGTTCCCCGGTGCATCGCCCGACGCGATCTGCGCGATCACGCGCGGATCGGGCGCCAGCGTCGCCGGCATCCCCGCCGCCTCGGCGTACACGCGGCGGACCGCCCTGATGCTCGCCCCGTCCTCGACGCTCATCCGCGGATCCAGCTTGTGGCGCAGCTGCCAGATCTCCCCGGCCATCGAGTTGTCGCCGAGGAAAAGATCTCCATTTCGCACGATCCCGCCGCCGAAGCCGGTGCCCAGCGTGACGCCGAAGAGGTTCCTGTACCGCTTCGGGCTGCCCGCCTTCTCAAGCAGGCCGTTCACATAGGGAAGGAACCCGGCGCTCGCCTCCCCATAGGCGAACAAGTCGCCGTCGTTGTTGATGAAGACCGGAATCCGGAACCTCTCCTGCAGCATCGGACCGAGCGCGATGCCGCCCCGGAAGCCCGGCAGGTTGTACAGGTCGCCTATGATCCCGCGCGGGTAGTCGGCCGGCGCGGGGAAGGCGAAACTGATCGCCGCCGGCGGCGCCGGGCACAGCGACCGGATCTGCTCAAAGCTCCGCACCAGGTTGTCGAGGCAGAGGTCGAGATTGTCGCCGTGCGAAGGCGTCGTGACAACCGGTGTCACGGCATGACTGCCGCTGAGCGCCGAGAAGCGGAAACTCGTCCCGCCTGCGTCCAGCGTCATTATGATCGGTTGATTCATCGGTGGGGGCATCGCTGGTTCGCAGGATCCGGCCGGAGCGCGCGAACACCCTTGATGGCCCAGCACCCCACCGAAGGACAAGACTGTTTGCGCGAGCGTTTTCCGGAGCGGAGAGCTCAGGCTGCCCGTCCGGACGCCCCGTGCCAGGCTGTTCTGAATCAGGCGCTGCGCCTGAGCTGCCCGCATGCCGCATCGATGTCCGGCCCCCTGGAACGCCTGACGTGCGCGACCCCTCCGTGATCCTTCAGGCGCGCCAGGAACGCCCCTGTCGCCGCCTCGGGCGAGCGTGCGTAGATTGCCCCGCTGAGTCCGGGACCGATCGGGTTGTACTCGAGCAGGTTGATGTGCATCCTCCGGCCCCTCAAAAGGCCGGCCAATTCGTCAGCCTGCCCGACCGAGTCGTTCACGCCCATAAGCAGGCAATATTGGATCGACACGGGCCTGCCCGTGTCGGCCTGGTAGCGGTCGGCCGCGGCCAGAATCTCCACCACGCCATAGCGCCGGCCCATCGGCAGCAGCCGGGCGCGTGTCAGGTCGTCCGGCGCATGCAATGAAACCGCCAGGTTGACGTTCAACCCGGAAGCGGCGAGCGCGTCTATCCCTGGGACGATTCCCACCGTTGAGACCGTGACCTGCCCATAGCCCAGCCCGCCAATCTCGTTCGAGGCGATGCGCTCGATCGCCGCGCGCACGTTGTCCAGATTCAGCAACGGCTCTCCCATGCCCATGAAGACAACCGTCTGAAGCCGGCGGCCGGCGGCCCGCGCCTCCTGGCGGAGCGCAAGGAACTGCTCCACGATTTCCCCGGAGGTCAGATTGCGTGCGAACCCGCCCTTGGCCGTCGCGCAGAAATCGCACCCCATCGCGCAACCGACCTGCGAGGAAATGCATCCAGCTGCCCGGTCCGTCCGGTGTCCGGGCATGAGCACCGATTCGACCGTCAGTCCGTCGACCAGGCGGACCAGCAGCTTGGTGGTCCCGTCAGCCGACACCTGCCGCGCCGCTATGGCCGCCTCCCGCCGCAGCGCCTGATCCCTTAGCAGCCGCTCCAGCGCGGCCGGGAATCGCCGCCCATTAGACCCAGCCGTCGCGTTCCCCCTGTAGTGCGACCGCAGCAGCGGACCCGAATGGGACGATTTGAAGCCGCAGGCCTCAAGTTGCGGCCCAAGTGTCGCGATGGTGTGGTCCGAAAGCACTGTCACCGAGCCACCCACGCAGTATTCCCTGCAAATGCCAAGCCGTCAGCGCCCGGTGCAGGCTGAAAATGGCGGAGAGATGGCGATTCGAACCCCCGGTGCAGATCGGACCCCGATGAGTATTGAACCCACGGCAAGGTTCAGCCGAAAGCGTTTAGCCGAGGCCGGCAGAGGGTGAACTCGCTCACTTGCCGCCGGGACCTTGAGGCGGACCGGTACCAATCCGCTCGGAGCCGGTCCTCTGCATTTCCTCGAGCTCCTTCTCCGAGGCGGCGGCATCCTTGTTCGTGGCCTTCGGCTGGACTTTGCGCACCTTGATGGGAACGTTGCTCCCGGTCGGGGTGTAATACACGTATTCAATCTTATTCCCGTTAGCGTCTTTTTCCTCGGATACTTTGGCCGGAGCGACGCAGGATGTGAGCGCGGAGACAATCAGAACGCTGGCAGAAAAGGTGCGGATGAGTTTCACGAATAGGTCGGGGCTGCGGCCAGAGCATCTCATTTTCCGCCTCGAGCCAATCACTCTTTCGAACTCAGTTTAGCTCCCAGCACCATGGGTGCGGCCAAAGCGGCGGAGTGAGGGGGATTCGAGTGCTCCCACGTGCAACTCTCCCGGGCTAGAAGCACCTGAAATTGATGCCTTTGCTAAGGGCTCGCACGAGGGGAAACGACGGAATTTTTGTTTCGGAAACAGCGATCGCTGGAATCAAACGTTTGAGAGGCCCCCGATGCTTGACTATCTGAGCCATATTGAGCATTTCTGAGGCATGGCCACCGTTCAAATTCGCACCCGTATCGATCGCAATCTGAAGAAAGAAAGTGACACCGTTCTTAAGAGCATCGGCCTTGATGCAGGGTCATATGTTTCCATGGCGCTGACCCAGCTCGTGAATCGTCGCGGCCTCCCGTTTGCCGTTATGGAGCCAGACGCGGCCTACTTTGTGAACGAGTACGGTTTGACCTCAGACGAATCTGCGAAGGCTGGAGCAGTCATGGAAGCGGAGACTGCGCGGGCTCGCCGAACCGGAAAGCTCCGTGAGGTCAGTTCGGCGGACGACCTCGCCCCGTGAGGTTATTGGCGACGCCGCGTTTCCTTAGGAGCGTCCCTCCAACTCGCCGCCAAGACGTATTGTTGGCGATGCAGGCCGCAGGAACAGCATATGGGCACCCCTACCTTCACGCAGGCATCGGGCTCCGGCGAATTAGGCCATTTATGGAATGCCGCTGCGGACTTGATTTGAGGCTAGTATTTCAGCGGGAAAGGGACGCCCTCGTATTCCACCTATGCGGGACGCATAGCGAGGTTCGGGACTTCCTGAAGAACCAGCGGTGACCTCTTGAAATTGGCGGAGAGAGGAGATTCGAATGCCGCCGCGCGCGTTTCTCCCTGGCTAACTCACTAGAAAACAGGCATTTTTGCTGGGGCGAGCACTAGGGAAAACCTCGAAAATCTCAGGTCTAAATGGATTGCCCGATTTGCCAGATAGCCGGCTATGAGAAAAGAGGCTCGTTCGTCTCGCCATTCTTCACACGGATACCTCGTTGACATAGTCCGTTATTGGACCGAATATCGGTCCATGGAATATTTGACCGTCTCTACTGCCAAGCCAAAGTTAGGTCGCTTACTAGACAACGTCTTAAAGAAGGGCACCCCGGTCGTGATTCGACGTGGTAGCAGGTACGTGCAACTGAGCGAATACGTCTTGCCAGACCCCATTCCAGAAAGACCGCCTGGCTTTTTTTCAGTTGCGGAGGCCCCGGCAGAGTACGAACGCGCAAACCGCCTCGCGTCACTCAGTCCTGACCGACCCGAATGAGCCGCCAGTGGGAAACATGGATAACGCGTGGCGACGACAAGGACCCGCACGGCCATCCTTTGATTGTCCTTTCGAATGATGAGGCCTGCGCGGACGTCAACCGAGCCTCTATCAATGTCCTATTCGGCTCAACCAAGCGACCGGGAATCGCGAATCGGCCGTTCGAAATCGTATGCGACGAGGCCGACGGTTTTGAGCGACTGACCGTCATCGACTGCTCGCGAATCTATTTTATTCCGAAGCCAAATTTAGGACGGCAGCTTAATAACGTTTCACGAGTCCGCAGAGTCCAAGTCTGTCGCAAAATTGCCGAGGTGTTTCGGCTCGCGTTTCAATGAGCAATTCAAAATGGCGGAGAGAGGGGGATTCGAACCCCCGGTACAGTTTTACCCGTACAACGGTTTAGCAAACCGTCCCTTTAGGCCACTCAGGCACCTCTCCGTTACCGAGCCGTGAATCCAAGGTGCCTCCACTTGGAAGGGCAAGGTCGTATTTCAGCGAGAGCCTGCAAGTTCTGCACGACTGATGCGGGCAGCGGCCGACACATCGATAAACTAATGATTTGTTGAAGGCCACCTAACCGGATACTGACTGCGCGAGCCTTGCACGTATTGAGACCAGCCACCATGGCCGCCCACGACATTTCTTGGGCGAATTCGCGGAAACCGCGGGAGGGTCCACTGAGGCCGTTCAGAATTGAGAACATTATGAAGACATTGACCCGAAGGGCACGGCCCAGTTCGGCCTGGTCGCCGAGGAGGTGGAGAAGGTTTCACCCGAACTGGTTATCCACGACAAGGTGGGCCATGCTTACACCGTCCGCTACGAGGCTGTGAACGCCATGCTTCTCAATGAATTCCGGAAGCAGCACGACCACATGATCGCGCAGGACGGGGTGATTGCCAGGCGGCAGGCTGAGATCGCGGCACTGAAGGCCCGATTGAACCAAGTTGATGCGCTGATGGCCCGCCTCGATGCCCTGGAATGCGCCGCAGCCAAGAAATTAAGGCCCCGGCGCTAGGCCCATTCATCGGCGCCGGACTGGCCGGCGCCTCCGGCTGTCGGCCGGCCGTCTCACGAACCCCAGGAGGAAGCACAAAGATTTGACGAAACCCACCTGCTCGAAGTTCAATCGACCTATTATCCTCTATCACAAACGCATGAACAGCTCCCTTCGCCTCACCTGCATTTCCACCGTTGCCGCCTGCCTCACGCTGGCCGTCCGCCTGTCTGGCGCAGACACGCCGACTTCCAAGCCGGCGACCGCCGCGCCCAGCGTGGCCGCCGCGACACCCGCGGCGACTCCTGTCGCCGCGCCGACACCCACTCCCCGCCCGACCCCCCAGCTCCCGAAGTCGCTCGAGGGACTCGTGACCCAGGATGAATACAACACCTTTGTTAAGTTCCAACTGGGCCTGCGGGAGGATCCCGAGATCAGCGCGCTGAACGTGCAGATCCGCGGGAAGATGAACGAGATGCTTGATCTGCAGAAGAAGGTTCAGGCTGCGCAGCAGAAGGCGATTGAGTCCCATCCCGACATCAAGGCAATCGCGGACAAGATCATGAAGGGCAAGGCCAAGCCCGCGGGGGCGGCACCGGGTGCGGCAAAGGCGGCAGCGCCCGTTTCCGCGACGGCTCCTGCGCCTACCACTCCGCCGAAATAGGCCGGTCGTCGGACAACATAACGCGGAGCCGCCAGGCTCACGGGCAGCCTGCGGAAACCTGATATTCGCGATGCCGGACCGGGTCTTGGCTGCGTGCTTGTTGCCTTATCTTCGACAGTATTCCGCGTTGCAGCGGGTTTGGCCGCCACGAGCCCAAAGGAGAATGCATTGATGTCACGGACCAGGAGGGATATCCCCGAAAGGGACCGGATTCTCCAGTCGCGCCTCCGGCGGGCCGGAGCCCTGATGCTGCTCGTCGGCCTGGCCGCCGCGGTCGTGGTCCACCGCACGGCGGCGCCCGATAGCGACAGCGAATACGTCAAGGTGCTGAACAACACCAAGCGCAACGAGTACGAGATGGAGGTCATCGGGGGGAAGGCCAACCTGTTCGCGGCGGAGCTCAGGGATTGGTTCAGCAGCCTCTGGCACGGAAGGAGGCTCGCCGGCACGCTGACCTTTCTTTCGGTCGGCGGATCCCTTGCGTGCTTCTTCGTGGCCCATCGGCTGAACTTCTCCCCTCCCCCCGAGGCCCGGTCCGAGGACAAGGGCGTGTGAGGGGCCTCCCGGGCCCCGCCCGATCAGCCTGTCAGGTCTCGTCGTCCGTCTGCCGCTCCGTGTCCTCGCGGCAGTCGCTGATGACCCTAAGCCATATCTCCCTAAGGTCGAATAGCTTGTGGCGGATGTCACCGCGGCAGTCACGCACCGCCGCAAGCCGGTCGGCCGCCCCGGATCCGACGTGCTCGAAGCATTCGTTCAGGGCTGCGAGCGCCCTCTTGAAAAGACAGATCGCCATCGCGTAGTCGCCAAAGTCCAGGGCGTGGATCGCCATCACGGCCTGCTCCTCGCAGCGGTTCAGGGCGGAAAGGTAGCCGATCGCGAGGGGCTGCGGAATCTTCCCCGCTTCGGACGCGGCCGATTCCCAGGACCGCCGCAGGCTCAGGAAGAGGGCCTTCGTCGCGATGAAGACGGGATTCTTCTGGAGCGTGTAGATCTCGTCGGAGAACAGGACCTTCTCCGGGTTCTCGCGGTCCTCGGTCTCCTCCGAGTCGGCGCGGTCCCAGCCCATCTTGTCGGCCACCTCGTCGATGCGCTCGGGACCGGGGGCCATCGACTCGTAGTACCCGAGATAGCGGTGGATGGCGCCGTCCTGCTCCCGGAGATAGACCTCCCAATCGAACTCGTTCCAGGCCAGATCCCCGTTCTCTTCCCACTCGTTTTCCGAGAGGCTGTCAGAATCGAAATCGCTCATCTGTTGGCGGCGACGCTTCGCCAGAAAGGCTCGTTAGGCAAATAAATTCCCGCCCGCGGCACCGTCATAAGACCCCTCCGGGACTTTGCGGATTGAAGGGCGGCCCGCCGGGGGTTCATAGTCTGAGCCGATGCCCGAGGTTCACCACGGAACAGCCTTTTTCACGGGACGCGTCCAGGGCGTGGGATTCAGGTATTGCGCGCTCCAGGTCGCCAGGGAATTCGAGGTGTCGGGATACGTGAGCAACCTGCCGGACGGCCGGGTCGTCGTGGAGGTGGAGGGGACCCGGGACGAGGTCGAGGCGTACATCACGGCCCTGGAGGAGCGGATGCACGGGTACGTGAGGAAGCTGGACCGCCTGGCGGCCGTGAGGTCCCCCCAGTTCTCGGGGTTTTCAATCAAGTGACGGGCGCGGCCGAATCCAAGCCGCCCGCCCCGTGGAGGACGTGGGTCTCCGCGGCGAGGCCCCGCACGCTCCCGGCGGCGGTGGCGCCCGTCGTGGTGGGGTCGGCCCTGGCGGGCCATGACCACCGCCTTGTTCCCGCGGCCGCCGGCCTGTGCCTCGCCTTCGCGCTCCTCGTGCAGATCGGCACCAACTACGCGAACGACTACTACGACTATGTGCACGGGGCCGACACCGAGGCGCGGGTCGGCCCCAGGCGGGCGGTCGCGTCCGGGCTGGTGCCGCCCGCGGCCATGCGGCGCGCCATGGCGGCCGTGTTCTCGGCGGCGCTCGCCGCCGGCCTCGGGCTCATCCACTGGGGCGGTCCCTGGATGCTGGCGGTCGGCCTTGCGAGCATCCTCTGCGGCATCGCCTACACCGGGGGCCCCTGGCCCCTGGGCTACCACGGGTTCGGGGACGCCTTCGTATTCGTCTTCTTCGGGCTGGTCGCGGTTACGGTCACCTTCTTCGTCCAGGCGGGGAGGATATCGGGCCACGCGGTCCTCGCGGGCGTGGCCATGGGGCTCCTGGCCGCGAACATCCTGCTCGTGAATAACTACCGGGACGCGGAGACGGACGCGGCCGCGAACAAGCGCACGCTCGTCGTCCGCTTCGGCCGCGGATTCGCCCGGGCGCAGTTCACGGCCGCGCTCTGCGGGGCCCTTGCCGTGCCGCTCCTCTTCAAGGCGACCGGATTCGGCCCGTGGTGCCTCCTGCCGCTCCTCACGGCCCCCCTTGCGCTGTCGCATGTCCGCCGCCTCGCCGCGGCGCGCGCGGCGCAGGAGCACGTGGCCCTCCTCGGGGACACGGGGAAATTCATCGCGCTCTACGCCGCCCTGTTCTCGGCGGGCGTGCTCCTCTGAGCCGGGGCCTCTGGCGGGGCCCCTCAGATCTGGGCCGCGAGCTTCGTCTTGAGCGCCGCCTTCGGCAGGAGGCCCACGATCTGCTCGATCACGCGCCCTTCCTTGAAGAGCAGCATGGTGGGTATCGCCCGGATGCCGAACTCGGCGGCGATCGCCTCGTTCTCGTCGATGTTCACCTTGGCGATCGTGATCTTGCCGTCGAACTCGTTGGCGAGCTCGTCGAGGACCGGCGCGATGGCCTTGCAGGGCCCGCACCAGGGGGCCCAGAAGTCCACGAGAAGCGGGGTGGCCGACGACGAGACGGCGGCCTTGAAGGTGTCGGTGGTGAGATGGGTGATCTTGTCGGACATGGCTTTAGGATGGCTAAGTAAACCGGGGGGAGCCCAAAAGCAAACGCGGCGTCTATCTTGGCGCTGCCTTCTTGATGATGTCAGCGAGCTCGACGGGGCGGACCTCGCTCAGGTGCTTCCCGCGCTGCTTGAGCTCCTCGAAGGTCTTGACGACCGTCTCGGTCATGCGCTCGTGGGTCTCGGCGGAGCCGCCGAGGATCGCGAACTGCTCGCCCGTGGTGATGCGCTTGTGGCCGTCGTCGTTGTCGAGGCCGAGACCCAGAATGGCCCCGGGCCCTCGTTTCGGCTTTCTCTTGGTCACAGCTAAACCGTGGCCGGGTCGGCCGGAGTTTCAAGCGGGTTTTCGTCGGCGGTCTCGCAGACGATCTCCGCGAACGCGTCATCCTGGCGTAGGCGCATCTTCCTGAGCCGGGTGAGCTCGAGGACCGCCAGGAACGTGGCGATCAGCCTCCTCAGCGACACGCCCGTCTCAAAGAGGTTCGAGAACACGAAGGACTTCTCGCGGCCCATCCGCTCCAGGAGCCACTCCATCTGGTCCGCGACCGTCACGGTCTCGTCGTGGATCTCGCCGACCACGAGCTTCTCCGCCAGGCGCCGCAGGACCTGGTTGAACGTGTTCCAGAGCTCGATCCGGTTCACCCCCCGGAGCGGGCGGTCGAGCGTGTCCGTGGGCCGGCCGGAGACCCGCCGCTCCATGAGGTCGCGCTGCAGGCGCGCCATCTCCGCCAGGCCCAGGGACGCGTCCTTGAACTTCTTGTACTGGAGGAGCTGGTGGACCAGCTCCCAGCGAGGATCCATATCGTCGTCGCCCTCGGCGTCGGGGTCCACCGCGTGCAGCCCCTTCGGCAGGAGCATCCGGCTCTTGATCTCCATTAGCGACGCTGCCATGACGAAAAACTCGCCTGCTACCTCAAGATCGAGCTGCTGCATCGCCCTCAGGACGGCCACGTACTGCTTTGTCACGGACTCGATCGGAATATCGTAGATGTCTATCTCGTTCTTGCGTATCAGGAAGAGCAGAAGGTCGAGCGGCCCCTCAAAGACCTGCAGCGTGATGCGGGGATCGGCGTCGGGAAGCACGGATCGAAGTGTTGGAATGGGTTGCCCGAGGAGGCGACATTTTTCTCGGGCCGAGCTGGACCATTGACAGGCTCGCGCGCCACAAGATTGAATCAGCGTTTTGCGCACGCCGCGTATCGGCCGCTTCCCAAACTCACACCCATCAACATGGCCTCCAAATCCAAAACCAAGGCGAGCCGCGCCAAATCCGCGGTTTCCTCCAAGAAATCAGCTCCCAAGCGGGCTCCCAAGTACGTGTACCAGTGGGGCGCAGGGAAGGCCGACGGCGACGGCGGCATGAAGAATCTCCTCGGGGGAAAGGGCGCGAACCTGCACGAGATGACCCGCATCGGGCTGCCCGTGCCCCCCGGCTTCACCATCACGACCGAGGTGTGCACCCACTACTACGCCAACAGGCGCACGTACCCGGCCGCGCTGCAGGCGCAGATGGAGGCGGGCCTCGCGAACATGGAGAGGATCATGGGGACGAAGTTCGGCGACTCGGTCGGCCTCCCGCTCCTTGTGAGCGTCCGCTCGGGGGCGCGCGACTCCATGCCCGGGATGATGGACACGATCCTCAACCTGGGCCTCAACGACCAGACCGTCCTCTCCCTCGCGTCGGCGACGAAGAACGAGCGCTTCGCGTGGGACTGCTACCGCCGGTTCATCCAGATGTACGGCGACGTCGTCCTCGGGCTCCAGAAGAAGGAGGGCGAGGACCACGAGCCGTTCGAGGTCGCGATCGAGGCCTTCAAGCACGAGAGGTACGGCACGAACATCGAGGACTCGAAGCTCACGGCCGCGGACCAGCAGGAGCTTGTCAAGCGCTTCAAGGCCCTGGTCCTCGAGCGCACGGGCAAGGGCTTCCCGAATGACCCGTGGGACCAGCTGCGCGGCGCCGCGGGCGCCGTCTTCGGCTCGTGGATGAACGACCGGGCGATCGTCTACCGCCGCAAGTACAACATCCCCACGGAATGGGGCACCGCCGTCA
>CAYVKH010000017.1:0-63398 GCA_964451965.1 uncultured Opitutaceae bacterium
GCTAGACCCGGCCTAAGCTTCGCTTTGGCCGGGTTTGCGCGCCGCCTGAGATCAACGGCACGCCCACGACCGCGGGTACGTACGCCACGGCCATCACCGCAACTAACGGCACCGGCACTTGCGCGGCGACTGTGACCATGGCGATAGCCCCGTTCGCATTCAGCCACATCGTCAACTTCTCCGCGCGTGCCTTTTCCGGCACGGGCAGCGACACGTTGATCGTCGGCTTTGTCGTCTCCGGCAAAGGCAAGAACTTCCTCGTGCGCGGGATCGGCCCAAGCCTGGCACTCTTTCGCATCTCGGATTTCCTGCCCGCGCCCATTCTGACGCTGTTTAACAGCGACGGCACGATCGGGGCTACAGACAGCGGCTGGCAGACTGACAGCAGCGGACAGAATGGCGGGCCCTCATTGCGGCGACCGCCGCATCGGTCGGCGCATTTTCTCTTCCGAGCGGCAGCCTCGACTCAGCGCTGCTCGTCACTGTAGACAATGGCGTCCACACGACCGGCCTGCTCACCACCAACGGCGCGTCGGGCGTCGGCCTGATTGAAATCCACGACACGGGCGGCAACCGCTACGCGAGTCTCATAAACGTGTCCGCCCGCATGAATGTCACCGGCGGAGACGGCGTGCTCATTGCCGGCTTTGTGATTGGGGGCAACGCTTCAAAGACGGTGCTCGTCCGCGGAGTCGGCCCGTCGCTGTCGCAGTTCGGCATCGCAGGCGTGATGCCCGATCCGCAGATCGCCGTCTTCTCCGGCGCCACCCAGATTGCCAGCAACTCCGGCTGGGAGACTGGCACCAGCACTCGGGGCCAGATCGCTGCGACGTCGGCACAGGTGGGGGCTTTTCCCCTGCCGTCCGGCAGCAAGGATGCGGCACTGCTCATCACGCTGCCGCCGGACAACTATACCGTGGAGGTCACCAGCCTCAGCAATACGATTGGCGTGGCGCTCGTCGAGGTTTACGACGCCTCCCAGAGTTCCCAATAGTCTTCTTGAAACACCTGTCGTCTTTCCCCCGTGTTATGGCGCGATTCCAATGAGCGACATGCGAGGAGGTTCGGCGGTTTCCCGCCGAGGTTGGGCGTGGAAGTGTCCGCGTAGGCCTGTGCGGTAGGATTGGCGTCCTTCTGCCCAAGGCGCGGGAGACTTGATGTTTTCGCCGCATCACTCAAGAATGTCATCCCCGCGGCAGAAGCCTTGAGTTGCACCGAATGTCGGAATCCCGGCCAATCTTCCCACCAGAGAACACCCAATCCAATCGCCCCACGATGAAACACGCCCGCATCCTCACGCTGATAGCCCTGATGACCTGCGCCGCGCCGCTATTTCTGCGCGCGCAGGCACCCGTTGTGCCCGACTGGGCGCAGCCGGGGTCCGCGACCCACCACCAGGTGCCGCCACCCGCGGATTTTCACCGACCCACCACGACCATCGACGCGCCGATCGGCATATTCGATGGCCAGTCCGACATCGGGAGCGCGGTGGTGCCGGGAAGCGCAAATTGCGACGCCAGCTCGAGGCAGTACACGATCAATTCCGCCGGATACAACATCTGGTACACGCGCGACGAGTTCCGCTATCTCTGGAAGAAGGCGTCCGGCGACGTCTCGCTCGCAGCAGACGTCACGTTTCCAAACCCGAACGGGTACGGCGACCGCAAGGCCGTGTTCGTCATTCGCCAGGATCTTGAGGATGATTCCACGGAGGTGATGACCGCCCTGCACGGCGCGGGGCTGATCCACCTGGCGCAGCGCCCGCAAAAGGGCGCCGACATCAAGGAGGCCTGTCGCATCGAGGGCCCGGGCCATCCCGGCGATTCCGGCGCCGCAAGGCCCGCCGGCGCAGCCGCCAAGCGCATCGGGATTGAGAAGCACGGCGATTCCTTCGCGCTCTTTGTCAGCCTGGAAGGCGAGCCCATGCACCAGGTCGGCCCCCCGGTCAACCTGCGCATCGAAGGGCCCTTCTATGTCGGCATCGGCTTCTGCTCGCACCTTCCGGACAAATCCGACACCGCCCTTCTCTCCAACGTCGTATTCGAGAACTCCGCGGGCAAGGTCCACTAGGGCGCAGAAGGCGCCTTGGCCTGCCTCTGCCGGCTGCGAGAACAGTCAGCCATTCCCAGGGGAGCGCCTCCCGGCGGGCCAATTGTCCGCTCAGGGTCCCGAGGCACGGATGTTGGCCAGGACCCGACGGGCCTGCGCGTCGTCAGGCTGAAGGCGCAATCCCTCCTCAAGGTGCGTCTTGGCCTCCTTGCTCCGTCCGGGCTCCCTGAGCAGGGCGATGGCCAGGCCGAAATGGGCCACGGCAAGCTCCGGTTTTAGGCGCAGCGCCTCCTCATACTGCCCGATCGCCTCGTCCAATCGCCCGGGCATTCTGGCCAGGCTGTTGCCGAGATTGAAGTGCCCCTCGGCGAAATTCGGCTTCAGGCGCACCGCCTCCTCATAATGTGCGATCGAGTCGTTCAGCCGCCCCGGAACATTCGACAGGGCGTTTCCCAGACCCATATGCGCGCCGAAATGGTCCGGCTTGAGGCGCAGCGCCTCCTCGTACTGCCTGATTGCCTCGCCCAATCGCCCGGGCTCATTCGACAGGGCATTGCCCAGGTCGACATGAATTTCAGCGGATCCGGGATTTTGGAGCTCAGCCTCCTCGAACTGCGAGATGGCGGCACCCAGGCTCCCCGGTTCGTTCAGCAGGACGCTGCCCAGATTGACGCGTGCAAAGTAGTTTCCGGGGCACTTGGCGACCGTGTCGCTCCAGATCGCCCTCTCGCTGGAGTAATCCTGGTTGCGCCGGAAAGTGACCAGTCCCAAGGCGGCGGCCAGCAGCAGGCATGCGGGGAAGGCCGCCCGGCCCAGCCGACGGTGGATTCCAAGCACGATTGGAAGAACGATGGAAATCAGCCCCAGGTACATCCAGTGTTCGGCGGCCGTCTGCCTGTCGCCAGGGATTATGCTGGTGGGCGCCAATGTGGCGAAGAAGAGAAAGCCGCACAACCCGACCAGGCTGTTGCGCGCCAGGCCGTAGAGGGTGACCGCGACGAGCGCAGCCACCGCCACCGCCGGCCCTAGCAGCCGTGACAGGATTGCGCCCGCGTCGGCGGGATGGCCGGGTGTCGAGATCCATTGGGTGCCATAGTCGAAGACAAGGGGATGCGGCCACACCACGAGCTTCAGATAGCGGAGAATCGCCTCGGGCTGTGTCGCCCAGAATCGCCAGGCCGGCCCTCCCGAACCAGGCCCGGCAAACTCGCTGCGGTGCCCGGTGTGCCCGATGAAGTCCACGATGGTTCCGGTGTGCCAGACAAGGGCTGCCAGGGGAACCCACGTGGCGGCGATCCCGAAGTAATACAGCATCCTCCGCCGCCAGGCTTCGCCAAAGGAGCCCGAGAAGAACAGGCGGTCCACGAGCAGCACCACCAAGGGCGCTGAAACCATGACCTCCTTCGTGGCCATGCCCAAGGCGCAGAACGCGATGCTGAGAATCGCATACGCAGCACGCGGGCGCCCCGGGCCTCCCGCTTGCCGCATCCCTTCCCCGCCAGAAACGGGCGCCCTCATGTTCGCCGCGGACCCCGGTCCGCGGTAAGGCAGGGTGGAATCCTGCCACCGCACGAACCAATAGACCGTCTGCAGGTAGAAGAGCCCCATCAGCGACTCGGCCCGCTGGACAATATACGTCACCGATTCCGTCTGAAGGGGGTGCAGGGTCCAGATAAGGGCGGTGCAGAACGCAATCCGGGCGCCGTCCCTGCCCGCGGACGGAGCGAGCAAGCGCCGGACTGTCCCGAAAAGCGTCAGTCCGGCCAGGATATGGATCGCCAGGTTCAAAACGTGGTAACTCCACACGTCGGTTCCGCTGATGGCATAGTTGACTGCCAGCGAAATGTTGACGACGGGCCGGCCGCTGGCGGTCGTGTCCGCGGGCGGCGAGAATGACGTCTCCCAATGCCGGATCGTCGCGTTGCCCATGATGGCCGGCCTGTCGTCGAATATCAGGGGGACCGAGAACGTCTGGCTATACGCCGCGACCGCCCCAGCCGCTAGAATGGCGCAGCATGCAACCCCCGGCCAATCCATGCGAAACCCGCGCTTGCCGTTGGCGGGCCAGTCGCCTCTAGACGGGTCCCACGACATAATCGCAGTCTTCCTTTGCAGTCATCGGATCCCGAGGTTCTGAATGACCCTTGACCCCTGGAAATCGCTCTTCCTGAACGGATGGGCCTCCGTGGTGAAGACGTAATCGTCGGGATTGACCGCGTTCCCCTTGTCGAACGTCAGGAAACAGTACTTGAGGGTTTCCGCTATGAAAAACGTCTCCATTTCGTCCGCCTTCCTCATGGTCCGAACATCCTCGATGTGGCAGTAGGCTATCTCGGTCCTGCAGTGCTCCTTGATATCGCCGTAGTACCTCTCGACGTTCTGCAGGTAGCGGATGTCCCGGGTGTAGTGCCAGAGATAGTATGCGGATTCAATGACCTCAGGGTTCAGCTGGTAGTAGGGGTTGAGGATCTGGTCCTTCTCGTAATCATAGACCATCGGGATGAGCCCGTGCTTCCTCCACAATGAGTCCCATGCCTTGTCGCTCCTCCTCGCCTTCCCAAGGTCGCCGGAGAGGGCAAGCAGGCCGGGAAAGAAGGCGTCCCAAAGGGTCACCTCAGAGCTCACCTTCCTTCCCGTGTTCATGTCGACCCTTCCGTACCAGAGGAGATCACCCCGCGGCTCGGCGACATATCTCTGGATCGCCTCAATAGAGGAATCCCAGATCCGCTTGATTTCCGGGTCCCTGAACAGGAGCCACGACTTGTAGAGGTATTCGAAATAGGAGTCGGCGTAGGCGCCGACCATGCTCTGGGTCATGGTCCATTCCCCGGTCTCCACGTTGATGTCGCGCCCGAGCAAGCCGATCGGCGAACGCATCGAGTGGAGCTTCATTACGGCCTTCTTCGCGGTCTGATAGTAAAGCGGGTTTCCCGTGTAGTAGCTCAGGATCCCAAATTCGAGGAGGTACGAGCCCGCCTCGGCCACATTCACGATTCCCCCCTTCGTGGCGCCCGTCCTCAGGTTGACATAGTAGAAGGGAAGCCCCGTTGGGCTCCTGAACGCGGGAAGCAGCCTGTCGCCAAATTGCCGCGCCTTCTCAAGAACCCGTCCATTTCCCGACAGCTCGTACATGCAGAGGAGCCCCCCCAGGATCCGGATATTCACCTCGAACACCTTGACGTAGTCGTCCTTGTCAAACGTGACATCGTTCACGACAAAGTCCTCGATGCGCTTGGCCTCCCCGTTGAGGCCCATTATCTTAAGGGTGCTGTAGGCATCGATAGGCGCGATGCTGATCGATTCGCCGTACCTGTCGCTGAAACGCCTCGACAGCGGAAGCAGGTCGTCGTGAGGCCAGGCGTACTTGGCGTAGGCCCTCCATGTCCTGAGTGCCTCCGCCCTCACGTCGTTCGCCAGGTAGGCTGCGCGCGAATCGGGGCTGTCGGATACCCCGCCGGCACCCGGGGAGCCGGCACGCAATTCGACCTGCCCGGAAAGCAGAAGGCATGCGACGAGCCCTCTCGAGATTGTGGCCTGGTTCATTCGCAAAGCCGATTTTCGGCGACTGACGGTTGATTTTGGAGCAGGAAACAAGGGGGATGGGAATCCGCCCGCTTTCGTCGTGGATGGGATTGGGGGTTGGCCGTGGCTGCGATGCGTCCGCCAGGGGCCGGCCGATCTGCTTTCAGATTGGGCAGCGATTTCAGGGAAATGCAACGGAGTACAGCATGGTGCCGCCTCGGCCACAACCCCATCGGTGCGCCACCAAATCAGATTCCCGTAACTTTGGGACCGGCGGCGTGTTTCTTGGATGTAGGACAAAACAAGAAATCCAAATCATGAACATGAACACCCGTTCTCTGAACGCATTCGTGGTCGCCTTCACGGCCATCGCAATCCTGCCCTCAATATCGCTGGGCGCCCAAAACACGGCTGCCACGACTGACCAGGCCCCCAGGGCACTGGCCGCGCCGAAGCCGGATTACTCGTACGCCCTCCGTCACGACGAGGTGGAGGGGCGAGTCGTCGTCACATTCACGGTGACCCCCTCTGGGGGCGTGGCCGACGCCGCCGTCGTCAGCTCGACCCAAAAGCGGCTGGAGAAGCCCACCCTGGAGGCCATCAAGAAATGGACGTTTTCGCCAGCCGTGAAGGCCGGCGTTCCCGTCCGTTCGCGGGTGATCCAGCCCGTCGCCTTCAAGATGGCGGACTGACTCGAGCTTCAGGTTCGATCCGATCGGCGGAACCAAGCCCGACGTCCTGGCCCGACGTCGGGCTTTCACCCTTCGCCGTTTGCAGGGTCGATCTCGTCCGGGAAGCCACGGCTGGCGCGGCCATCGGCGGCAGAGCCGTTGACACGCGCGTGATCGAGGGCTTCAACGACTTCGAACCCTATGCAAACCGATATCCCTCCGTCCCCCGCCCTGGATCGCCGCGGCTTCATCAAGGCCGCGGGTGGCGTCGCAATCCTGGCGTCACTGCCGGGCGCCCTGGCCGCCGCGGCTGATGCCCCTGCGAGGCCCGTGACCATGGCCTTTGTCGGGTGCGCCCACATCCACACGCCCGGCTTCATCAAGCTCCTCAATGGCGACCGGCCGAACGTCCGCGTGAAGCTCGTGTGGGACCACGATACCGTTAGGGCGCAGAAGCGCGCGGCGGAGCTTGGCGCCGCCGTCGCGACGGAGCTTCAGCAGATCTGGTCCGACCCGGAGGTGACCGCCGTCGTGATCTGCTCGGAGACGAACAGGCACCGGGACCTCGTCCTCGCGGCCGCGGCCGCCGGGAAACACATCTATGCCGAGAAGCCCCTCGGGATCACCGCTGCCGAAAGCGCGGAGATGGCCGACGCCATCGTGGGGGCGAACGTGCTCTTCACCACGGGATATTTCATGCGCACGATGCCCCAGCACCTATTCCTGAAGGCGCAGGTCGAGCGAGGATCCTTCGGGAAGATCACGCGGATAGCGGGATCCAACTGCCACGGCGGCTCCCTCGGGGGCTGGTTTGACGAGAATCCGGGCCGGCCCTGGGAGAACTGGCGCTGGATGGCGGACCCGAAGATCGCGGGCGTCGGGGGCTTTGGCGACCTCGGGACGCACATGCTCGACATCATGATGTGGCTCTGCGGCGACGTTGAGTCCGTGACGGCGCAGACCAGGGTCGTGACGGGGCGCTATGGAGACTGCGACGAGGCGGGCGAGGCGCTCCTGCGCTTCAAGAACGGCGTCATCGGGGCCCTCGCCGCAAGCTGGGTGGACATATGGGACCCGGTGACGCTCCAGATCAGCGGGACCCAGGGCAATGCGGCCATCGTGAAGGGCGAGCTGTTCTTCAAGTGCGCACAGGTGAAGGGGGCGGACGGGGCCCAGCCCTGGACCGACCTCCCGCCGGGCCCTGCAGCCCCGCTCCAGCAGTTCGTGAATGCGGTTGCCGGCCAGCCGGGTATGCCCCTTGTTCCGGTGCGCGAGGCCGCGGCGCGCGTGGCGGTGATGGAGGCCGCCTACCGCTCCTCCAGGGCCGGCTCGACGGTCAATGTGGGCTGAGGAAGAGCGCAGTCACGGCCGGCGAGCCGGCCGTGGCCGCGTGCGAATGCCGTCGGGTCACTTTACCTCGTAGACCTCGGCCAGGCCCACCCCGGTCGCGCCGTTGACGCCGGTCACCTCGGCCGTGTACGCGCCGGGGGGGAGCGTGACCAGGATCGCCGCGTCCGCTGACGCGGATGGGAGCGAGAATGCCCCGACCCGCGCAAAGGCCTGGGCAAGGTCTGCACCCCCGCCCCACCCGCTGTTCGTCTGCAGGGCGTTGTTCCCCGAGTCAAAGAGCACAAGCTCCGGCGTGGCCAGCGAGCCGGTGACTCCGAACTGGCTGAGGGTCGGCCCGATCCCGCGTATGAGGACCGTCTCCGGCGTGTCTCCGGCGATCACGAAGCCGGCTATGAGGACGTTGCTTCCGGTGCCGACCGCGGCCCGGGCAGAGATGTTGATCAGGCGCGCCGTCGGCGTCCCGACGTCGGCGTCGTAGATCTCGGCAAGACCCACTCCCGTCGTGCTTGAAAGGCCGCTCAGCTGGGCCGTGTAAGCGCCGCCCCCAAGACTCTGCAGGAGGGCCGCGTCCGCGGAGTTCGAGGCAAGAGGGAACGCCCCGACGTCCACGAACGCCTGCGCGAGATCGGTGCCCCCTCCCCAGGCGCTGTCCGTTGCGAGCGTGCTTCCCTGGGAACTGACGAGGGCCAGATGGGACTTCGCGAGCGCCTGGGTTATGCCGAACTGCGCGAGCGTGGGGCCGATGCCGCGGAGGAGGATCTGCTTCGAGCCCATGCCGTTGATGACGAAGCCGGCGATCAGGATGTTTCCGCCGGTCCCAACGGTGGAGCGGGTCGAGAGGTTGATGATCCGGCTCGGGTCTGCGGCGCCGGAATTCACCACCGTGCCGCCTGCGCCCACGAGAACGAACTTGTCCTTTCCGAGCGTCACCCCGTTCAGTCGCGCGGATGTCCCGGAATTCTGGCTGGCCCAGGTGATCCCCTGGTCTGCCGACGTCAGGATGGTCCCGGTGAACCCGATGGCGACGAACACCCCGTCCCCATAGCCCACATGGACAAGCACGGCGGAGCTAGGCGCTTCCTGCTGCAGCCAGAGGACTCCGTCCGGTGACGTGAACACCCCGCCGTTGTCCCCCACGGCGACAAAACCCCGCTCACCATAGGCGATGCCGTAGAGATTGTCTGTTGAGCCGAGCTGCTGGACGGTCCAGGCGGAGCCGTCGCCCGAGGTGGCCACCGTCCCCGCCAGGCCGACGGCCACAAAGGTGCCGTTCCCGTAAGCGATTGCATTCAGGTTCTGGGTGGTTCCTGTGGATGCGGACTTCCATGCGTTCGCGCCAAGGCTCGAACTGATGCAAGTTCCGCCATAGCCGACAGCAACGAGCGACCCGCTTCCTGCGGCAACCCCGGTAAGGATGTTGGTCGTGCCGGAGGCCTGAAGCGTGCCGTTGTAGGTCCCGCTTGCATAGGTCACGACCGCGCCGCCGTTGCCGACGGCAACCAACAAGTTCTGGCCCGGGACGTTGATCACCGAGTTGAGCTGGCCCCATGTCTGCCCCGGGGGGCCGTTGCTTGCCGACGCATACCAACCGGCGCCGTCCGTGGAATAGAATGCCGTCCCGTCAATCCCGACGGCGAGGAAGTGGCTGCCGTCGAATGCAACGGCTGAAAAGAAGGTGCCTGTGGGCAGAATCGCCGACGACGTCCATGCGTCGAAGGCATATGTCCCGCCATGGGCAAAGGTCGCCGTAAGAGATGCGGCGCCGACTGTCGTCCCGACAGAATTCGTGACCGCGACCGAGTAAAGGCCCTGGTCTGAGAGCTGCACCGGCACGGTCGTGTAGCTCGAGGAATTCGCGCCTGATATGGACCTCCCATTGAAGCTCCACTGGTAGCTGAGCTGGGTCGCGCTGCTGGCTGCCACCGTGAACGTGACGGTGTTGCCGATGCCAACCGACTGGGAGCGCGGCGGGGTGCCGATCAGGGGAGCGCCGCTCGCCACGCCCTTCCGGAGCGTGTTGCCGCTGAGATCGGTGACGTAGACATTGCCGGCCGCGTCGACCGCTATTCCAAACGGATTCTGAAAACGCGCGCCAGCGCCCGTTCCGTCGACGCTGCCGTAGGCCTGGGCGGAACCTGCAAGCGTCGTAACGACCCCCGCGGCGGTCACTTTCCGAACCTCGCAATTCGAGCTGTCGGCGACGTAAAGGTTGCCGGTCCCGTCGATCGCCACTCCCTCGGGATAGTAGAACCTGGCGCCGGGGCCCGTGCCGTCGGCGCTGCCCCAGTAGCCTGCGACGCCGGCCACCGTTGAGATCACGCCCGCCGGCGTCACCTTGCGGATCGTCTGATTGTCGGTGTCTGCCACGTACACGTTGCCCGCCGCGTCAACCGCCACCCCGATCGGCCGGCTGAAACCCGCGCCGGCCCCGGCGCCGTCGCCGCTCTCGCGGACGCCAGGGGTTCCCGCCAGCGTCGTGACCACTCCCGCAGGGGTCACCTTCCGAATCGTCTGGTTCCCGCTGTCCGCAACGTAGAGATTGCCACCCGAATCCATTGCCAGGCCCGCGGGATTGCTGAAGCGGGCGGCCGGGCCCGTTCCGTCGGCGGTTCCGCTGGCCCCGGCTGTCCCCGCAAGGGTCGTCACAACGCCCGTGGGAGTGATCTTGCGTATCGTGCCGTTTCCCGAGTCGCCGACAAAGAGAGTGCCCGCCGAGTCCACCGCGATTCCGACCGGAAACCGGAAGGATGCGCCGGCCCCGGTGCCGTCGGCGCTGCCCGGAACTCCGGCCGCACCTGCAAACGTGCTCACCACGCCCGCGGGTGACACCTTGCGGATGGTGCAATTCTGGTTGTCGACCACGTAGATGTTGCCGGATGCGTCCACAGCGACGCCCTCTGGGTTGTAGAAACGCGCGGCGTTGCCCGCGCCATCGAGAGTGCCCCTGTTGTAGGCAAGGCCCGCGAGTGTCGTGAACTGGAGGCTTTGCGCGGTCGCGGCTGCAATGGATATGACGAGCGCGCAGCACGCCAGAAGGCGCCGCGGAGCTCTGCTTCGGAATGTCGTGTTTTTCATGTTTCTAACGCCAGCATCTCCCGCCTGAGCGGCGGGCGGATGTGTCGGTGTTTATCGTGGGGCCGGTTCAAGAACTAATGGGTGAGGCCGCGTGAAATGCGGCGTGCTGTCTAAACACGATGACAGGCGTCCGGCCGGAAACCGCTATTCACAGGGCCGGATTGGCCGGCCGGCCCTCCCAAGAAACCCATCCGCAACGCACACCCTTCTTGCCTCGGGTGCGTCTGGCTACTAGAGATCCCCGTGAGGATCACGTCCCCCGCAAAGGCCCTGTTGGATCAACCCCAAGCCAAATGAAAGCGCATCGAATGCTCAAAGTGACTGTATGGCTCCTCGCCGCTGCAGGGACGCTGCTGATCGCCCTGCCCCCCGCACACTCCATGGAAGGCATCACCGCCGTGTATTCCAGGGCGAGCGCCGACTACGTCCGCGCGATGCTTCCGGACGGATCGCGCCAGAGCGAGGCCTACGCCTTTGGAGAGGGCGGCTATCACGGCGCGGCAATCCGCGACGAGACGATCGACTACATGACCTTCGCGGACGTCGCGCGCGCGATTGCCCGGCCGCTCGCGGGCCAGGATTACGTTCCCGCCAAGGATCCGAACACGACGAGGCTGCTGATCATGGTCTACTGGGGCGCAACCGACGGCGCGGCGGACTTCAGCTCGCTCAATATCGCTTCGGCCCACGGGAATCGCGGGAGGAGCCGGGGAAACGGCGCCTGGGACTACGCGAGCGTTTTCACAGGAGGCACGTGGGGCCTCGGCAACGGCTGGTGGGGATCCGGCAGCACGCAGGCGGCGATGACCGACACGCGCAACGCGTCGATCCTGGGGTACGCGGACGAGCTCACGCGATTCGGATCGGCGGCGAACCGCGAGAGGGGCGACCTGATCAGCGAGGTCGAGTTCAGCCGGTATTTCGTGGTCCTGATGGCCTATGACTTCCAGCTCATGTGGAGGCACAACCAGCGCAAGCTGCTCTGGGAGTCGCGTTTCAGCATCCGGGAACAGGGCAACGACTTCACCGTGGCTCTGCCGGCGATGGCGCAATATGCGGCGGTCTATTTTGGAAGGGACAGTCACGGGCTGCTGAGGACACGGGTGCCGGACGGGCGGATCTACATGGGCGACCCGACGCTCATTGAATTCCTGACCGACGCCAGGAAGTGACTTGCCGGGCCCGTTGGGTCCCGGCCCTCGTTGCCCCACCCTCGCCTTTGGGCAATAGTGGCGCATGGTTCCCGCCACGCACGTGCATCAAGAGCAGGAAAACCCATCGAAAGTGACCGGCAACCGAGGCGGGCCCGCGCCGGATGAGCCCGTCTACATGGGACTGCCGCATGAGCGGGTGCTGCGCAGGCGCCTCTACGTCGCGGCAACGCTCACGGCGCCGGTCCTTGTCCTCGCGATGGGGCCGATGCTGGCGCCCGGATTCTTCCACCGCATCGATCCGCACATCCTTGCATGGGCGCAGCTTGCCCTCACGACGCCGGTCTTCTTCTGGAGCGGCGCGTTCTTCATTCGGCGGTGGTGGGTGTCACTGAGTGAGCGCGACACCAACATGTTTACGCTGACGGTCACCGGCACGGGCGCGGCCTATCTGTACAGCGTCGCGGCCGTCCTGTTCGGTGACTCGTTTCCGCCCGCCTTCCGCACGGCCCACGGCGTGCCGCTCTATTTCGAGGCGACAGCGTTCATAACAACCGTTGTGCTCCTCGGCCAGATTCTCGAGCAGCGCGCCCATGCGCGCACCGACGCCGCCATCAGGGGCCTTCTGGACCTGGCTCCGAAGGTCGCACACAGGCTCGCTTCCGACGACTCCGAAAGCGACGTGCCGCTGGAGTCCGTGCAGCCGGGAGACCGCCTGCGCGTGCGTCCCGGCGAACACGTCCCTGTCGACGGCGTGCTGGCCGACGGGGCAAGCGAGCTGGACGAGGCGATGCTCACAGGAGAGCCGGTGCCCGTCGCCAAGCGATCCGGCGACCGCGCCAGCGCGGGAACCCTCAACACCACGGGAACATTTGTCATGCGCGCCGAGCGAGTCGGCCGCGATACCCTCCTTTCCCAGATCATCCGCCTCGTGGACCAGGCACGTGAGAGCCAGCCGCCCATCGCGCGCCTTGTCGACAGGGTCTCATCGTGGTTTGTCCCAGGGGTGGCGGCGATCGCCGCGGTCACTTTCTGCGCATGGCTCCTCTTCGGGCCCGAGCCGCGCTTCGTCTTCGCGCTGCTCAATTCCGTCGCGGTCCTCATCATCGCCTGCCCCTGCGCGCTCGGCCTTGCGACGCCCGTCTCCATAGTCACCGCGATCGGCCGGGGCGCCCAGGCCGGGATACTCGTCAAGGATGCCGCGGCCCTTGAGCGCCTCGCGTCCGCGGGCACGGTGTTGATCGACAAGACCGGCACACTCACCGCCGGCCGACCGCGCGTCGTCCTCGTTGCGCCGGCCCCGGGCACGGACGAGACCGGGCTCCTTGCCCTCGCCGCCGCCGCCGAGTCCCAGAGCGAGCATCCGCTTGCCCGAGCCATCGTCGCCGCGGCTGGCGAGAGGAAGATCACCCTGCAGCCCGCCACCGACTTCGCTGCCGAGCCCGGGATCGGCGTCCGCGCGAGCGTTGGAGGGGCAGTCGTCACGGTCGCCCGCGTTCCCGTGGACGCCGGCACCCGTCCCGCCGACACGCTGGTGAACGTCACCGTCAATGGCCGCACCGTTGGAACACTCGCCTTGGCAGACGAGATCAGGCCCACCACTCCCGCCGCAGTCCGCGAGCTCCAGCGGCTCGGCATGCGCGTTATCATGGTGACCGGGGACCGCGAGTCCGCCGCACGGTCCGTCGCGACCAAGCTGGGGCTCGACGGCTTCTATGCGGCGGTGACGCCCGCCCGCAAGCAGGAGCTGGTCCGGGACCACCGCTCGCGCGGCGAGCGGGTCGCGTTTGTCGGCGACGGCCTGAACGACGCCCCGGCCCTCGCCGCAGCCGATGTCGGCATCGCGATGGGCACCGGCACCGACGTTGCCATCAGCAGTGCGGGCCTTGTCCTCCTGCAGGGAGATTTGGCGGCCCTCGTCCGCTCCGTCCATCTCAGTCGCGCCACGCTTAGAAACATCAGGCAAAACCTCTTCTGGGCCTTTGCCTACAACCTCGCCGGCCTTCCCATCGCCGCAGGCGCGCTCTTCCCTCTCACCGGCTGGCTCCTCAACCCCATGCTCGCGGGTGCGGCGATGAGCCTGAGCTCGATAACCGTGGTGTCCAACGCACTGCGGCTGCGCCGAGTCCGGCTCTAGTGGCGCCTCGTCGTCAAGGGAGCCGGCGCATCTCGGGCGGGGCCGGAGCCCGAGGCAAGGAGCCCAGCGGGCGATCCGTCACTTCTTCTCTTTGAAGAGGCCCTTGATGGCGTCGCCGGCGGCCTTCGCGGAATTGCCTGCTGCGGCGCCCATCGTGGGCACGACTTTTGACGCCGCGTTCGTTGTCGTGGTCATGATGCACATGGTCACGCTTCGCATCACGGAATAGGCCAACGCCGTCGAGGTAATCCCCCCTTCCCGCGTCCCCAGGTCCTCCAAGGTGAGCGGCGGCATCAGCAGCGTCAGAGCCGTCGGCCCACTGCCAAGGATCACCGTGCCGTTGGTCAGCCTGAGATGTTTGACGATGAACTTCCGGGAGCCTCCATGGCCGGCCGCCGGCTGCCCCTTCTTCCCTTTGTCGGCGGAGGAGTTCTCGATGTTCTTCAGCAGATCCCCGATGTTGCTCGAGACGACTTTGGTCTCGTACACGAATTCCGGGCTATCTATTGAGACGTCGTTCAGGACGATGCAATCGCTGAAGATCGAACCTGGGGAGACCTTGACGTGAATCTTGCCAAGATAGAATGCCTTGTCTCCGGACCAACCCGCGGGATTCCCGATGAACAGGCCCGTCAGGGTCCCGCTTCCGGAGAGCGGCGAAAGGCGGGCCCCGTCGAGATGGACCGTGGTCTGGGTGATCGACGGGACGAACCGGTTCACGCCCGCCTTGACCATGGACCCGACAAAGAACGTTGCACCGACATAGCCGACGAGGACAAGCGCGGCGACGGCGCCGACGACCAGGTAGAGTTTCCTCTTCATGGGCTGCACTCTGGACTCGTCGAAGACCCAATTCAACCGGCGATCCCGCAAAGGCGAGGTCCTCCGCGAGGAACGCCAAGGCCATGAGCACGCGCCACTGCGTCATCGTCACGTCCTACTCCAAGGCGAGGACGGGTTCAAAAATCATCAACGCCCTCCTCGCCCGGAGGCTCGCGGCGTGCATTCAGGTGTTCCCCGTAAGGAGCTTCTACAAGTGGAAAGGCAGGCTCTCGAGGGACCGCGAGAATCTCATGCTCATCAAGGCGAGGTCCAGGGACTTCGATAGGGTCAAGGGGGCCATTCTTGAGAACCACGATTACGAGGTCCCCGAGGTCATCTCTTTGCGCATAGACCGGGGATTCGCCGCCTACCTCGATTGGATGGACAAGGTGACCAAGTAGAACGCCGAGCAACTGAAGCGACCGGGATCACAAGGGTGCGAGACGGGCCTCCGCCGGGGGCTCAATCCTCACTGAGAATCGGGTCAGCCGACGACCCAGCGCCGCAGACGGGCGCTCGAGACCGATCTCTGCGACGTGCGCCGTCAAAATCGCGGCCCCCACTATCGGGATCGCCAGGATTACCCCCCATTCAAGCGGATGATTCCTGACAAACCCAAGCTCATGCGTCCAGTGGTCCGCGAGGATAAGGAAGATGATGTTGCTCAAATACAGGCTGTAGCTCAATCGGCCTAAGTATTGCGATACGCCCGAATCGAAGAATCGTCCGAGTCCGCCTGCGCGTTTGTAGTAGAGAAGCGTGATGAGAAGCGCCGCCAGAACCTGCTCGGCATCCATCGACCACCAATGGAGCCCCATTACATGGCGGGAGGCGAGCATCGCAATCAAGACGGCCGGCCAAGCCATGGCGGGAAGCAGCCGGGCCACCAATGCACCGAGGCCCGTGGGGATCAAGAGGCCGAGAGCGAAGCAAGACAGAAACCGCTGGTAGAGGACAAGATTCGTCCGCAGCCACGGAGCGCAGAGCACCGTCGCAAAGATCGCATAGGCGGATGCTATTCCGACGACGCCGAGGCGCCGATAGCCTAGGTACCCCACCAAGATAAAGGGAACCGCCAGGAACTCCACCTGCAGAGTCCATGAGGCCCCGAGGATCGAGAAGTCATAGAGGGCCGCATTAGGCCAGAAGTGGCCCGCTTCAAATGAGAACGCTCCGCAAATGGCGAATGCCCCAAGGCATCCCGCCAGGCAGACAAAGAAGGTCGGATACAGGCGGAAAAAGCGCCTTACCGAAAAGCCCACCGCCGTCGCCATAGGGCCCGCGTGCCGTTGCCTGAGACTCTCAAACAGGACCGCGCCGCTAAGCACAAAGAAGACCACCACGGCCGTTTCGCCGCTCACCACCATGAAGACGAGCTTTGTCACCACGTCGTAGAGCCCGTGCGCCTCCTGAATGGTGGGCCGGACAACCCGCTGGTTCAGGGTCGGATCGCGATCCAGAATGGAATGAAAAACCACCACCGCGATCGCGGCGTAACCCCGCAGTCCGTCCAATTGAGTTCTCCGTGTCCCATCGGGCATGGAACTTACAGAATGGAAGCGACGAGCGGCCCGTCAATGGCGGGTTGGATTCCAGGCCATGAAGCCGCTGTATCATCCTCCTAACACACAAGGTTCCGAGCTGATCGCGGAATTCCCAGGCGCCGGCCGCGCCGCAATGCACCTTCACAGGGAATGGACAACCGGCGCTTGGTCCGCCAACATCAAACCCTCATTCATGCTGATCAAGGGTGGCCCCAATAGACATAGGCCATCACCCCGCCCCTCCCCCATGCAATACGGTCATTTTGACGACGACTCCCGCGAATATGTGATCACGCGCCCGGATACCCCGCGTGCGTGGTCCAACTACCTGGGCTCACGCCAGTACGGGGCGATCATCACCAACAACGCCGGCGGCTACAGCTTCACCCATTCCCCGGCCGAGGGGCGGTTCCTGCGGCACCGCTACAACTCCGTGCCCATGGACATGCCCGGGCGCCAGTTCTACATCCGTGACGCCGACAGCGGCGACTTCTGGTCCGCGGCCTGGCAGCCGGTCGGCAAGCCCCTCGAGGAGTACAAGACAACAACCCGGTTCGGCTTGGGTTACGCCGTCATCGAGAGCGAATGGCGGGGAATCCGCAGCGAGGCCACGTACTTCGTGCCGCTCGGCCAGGCGTTCGAGTACTGGCGCCTGAGGATCTCCAACACCGGCGACCGGGCCCGCCGGCTGGCCGTGTTCTCGTTCTGCGAATTCACGACCGAGTGGAATCTCGTCCAGGACACGCTCAACCTCCAGTACTCGCAGTTCATTTCCGACGCCGTCTGGCGCGACGGGTTCATCCTCGCCTCCTCTTGCCGCCGCCTTCCCGAGGACACTGAGAACTTCGCGAACAAGGACCAGGCTCGCCGGTGGTGGATGACACAGGTCGGCGGGGAGATCGCCGGCTTCGATTGCGAGCGGGAGAAGTTCCTCGGCGTCTACCGCAGCTTCGACCGGCCGGAGGCGGTCGAAAGGGGTTCCTGCGGGAACCACGAGCAGTTCTCCGACAACGGGTGCGGGGCCATCCAGAGCAACCTGGAGCTGGCTCCCGGGGCCTCGGCGGAGGTCCTGGTCCTCCTCGGGATCGGCAGCCACGCCCGCGCCAGGCGGACCCGCGAGCGCTTCTCCTCCCCAGGCGTCGTCGACCGCGAGCTCGGGAAGCTCAAGCGCCACTGGCACGGGCTCCTCGACGTGCTCCAAGTCAAGACCCCGGACCCGGACTTCGACCACATGACGAACGTCTGGGGCGCCTACAACGCGCTGATGACCTTCGAGTGGTCGCGCTCGTGCTCGCTCGTCTACACGGGCGACCAGCGCGACGGCTTCGGATTCCGCGACACGGTTCAGGACATGCTGGGTGTCGTGGGGATGCTGCCCAAGGAGGTGCGAAGCCGGCTTGTCCTCATGCTCTCGGGGCAGGACTCGACCGGAGGGGCCCAGCCCGAGATACGACCGTGGTCCCACCGGCCGGGAAAGATGAAGCCGACACCGCCGCACAATTACCGGAGCGACGACTGCCAGTGGTTCTTCAACACCATCCCGGCCTACGTCGCCGAGACGGGCGACATTGCGTTCTATCAAGAGGTCGTGCCGTTCGCGGACCGGGGAAAGGCCACCGTGCTCGGCCATCTGCGCCGCGCCCTCGAATTCAACCTCCGCAGGGTTGGGCGCAATGGGCTGCCCTGCGGTCTCCTGGCCGATTGGAACGACTGCCTCAAGCTTGGCTACAAGGGCGAATCGGTCTTCGTCGCGTTCCAGCTGCGCCTGGGCCTGAGGACCTATGCGGAGATAGCCGGCAGCCTCGGCCGGCCCGGTGAGCGCCGGTGGGCCCTTGCGGCGCTCGCGGAACTCGACCGCAGGATCGCGAAGGTCTGCTGGGACGGCCGGTGGTTCATCTGGGCGATCAGCGAGCAGGGCGAGGTCTTTGGCACGCGCAAGGCCAAGGAGGGACGGATCTATCTCAACACGCAGTGCTGGGCCGTCATGTCCGGCGCGGCCACGCCAAGGCAGACCAAGCTCGCTCTCAGGTCCGTGAAGGAGCACCTCTCCTCCGAGTATGGCCTGGCGCTCTGCAACCCGCCGTTCTCGAAGACGCCGGTCAAGATCATGCGCGCCGTGCTCTTCAATCCCGGCAACAAGGAGAACGGGGGAATCTTCAGCCACACCCAGAGCTGGGCTGTGCTGGCCGAGATCGCCGCCGGCGACGGCGACCAGGCGTACGCCTACTACCGGGCATTCATGCCGTCGGCCCAGAACGACCGCGCCGACCTGCGCGAGATCGAGCCGTACGTCCATTGCCAGAGCACGCACGCGCCGGCCTCGAGGAAGTTCGGCCGCTCTCGCGTCCCTTGGCTCTCGGGCACGGCATCTTGGGCGCACCATACCGCCACCCAGCACATTCTGGGTATCAGGCCGGAGATCGAAGGGCTCCGCATCGATCCCTGCATCCCGCGCTCATGGCCGGGGTTCTCGGCGGTCCGGGTCTTCCGCGGCAAGAAGGTGAACATCGAGGTGAGGAACCCCTGCGGTGTATGCCGCGGAGTGAGATCGCTCATGGTCGACGGCAAGGCGCTCGACGGAAGCATTGTTCCCATGGCGCTCCTCGGGGACGGGACCAAGATCGTCGCCGTGCTTGGATGAGGACAAAGGAGCGCCCGCAACCTGATGAATCAGAGGCACAAACGGATACTAATAGCCTGAAGGTGACAAAGGAGAACAATGAAACCCTGTCGTTTGAAGTGGATCGTCCTATCAATCCTCATGCCGGGAATCCTGCACGCACAGCAACTGCGCTACGTCCAGCTCCGCACGGCTGACGGCGTGGTGGAGGGCGTGGTCAGCGCCGACGGGAAGGTGCGCACATTCAAGGGCATTCCCTATGCCGCGCCGCCCGTCGGCCCGCTTCGCTGGAGGCCGCCGCAGCCGGTCCAGCCCTGGACCGGCGTCCGAAGGGCCGTCGAATACCCCCCGCGCAGCATGCAGGGGCGAATCTACAGCGACATGGTCTTCCACGATGACGGGCCGAGCGAGGACTGCCTGTACCTCAACCTGTGGATGCCGGCGGATAACCCGCAGGCAAAGCTGCCGGTCATGGTTTGGATCCACGGCGGGGGATTCATCGCCGGGTCCTCCTCCGAGCCGCGCCAGGACGCCGGGAACCTTTCGAAGAGGGGAGTCATGGTGGTGAGCCTCAACTACCGCCTGGGCGTGTTCGGGTTCTTCGCGCATCCCGAGCTGGCGAGGGAATCCGGGCACGGCGCGTCGGGAAACTACGGGCTCCTCGACCAGGTCGCCGCGCTCGAATGGGTCAAAAGGAACATCGCCACTTTCGGCGGCGACCCCGACAATGTCACCCTCTTCGGCGAGTCGGCGGGATCGCTCTCGGTGAGCGCGCTGATGGCGTCACCCCTGGCGCAGGGCCTCTTTCATCGGGCAATCGGCGAGAGCGGGGCGTTCTTCGGCTCGCCGCTGCCGCTCAAGCCGCGCGCGGACGCCGAGTCCGAGGGCCTGAAGTTCGCGGAGACCGCGTTCGGAGGGGCCCCGCTCCGGGACCTGCGGGCGAAGCCCGCCAAGGAGATTCTCGATGCGGCCCTGAAGCTGCCCCAGGAGCATTTCTCGCCGGACGTCGACGGCTACTTCCTGCCGTCCGACTGCCTCTCCGTCTATTCGGGCGGCCGGCAGAGCCGCATCCCGCTTCTGGCCGGCTGGAACAGGGACGAGGGAAGCTACAAATCCTTCTTTGCCGACGACGCCGCGACCGTCGCGAACTATGTCGCCCGGGCGAAGGCCAGGTTCGGCGCTGATGCAAATGCGTTTCTGAAGGTCTATCCGGCGTCCACGGATGCAGAGGCGCGGCGGGCGGCGCAGGATCTCGAAGGGGACGACTTCATGGGGTATCCCACCTGGAAATGGCTCGAGATGCATCTCAGGACCGGCGGACATCCCGTGTATCGGTACGAGTTTGATCAGGCTCTGCCATTGCCCGCGGACGCCGGGCCGGGTGCGGAGCCTTCCGCATATCATTCCTCCGAGATCGAGTTCGTCTTCAGGGTGCTTTCGTCGAAGAGCCTGCCCTGGCGTGCGGAGGATCGCGAGGTGTCGGAACTCATGTCCACCTACTGGACTAACTTTGCAAAGTCGGGCGATCCGAACGGCCCGGGCCTGCCCCGCTGGCCCGCGTACACGGGCCAGGACGGCTACCAGGTGATGCACCTTGGCGCGCAACCGGGCGCCGTCCCGGACAGCCACCGAGGGCGCTACCTGTTCCTCGACAGCCTTCCGCAGCCCCCGTAGCCGCCGTCGCGCTCCCGGCGACGGGCGACAGAAGCGAGAGGGCCGCGGGGTGATCTCTGGGCCTTATCCGCTTTACCAGCTCAGCGTTCGCCATCATGAATGAAAAGGCGGCGTTTCGGCCGTGCGCAGCCGCCCGGCCGGAGCCCCCCGCACAAGGCCTGATCAAAGTCCGGTCCAATTCCCAACCGCCCACCCTGTGCCGAAGAACTCCAAAGTCATCTACCTGGTCGCCAACGGAGACCTTCGCCTTTCGGCGAATCGGCAGTGCGAGAAGGCCCAGGCTGAAATGGAACGGCACCTGGTTGCCGCCATCGAGAACGAGGGGCGCAGGGTGCGGCGCGCCCACGGCTACGACAAAGCCAAGCGGCACGGGTTCATCGACAGCCAGAAGCACGGCATCGAGGTCTTCCGCCGCATCCCGCCCGATTCCCCCCTGGTCGTATCCGAGGCGGTGTGGCAGTACAGCCAGCATCTCCTGGCCGGCCTGCAATCCCATCGCGGGCCGATCCTCACCGTCGCAAACTGGAGCGGCACCTTCCCGGGCCTCGTCGGCCTTCTGAACCTGAACGCCTCGCTGACCAAGGCGGGGGTGCGCTACAGCACGCTCTGGAGCGAGGACTTCACGGACAGGTTCTTCCTGCGGGGACTCCGCTCTTGGCTCTCCACGGGCAAGGTGCGCCACGACACCTCGCACGCCAGGCCGCTATCGAGCGTCCGCGTCCCGTCAGGCGCCGCAGGCGCCGGCCGCGCCTACGCCCGCCGCCTCAGGCGCGACAAGCTCATCATGGGCGTGTTCGACGAGGGGTGCATGGGCATGTTCAACGCAATCATCCCCGACCAGCTGCTCAATGCCACCGGAGTCTACAAGGAGCGGCTGAGCCAGTCCTCCCTCTACGCCAGGATGCTCACGGTGAGGGACGCCGAGGCCCGCGCCGTCTACCGGTGGATGCTCGACAGGGGGGTGAGCTTCAACCTCGGGTCGGACGAGGCCAGCGAGCTGACCCTCGGCCAGGTGCTCCTCCAGTGCAAGATGTACATTGCCGCCGTCCGCATCGCCGCGGAATTTGGCGCGGCGACCATCGGCATACAGTACCAGCAGGGCCTGAGGGACCTGGCCCCCGCGTCCGACCTGGCCGAGGGGCTTCTCAACAGCACGAGGCGTCCGCCCGTCAGGGACGCGGTGACCGGGCGGGTGCTGTTCCCAGGCGAGGCTGTTCCCCATTTCAACGAGGTCGACGAGTGCGCGGGCCTGGACGCGATCGTCACCTACCAGATCTGGCGCCGGCTCGGGTTCCCGCCGGAGACCACGCTTCACGACATAAGGTGGGGAAGGGCCTACCGGGACCGCAATGTCGATGCCTTCGTCTGGGTGCTTCTCATATCGGGCGCGGCGCCGCCCGCGCATTTCATCGGCGGCTTCCGGGGCGCCTCCAGCGAGCGGCAGCCCCCGATGTTCTTCCGGCTCGGAGGCGGTACGCTGAAGGGGGTCAGCAAGCCGGGCTGGATCGTCTGGAGCCGCGTCTTCATCGAGGGCGGAAGGCTGAAGTTCGACACCGGCATGGCCGAGGTGGTCAGGCTGCCGAGGAAGGAAACGGAGGAGCGGTGGCGGCTCACGACGCCGCAGTGGCCGATCATGCACGCGGTTCTTCAGGGCATCTCGCGGGACCAGATGATGGCGCGCCACAAGAGCAACCATATCCAGGTGGCCTACGCGCCCGGCAAGGGGGAGGCCCGGCGGGGGCTCTTCACGAAAGCCGCGGCCATGGCCGAGCTGGGCCTGGAGGTTTCGGTCTGCGGGGACGTGTGAGGCGGACCCCTGGGCGGGTCCCCGGCTATCGCTCAACGACGGGAAGGCGCGCGCTCACTTCAGCCACTCGCCTCCCCCGCCGATGTTCTCGGGGGTGAAGTAGCGGGACCCGAGGGTCACCTCCTTCGGCACGGTCTCGTGCCGAAGGATCTTCAGCGCATTCACGACCGCCTCGCGCCCGCCGGTCGGGTATTCGAACGTCGCGGCCAGCACGCCCTGCCTCACGTAGACCTGCCCTTCCTGCGCCAGGCCGTCGATGCCGACAAAGATGATGTCGCGCTCGCGCCCGGCCGCCTCCGCCGCCAGGTAGGCGCCGTGCGCGCCGGGGTCGTTGTGCGCGAATACCAGGTCGATCCGCGGCTGAACCGACAGCGCCGACTCCATTTCCAGCCGCGCCTGCGGCTCAAGCCATTTCATGTCGGCGGTGTAGACTATGTCCGCGGGCGCCCCCTTGAGCGCCTCGTGGAAGCCGGCGCCGCGATCCTGAGCCGGAATCGAGGTCATCAGGCCCTCGAGCTCCACCACCCGCGCCCTTCCGCCCTTCTTTACGGCCGGCAGCTCCGCGAGGCGGCGGACGACCCATTCGCCCGCCGCTCGCCCGATCAAGCGGTTGTCCGCGCCGATGAACTCCGTGTAGTCGCCTCCCAGCACCCTGCGATCGAGCACGATGACAGGAACACCCTTCTTGTACGCCTCCGCAATGGGGGGAGTGAGCGGCGCCGCCTCCTTTGGCGAGACGATCAGCAGGTCCACGTTCGAGTTGACGAACTCCTCGATCTGCGCGCGCTGCCTCAGCGTGTCGTTCTGCGCGTCCTTGAAGATGACCTTCAGCTCCGGATGCGCCGCCGCCGCCCTCCTTATGTCGGAGTTCATCTGAACCCGCCACGGCTCGCCCAGATTGCACTGGCTCATCCCGACCACGAATCTCCCTTCGTCCCCAGGGAAGGCAGGCGTGGCGCCGATGAAGGCGAAGACAAAGGCGAGGGCGACCGTTTTGTTGTGCATGGATATTCCTTTTGGGTGGCAGGCTAGACTGCCAGGATGTCACTCCGTTTTCCGGCGTTGGAGCAGGACCGCGGCGAGGATTATCACCCCCGTCAGCATCAGACGGCTCGATTCGGCGACCGCGTTGATGCTCAGTATCTTCTCCAGGTAGCCGATCGTCATCGCGCCCAGGAGCGTCAGCCCGATGCCGCCCCGCCCGCCCGCGAGGCTGTTGCCGCCGATGACCGCGATTGCGATCGCCGTGAGCTCATAGGAGACGCCCGCCTCCGGATCGCCCTGCTGCTCCTGGGCCGCCTGGCATATGCCCGCTACGGCGCCGAAGAAGCCGCTCAGCCCGTAGGCCAGCAGCTTTGCCAGGCGCACGGGCACGCCCGAGAGGCGCGCCGCCTCCTCGTTGCCGCCCGTCGCATAGAGGTACCGGCCATAGCGCAGCCTGGTCAGCACCACCCAGGAAACAAGAACGCAGCCCATGAACACCAGTGTCACCACAGCGACGTTGCCGCCCCAGACCTTGGCGTCGAGGCCCGCAAAGAGCCGAGGCAGGTCGACATAGGCAAAGCTGCCGTCCGGCTGCTGGACGGCGCGGGATATCTTCTCGCCACCGGAGAGCCATTTGGCCAGCCCGCGCGCAAACACCATCATCGCCAGCGTCGCGATGAACGGCTGGATGCGGAAGCGGGCGACCGCCGCCCCCGAGACCAGTCCCGCGGCGGCCCCGACGGCCAGGACGGCCGGCACCACGACAAGCGCGGGCAGCCCGAGGTGAAGCGACATCTGCGCGAACGCGACGGCGCAAAGCCCCAGCACGCTGCCCACGGAAAGGTCGATGCCGCCAACGACGATGACGAGTGTCATGCCGCACGCGAGGATCCCATACACCGAGACCTGCCGGAGCATGTCGCGGTGGGTTCCCCAGCGGAAGAACGCGTCGTTCGCATTGAAGACGCAGCCGATCACGAGGATGAACGCGAGCGCGAACAGGGCCCGCCCCTCCGGTCGCCCAATCCATTGGCGCAGGTTCCTCATGCGGTCAGTTGGCCCCGGCGGCGGCTCCCATCGCCGCCGCGAGTATCTTTTCAGGCGTGGCCGCGCCGCGGCCAAAGGACCCGGTGATCTCGCCGCGGTGCAGCGCGAGGACGCGGTCGCAAAGCCCGAGAAGCTCGGGCATCTCGGTTGAGATGAGCAGGATCGCGAGCCCTTCCGCCGCGAGTCCGCGGAGGAGCTTGTAGATCTCATGCTTCGCGCCGACGTCCACGCCTCGCGTCGGCTCCTCGAGAAGTAGGACCCGCGGCCGGATCGCGAGCCACTTCGCGAGCACGACCTTCTGCTGGTTTCCGCCGGAAAGCGCCCCGGTCTCCTGGTCCACTGAGCCGAGCCGGATCTGAAGCGCCCCGACATAGTGCTCCGCAAGCCGCCGCTCCAGCTTCGGCGCCAGCAGGCCCCCCGGGGAAAGCGCGGGCAGCGACGAAAGGCTCACGTTGGCCTCGACACTCATGCCCAGGACGAGGCCGGTTCCCTTCCGGTCCCCCGTCACGAATGCCAGCCCCCGCTTGATGGCCGCGCCCGGGCTCGCGGGGCGGTACGGCTCGCCGTCTATCCGGACGCCGCCCCCGCACACCGCGCCATATGAGCCGAACAGGCCGTTGAACAATTCGGAGCCCCCGGCGCCCTGAAGGCCGGCGATGCCGACGATCTCTCCCGCGTTGACGGCGAGGGACAGATCCCGCACAGCGTCCGGGCGGCCCGGATGGGGACTGGGCACGGTGAGGTGCTCCACGACAAGCCTCGGCCTTCCCCCGGCATCAAGGGCCGGCTTCTCCGGCGGGACAAACTGCTCCGAGAGGTCGCGACCGATCATCCACCGTATCAGTGTTGCCTCCGGGCAGTCGGCCGCGGCCGCGGTCCCGATCCGGCGTCCGTCGCGCAGGACCGTGATGCGGTTGGCCACCCGGTAGATCTCCTCCATCTTGTGGGTGATGTAGATTATGCCGCAGCCCCGCCCCTTGAGGTTTTCGATCAGCGCGAAGAGTTTCTCGACCTCCGCGTGGTTGAGCGCGCTCGTGGGCTCGTCCATCACTATGATCCGCGCCGAGCCGGCCAGGGCCTTCGCAATTTCGACCCGGTTCTTCACCGAGAGTGGGAATTGCTCGACCCTCCTGTCCAGGTCTCCCGGGGCGAATTCCAGGCCCAGCCGGACGCAGACCTCCCGGACCCGCTCGGACTGGGCGCCGCGATCAAGGAGCAGGCCGCACGCCCATGCCGATTCGCGGCCCAGGCAGATGTTGTCCGAGAGGCTCATCGTGTCCACGAGCGACAGCTCCTGGTGAATGACGGAGATCCCGTGGCGACTCGCCTCGATCGGGCTCTTGAACCGGACGGACACGCCCCCGAGCACGATGCTCCCCTCGAACTCGGGGTATATTCCCGCCAGGATCCTTATGAGCGTGCTTTTGCCCGCCCCGTTCTCGCCCGCCAGGACATGCACCTCCCCGGCAAAAAGATCGAAGGAGACGGATTCGAGCACCCGGTTCGTTCCGAAACTCTTCCCTATATTGGAGAGCTCAAGCAGCTTGTCGGCCATGGGATTCGGGGGGGGCTGGATTCACGGCCACGGGCTCATTTCTGGGGAGGCTGGCCCGGGTGCCAGTCCGGCATGACGAAGCAGTAGGCATCATAGCGGATCTCGCTCCAGGCAAGATCCACTTGCGGGTGTCCCGGGAAGAGCCGGATATCCACCGGCGTGAACCTGACCCTCACGCGGATGGACGAGCGGCCCTCCGTGAGGCGCCGCGGCACCAGAAACTCGTCATCACGGAACCGCCGGTTGGACGTCTGGACGACGTGCTGGGTCGCGCCCAGTTCCTCCTTCGGGTTGGAGTACACGCAGGTGTTCCCGCCCGACAGGTACCAGATTCCGGCGGGCCTCCAATCCGCTTCCGATCCATCGCCGGCGCCGACGTAGACCTCGGCTCTCTGGTTTGGATATGAATAATCGAGCTTGCGCCGCAGCATGACGCCGAGATTCCTCGGCACTATGCTCAGCGTGAACTCCGATGCGCCGGTCGTGGTGCGCCCGAGGTCGGCCTTTGCGGGATAGACCTCCACCGCGCCGGGATCGCCCGGCGCGCCCAGGTGGTCCACGCCGAGCTCGTAGCGCGAAACGATCGCGTACGGAGCGGAGGATTGCGGCGACACGTACCTGTGCGCGAGCTCGCTTTCCGCATCCCCGACCTTCAGGACGTCGGTCTTCACGACGGACGCCGCAGGGATGCCGTACCAGTAGGCGACCGACTGATAATGCTCTCCGGATTCGTCCGTGCCTCCGTGCTCGAGGCGGATGACGGCGTTCCTGCCGAACGGCATCAGGTCGGCCAGCAGGAACCGGTATGCCGACTCGACCTTGTCCTCGGTGTTCCTCGCCGTTGCGGCGTCGCGCGCACCGACCGGGTGGCCCGCAAAGGGGAGCGTCATGTTCCGTCCCCCCCAGTAGTCTCCCCCTCCGCCCCACTCCTCCGTTCCCGTGCCCTGGGCCTGCGGGCTCTCGCTGTCGTCAAAGAAGAAGCGCGGGTCTCCCTCCAGCGTGTTCAGGTCCGCGCGGTCGGAGAAGATGAAGGACGTGCCCACGAAGCTGCCCGACCAGCTTCCGCCACCCTCGGCCTCTCGCGTGTCGAGCAGCACAAGGTCCCTGCCCCGCCCCGGCTCCCCGTGGTCCCGGTAGGTCGCATGAAAATAGCCAACGCCGTTGGGCCGTTCCTCAAGGGGCTGGTACCGAACGCTCGATCGAATGTCCGCCAGCTCACTCCGTCCGTTGCCCACGAGCTCGATCCGGGCGGATTCGAAGAACGGCATCGGAAAATAGCAGGCCAGATGCACCCGGTCGGCATCGTACCGGATGCTGACGGGGAAGGCCTTGACCAGGTATTCGAGATTGTCGCGGTTGTAGAGGGTTCCCGCGCCGAAGAAGAGCGCGACGGGCGCCTCTATGGACGGGTGCGCCGACAGGTCCCAGGTCACGCGCAGGCGCGCCCTGCCGAACTCGACGGCCTGGGACCTCGGAACTGAGAACTCCAGCACCCGGAGCATGGAAGGGCGCACTGCGACGATCCGCTGAATCAAGGCGGTCCCGTCCCTCCCGAGCGAGACGGGGCCGCCGTCCAGCTGGACCACGCCCAGCCCCTCACCCCCGGCCGTGCCTGGCCGGGGCGCGAGGTCCGTCCCCGACCGCCCGATCAGGGCCCTCACGTCATCATCCGGAGCCGAGTCTGGGTCCCAAGACCTGATGGGCCGGGAAAGGGGCGCCCCTTGGACATATTGCTCATAGATGTAATACCCCGTGCCATAATGGGTGCGGCTGTAGGCCATCTGGAACGACCGTTCGAATGGAATCGGGACCCACATCAGGTCCGCGCCCATGGTCAGGGACCAGGTCAGGGCCAGGGGAGCAGGGAACGGCCGGCTCGGCAGGAAGGCCGAGTCGGCCGCCGGCCTCGTCGGGTCCTCGGTGGACGTCTCCCGCACCGTGTGGTCGGCGCCGTCGACCACGTAATGCCACGGGCTGCCGTGCCAGTGATTGTAGCGCGTAAAGTAAAGGACTCCCTGGCCTTCCACGTCCAGGGTGACATTGAAGTCGTCCGAACGCTGGTAGAGAAAATGGCTCGCATCCGCGCCCTCGTTCCCGCCGGTGCGGTCGTAGGTGCTCCGCATGTAGGCGCGCGCCCCGATCCTCTGGACCGGCCAGCGCACCCACTGCCGATAGGAGTCGAGGCCAACCGGAATCACGGGCGGACTTCCAGCCCCTGTCGGATCAGCCGCCAGTTCCCCGGTGCCGCCCGCCACCGGCGCCGCACTGGCCCAGGGGCATCCGGCGGACAGCAATGCCAGGACCATGAGGACGGCGCCGGCCGTGGCGGGCCTGGCGGATGGCTGTGCGGGGAACATGTGGGGCCTCCCGAACCGGCATTGGGTTCGCGTGGGGTGACAGGGTTGACTAACCGTTTTGACCGCCGCTGCGAGACTAGACGGCGCCGGCCCCGGCCATTGGGACTTCCATGAGCGTCCGATTTCTGAGAAGGTCGAAACCCCGCCCGCCGCGCGCGGGAACCTTCGCGGCTGCCAGGACTCACAAGATTGCCCCACAATCCGCCGGATTCCTTGTAATCTTCCGAAAGCTGGGTAAATCACCGCCTTCTGGCGACCAAACCGAAACCCCCCGAATTCATGACACACCGGAAACTTGCCCCGTTATCCCTGCTCCTGTCCGCCGCGGCGCTGGCCTTCGCCTCGCCGGGAAGGGCGGACGACAAGAGCCTGTACCAGGGGAGCGACTGGGCGACACTCGACCTCAAGCAGGTGCAGGCGGCGGCAGCCGACGTGAACCCGGCGAAGCTGCCCGATTGCGACGAGGCCACCGTCGACCAGAAGTCGATGCGCGTCGTCCATGAGGACGGGACCGCCGAGGTTCAGGACGAGACCTTCACGAAGGTCCTGACCGAGAAGGGGAAGCGGAACAACAACACGGTGAACCTGGGCTTCATGATACCGTATTCGACGGCAGAGGTGACGCGGCTCGAGGTCATCAAGCCGGGAGGCGAGGTCGTGCCGGTCGACGTCGCCGCGAATTCGAAGGAGAGCATAGACGACAGCCAGATGCAGGCGAACATCTACGACCCGAACGTCAAGGTGCTGAGGGTCAATATCCCCGGGCTGGAAATCGGCGACATCGTGCACTCGGTCGTTCGTTCGACGGTCACGCGGCCGTTCATACCCGGGGAGTACGCCGAGGACTTCATGTTCGAGGGCGTCGGCTTTGTCCGGCATCTCGCCCTGGACGTCCGCATGCCCGCCGACAAGCCGCTCAGGCAGGTCGCGCTGCGCGACGAGATTGGGGGGACCGTGACGGCGGCCACGAGGACGGAGGGCAACTTCGTTGCCTACCATTGGGAAGTGAACCGGGTCCCCCGGATGTTCGATGAGCCGGCGATGCCGCCCTACCAGGAGGTCCTGCAGCACCTCTCGATCAGCACGACGCCGGACTGGAGCGCGGTGTCGCGCTGGTACTGGGACCTGAGCAAGCCGCACCTGGACGCGATCACCCCCGAGATGAAGAAACAGGTGGCTGACCTCACGGCGGGCGCCGCGACCGACATGGAGAAGATCAAGGCGGTCTTCTACTTCGTCTCAAAGAAGATCCGCTACATGGGTATCACCCCGGAGAAGGACCGCCCGGGTTTCGAGCCCCATGACGTCCAGATCACCTATGAGAAGAAGTACGGCGTCTGCCGCGACAAGGCGGCGCTCCTGGTCTCGCTGCTGCGGGCGGCGGGGCAGAACGCCTACCCGGTGCTCGTCAGCGTAGGCTGGAAGAAGGACACGCAAGTGCCCAACCCGTTCTTCAACCACGCCATCGTCGGCGTCGAGCTGCAGAAGGGCGAATACGTCCTCATGGACCCCACCGACGAGAACACGCGGGACCTGCTGCCCACCTACGAGAGCAACCAGAGCTTCCTGGCGTGCCGCCCCGAGGGGGACAACCTCCGCCTGAGCCCCGTGGACCCCCCGGAGAAGAGCATGATGCGGATTGCCACGACGGGGACCCTCAGCGCGGCGGGGGCGCTGGAGGCGCATTCCGAGATGTCGTTCGACGGCGTGAACGACAACGAATACAGGCAGGCCTTCGCCCAGATGAAGCCGGACGACCGCCGGCGCTTCTTCGAGGCCAACCTGAAGCGCGCGCTGCCCGGCGCCACGCTCAAGAGCCTCACGATCACACCCGAGAACATCCTGGACACCTCGGTGCCCGTGCGCGCCGTGATCGAATTCTCGGCCGGCAACACGACCGCGTTCGGCGAAGGCAAGGCCGTCGTGAACGTGCCGTGGATCGGGAAGGACCTGGGCATCGTCAACTTCATCCTCGGGGGAACGGGCCTGGAGAAGCGCCGGTTCCCGATGGAGACCTTCGTGGCGTGCGGCCTTCACGAGGACGTCTCCCTCAGGCTGGCCGCCACCTTCACGGGGCCGGTCTCCATGCCCACGTGCGCCCCGCAGGACGACGAATGCGGAAGCTATCACCGGGACTTCTCCTTCAAGGACGGGGTCCTCGCCTGCTCCCGCGACTTCAGGCTGAAGACCGTGGAGTTCTCGCCCGCCCAGTACCTCCGGCTCAAGCAGTCGCTGAAGGAGATCCAGTACGACGACAGAAAGTCGCCGGTCCTCTCGACGACCGACCTGAACGGCGGGGCGGTGGCGGCGGGGGCCGACGCCGGCGCGCCCGCGCCCGTGGAGTCGGATTCGAGGGTGCTCGAGGAGAACCTCGAGCTGCAGATCAAGGACGCGCACACCGCCGTCTTCAAGGTGCGGATCTCGAAGGAGATCCTCAATTACAGCGGCAAGAAGAAGGAGTCGGAGGTCAAGATCGACTACAACCCGTCGACGTCCGAGGCCCGCCTTATCCGGGCGGTCGTGACGTCGAAGGCGGGCCACCGCCAGGAGATCGCCAAGGAGGAGATCAACGTGATGGACGCCGGATGGAACGCCTCGGCAAAGCGCTATACGGGCGGCCGGATACTCGTCGCCAACCTCCCCGGCGTGGACATCGGCTCGACGATCGAGGTCGAGTACGAGCTCGCCTTTCACGACAAGGCCTTCCTGTCCGGATTCCAGCCGTTCCAGGAAGACGACGAGCTCGTCCAGAAGGTGTTCCGGTTGACGGCGCCGGCAGGCCTTTCCCTCAGCACCCTTGATCGCGGGCCGGCCGGAATCGTCACCGAGACGAGCAAGACCGGAGACGGCACGCGGGTGATGACATGGAAGGCGGCGAACGTTAAGGCCATGCCGGCGGAATACGCGCTGCCGCCCGGCTGGCTCTACGAGGCGGGCGTGGCGTACTACGCGGGCGATCCCTCCGCCTATCTGTCGGAGCTCCACCGGACCCTGCTCGACCGGTCCGGCCAGTCCGCCAAGGCGCAGGAGCTCGCGCGGAAGCTGACCGCGACGGCAAAGTCGAAACCCGACGCGCTGAAGGCGATCCGCGACTACGTGGATCGCTCGATACGCTCGGCGGGCCCGTCCTTCACCGACCTTAGGCTGAGCGAGCTTTCGGCGGCCGACACCACGCTTGCCGACGGCTACGGGCACGACGCCGACCGCGGGATACTCCTGCATGCGATGCTCTCGGCAGCGGGATTCAAGCCGGAGTTTGTGCTTGGCTCCCCGGATCCCGCGATCGACGCGCTTCGCGTGGTGGCCACCAAGTTCCCGCTTCCCCACGAGTTCTCGGCCGTGCTCGTGAGGGTCCAGCTGGGGGACGAGAGCTACTACTTCAACGACACGGACCAGTACTCGCGCCTGGGGGCCACCTCGCACGAGGGCAAGCTGGGGATCACGCTGTCGAACCAGAGCTACGGGACCATCACGCCGGCGCGCGGCGCCGAGAACCGGCGGGCGATGACCTACCGGATGACCCTTGACGGCGCGGGCACGGTCCGGATGGAGATCCGCCGCGAGTACTCGGGCGCCGCGTACGGCAAGATGAACAAGTTCTTCTCGGAACTGCCGCCCGAGGAGAGGCGGCGCTACTACCAGGAGGCCGTCAGCAAGGTCGCGCAGGGCGCCCGTCCGGCGGGCGACCTGAAGACGGACTTCGGCGTCTACCCCGGCAAAGAGGAGTTCGCGGTGGAGATCGACCACTACGCCGTGGTCGACGGGCGGTACCTGTACCTCGACCTGCCCTACGCGCTGAATCTCTTCCCGACCTACACGGACCGCCATACCCTGCCCCTGTTCATCAAGGATGACCGCCGGGAGACCTTCCACGCGGAGATCGAGCTCCCGGCAGGGTTCAGGCACGTGGTGATCGCCCCGAGGAGCCAGACCTTCACGGCTCCCGACGGCGCGGGCGGCGTGCGGGTCTCCGCGGCCGTGTCGGGCACCAGATGGTCCGTGACGCAGGAACTCTCGGCCATGCCCTCGGTGGTGTCCCCCCAGGACTACGGCGCGCTTCTCTCGCTCGAATCCTCCCTGGAGAACAAGTCATCACGCCTGCTGCTCCTGGAGCAATAGGATCGGCCGGGGCGGCGCGCCCGCGCCTCCGATTGCCCCGGCGCGGTCACGGACTCGGGCGTCGGTTCGCCGTCTCGAAGACCAGCGTCGGGTCCACCGGGTAGCGCCCGAACCTCTCGCCGTAGACCGCAAGGCCTCCGGGCAGCGCCGCGTCCACCTCTAGGCGAAGGACCACCACCCCGGCTGCGGCCGCCGACGCCAGCGCCTCCGCCGGGATCGTCGCCTGGACGAGGTAGCCGTACGAGCCGGCCTCGCGGAGCTTCTTGTCGCGCGGCTGGGAATGCCAGGAAAGCACGCCGCGGTGGTCCGCCGGGTCGTCGGGAAGCGTGAAGGTTCCGGCCACGGTCCCGTTGACCCGGACCCTCATCTCGCTCGGGAAGGTCGCGGCGCCCGTCATCGGGTACGAGTTGGGGTTCGCGCTCGGGTCGTGGCTTCCCTGGCCGCGCATGTAGTCGGCGTCCGCGGGCGTCGTGCTGTCACGGTCCTTGCCGAGCAGCCGCTTGGCGGACGCCTCAAGGATGAGCGAGGCCCCGGAGACGCCCTTCGGGTCGAGACCTCTTGGCCAGGGCACCCGGTACTCAAAGAAGCCGTGGCCCGCCCCGTCCACCTTCAGCCCGCCCAGCACGTTCCACTGCTTGAGCGACCACCGCGCCGACGCGAACGTGTCGGGGGCAAAGCGGACGACGCGCAGGCTGCCGGAGCCGGTCCTGAGGGTCTCCGAGCGCGGCGACGGGCCGCTGGCGACGAGAAACGTCGTGAAGTTCCGATGGAGGACGACTCCCGCCTCGTCTTCAAGAGTCATGGCCAGGACGGCCAGGGCGGGCCGGCCGGGCATCGTGACCCGGAGCGGCGCGATTTCGCGGGCCATCCACGGCTCGAACGCCATCGGCCGCTCCTCGCGCTGATAGGTCTCGCGCCTCCCGAGCGTGTCCCATCCATAGAGCTCGGTGCGGACGACCAGGCCCCTTCCCGGGGCCCGGTCGGTCAGGAACGAGGCGAAGAGGGGAACGAGGACGGTCTCGCCCGGCCTCGCATCGCGGCACAGGTCGCCGCCGGTCGAGAGGTAGAGCGGGCGGTTCAGGTCCGCCACGGACATCCCCGGCACGAACGCGTCGAGCCCAGTGACCTTCTCGGACCTGTCAAAGCGGTAGTAGCCGTTCCATTCGTTGATGACGTCATGAAGCTCCGTGTAGAGCCAGCCGGACACCTTGGGATGGCGGCGGAGCTGATTCATCATGATGTGATAGTCCCAGCTCCAGTCCACGTCGCCCGTGCTCCCGTCGTAGCCCCAGACGTTTCCGCACTCGCTGTTGAACATCGGCTGGCCGCCCTGGGCGCGGCCGCCTATAAAGTTCCACTTCGAGCCCGGGAACGTCTCCCTGGAGATCCGGTCGAGGTCATCGCCCCACGCGTAGCCCGGGAGGTACTCGTGCCACGAGTTCAGGTCGGTCTCGGTGTGGTCGTTGTTGCAGGCCGACATGTCCTCGACGAGCCGGGTGGGATCGAGCTGCTTTGCGAGGTGGTACATCGAGACGACCCAATCCTGCGTCTCCGGCAGGTAGCTCTTCTGCCCTCCCCGGGCCGTGGTGAGCCCCCATGTCTCGTTGAAGAGGACCCAGCTGAAGATCGAAGGATGGTTGAAGTCCCTGGCCACCATGCCGCGCAGGGCGGACTCGCTCTCCGCGCGCGCCTCGGGGACGGGTTCGCCCCAGAAATTGGGCAGATCGGCCATGATCAGCAGACCCAGCCGGTCCGCCCAGTAGAGTTTGCGCGGCACCTCCACCTTGATGTGGATCCGGTTCGCGTTCAGCCCCAGGCGCTTTGAGCGCAGGATTTCGTCGCGCATGAATCCGTCGCTCGGGAAGGCGTAGAAGCCGTCGGGATGATACGACTGGTCGAGCGTCATCCGCAGATACAGCGGCCTGCCGTTGAGCGCAACGTAGGGGAAGCCCGTGCCGGGCATCGCCACGACGCTGATCTTGCGCATTCCAAAGTAGGACGAGACAACGTCCTCGTCCCCCCCGGCGGCCAGGACCGCCTCGACTTCATAGAGGTACGGGTCGTCCAGCGACCAGAGGCGGGCCCGGGCTATCGGCACGTCGAAGCTGGCCCCGCGCGCGCCCGGCGCGACCGCCACGCCGGCCTCGCCCGATTCGCCGCTCCTGAACCTGACCCGCAGCGTTGCGCCCGCGGGCGCCGGGCCGCTGAACTGCGCGCTCACGCCCACCCTGCCTGCGTCGATGTCGGGAACAAAATGGAGCGAGCTCAGGTGCAGCGCCGGCCGCGCCTCGAGGTAGACCGTCTGCCAGATTCCCCTGGCCTCGCCATAGCCCTGCTTGCCCTCGAGCTTGTAAGGGCGAGTCGCGTCGTCGACGCGAAGGACAATCTCCTGGTCCTCGCCCCATTTGACGAACGGTGTCAGCTCGTACTCAAAGGGAGTGTAGCCGCCGCGGTGCTCGCCCAGGGCCTGGCCGTTGCACCAGCCCCTGGTCAGCCAGTTGCACGCGCCAAGGACCAGGAACACGCGCTTGCCTCTCCACGACGCGGGCACGTCGACCGTGCGCCGGTACCAGCCGATGTCGGCCTGGCCGGAAAGGCCCGACAGCCCGGAGCCCCACGGAAACGGGACGCTGATCGTCTCGGGAAAAGGGGTCCGTCCAAGGGCCCAGCCGGCCTTCTCGCCGGCATCCTGCGCGTCAAAGCGGAACTGCCACGCTCCGTTGAGATTGGCCCAATCCGCCCTCTCGAAGTCCGGCCTCGGATGCTCGGGCAGCGGGATGGCGGCCGCGGCGAGCCGGCAAGGCAGGTGGACGGCCGCGAACGCGGTGAAACCGGCGACGAGCAAAAAGAAACGCTTCATGGTCCAGGGGGAAGCCTCAGGAGGATGCGGAACGGCTATTCGAACAACACCAGCGTCTGGTCGCGCCCCGAGTCGGACGCGGGCCAGCGGGCGGGGTTCCCGTCGAGCAACGCCTCGACATGGTACTCGCCGATTGGCGCCTTGGGGTCGAGCGGCGGCAGGTCCGCCTCGTAGACCCATCGGGACACGGGCCGCAGCGGAATGCGCCGGTACTCGGCCTCCCCAACGCTGCGCCAGCAGAGCGCCGCGTTCCCGCGGGACTTCCCGGCGATGAGAAGGACCCTCAGGTGCACGCTCTCGCCAGGCGCCGCCGAGGTCCTGACCGTGGGCACGGCGATTCGAGCGGGGCCGGAATAGCTCCCGGATGGGACGGCGGCGGCGGGCAGGGCCTCGCCCATCGCCCCGGTCAGAAGGGCGTCGTGCTTCTCCAGCAGCTTCTGGTGGGCCCGGCTGTGCTGCTCAAGGTTGGCGATGGTCCCCAGCTCGCCCGAGCTGGCGGCGCCGGCGATCTCGGCGCGCAGCAGCTCGGTCCAAAGCTCGGCCATGCGGATCCTGAGGGGAAGCGCGGACAGCCTGGCCCGCTCCCGGAGGGCCCGGCCGTCCTTGATGCCCAGGAGGGCCTCCGCCTCCCTGTCCAGGGCGCCGGCCGTGCAGCCCAGCTCCCCAATCGCGCGCAGCGCGCGGAACTGGCTGAGCCAGTAGTCATAACGTTCCAGGTTGGCGGCGCCACGGACCCTGACCCGCAAAGCCTCCATCTGGCCCACGAAGTCGTAGCGGGGCGAGACCTGGGACCACGGATCGGGGTTCCTTCGAATGTCGCCGGGGCCGTCGATCCAAACGGACGGGGCGGGCAGGTTTGTGCCGTCGATCCGCGTGAAGATGTCCGCGATGGCGTCCGCGGCCTCGGGGCCGAAGTTGGCGGCGGCGAAGTCCCGGTAGAACCCCCCGACGGGCATCGAGCGGTCCTCGGGCGGTCGCGGCTGGCCCGGGAGCTGGTCCGCCTCGAAGTCGCGCCAGGCGGGGCCGCCGCAGTTGATCCGGCGCGAATAGGCCTTCTTGCCCACAAGGGTGACGCCCTCCACCTCGATGGAGGCGATGCACGGCTCGCCCGCGTGGCGCGCGAATTCAAGGATGATGTGCCCGTTCGTGTCGCCCACCCCCTTGAAGGCCAGGGACACAGGCCGGTTCGTCCCGTATTTGGCCGCCATGTCCAGGTGGTCCGCGACGACGTGGTCCTGGAGCTTCACGCTGAACACCCGCTCGCCGGGCCCCTTCCCCTCCAGCTCGCTGAAGCCGAGCGTCACGGTGTAGTCGCCGCCCGGGATCAGAATGTCGTAGCGGCCCATCCCAACCCGGTTCGTCCGCCACAACACCGAGGCATCCTGCGCGGCCGAGGCGGAGCCGATGCCGACGGCGGCGCCGCCGTCGGCGCCCGACGCGGTCTGCGGCGGTATGCGGGCCCTGTCGAATCCAGGCGGAATCCAGGACTGGTCCCACGCGGCGGCCGCAAGCGCCGCCACGTTGGGGGCCATGATCTGCGTCCTCCAATGTATGCCGATGAGGCCGGTGCAACCGAGGCGAAGCGCATCCGCCGCGTCGTAGCGCATGCGTCCCGCCCACAGCTCGGGGGACGTCAGGTCGCCGTCGTTCTCCATCCAGGGGATCGCCCAGCGCGGACGGTCGCTCAGGTTGGCGAACTGCCGCTCTATGGCACCGTATCCGACGGCGGGGTTTATGGCGCTCATCGGCGAGTCCAGGGGAAGCAGGCGATCGAGCGCCGCCCGGTCGAACTGGGGCCCGAGCACCCAGCCACAGGTGGCCAGCTTGACAGGGCTGCCGAGGTCCTTGAGCGCGCCCAGGGCGGCGCGGATGTCGCGCTCCGTGCCCGCAAAATCCTCCGGCCTGTTGCCCTCCCACGTCCAGCCCTCGGTGGTCCAGAGCCAGTAGTAGTCCACGGGATAGGCCCGCGAGATCCTCTCGAACATGGAGCGGTACAGCTCGCGCGTGACGGCGGGATCACCCGGGTCCAGCCCCGCCTGCTTCAGCTCGTCGCGAACCGCCGCCGGGACGCTCAGGGGCGTCTCCGTTCCCACGCATGTCCGCACCCCGAGCCGGCGGGCCTGCGCGAAGGCCGCTCCCAGCATCCCCGCGGTCCGGTTGAAGACCAGCGAGGAGCCCTCCGGCGTCTGGCGCTCGAAGTCCTGGCCGCGCATCACCTCGGAGCCATAGTCGTCGCGGTCGTAGAGGCCGGCGGCCCCTCCCAGGAAGGCGCTCGTTGCCAGCGGCTGGTAGGACCACCAGTACCGGCCGCCGCGGCCCGTCGTGTGGTAGGAGGCCGGATAGGCCCTCGTGACACTCCCGTCCCTTGCCATGTCCTGCGCCCGGCCGATCCAGACGGTGGGCTCGGGGCCCACGTCGCCCTCCGGATAGGTGTGCAGCCCGATGAAGTTCATCCGCAGCTTGGCCAGCTGGCCTATCACGCTCAGGTAGTCGTCTGTGTCCCACCAGTCGGGGCCCTCGGCGAAGTCATGGAACGGCTGGACGCCGCGGACGGAGAAGAGCGGGCGCCCCTCCTCGTTGATCGCCGGAAGCCTCGTTGGGATGCGCCCCTCCGGGACCACCTCGCCGTGGAGGTAGAAGCGAACGCCGAGCCCCTCCACAAGGCGGTAGACGCCGTAGAGGGTGCCGATGTCGTCACCGCCCGTGACCGTGACGACCGAGGCACCCGCCGCGCCTCCCTGGCTGGCCAGGCGGTACTCCTGCGGCTTGAGCGGCGGCAAGGCGCCGGCCGGACCGGCGGGCGTGTGCCCCTGGTTCCCCACGAAGGCGGCGCACGAGCCGTGGGCGGCTTCGCCCACCTCCAATAGGGGAAGTTCGCCCGTCAGGAGGTAGAGGTAGCGCTGCAGCTCCCGCGCCGCGAAGCGCTCCATCGGGTCGGCCGCCGGGGCAATCACGACGCAGGCGCCCTGGCCCGGCGCCGGGGCCCCCATGGTTGCCGCGCCCGCGAGAGTCCCGGCGCAACAGGCGCCCACGACCCAGCGGAGAATCCGGGGGAGCGCGAGGCTTCGGGGGCGATGGGGCATGGCTCAGGTTACCGCGCCACGGGCGCTGTGCAATGCCCCGGTGTTTCCGGGGCGACACTCAATCTCGCCTTTTCCCGCGGCGGGCATAGAGCCTGTCGAAGCAATGTCCAAGGTATACTTCTACTACTCGGCCATGAACGCTGGGAAAAGCACCGTGCTCCTCCAGTCGAGCTACAACTACCAGGAGCGGGGGATGCGCACGATGCTCTTCATGCCCGCACTGGACACGCGCGCCGGCTACGGGCGCATCCAGTCGCGGATAGGGCTCGCGTCGGACGCCATCGCCCTGAGGGCGGGCGACAACCTGCTGGAGCGGGTCCGAGCCGCGCACGCCGAGAAACCGGTCGCCTGCGTGCTCATCGACGAGGCCCAGTTCCTGACACCGGCGCAGGTGGGCCAGGTCACCGACATCTCCGACGCGCTGCGCATTCCCGTGCTGTGCTACGGCCTGCGCACCGATTTCCAGGGAAAGCTCTTCCCCGGGAGCGCAGGGCTCCTGGCCGTCGCCGACAATCTGATCGAGCTGAAGACCATCTGCCACTGCGGCCGCAAGGCGACGATGAACCTGAGGGTCGGCGCAGACGGAAAGGCCGTGAGGGAGGGCGCCCAGGTCGAGATTGGCGGCAACGACCGCTACGTCGCGATGTGCCGGCGCCATTTCAAGGAGGCGTTTGCCGCCGCCGAGGCCGCCGGCACGAAAGGCTGAAACGCCTCGGCCGGGGATTGCGGGGCGGGGCAAGACTTGTTCGTCTTCTTTGCCGGTGAAAGCAACCCCCTCCGAGACGGCGCAGCCCAAGTCGATCATCTTTGGGAGCATCGGCCTTGGCGCGCTGGTTGCCTGCGCGACGGTGGTGGCGTACCTGCCGGCGCTCCAGGGCGGGTTCATCTGGAACGACAGCGACTATGTGACGGCGCCGGCGCTGCGCTCGCTTGGCGGCCTCGTCCGGATCTGGGCCGAGCCCGGGGCGACCCAGCAGTACTACCCCCTGCTGCACAGCGCGTTCTGGGTGGAGCACCGGCTCTTCGGGGACCGGCCGCTCGGATACCATGCTGTCACGCTGCTGCTGCACGCCGGCTCGGCGGTGCTGTTCGCGCTCGTGCTTCGGCGGCTCCTCGTCGGCGGCCCGGCCGCATGGCTGGCGGCGCTCCTGTTCGCGCTGCATCCGGTGCACGTCGAGTCGGTCGCCTGGATAACGGAGCAGAAGAACACCCTCTCGCTCGCCCTCTACCTGGGAGCGGCCCTGGCCTACCTGCGCTTCGACCAGACACGGCGGCCCGGGGCCTACGCCTTGGCGCTGTCGCTCTTCGTGCTCTCGCTCCTGTGCAAGACCGTCACGGCGACCCTGCCCGCGGCGCTCCTGGTGGTGTTCTGGTGGAAAAGGGGCCGGCTCTCCCTGAGGCGCGACGCCCTGGCGCTCCTGCCCTGGCTCGCCCTGGGCGCCGCGGCGGGGCTCTTCAGCAGCTGGGTCGAGAAGGCCTATGTCGGGGCGCAGGGCGCGGACTTTGACCTGTCGGCGGCCGGGCGCCTCCTGGTCGCCGGCCGGGCCATCTGGTTCTACCTGGGCAAGCTCGCCTGGCCGGTGGGCCTGAACTTCGTCTACCCGCGCTGGAGCATCGACACCGCGGCCTGGTGGCCGTGGCTCTTCCCCCTGGGCGTGCTCGCGGTGATCGCCGCGCTCTGGGCCTTGCGGCGGCGCGCCCGCGGCCCCCTCGCCGCCTTCCTGATCTTCGTCGGCTCGCTCTTCCCGGCCCTGAGCTTCGTCAACCTCTACGGGGCGCGCTACTCGTGGGTCTGGGACCACTGGCAGTACCTGCCGGACCTGAGCCTGCTGGCGCTCGCCGCCGCGGGCCTTGTCGCGGGCTGGCGGCTCACAGCGCCGGCGCTCCGCCCCCTGGGCCCGGCGCTCGCGGCCGCCCTCGCCGTCCTCCTCGGCGCCCTCACCTGGGCCCACTGCGCGGCGTTCGCCGACTCCGAAACCCTCTGGCGCACCACCCTCGCCAGGAACCCCTCCTGCTGGATGGCGTACAACAACCTGGGCGCGGAGCTGCTTGCAAAAGGCCGGCTCGAGGAGGCAATGACGAACATCCGCGCCGCCCTCAAATACGGCCCGGGCAATGCTTCGGCCTACTCCAACCTTGGCGACGCCCTGTCGAAGGAAGGCCGCCTGGGCGAGGCATTCGCCCAGTACGGGCGGGCCCTGGAGATCGAGCCGAACAACGTCCTCACCCTCACCAACCTTGGCAGCGCCCTTCTGCAGGCGGGCCGCGTCGACGAGGCCGTCGCCCATTTTGAGAGGGCCCTGGCGCTGAAGCCGGACCTGGCCAAGGCCAACGCCGGGCTCGGCGACGCCCTTCTGCAGTCCGGGCGGACCGAGGACGCGATAGCCAGGTTCAGGAGGGCCCTGGAATTTGACCCGGACGACGTCTCGGCCCTCGCCAACCTTGGGGCCGCGTCGGCCCAGAAGGGCCGGCTGGACGAGGCCGTTGGTGAGTTCCAGCGGGCGCTGGAAATCAATCCAAGGTTCGCCACGGCCCGGATAAACCTCGGCAATGCGCTCCTGCAGTCCGGGCGCACCGACGACGCCATCGCCCGGTTCAGGGAGGCGCTGGCCTTCGAGCCGAATTCCTCGGCGGCCCACAACGGCCTCGGATTCGGACTCCTGATGAAAGGACGGACGGACCAGGCGGTCTCCGAGTTTCAAAGGGCCCTCGCGATCGACCCGAACAACGCCGGCGCCCGCAGGAACCTGGAGGACGCCCTTCGAAGGAGGTAGCCTTCGGCCAGGGCTATTCTTCGTTCACGCGGCCACGGCGGGCCTTGTGCCTCGCGCGGTGCTTCTTCATCTCGATCATCCGGACCTTCTGGCCGCGACTCTTCTGCCGGGTCTGCCGCCGCCTCTTCTCGAGGGCCTGCCGCTCGGCATCCGCGGCGGCCCGGGCTCGCGCCTCCAGCCTGCCGCACATCTCCAGCCACGCGCGCTCCCGGTTGGCCGCCTGGGAACGCTCGGCCTGGCAGCGCACCTCTATTCCCGTCGGACGGTGGCGCAGCCAGACCGTCGATGAGGTCTTGTTGATCTTCTGCCCGCCGGGACCCGTCCCCCGGATGAACCTCTCCTCGACGTCGGACGCCGCCGCCCCCACCGAGCGAAGCCTGTGAAGGATGAGTCCGGATTGTTCCATTGGGGTGCCCGCCTGCCGACATTCCAGCGCGCAAGCCCGGCTTATCAACGGGGAAATTCCGGACCCGCTCCAATCGCCCGTCCCGGGCAGCCAAGTCGCGTCCTAGGCTCGCCTTCCGCCCGTCTCCGGGCGATGAATCGACCCCAAAGCCATGCCAGACCTCACCCGACGCAATTTCCTAAAAACCTCTGCGATCGCAGGGGCAGCCGTCACGTTCGGAAAACTCGCGCTGCGCCCAGCCGGCGCGGCGGACGCTCCGCACGCCGGCCCGCCCTCCCCCTCCTGGGCGGAAAGGCCCATGCGCTGGGCGCAGCTCACGCTCGTCGAGGACGACCCGGGCAAATTCGACCCGGTGTTCTGGCTCGACTACTTCAAGCGCACCCATTCCGACGCGGTCTGTCTGAGCGCCGGCGGCTGCGTGGCGTATTATCCGACGGATGTCCCGTTCCACCACCGCAGCGCGTGGCTCGGGGACCGCGACGCCTTCGGGGAACTCGCGGCCGGCTGCCGCAAGCTCGGCATGGTCGTCCTGGCGCGCACGGACCCCCACGCCACGTATGACGACGCGCAGGCGGCGCATCCCGACTGGATCGCCGTGGGCGCCGACGGGCGCCCCCGCCGACACTGGGCGTCGCCCGAGATGTGGGTCACGTGTGGCCTCGGCCCGTACAACTTCGAGTTCATGACGGAGGTGAAGAGGGAGATCATGTCCCGCTACCGCGTCGACGGGATCTTCATCAACCGCTGGGATGGCTCGGGAATGTGCTACTGCGAGCACTGTCGCCGGAACTTCGCGGCGGCCACGGGCCTGGAGCTGCCCCGGACGGAGGATCCGCGCGATCCCGCGCGCCGCGCCTACGTGCTCTGGCGCCAGGACAGGCTCTTCGAGCTTTGGGGCCTCTGGGACGGCGCAGTGCGCAAGATCAACCCGGACTCGTGCGTCATCCCCAACACGGGCGGCGGCGCGACCAGCTCGCTCGACATGAGGCGCATCGGCGAGCTCGCCCCAACCCTGATGGCCGACCGACAGTCGCGCACGGGCGTGATGGCGCCCTGGGCCAACGGCAAGAACGCCAAGGAGTTTCGCGCCGCCCTGGGCGGCAAGCCGGTCGTCGGGATCTTCAGCGTAGGCCTGGACGGGGTGCACCGATGGAAGGACGCCGTCCAGAATCCCGAGGAAACCCGCCTCTGGGTCGCCGACGGCGTGGCGAACGGAATGCGGCCGTGGTTCACGAAGTTCGGCGGCGTGATCAACGACCGGCGCTGGCTCAAGCCGGTGGAGGAGATCTACGGGTGGTGCCACGGAGCCGAGCCCTACCTGCGCAACGACCGCCCGCTGGCCCGGGTCGCCATCGTCTACTCGCAGCAGACGGGCTGGTTCCATGCCGAGAGGGGCGCGCCGAACGAGGTCGAGGACGCGGGCCTCGGCTGGCACCAGGCGCTGATCGAGGCGCGGGTCCCGTTTGAAATGGTCCATGACCGCCTGCTCGACGCGGAGCACCTGGCGCCGTTCAAGACGCTCATCCTGCCCAACATTGCCGCCCTGTCCGATGCGCAATGCGTTCAGCTTCGCCAGTTCGTCGCGCGGGGGGGCGGCCTTGTGGCCACCTCGGAGACCTCCCTCGAGGACGAGTGGGGCGCCCGCCGGGCCGACTTCGGACTGGCCGACCTCCTCGGGGCGGCCTGGAAGGGAAAGTCGGAGGGGCCGATGCGCAACGCCTATCTGCGCCTCGAGCACGAGGCCTCGCCCGGGCATCCGCTCCTGCGCGGCCTTGAGGACGCGCCCCGCATCATCCACGGGGTGTGGCGCGTGGTCGTCGAGGCGAACCCGTCGAAATCCGAGTCGCCCCTGACCCTCATACCGTCGTATCCCGACCTGCCGATGGAGAAGGTCTACACGCGCCAGCCGCGCACGAACATTCCGCAGGTGTTCCTCAGGGAACTCCCGGGGGCGGGCCGCGTGGTCTATTTCCCGTGGGACATCGACCGGACGTTCTGGGAGGTGCTCGCGGTCGACCACGGCGTTCTCATGCGCAACGCGGTGGCGTGGGCCACCAACGAGGATCCCCCCGTGACGGTCGAGGGCCGCGGCGTCCTCGATGTCACCGTGTGGCGCCAGCGAGGCTCGCTGACCGTCCACCTCGTGAACCTGACCAACCCGATGATGATGAAGGGGCCCGTCCGCGAGCTGGTTGCGCTGGGCGAGCAGCGCGTGCGGGTCCGCCTTCCGGACGGGCTCAGCGCGCGCGCCGTCAAGCTCCTGGTCGCGGGCACGGCGCCGGCATTTGCGGCGGCCGGGGGCTGGCTGGAAGTCAGCGTGCCGTCGATAACGGTGCACGAGGTCGTGGCGATAGACGTGTGACGCCCCGGCATCCAAATGGCCGGGATTGCCTTGCCTCCGGAAAGATTCCGGCAACGTTGCGGGGCCTGAGCTGGCGTACGCGCGCGCGCGAGCCGGTCCACCGACCCCACGACCCATGAAGTTCTCCTGCCTACTGACCCCCGTGATCGGACTGATCCTTGCGGCCTCCGCTGCGCGCGCGGCGGCGGCCGCGGACGACGTGCTCAAGGTCAACGACAAGGAGTACCTCGAGATGACCGGGCTGAATGTCATGCTGGCGAGCGATTTCTACCCCGAGGGCCACCAGGGCGGAGTCGGGATCATCCTGAACGGCCAGCGCGTCGCGACAAACGGCGACCTGCGCCTCGAGCCGACCCCGGGCCAGTGGCAGCCCACGCCCGTCGTCGGCACCCGCAACGTCGACCGGGACGCCCGGGAAATCAGCATTCACAAGGCCTATCCCGATGAGAGCAACGACCGGCGGGGCTTCAATCCGGTGACCTATCCCGACCTGAAGCTCGGGTACTCGCTCAGGGTGAAGCCCGAGGGCCGCGCCTTCAGGATCATCGTGGACCTGGACCAGCCCCTTCCCCCCGGGTGGGCCGGCAAGGTCGGCTTCAACCTTGAACTCTTCCCAGGCATACTCTTCGGCAAATCCTTCGAGATCGGCGGCCAGTTTGGCACGTTTCCAAGGCAGGCGAACGGGCCCGGGACCGTAACCGACGGCGACTACGAGCTAGCCCCCCTCGGGCACGGGCCGAGGCTGACCGTGGCCCCGGAGTCCGACCAGCAGCGCATGACGATCGAGGTCGTGCAAGGCGGCGAGATCCAGCTTCTCGACGGGCGCGCCCAGCACAACAACGGCTGGTTTGTCGCGCGCGCGCTGGTTCCGGCCGGGGCGACCAAGGACGCCGTGGAGTGGCTCGTCTCTCCCCACGCGATCCCCGGCTGGAGATCCGACCCGGTGATACAGGTCTCCCAGGTGGGTTACCACCCACGGCAGCCCAAGATAGCCGTGATCGAGCTCGACAGCCACGAGACCGAGTTCAAGCCCGTCACGCTCTACCGGGTCACAGGCGCCGGCCTCGAAAGGGTCGCGGAGCGCCCGGCGAAGGACTGGGGAGGTTTCCTGCGCTACCACTACCTCCAGTTTGACTTCACGGACGTCGTGCAGCCCGGAATGTACGCGGTCGGATACGGCGGGCTGCGCTCGGGCGTGTTCCAGATCAGCGAGCATGTCTTTGAGCGCAACGTGTGGCAGCCGACCGTCGAGTACTTCCTGCCCGTGCAGATGGCGCACATGCGGGTGAACGACCACTATCGCGTATGGCACGGGCTCTCGCACATGGACGACGCCCTGATGGCGCCCGTGAACCACAACCATTTCGACGGCTATTTCCAGGGTCCGTCCACGCTGACAAGATTCAAGCCGGGCGAGCACGTCCCGGGGCTCAACCAGGGCGGCTGGTTCGACGCGGGGGACCACGACCTGCGCATCGAGTCGCAGATCGACACGGTTCACGGGCTCGCGCTCGCGTGGGAGCTGTTTCATCCCGACCTCGACAACACGGCCGTCGACCAGGCGGCGCACATCGTGGAGATCCACTGCCCGGACGGGAAGCCCGACGTCCTCCAGCAGATCGAGCACGGCGTGCTGTCCATCGTAGGGGCCTACAACTCCATGGGCCGTCTCTACCGCGGCATCCAGGACGCGTCGCTCCACCAGTACACCTTCCTCGGGGACGCGGCCGACATGACCGACAACGCGGTTTTCCACGACGCGGACGGCGCGGCGATGAAGGTGCTGGCTGCGGCGGCGGTCGACGGAGACCAGTCCGAGCCCAGGATCGACCACCTCCCGCCGCTCGGCTCCACGGGATCCGCCGACGACCGGTGGGTCTTCACCGAGGAGAATCCCGCCCGCGAGCTGAACACGGCCGGCGGCCTCGCCGCGGCTTCGCGCGCGCTCGCGGGATTCAACGACCCGCTCGCAAAGGACTGCCTGCGAATCGCCCGGGAGCTCTGGACGAACGCAAAGGCGCCGGACACGTCCGTCTCGCGGCTTGAGGCGGCGATAGAGCTCCTCCAGACGACCGGCGAGAAGAAGTACGCCGACGTCATCGTGGGGCTGGGCGACGCCGTCGCGGCCCGCGTGGCCCGCTACGGGTGGCTCGGCGCGCGGTCGCTCGCGCTCGTGAGCGATCCCGCCTACGTCGCCAAGGTCCGGGACGCCCTGCGCGCCTACCGCGGCAAGATCGACGCTCTGGAGCTGAAGACGCCCTACGGCATCCCGTACGAGCCGAGGATCTGGGGGGCCGGCTGGGACATCCAGAGATTCGGGGTCCAGCAATACTTCCTTCACGCGGGCGCCCCGGACATCTTCCCGACGACCTACGTGATGCACGCGCTCGATTTCATACTCGGCTGCCACCCCGGGCCGAACACCGCGTCCTTCGTCTCGGGAGTCGGGGCCAGGTCGATGATCCCGGCCTATGGCATGAACCGCGCCGACTGGTCGTACATTCCGGGCGGCATCTCGTCCGGAACGGCGCTCATCAGGCCGGACTTCCCGGAGCTGCTCGAGTGGCCGTTTCTCTGGCAGCAGGGCGAGTACTGCCTCGGCTACGCCACGTCCGACTATGTGTTCCTTGTCCTAGCCGCGGACCACCTCCTCAACCACTGAACAATGCCCACCCTAAGCCCAACGCAGATCAGCCGCCGCCTCCGGACCGTTCCAGAATGGAGGAAGCGGGCCCGCACCATCACCCGAAGGTTCGAATTCAGGGGGTTTCTCGACGCAATCGATTTTGTGAACCGGGTCGCGAAGAAGGCCGAGAAGGCCAACCACCACCCCGACATCGACATCCGCTGGAACAAGGTGACGTTGACGCTATCGACCCATTCCGAGGGGGGGCTCACGGCCAAGGACTTCGGGATGGCGCGGCAGTGCAGCGAGGTCTTTTCCCGCCACTTCGGGTCCCGGTGATCCCGCGACTTCCCGCGGGAGGGCCGGCGCCGGATCAGTCCGCCCTCGCCCAGGCAAGGCCGTCGTCGACCGGGCCGACGTCGATCAGCCTCTCCAGCTTCCAGTCCTTGAGGCCGACGACCGCGACCTGCCTGCTGGCGTCGCACGAGACGTAGGCGAGCGCCCCGTCGGGGCGCACCAGGATCTCCTGGGGAGCGGCAGGCACCTCGAGCGTGCGGACCACCCTCATCTTGGCCAGGTCCACAAGGCCCACCATCCTCAATGCCGGAAGCGCCACGAGGAGCCCCTTGCCGTCGGGAGTCGGCGTCGTCCCGAACCCGAGCCCCGGCAGGGGAATCGAGGCGGCGACGGTATTCGTCGCGGTATCGATCACCACCAGCCGCAGCTTCGTCTGGTCGGCCGTGAACACCCAGCGGTCGTCCGTGGAGATCGAGATCCGCTGCACCATCGTGGCGACGGGAATCGTCGCCACGAGCGTCCGGGCGTCCAGGTCCAGGACCGAGACCGACCCGGAGCTGACGTTGGCGGTGTAGCCCCGGCGCCCGTCGCTTGAGATCGCAAGCATGTGGGACTGGGACCGGCCGGTCGGGATCGAGCCAAGCACCTTGAGGGCGACGGGGTCTATTAGGGTGACCGTGTCGTCGAGTTCAGTCGTCACGTAAAGGAGGCCGTTCCGCGGCCCGAAGACCGGCTTGTGGGGGCGCAGGCCCTTGCCGAGGTCGATCGTCCCCACCACCGTGCGCTTCTCCAGGTCGATCACGTCGATCAGGCGCCCGTCCGTTCCCGCCTGGCCCACCCCCGCGCTGCCGTAGACGGGAACGAACGCGCGCCTGCCGTCCGGCGACGCCGCGACCTCATGGCCCGTCTCCCCGCTCTCCCCGACGGGCGCCAGCTGGCGCCCGGTGGCCGGGTCCACGATCGAGAGCGTGTGGTCCCCCTTGTTGGCCACGAGGAGGAGGTCCGGGTGCCTGCCGCCGGCTCCGGAATCGGCCGCGCAGGCAAGGCATCCAACCCCCCCCAACAGGCCGGCCATGAGGGGCGCCCGCAGTCCAGTGCATGGGATCATGTGGCGGCAAATATCGGGAATCCGAGCTGGAAATGTCAAATGCCGCGGGACCCTTCCCGCCCGCCTCCCGTCACTCCCGCTCCCGCTCCTCGGGGGTCGCCGGGCTCACCTTCAGCGCGTGCCCCCGGATGCGGATCCCGTTCAGCTTCCTGATGATCATCTCCGCGTGCTCGCCGGCGACGTCCACGAGCGCGTGCCTCTGGTGGATGTCGACCGCGCCGATCACGCCCGCCGGGAGCCGCGTCACACCCGTCACCTTCCCCACGATCTCCGCCGTCGTGACGAGGTGCTTCCTGCCGGTGTTGAAGAAGAGGGTCGTCATCCCCGGCTCCCTGCCGGTACGTGCGGCAGGCTCCGGGCCCGGGCGCCCGGGCCCCGGCGCAGCCGCGGCGTCGGGCTCCGCCTCCGCGGGGGCGGGCCTCGCCTGCGCCCTGGACGCCTTGGGCGGGCTGCCGCCCTTCAGGAGCTGGATGAGCGCCGAGCAGATGTCTGTGCTCGCGTAGCCCTGGTCCAGGAGCCGGTCGATCATCTGGTCGTGCCTCTCGAAACGGCCCGAATCGAGGATTCCCCGCAGCCTCTCGAAGAACACGTTGGCCCGCGCCTCCTCGACCTGATCGAGCGACGGCACCCGCTCGCGGCGGATCTTCAGGTTGGCGAACCGGACCATGCTCTGCAGCTTGTAGAGCTCGCGCCCCGACACGAACGTGACGGCCCGGCCCGACTTGCCGGCCCTGGCGGTGCGGCCGATCCGGTGCGTGTAGTCCTCGGCGTCGTTCGGGAGGTCGAAGTTGAAGACGACCTCGAGATCGTCGACGTCGAGCCCGCGCGCAGCGACGTCGGTCGCCACGAGGAACTCGAACGAACGCTTGCGGAACTTCTCCATCACGCGGTTGCGCTGCATCTGGCTCAGGTCGCCGTGAAGCCGGTCCGTCGCGTATCCCCGCGCGTGGAGGTGCTCGTCGAGCTCGTCCACCATCACCTTCGTGCTGCAGAAGATCAGGCCGTAGCGGAAGTCGTTCAGGTCGATGAGGCGGGTCAGGACCTCGAGCTTGGAGCGCCGGTCCACCTCGTAGTAGACCTGGTCGACCTGCGGCGCGTTCTGCGCGTGCGACTCGATCCGGATCCATTCCGGGTCGCGGGAATACCGGCCTATGAGGTCCTGGATGGCCCTTGGAATCGTCGCCGAGAAGAACAGCAGCTGCCGCCCCTCCGGAACGGCCGACAGGATGCGCTCTATGTCGTCGCGGAACCCCATGTCGAGCATGCGGTCGGCCTCGTCCAGCACGACCAGGCGCAGCGCGTCCAGCTTGAGGGTCCCGCGCTCCATGTGGTCCATGACCCTGCCGGGGGTCCCGATGACGATCTGGACTCCGGCAGCGAGGGCTCGGAACTGGCGTTCGTAGGACTGGCCGCCGTAGATCGGCACGACATGGAGGCCGCGCTTGTACAGGAGGAGCTTGCCCGTCTCCTCGGCGACCTGCACCGCAAGCTCGCGCGTCGGGCAGAGGATCAGGCACTGCACCTTGTGGACCTGCGGCTTCGCCATCTCGATCGCCGGGATCGCAAACGCGGCCGTCTTTCCGGAGCCGGTCGCGGACTGGCCCACGACGTCGCGCCCCTTCAGGGCCACGGGAATCACGGCCGTCTGGATCGGGGAGGCCTCCTCGTAGCCCAGTTTGTCGACGGCCTTCAAAATCTCCGGCGACACCCCAAGCTCGCTGAACGGGCGTTTCTCCATGCCTCAGGGTGGGCCCGGGCGCGGCGAAGGGGCAGCTCAAAATGGGGCCCGCGGCGCGCCCCGGATCTCGGCTCATTTGTCATGGACCGGGGCCCGGGCCTTGGGAAGTATCGCGCCGCATGAATCTCGGGTTCCTCCTGAAGGGCCTTGTCATCGGGATATCGATCGCCGCGCCGGTCGGCCCGATCGGCATCCTTTGCATCAGGCGTTCGCTCAGGGACGGCCTGTGGACGGGATTCATGGCGGGCCTGGGCGCGGCCACCGCGGACGCCGCCTACGGCTGCGTCGCGGGATTCGGGCTGACGGCGGTCTCGGGCCTCCTGGTCGCCCACCGGTTCTGGCTGGGCCTGATAGGCGGGGTGTTCCTCTGCGGCCTCGGCGTGCACACGTTCCTTGCCCGTCCGCCCTCGGAGCCCGCTCCCGAACGGGGCGGCCGCTCCCTCGCCGCCTACGGCTCCACATTCCTCCTCACGCTCGCAAACCCGGCGACGATACTCTCATTCGCGGCCGTCTTCGCGGCCTTCGGCATCGGCGCCACGGCCGGATACCTTTCGGCAGGCTCGCTCGTCCTCGGCGTCTTTCTGGGCTCCGCCTCCTGGTGGCTCCTCCTGAGCAGCGGCGTGAGCGCGGTGCGCTCGCGCGTGAATTCCGGATGGATGAGGGTCGTCAACCGCGTCTCGGGCGCGACGCTCCTCGCATTCGGCCTCTATGCGCTTTGGAGCTCCTGAGGCGCACGCGGAACTTCTTGCCTAGGCGGGCGGCCAAACTAAGTCTCCCCGCTGCAGCGCTTACCCCCCGGCCGGCGGCCCCTCCACGCGATCACGCATCCCCGGCACCCGTCATGAATCGCGATCCCCTGCGCATTCTCAACCTCGAGGCCGACCCGGACGACCATGAATTGATCCGGCGCATGGCCGTGTCGACCGGCCTGTCGCTGGTGTTCGAGCGCGCCGCGAACCGCGCCGAGTTTGAGGCCGCGCTCAGGCGCGGCAACGTGGACCTGATCCTGGCCGACCACTGCGTTCCCGGCTACGACGGGGTGGCCGCCCTCGAGTCGGCCCGGCTGAGGCTGCCCGGCGCCCCGTATATCATCGTGTCGGACTCCGTGGGCGAGGACAGGGCCGTCGAGTGCCTGAGGCGCGGCGCGAGCGACTTCGTCCACAAGGACCGCCTGGAGCGGCTTCCCGCGGCGATACTCCGGGCCACGGGCGGGACCGAGGAGCCCGGTCGCGAGCTCGAGGCGCAGGAGAGGTTCCGCGAGATGGCGGAGAACATCCGCGACGTTTTCTGGGTTTGCGACGCCAAGGCGGGGAAGATGCTGTACGTGAGCCCCGCCTATGAGGAGATATGGGGAAGGACGCCGGACGGGCTCCTCTCGGCGCAGGCCCGCTGGCCCGAGGGAGTGCTGGATGAGGACCGCGAGGCCCAGGCCGAGGTTTGGGCGAACCTCGCGAGCGCGTTGCCCTACCAGGCGGAGTACCGCATCCGGAGGCCCGACTCGTCCCTGCGCTGGATCCACGACCGGGGTTTCCCCGTGCCCGGCAAGACGGGCGGCCCAACGCGGATGATCGGGCTGGCCGCCGACGTCACGGACCGCAAGCGCCTTGAGGCGGAGCTGCTCCAGGCGCAGAAGATGGAGCTTGTGGGACGGCTTGCGGGCGGCATCGCCCACGACTTCAACAACCTCCTCACCATCATCTCGGGCTACGTGAGCATGCTGCTGGACAAGGAGGGCCTCCCGGCGGCCTCCATCGAGGCCCTGAAACGGGTCTTCACGGCGAGCAGGCAGGCGACCGGCCTTGTGCGCCAGCTGCTCCTCTTCAGCCGCAAGCGCTCGCCAAAGCGGGAGGTGGTGGACCTAAACGCCGAGGTGGAGAGCATGGTCGGCATGCTCGTGCGCCTCCTTGGCGAGACGATCGTCATCGAGTTCGAGCCGGCCCGCGAGCCACCGAGGGCGAGCGTCGACGTCGGGATGCTTGAGCAGGTGCTCATGAACCTCGCGGTGAACGCGCGCGACGCCATGCCGCGCGGCGGCCACGTGACGATCGCCGTCGGGCCGGCACCGGGCGGCACCCGGCCGCCGAGGGACACTCCGTCTCCCTCGGGGGATTATGCGTGCATTTCCGTGAGCGACACCGGAACGGGCATCCCGGCGGCGATCCTGCCCCGGATATTCGAGCCTTTCTTCACCACGAAGGAGGAGGGCCGCGGCACCGGGCTCGGCCTTGCGACCGCCAAGGACATCGTCAGGCGCCACGACGGGTGGATCGACGTGGAGACAAAGGAGGGCGTCGGGACCGTCTTCAGCATCTACCTGCCGACCACCCGGGCCAAGGTTGCGGCGGCCTCCGAGCCCGATCCCGCCACCGAGTCCAGGCGGGGAAGAGGCACCATTCTTCTCGTCGAGGACGAGTCGAACGTGCGCGAGTTCGCCGCCGCGGTGCTCGCTCAGGACGGCTACACGCTCCTCCAGGCAAAGTCCGGGGAGAACGCAAAGGAGGTCTGGCGCTGGCACTCGGCGAGGATCGACCTGCTCCTCACCGATGTGGTCCTTCCGGGGGAGCTGTCGGGACCGGAGCTGGGCGCCTTGTTCCAGGGGGAAAAGCCGACCCTCCGGGTCATTCTCACGACGGGGTACAGCCGCGAGACCGTTGCCCAGCTCTCCAAGGACGGGAAGCCCCAGTTCGTCCTGAACAAACCCTACACGCCGCGCGCCCTGCTGCGGGCCGCGCACGAGGCGCTGGCCTGAGGTCGGCGCATACCCGGGCGCCGGCGGGCTTGCGCCGTTGACAGAGGATGCGCGCGAATATCTCTTTGCGGCACGCCAAAGCCGGCTCTGGCGGCCAGCTCGCATACCCCAATCGTCACGGACTCGCCCAGGATTCCAAACCCGCATGTCCCTCACGCCGCTGACAGCCTCGATTTGGGCGCTTGCCGCCGCGGGCCTCTGCGGCTGGGCCGTGGCGGCGGCCCTTTGGTACCGGAACCGGAGAGAGAAGGAGGGCGACCTTAGGGCCCTGGCCGAGTACCGGGAGGTGTACGACAGCTACAAGCTGCTCCTGGACACGTTCAACCGCTCGAACATCCTGCCCTGGTGGGCGCACGTGACGAAGACTGGGTCTGGGTACGACTGGAAGATCAACATGCCTCCGAGTCTCCAGGAGAACTCCATCTACAGGCTGGCCGAGCTGCGACACGAGGGCGGCCTCTGGCGTGACGGGCAGGCTCCCGACCATGTAAGGACCAAACAGGCGTCCGCCGATGCGCTGGAGGCGGGAGCCGACGGCTACCAGCAGGAGTTCCGGATCATCGGCCCGGAAGGGACGCACTACCTTTCCGAGGAGGTCCTGATCCGGCCCTCGGGGCCCGGCGAATGGAACCTCGCGGGCGTTCTGCGCGACGTCACCAAGCGCCGCAACGCCGAGGAGGCCCAGAGGGAGTCGGAGCGCCAGATCACAAAGATACTGAAGGGCGCGGATTGCCTGCTCTGGCAGGCCACGGCGACCGGAAAGCCGGACGAGAGGCAGGACTGGGAGATGTACCTGCCCCAGTCGGTGCTCTACAAGAGGATCTTCGGCAGGGACTCGGAACCGGGGCAGACGATCCTCTGGACCGAGGAGATGGTGCCCGAATGGGTGCAGATCAACAGGGCGGCCAGGAACGCCATGATCGAGGGCAGGCCGGACTACGATCAGGAATTCCACGTGGTTGTCGGGGACAAGACGTACTGCGTCCACGAGCACGTCTCCATCGACAGGGTCGCGGAGGACAAATGGAACCTGGTGGGCGTCATCGTCGACATAACAACCCTGAAGGAGACGGAGCTCGCCCTCTCGAGGGCGAGGGACGCGGCATTAGAGTCGTCGCGGATAAAGAGCGAGTTTCTGGCGAACATGAGCCACGAGATCCGCACGCCGATGAACGGGGTCATAGGGATGACGGGCCTGCTGCTGGACACCGACCTCGCGCCGGTCCAGCGGGAGTTTGCCGAGACGATCCGCAATTCGGCCGACTCCCTTCTCACGATCATAAACGACATCCTCGACTTCTCGAAGATCGAGGCCGGTAAGCTGGCGTTCGACAAGGTGGACTTTGACCTGGTCGAGACGGTCGAGGGTGCCCTGGACATGTTCGCGGAGCGGGCGCGCCAGAAGAGCATCGAGCTGGCCTGCGAGCTGCCCGCGGACCTGCCGAGGCGCCTCAGGGGTGACCCGGGCCGCCTGCGCCAGGTCATCACGAACCTGATAGGGAACGCGATCAAGTTCACCGAGAAGGGCGAGGTCGTGGTGCGGGTGGGCAGGGAGAGCGAGAGCGACACGCATGCCTTCATCGGCTTCTCCGTTAAGGACACCGGCATAGGCATCCCCCCCGAGGTCCAGGCCAAGCTCTTCCAGGCATTCACCCAGGCCGACAATTCCACGACCCGCAGGTTCGGCGGAACGGGCCTGGGGCTGGCCATATCGAAGCAGCTGGTGGAGATGATGGGGGGCACCATCGGCGTCCACAGCGAGCCGACCAAGGGCTCGACATTCTTCTTCAACGCCTGTCTCGAGAAGCAGACCGGACCGGCCGAGCCGGTCCCGTCCATCTACTTTCGCGACCTTTTTGACCTGCGGGTCCTTGTCGTCGACGACAACGCCACCAACCGGCAGATCCTGCGCCACCAGCTCTATGCGTGGAAGATGCAGAAGGGCAGCGCCGCGAACGGCTTCGAGGCCCTCGACCTTCTGCGGACCGCGGTGGCTGACGGGAAGCCCTACGACCTTGCCCTGCTCGACATGCAGATGCCCGAGATGGACGGACTGACGCTCGCCCGCTCGATAAAGGCCGACCCTTCGATCAGTTCGACCCGGCTCATCATCCTGACGTCAATGGGCTACATGCACACGCAGGACGAGCTCAAGGCGGCGGGCGTGGACGCCTACCTCGTGAAGCCGATCAAGCAGTCGCGCCTGTTCGACTGCCTCGTGAACGTGCTCGGCCGGGCCGCCGCGGAGCACGTCTTCACCAAGGCCCCGAAGGGGGAGCAGCCGGCCGAGGAGCTCAAGGCGGCGCCGGCCCACCACGCGCTCATCCTCTTGGCCGAGGACAACATCGTTAACCAGAAGGTGGCGCTGGCGCAGCTGAAGGGCCTGGGATTCAGCGCGGACGCGGTCGCCAACGGCCACGAGGTCCTGAGCGCCCTGAAGCAGGTGCCCTACGATATCATCTTCATGGACTGCCAGATGCCGGAGATGGACGGCTACGAGGCGGCGAGGCTGATCCGGCAGGCCGAGAAGTTCTCCCAGGTCAACTGGAAGGCGCCCGTGCGGATCGTGGCGATGACCGCCAACGCCATGACCGGCGACCGCGAGAAATGCATCGCGGCCGGGATGGACGACTACCTTTCAAAGCCTGTGCGCAAGACCGAGCTCCAGTCGGCCCTCATCAAGTGGGTCATGCCGTCCAAGGACTAATAGTTGGGCCGGGCGTTGACAGAAGTTGAGTCCGCAATAGGGTGCGCAACTCAAACGGACGGCGCGCATGAGCAAGTTCACCCTGCAAGTAAACGGGCGGTCGCATGAGGTCGACGTCGCGCCGGAGACTCCCCTCCTCTGGGTGCTCCGGGACAACCTCGACCTCGTGGGCACTAAGTTCGGGTGCGGCATCGGCCAATGCGCCGCCTGCACCGTGCACCTGGACGGGGCGCCCGCCCGGGCGTGCCTGACCCCGGTGTCCGCGGTCGGCTCCGCGAAGGTGACGACGATCGAGGGCCTGTCGCCCGACGGCCAGCATCCCCTGCAGAGGGCCTGGTGCGAGCTCGACGTCGCGCAGTGCGGCTATTGCCAGGCCGGACAGCTCATGTCGGCCGCGGCCCTTCTCGCCCGCAACCCGAACCCGAGCGACGGCGAGATCGACGAGGCCATGGCGGGAAACCTCTGCCGCTGCGCGACCTACTACAGGATCCGGGCCGGGATACACAGGGCGGCCGAGCTTTCGGCCACCGTGAGGGAGGTCCGGTCATGAGCGCCGCGCTTCAGACGGCCATCGACCGGAGGTCCTTCCTGAGGCTGGCGACCGTCGCCGGCGGGGGCCTGGTCCTCGGTTACTACGTGCGGCCGTCAGGGATGGCGCAGGTCGCAAAGCCGGACGCCGCGAGGGCCGACGGCCTGTTCATTCCCAACGCCTTCATCCGGATCACCGCCGACGGCAGCGTCACTGTCTATTCGGCCAGGCCCGAGGTCGGCCAGGGAATCAAGACCTCGCTTCCGATGGTCGTCGCGGAGGAGCTCGGCGCCGACTGGAAGAGCGTAAGCGTCGTCTCGGCGCCGCTTGATGCGGCCTTCGGCCCGCAGTTCGCGGGCGGGAGCATGTCCACACCGATGTCCTACACCGCGATGCGCCAGGTCGGGGCCACGGCGCGCACGATGCTGGTCGAGGCGGCGGCCCAGGCGTGGGGCGTGCCGGCAAGCGAGTGCATCGCGGAGGTGGGCGCGGTGCGCCATTCGGCGTCGGGCCGGTCGATCAAGTTCGGGGACCTCGTGGCGAAGGCCTCGGCGCTGCCCGTGCCCGCGGAGAGTTCCGTGATGCTCAAGGATCCGAAGGATTTTACGCTGCTGGGGAAGAGGATCGGGGGAGTCGACAATCCCAAGGTCGTCACCGGCCAGCCGCTCTTCGGCATCGACCAGAAGCGCCCGGGAATGGTGTATGCGGTCTATGAGAAGGCCCCCGTGTGGGGAGCCCGCCCCCTGAGCGCGAACCTTGACCATGTGAAGGGGCTTCCCGGCGTGCTCGACGCGTTCATCGTTGACCGGACCGTGCCTGCCGGCCAGGTGACGGGCCTCGTGCCGGGGGTGGCCATCGTCGCCAGCTCCACGTGGGCCGCATTCAGCGCCCGCAACGAGCTGAAGGTCGCGTGGGAGGAGGGCCGGATGCCGAACAGCAGCTGGGACGACTTCGCCCGCCAGGCCCGCGAGCTCGCAAGCGCGCCGCCGGGGTCGCCGGGCGTGGCGGAGGACCGCCGCGACGGCGACATCGAGAAGGCGTTCGCCGGCGCGGCGCACGTGATCGAGGCTGCCTACTCCTACCCCTTCATCTCCCACACGAACCTAGAGCCCCAGAACTGCCTCGTGCATGTCCAGGGCGACCAGGCCGAGGTGTGGGCCCCGACCCAGAACCCGGACGGCGCCCGCAAGCTGGCCGCAGAGGTGCTCGGGATTCCCGCGGAACGGATAAAAGTCACCATGACGCGGATCGGCGGGGGTTTCGGCAGGCGTCTCGATTCCGATCCCGTCGCGGAGGCCGCCGTTATCTCGCAGCGGCTTGGCGTCCCGGTGAAGCTGACCTGGGACCGGGCTGCGGACCTCCAGCATGACCACTACCGGCCCGGCGGGTTTCATTTCCTGAAGGGCGCCGTCGACTCGGGCGGCGCGCTGAGCGCGTGGCGCAGCCACCACGTCTCCTTCGGTTCGAACATCGGGGCGGACGACTATCCGGCGCGCTTCGTGCCGAATTACGTCCTGCTGAACAGCAAGCTTGAGAACGGCGTGCCCCAGGGCCCATGGCGGGCGCCCGGCAGCTGCACCTACGCCTGGATGACCTGCTGCTTCCTTGACGAGCTGGCCCACGCCTCAGGCAAGGATCCCGTCGAATTCAACCTCGCCCTGCTGGGCGACAAGGACCTGGTCGCGGGCACCGGCCCGAGGGGGAGGCCCTACAACGCGGCCCGGATGCGCAACGTGGTCCGCCAGGTCGCCGAGAAGTCCGGCTGGGGCAGGACCCTTCCCCGCGGAAGGGGGATGGGCCTCGGGTACTACTTCAGCCACCAGGGCTACATCGCCGAGGTGGCCGAGGTGACGGTCACGCCCGCCGGGGACCTAAAGGTCGACCGCGTCGTGGCGGCCGTCGACGTCGGCTCGCAGATCGTCAACATGAGCGGCGCCGAGAACCAGGTTCAGGGATCCATCACCGACGGCCTCAGCGCGGCCTGGCGCCAGGAGCTCGACATTAAGCAGGGCCGCGTGGTGCAGTCCAATTTCCACGAGTACCCGATGCTCCGCATGGCCGACGCGCCGCGCTCGATCGAGATACACTTCATCAAGACCGACAATCCGCCGACCGGCCTGGGCGAACCCGCCCTTCCTCCGCTGGCGCCGGCCGTGTGCAACGCGATCTTCGCCGCGACGGGAAGGCGCGTTCGCCAGCTGCCGATCTCCCGGACGGACCTTTCTTGGTCGTAATCGGGGCCCCCGGCCGCTACCCATCCTTCTCAAATGAAGGAACTGGAGGCGATTGTCTCGCACCTCTGCCAGGCCGAGGCCGGGTGCGTGCTGGCAACCCTCACCAAGGTGGAAGGGTCGTCCTACCGCAGGCCCGGGGCGAGGATGCTCGTCACTGAGGGGAAGAAGCGGATCGGGTCAATAAGCGGGGGATGCCTGGAGGAGGATCTTGTCGAGCGGTCTCTCCGCGTGGCGGCGAGCGGCCGCGCCGAACTCGTGGTCTACGACACGTCGGCCGAGAACGACCTGGTCTGGGGCGTGGGCCTCGGCTGCAACGGTGTCGTTCGGGTGCTGCTTGAGCCCGTGCCCCGCCGGCCGCAATGGGCAACCACGGTCGACGAGAATCTCCGCGCCGGCCGCCCGACGGACCTTGTCGTCGTCTGGGACAACCCGGGCGGACCGGTGGGCACGTGGCTGCGGGACGCCCCTGCCGAGGCCGTGCCGGGCGGGCGGGCCAGCGTCTTCAGCGACCGGGTCGAGCCTCCCGTGGCGCTCGCCATCTTCGGGGCGGGCGACGACGCGCAGCCGCTTGCGCGCCTGGCGCGGGAGCTCGGATGGCGGGTCACCGTGGCCGATCCGCGGCCCGCGATGCCGACTCCCGAGCGTTTCCCGGGGGTCTCTGCGCTGGTGACCGGGCCCGCGGACGGCCTCGTGAAGAGCGCGGCACCCCGGCCCGGCTCCCTTGCCGTCGTCATGACACACCACTATCTGCACGACCTGCCTCTCCTGCGCGGCCTGCTGCCGCTCCCGCTCGCCTACCTGGGCCTCCTTGGGCCCCGGCGCAGGGCGGAGAAGATCCTGGCCGACCTGGCCGCGGAGGGCCTTCCCGTCACTCCCGACATGCGGACCCGCCTGCGCGCGCCCGTCGGCCTCGACCTAGGGGCGGACCTGCCCGAGGAGGTCGCGTTGAGCATAGTCGCAGAGATGACGGCCGTCATGGCAGGTCGCGACGCACGCCCCCTGCGCGAGCGCGAGCTGCCGATCCATGCCTGACGCCGACCACCCGGCGCCCGCCTCCCTGAAACTTGGCGCCGTCCTTTTGGCGGCAGGCGGGTCGTCCCGCATGGGCTCCGCAAAGCAGCTCCTGGAGGTTGGGGGCAAGCCCATGATCGCGCGGGCCGTGGACGCCGCGCTCGGCTCGGGCGCGCGGCCCGTCGTCGTCGTACTGGGGGCCAGCGCGGAGAAGGTCGGGGCCAGGATCGCGGACCGCGCAGTCCTGACGGCGCAGAATCCGGATTGGAAGACGGGCCTGGCATCGTCGATCCGTGTGGGCCTCGACACGCTGCTTCGCGCCGAGCCCTCGCTCGACGCGGTCCTTCTCGCGCCCTGTGACCAGCCGGCCCTGTCCGCGGAGGTGATCATGCTGCTTGCCGCCCTGCACCGGGCCACCCGGAGGGCCTCCGCCGCCCGCTTTCGCGGGCGCAATGGCGCCCCGGCGGTATTCGGCCGGGATCACTTTGACGCGCTCATGGCGCTTTCCGGCGACGAGGGTGCACGCAAGCTGCTCAATTCCGGCTCCGAAAGAGTCGTCGCGATCGAACTGCCCGACCTCGGAGTCGACCTCGACACGCCTGCCGACTACGCCGCCTGGAAGGACCGCCAAGCCTAGCCGGCGTCCCGGTCCCCGCCCCTTCGGGCTGGAAAATCTAGATGAGGCGCGCAAGCGCCTTGCATCTTGCTGTTTGACGACGTCGTAACGATTCCGTAACATCTTTTCCGAACACGCGTTCATTCAACCTGATGCTCGTCAGCGTTCACGTGCCCAAATGCGCCGGAACAAGCTTCCGGCAGATCCTGTATGCCGTCTACGGCGCCAGGATATGGTTCAACTATGGTACGGTTTTCTCACAGGAACAGGCGCGCCCTGACCTAGTGCCCCCGGGGACCAGCGTCATCCATGGGCATTTTCTGGCGGACGCGTTCGACCGCCTGTTTTCGGAGCGCAAGCTTCTGACGTGGGTCCGGCACCCCGTGGAAAGGGTCGTCTCCAACTATCAGCATTTCCTCAGGGCGCCGGACATGCGCGACGACTGCTGCCGGGCCATCTACGAGCGCAAGCTGGGCCTTCGCGGCTTTGCCGACTTGGACTGGATGAGGAACATGGCGACCCGGTACCTGGCCAACAAACCCGTGGAGGACTTCGAATTCATAGGCATCACCGACTGCTTCGAGCAGAGCATCGAGCATTTCTACCGGACATTCGGATACCGGAGGCTCCAGATACATCCCGGCGAGAACCTGAATCCCCACCGCACCTCGGAGCTCTACAACGTCTCGGCCGCGGACAAGGCCTTCATCCTTGAACGGAACATGGCGGACCTCGCCTGGTACGACCAGGCGGCCAGGCGGCTGGCCAAGGAGATCGCCGACAGATCGGCGAGGACCGGCTAAGTCACTCCTCCGAGTCGAAGACCTGCACCCGGGTCCAGGACGCCTTGTTTCTCTCGACGAAGGCGAGGTGGATGGGGTCGACCTGGTAGGCGTCGTGCGCGGGGCCATCTCTGAAGACGATCGTCAGGGCCAGGTCGAAGCTGCGCTCGGTCACGTCCCGCTCGCGCAGGGACGCCGGAGGGCCCACGTAGATTTTGTCAATCGTCCGGGCGGCGGAGAGCTTCTTCACCTCCACGCGGAAATGCTCCCGCTCTGCGGTCGTGAGGTCGGTCTTGAGCCAGAAGTATACGGAATGGATGAGCATGGTGTCCGGCCATTAGACAAGGTTCATGGGGTCGACATCAAGCATTTGGATGACGTCGCCAGGCCATCGGAACTCATCCCTTAGCCTCGAGAGATCGCCGATCACCTTGGTGACGCTTCCGGCGAAATACCACAGCTGCCAGCGGTACTCGTCGCGGATCTTCTCAATGGGAGCCGGGGCCGGGCCGCGAATCTCCATGCGCCCGCCAAGGGCGTCGCGGACCCTCTTCGTCCACTGCTCGGCGAAGAACTTCAGCTTGTCGGGGTTTGTCCCTCGGAAGAGGTGCCTGATGAGGTGGCGCTTCGGCGGATAGCCGAACTGGCTCCGCACCTCGAGCTCCGCGCCCGCAAAGCCGTCGAAATCCGCGTGCCGCGCGAACTGGATCGCCTCGGCCTGCGGCGTGAAGCTCTGGACGACCACCTCGCCGGCCCGGTCCCCCCTTCCCGCCCGCCCGGCGACCTGGACCAGAAGCTGGAAGGTCCTCTCGTTCGCCCTGAAGTCCGGGATGTGCATCGAGAGGTCCGCGTCCACAAGCCCGACGAGCGTCACGTTGGGAAAGTCCAGGCCCTTTCCGATCATCTGCGTGCCGACCAGGATGTCGATTCTGCCCCTGCGGAAATCACCCAGGATCTCGCGAAAGCGGTTCTTTCGCCCCATCGTGTCCGAATCCATCCGCTCGATCTTCGCCCTGGGAAGCACGCGCCTGACCGCCTCCTCCACCCGCTGGGTGCCGAGCCCCCGCCAGCGGATGTCGGGTGCCCCGCACTTCTCGCACCGGACCGGGGCCGGGCGCTGTTCCCCGCACAGGTGGCACCGGAGGGTCTCGTCGGTCCGGTGGTAAGTCATTGATATGCTGCAGTGCGGGCACTCCTCCACGCTGCCGCATTTGCGGCACTGCATCGACGAGGAGTAGCCGCGCCTGTTGATGAAGAGTATCGTCTGCTCCCTGCGCTCGAACCTCGCCTGCATCGCGTCCGCAAGCGGGCGGGACAGGGCGGTGGCCCCGCGCTGGCGCGACGCCTCGATGCGCATGTCGACTATGGTGAAGGACGGAAGGCTGCGGCCGTCGACGCGCCGGGTGAGGCGCAGCAGGCCGTACCGCCCCGAGACCGTGTTGGCGTGGCTCTCAAGCGAGGGCGTCGCGGAGCCCAGAAGGCACTGGGCGGCGCACAGCCTCGCCCGCATCACCGCCACGTCGCGGCCGTGGTACCGGGGAACCTCGTCCTGCTTGTACGCCGGCTCGTGCTCCTCGTCCACGACGATGAGGCGGAGGTTCCGGACCGGCGCGAACACGGCGGACCGCGCGCCGACGGCGACGCGGACCTCGCCCGAGGCGAGCGCCAGCCAGCCGTCTAGCCTCTCGCCCTCCCCGAGGTGGCTGTGCCAGACGACGCACCGGTGCCCCGGGGCGATCGCCTCGAGCCGCGACCTCAGGCGGGCGACCGTCTGCGGGGTGAGCGCGACCTCCGGCACGAGAAGGATCACGCCTCCCCCCGACTCGAGGGTGGCCTGGATCGCCCGGAGATAGACCTCGGTCTTGCCCGAGCCCGTGATCCCGTGCAGGAGCGTCACCCCGAACTTCCTGGCCTTGAGCGAGGCCGCCAGGGCAGCGACGGCGGCGGCCTGCTCGGCGTTGAGGGCGTGGGGCTGCGAGGCCACGAGTTCCCCCAGCGCGAGATCGTCGGAGTACGCATTGCGCTCGACCCGGGTGACCTCCTCGCGCAGGACTCCCCGCGAGACCAGGGCGTGGAGCGACGCGGCCGACGCGCCGGTGCGCTCGAGGATGAGCCCCTTCGGCTGGGGCACTATCTGGCCCTCCATGAACGCGTAGAGCCGGGCCTGCGCGGGCGCCCTGCGCGCAAGCGCGGCGGCCTCCTCCCGGGACATTCTCGCGGAGACGCTCAGGAATCGCTGCTCCTTGATCCGCGAACCGCGCCGCACGGCGGCGGGGATCATCGCCTCGATGACCGTGTCCAGCGGGGCCGCGTAGTAGCCGGCCATCCATCTCGCAAGATCAAGGAGGTCCGGGGTTAGCGCCGGGAAAGGATAGACGACCGCGGCGACGGGCTTCAGGCGGTCGACGGGGAAGTCGGCCGGGGGGCCGACGCCGCCGATCACGCCGAGCCGCATCGCGTGGCCTACGGGCACCCGCACCAGCGAGCCGATCCTGGCCGCCGCGCGCAGGCCCTCGGGCACCTTGTAGTGCAGGACCTTGTCAAAACCGGCCAGTGGATGCACGCCGACGATCATTCCAGATTAGGAGGCGATTGAGCTCCGACACGCGAGGGCGCGCAATACCCATCGCTGGCCGAAGGGATCGAATTGACAGGCCGGCCCGGTGGAGGCGACAGTCCCCCCGTGAGTATCCCTTCGGCCCGGGAAAGATTCAGGAAGTTCCTAGCCCAAAAGGGCCTCCGGGTGACCAGCCAGAGGCTCGCGATCTTTGACGCCGCCTTTGCGCGCAAGGAACACTTCACGGCCGAGCAGCTGCTCGACTACGCCCGCTCGATCGACGACTCCGTATCCCGCGCGACGGTGTACCGCACGCTCCCCATCATGACCCGCAGCGCCCTCCTGCGGGAGATCGACATAGGAAGCGGCGAGAAGTTCTACATGCCGAACCTGGAGCAGAACACCCAGATAGCCCAGGTGGTCTGCCTCGACTGCGACCGGATCTTTGAGATAAGCGCCCCGTTCATGGAGTGGT
>CAYVKH010000018.1:0-62017 GCA_964451965.1 uncultured Opitutaceae bacterium
GCTGCGGATTGCGGTTACAAGCTCTGACGCACCCACTTCGTCATTTACCTCCCGGACGGACTCCTGCAATTGTGAGGGTCCGCCTGCTCATTCATGCTTAATCGCATCCGACTGCTGAGTCTTCTAGCCCTTGCGCCGGCGCTGCTGGGCCCGATGCGGGCCGCCAACCTGGACGAGTCATCCCCGGCGGTGGGAAGCGCCGAGGCCGCCCGGCTCTACTCGGAGGCCAATGATTTCGTCAGCGGCATGGCCGAAGGCAACTATTCGTACGCCTACCTGCAGTTCTACTGGAAGCGCGCCCAGTCCAACGTCGACCGAGTCCGGCGCGTCTATGCCAGCTCTCCGACCGCGCGATCGATGGAAAGGGGCGAGCTGAAGCTCGGGCCCTACTCGCTCGACTATTTCAAGGAGCGCGTCCTCTACAACCTGGAGCTCAAGCGCCTGGGCTCATTCGACGACGTCAACTGCGCCATATTCCTGTACGGCAGGGACGAAGGCCGAAACGACGCGAAGCGCGACGAGGCGCTTGCCAACATCCTTGAGGTCCTGGCCCGCAGGCAGCGCTGGAACGAGGCCCTGCGGTTCCCCGTGCTCGACATCCACCGTCCGCTGCTTCTGCGGAGCATCTTCAGGATAGCGGCCATCTACGGCGCCGAGGACATAGTCAGGAAATTGACCGACGAAGCGACACCCGCGGAAAGGGCGGCCGCGGGATTCGGCCCGATTCTTGCCGAGGCCATCGCGCTTCGGGGAAAGCCGCGCACGGAGCTGTATAAGTTCGTGGCCGAGCACCCCGGCGATGATGTCCGCAGCGCCGCGCTGGCCGGAGTGGTGGAGAGGGAGGAGCTGATCGAGCGGATGGAGAGGCTTCACGTCTCCTTCGGCGCCACGATACAGACCGTCCACCTGGCCGTCCAGAACACCTCCCTCAGGGACGACGCCAGGGCGGTGGCGCGGAGCCTTTTCAATGGAAACCCGGACGGGGCCGCTCCGATTCTTGCGGTCCTCTCCGCCGCCCAGGGGGCGGCGCCCGAGTCCGGCGCTCCGGTGAACGCCCAACTGGCCTACCTCACCTACCTCGCCGATGCCGGGCGCATGGATGCCATGGGAGCGTATGTCAGGAGCACTCAAATGACGGGGCCGGCGAGGCGCGCATGCGAGCTGAAGGTGATAGAACTCTACGCCGAGGCGGGCCGGATGACGGACGCCGAGGGCGCCCGCAAGGCCTTTTCGCCGACGGGCACGCCCGGGGCGGACGACGCAGCCCTCGCGGAGTTCCGGGGCCGCATGGATTCCACGGAGGTTCCCCTCGTCGCTAGGAAGAAGACCTTCTCCGAACTGGCCATCGGGGATCCGTGCGTCATGGCGACCGCGATCATGGAATGGAGCCTCACGCCCAACCGCTCACAGCGGGGTGCCACGCCATGGGACGCCGTGGTGACCCGGTATGCGGGCGGCTTCGAGAACCTCCCCAAGCCGAAGTCGGCGGCCGTCGGCGACGCCGCAAGCACACTCAAGCCCTACTGAGACGCGGCGAATGGCTCCCACCCGGTGAACATCCTTTTCGTCAACTACGGCGACTTCACCACCAACAGCCTGAACCACATCGGCGGATTCGCCAACGCGTTGTCCGCGCAGGGCCACGCCTGCGTCGTGGCGGTTCCGTCCGGCAAGGACAGCCTGACGACCGTCCCGAATCCCGCGTTCACCGCGGCGCTCTACAACGACCTCCTGGAGCGGCCCGCGTTCTTCCCGGACCGTCGCACGGCCGACGTCATCCACGCATGGACGCCTCGGGAGTTCGTCCGCAAGTTCGTCGTCTCGTACCAGAGGATCGCCGAGAAGAGCGCCCGGCTGGTCGTGCACCTTGAGGACAATGAGGAGTACCTCATCTCGGGCTACGCGAAGAGGCCGATCATGGAGCTCAGGGCGATGGGCTTCGAGGAGCTGGATACGGTCATGTCGGACCGCCTACCCCACCCCCTCAGGTACCACACCTTCCTGCGCCTCGCCGACGCGGTGACCGTCATTGTGCGGAGCCTTAGGGAGTTTGTCCCGGCCGGCACGCCCTTCTCGGTCCTCGAGCCGGGAGTCAGCCCCGAATACCTCAGTCCCTCAAAGCCCGACCCGGCGCTTCGCAGGGAGCTCGGTCTGAAGGACGCCGAGAAGGTCGTCGTCCACACGGGCAGCAACACGTTCGCGAATGAGCCGGAGATGCTGGAGCTCTACGAGGCCGTCAGGACGCTCAACGAGCGGGGCGTGGCCACGCGCCTCGTCAGGACGGGCTTCAACAGGCCGCAGTTCCTGGAAAGCCTCACCGCCGAGCTGAAGGCGCACGTGATCGACCTTGGGTTCATCGCGAAGGCCAGGCTGCCCAGGCTCCTGGCGCTGGCCGACGTCCTGGTGCAGCCGGGCCGCCCGGGACCGTTCAATGACTACAGGCTGCCTTCCAAGCTGCCGGAATACCTGGCTTCCGGCCGACCGGTCGTGCTCCCCCCGACGAATGTCGCCCTTGGGATGCGGGACGGCATCGAGGCGGTCTTCCTGTCCAGCGGGTCGCCGGACAATATCGCCGACTGCTGCGAGCGGGTCTTCCACGACCCCTCCCTGGCCGCGTCCCTCGGGGAGAAGGGATCGGCATTTGCCCGGAAGCACTTCGACCTGGCCAAGAACACGGCGGGCCTGCTCAAGGTTTACAACGAGGCATTGGGCAGGCCGGAACGGCCCGCCTGGAACGTCATCAGGACCACCAACGGCTCCGACATCACCGTCGCGGCGCGCGAGCTGGCCGAGGCGCTCGAGCCCCTGAAGGACAGGAACGCGGCGACCGCCGACCTCGCGGCGCTGGCATCGTACCTGGCGGACATCGTAAGGATTGGGGATGAGAGGGAGTCCAAAGCGATCGCCGTTAGAGACATGATCAGGCTCCAGCTCGAGGAATCGGTGCGCCACCTCGAGATGCAGCGCGACCTGTCGAACCAGCATGCGCGGAACCTGGAGGAGAAGATCGAGCACCAGGACAGGCACATGAAGCTCCAGAAAAAGCTTTCCGACAGGCATATACAGAACCTCGAGGCCCGGATCGGCGGAATCGAGAAGATCGCAAGGGTCGAGAAGGAGAAGACCTCGGCCGCCGCCGCGGCATTCTCTGCGGCGTTATCGGCGGCCGCGCAGGCCGCCCACGAGGAGCATGAGCGGCTCGTGGGCCGGATCCTCGAGATGGATGCCGAGTTGAAGGCCCGCGAGCAGAGGCTCAAGGCCATCGTCCATTCGAGGTCCTACAAGCTTTCCGCCCCCCTTAGGGACGTCGAGAAGCTCTGCCGCCGGATCGCGGCGGCGTTCCAACGACGCCCCGCCCCCGCTCCCGCGCCGCCGCTGAAGGCCGCGCCCGCGCAGCCCGCCGTGCCCGCCCCCGAGCCGCCCCGGGCCGAGGCGCCGAGGCCCTCCTACCACTACACCTTCAATATAGACCATCCGCGGACCTGGAGCACGGCCTCGAACAAGCTCCTCATCCTCGGCTGGTGCTATGAGAACTCCGCCGCCCCGATCCGGGGCATCAGGGCGCAGTTCGCTGGCCAGATCCACGTGGGGATTTACGGCTCGAAGCGCCTCGACGTTCTGGCGTCGACCGGGATGAGGCAATCCGAGTACAGCGGCATCAAGATCGACGTCCCCGCCCAGCTCGGCGACCACCTGCTCCTGGTCGAGGTGCAGCATGACGACGGCTGGAGCCCGCTCTTCCAGAAGATGGTGCACGTCGGGAAGGCTGGCGACCCTTCGGAGCAGAGCGAGTACGAGAAATGGTGCCAGCAGCACGAGGAACTCGGGGAGGCCGACCTGGGCGCCATCAGGGCCCACATAGAGGCGTTCACGACCCGGCCGGTCATCTCGGTCGTTATGCCCGTGTACAACCCCGCCGAGGGCCTGCTGGCGAAGACGATCCAGTCCGTCTTGGACCAGATCTATCCCCATTGGGAGCTCTGCATCGCGGATGACGCATCCACGCTCCCGCACGTACGGGAGGTGATCGAGCGCTTCGCCTCAAAGGAGCCGAGGATCAGGGTGACCTACCGCCAGGCGAACGGCCATATCTGCGAGGCAACCAACACGGCGCTCGACCTGGCGAGCGGCGAGTTCGTCGCTCTGTTCGACCATGACGACCTGCTCGCCCCGACCGCCCTCTACGAGGTGGCCGCCGAGGTCGACGCGCACCCCGGCTCCCAGCTGATCTACTCGGACGAGGACAAGATCGACGTGGAGGACAGGCGCTTTGACCCGTATTTCAAGCCGGACTGGAACCCAGACCTCAACCACGGCCAGAACTACACCTCGCACCTCTCCGTCTACAGGACCGAGCTTGTCCGGTCGCTCGGCGGCTTCCGGAAGGGCTACGAGGGCAGCCAGGACTGGGACCTCGTCCTGAGGGCGACCGAGCGGATACCGGCTGAATCGATAAGGCATATCCCGAAGCTCCTCTATCATTGGAGGGCCGCGCCCGGATCGACCGCGCTCCAGCTCGCCGAGAAGAGCTACCCCGTCGAGGCCGCCAGGATGGCGCTTGAGGACCACTTCCGGAGGCTGGGGGAAAAGGTGGAGCTTCTGCCCGTGCCCGGCGACCACTGGCGCATCAGGTATCCGGTGCCCTCGCCCGCCCCGCTGGTTTCGCTCGTCATCCCGACGCGGAACGCCGCGGCGCTTGTCCGCCAGGCGCTCAAGAGCATCCTTGAGAAGACCGACTATCCCAATTTCGAGGTGATCATCGTCGACAACAACTCGGACGATCCGGAATCGACCGCCTATCTCGGCGGGCTCGCGAGCGGCCCCGATCCCAGAATCCGGGTGCTGCCCTTCGGCGCCCCGTTCAACTACTCGGCGATCAACAACTTCGCGGTGCGCGAAAGCCACGGGGAAATCGTGGGGCTCCTCAACAACGACATCGAGGTCATCAACCGGGACTGGCTGAGCGAGATGGTGAGCCAGGCCGTGCGCCCGGGGATCGGCGCCGTCGGGGCGATGCTTTATTACCCGCTCAACACGGTGCAGCACGCCGGAGTGATCCTCGGCCTCGGCGGGGTCGCGGGCCATCCCTTCAAGGAGTTCCCGAGGGGCGACCACGGGCAGAAGAACAGGCTGCGCCTGGTCCAGAACTACAGCGCCGTCACGGCCGCCTGCCTTGTGATCCGGAAGGACCGGTTCCTCGCCGTCGGCGGCTTCAACGAGAAGGAGCTCCCGATCGCGTTCAACGACGTGGACCTGTGCTGCAAGCTGATTTCTGCGGGCTATCGCAACCTCTGGACCCCCCATGCCGAGTTCTATCACCATGAGTCCGCCACGCGAGGGGTCGACGACACCCCCGAAAAGAAGGCGCGCTTCCAGTCGGAGATCGACTATATGATGAACACCTGGGGCCCCCTCCTGATGTCGGACCCCGCCTACAATCCCAACCTCACGCTTGTCGGCGAGGACTTCTCACCGGCATACCTATCCCGAGCAACCAAGACCTGGACGGCCCACCTGCCTTGAACCCCAACCCGGAAGAAACCGAAAAGCGGGCCGCCGCGCTCCAGGCCGAGCTGGACCTGGTGAAGAGGCGCGAGGCCGAGTTCCGCGCCAACATGGTGCAGGAGTTCCTGGACCGCGGCGAGCGGAACACCTACCTGCACACCCTGAGGCAGGAGCGCGCCGCGCTGATCAAGCGCGAGCAGGAGGCGTTCGCCGACCTTGAATTCCTGGTGCGCAAGCTCGAGAGCGAGGGAGGAAGGAGGGCGGCGCTCGAGGCCCAGCTCGGCCGGACGTGGAGCTCCTGGTCGTGGCGGCTGGCGGCGCCCCTTCGGGCGCTGGGCCGTTTGTTCTCGGGCAGCCCCGATCCGCAGGCCGTGGGCCCCGCCCCGGAGAAGAACGCGGTCGAGGGCGCCGTCTTCACCTATTACCTGCACACGTCGCCCTTCAGGATCTACCGCGGCGACTCCTTCACGCTCCGGGGCTGGGCATGGCCCCAGGACGGCCGGGCGATCACGGCCGTTCGCGTCAGCCTGGACGGCAGGACCTTCGTCGGCCGCCACGGCCTTGAGGAGCCGGAAGTGATAGCCAAGCACGGCGCGCAGCCGGCGAACCCCCGCCCGGGATTTGAGATCACATTTGAAACCCCTCCGGGCAGGCACCTCCTGAGCCTCGAGGCGCAGATCGAGGGGTCCGAGTGGCGCTGGATCATGAGGACGTCGATCTGGTGCGAGCCGCGGCAGCCATGACGCCGTCGGACGCCAACGAGCGCTGGACGGACAGCACCTCGACGCTCGGGGACCGCTCGGCGTACAAGAAGGTGTGGGACCGCCAGTCGCAGGACCCGGACGTGGCTTCCCTGGCGGTCGCCGGGCACATGGACGCGGCCAAGCTCGAGCTCACCGCGCGCGGCTTCATCGACACGCTGCGGTCGACCGTGGGCCTCGACGCCAACGACGTCGTCCTGGAGATCGGCTGCGGAATCGCGCGAGTGGGTAGGCCGCTGAGCAGCGAATGCCTCCACTGGTTCGGGGCGGACATATCCGGCGGGATGCTGGCCCACGCGGCGGCCCGCCTGGGAGACCGCCGGAACACGACCCTTGTTGAGCTCGCGACCGTGGGCCTGCAGGAGTTCCCGAGGGATGCCTTCGACCTGGTCTACTGCACGATCGTCTTCATGCACCTTTTCGAATGGGACCGCTACCGGTACGTCGAGGAGGCCTTTCGCGTCCTGCGGCCGGGGGGGCACTGCTATTTCGACAACTTCCCGCTGGACTCCGAGCACGGCTGGAAGGTGTTCACGGAGGGGGCCCGGTACCCGATCGACCGGCGGCCGGCGCACATCAGCATGGCCTCGACGCGTGAGGAGCTCGGGATCTACCTCAGGAAGGCGGGTTTCGCGGACGTGCGCGTTTGGGACCTGCCAAACGAGCTGATCGCGGCCACCGGGCGCAAGCCTGCGTAGGGTTCGCCGGCCCGGTGTGCGGCTAGTGCAGGTTGTACTTCGCGATCAGGGCCTTTGCCCTGTCCATCGGAAGCCAGGGAATGCCCGGGACCAGGTTGGGATAAGGCACCTTGTCAACGAGGAGGAGGCGGCGCGACTCCGAGCCGCGGGTCGCCGTGAAGTTGTCCAGGTCGGCGGACCATTGCCTGCACATGGCGACGGCGGCCACGCAAAGGAGCGCGGCGAAGGCGGCCCGCCTCGCAGCCGCCGGGCCCGGCAGCCTCCCCCACTGGCTTGAGAGCCAGAAGCCGGCGGCCGGGACGACTCCCAGCAGGGAGGCATACTGGTACCTGGACGAAACCGTGGCCGCCAGGCCCGTGTGGTATCGCCCGATCCCCAGGAGGGCCGCATTCCCAAGGTCGAACGCCACCATCAGGACAACCAGCAGGCGCTGGTCCCCTCGGCTGCGCAGGATGGCCCACGACACCAGGGCGACCTTGCACAGGCCCAGAATAGAAACGGTCCTCCATCCCCAGGATTCCACGGCAAAGACAAGGTACGACGGATTGAGGCAGTAGTACCAAAGGGCGAACACCGCCGCCTCGCCCCCGTGTCCCTTCATATGCTGGTGGTTGCCGCTCGCCATGACCGTGATGAGGACGCCGACCAGAACCGCGGGCGAAAGGTAGGCGAGTGCCAGGGCAGCCCGCCTGGAAAGGCTCTGGCGCGGCCCGCCGCCTCGGTGCCACAGGCACGCCAGGGCAAGCATCGCCCCAGTGAGGACACCGCGCGAGAAGGAGAGAGCGCTCGCCGCGCCCCAGGCCAGCGGGGCGCGCCCGAAGGGACGCCGGAAGAAACAGTCCAGCGCCAGCAGCATGAAGGTCACGGAGAGCACGGCCGACCCCTGGACGGTCCATGCCAGGGTCTCCATGTTGGCCGGCGTAAGCCCAAAGGTCGCCTGGGCGATGAACACCGCGGCCCAGGAGAAGCCGCACGTGCGCATGAGCCTGCCGAGGAGAACCACGTTCAGAGCATGGGTGAGCCACACGGCGGCGACCATGGATGCATAGGACCCGCCGAACACCAGGACCCCTCCGCCCCACAGGAGCTTGAACAGCGGGACAAAGTTCTCGGCGAATACGAGCCACATCCACCGCCAGAGACCGAGCCGCTCGATCTGGTCAATGAGGTCAAACTCGTCGCCAAACCAGTAGAGGCGGGCGAAAAGGCGATGATAGACAATCCAGGGGGCCAGGGCGAGAAGGCCTGCCGCAATCAGGATCCAGCGGTCCGCGGGCTCGGATGCATTGCCGGGCTTATCCGTGCCAGTCGCGCTCATTTCGCGCCGGGCGCGCCAAAGCGCACGAAGGAGACGTACGACCAGTCCCATCGGTTGTCATTGCGGGGCCCCGGTCCCGCGTGCAGGACGAGCCGCTGCGGCGCGTCGCCCGAAAGCTCCAGGTCGACCCGCTGGGTGCCGCGGTCCCCGGGTTGCACGAGCGGGTTCAGGAAGCGGCGCCAGATCCGCTCGCGTCGGCCCGAGGCCCACACGGCGACCACTTCAAAATCGACGCCGTCGGTGCTGCCGGCTCCCATGTAGGCCCCTTCCCGGACGCCGTAGGCGAACGAGAAACGCGCGGCCCCCTGGGGCACCGCGAGGACGACCTCGCCCTCGGCGTGAAGGAGGAGCGCCTTGCCCTCGGGTATGTCGATCACCTGGGTGGGAGCGACCGAGGTGACCGAGATCGGCGGCCGGTCGAATATCCCAAGCTCCACGAGGGGCCCGCCGGGAAGCACCGGCCTCAGCGGGATCCCGGGCAGGCCGAACACGCTGACATCGACGTGGCTCCAGAACTCGCCCTGGCCCGCCGGCGCCTCGAAGTGAAGCGAGCGCACCCATGAGCTCGCGTCGCCGCGCAGGAACTGCGAAAGGTCGCTTCCCGTGGCGAGGGTCGGGACAAGGATGAACCCGTCCCTGGCGACGCGGGGGATGAGCCTCCATGAGCTCGCGCGCCCGCTGTCGTCCGTGGTGACCAGGTTGATGAGGGCGGGCTTGTAGATCAGCGCGCGGGCGCGGCCGAGGCTGTTCGGCACCGCATCCGCCTGAAGCCAGATGGCCTGGTCGCGCTGGGGAGGCAGCACGATCTCGTCGGACAGCATCGCCCTGACCTTGAGGAGCAGGCGCCGCTCGACGGGAGCCTTCGACAGCGGAGCCACCCTCCTCAGCAGCCAGAATCCCCTTTCAGGAAAGACGGGCTGGTAGTGCCCGGGAAGCGCGGCCACGAGCATCGCGTCGTCCTGGCCGGGGTACCGGCCGTCGATCCTGTCGTCGCTCCACAGGAGGAAGTCGGGAGCGCGGTCGGACTGGTACGAGCGGAGGTTCAGCTCCTCCAGGGCGGGCGTGTACGCCGTGTAGCCCTGGAACACCGGCCTCGGGGCAAGCGCCAAGCCGTTCAGGAGCGCGACGCCGGTGAGGCAATCGTAGACGTCCACCGTGGACCTGCCGACGGCGGCGCCGATCGCCGGCATCGACGCGGCCGACGAGGCCTCGTCATAGGAGCGCCTCCATTCTCCGGGGAGCGAACCCATCCGCCCTATCGCTCCGGCATTGCCGCGGACCCGCTCCCAGGTGATGCGGGGCACCAGGCGCAGCAGTCCGAGGTTGAAGATCCCAAGGCCGAGCAGGCAAAGGAGGAACGAACCCTCGAACCAGTGCCACCTTCTCCCGGGAAACAGAAGGCTCGGGACGGCGGGCAGCAGGACGAGGATGAAGGCAAAGAACCCCAGGACGTGGCCGTCCGCCCGCGTGAAGCCCTCCTTCCACATCGCGAACATGGTGAAGGCCAGGAAACCCGGGGCGCAGAGCGCGAGCGAGCGCTCGGGGATCGTGCGCCAGGCCCTCCAGACGAAGGCCGCGCAGGCCGCCGCCAGGGCCGTCCCGCAGAAGAAGATCGGCCAGGACTCGTCGGCACCCATCGCGTCGGCATAGCCCGCCGTGATCTCGAGGCTGTAGCGAAGGTAGGCCCAGAGGTTCGCGGGATCCTGGCCGGCAGCCGCCCATGCGGCGACGACCGCGACGGCAAAGGTGCCCGCGATGACGAAGGACCGGCCCCAGGAGCGGCGGCCCGCGCAGCATGCGGCCGCCGCGAGCACCGCGGCAGTGGAAACCGCAAAATACGTGAACTTTATCTGTCCCAGGAACCCGAGCACGAGCGTCCAGGCCGCGAGCTGCGCCATCGGCGCATCGCGCTTCATGAGCCCCACGATGCCTATGAGCGTCATGAGGACGAAGAAGCCCACGTCCAGGAAGAACCAGTTGAAGGCCGCGAACACGGCGGCAAAGGCCAGCCTTCGCCAGAGCACCAGCGAGCGGGTCAGGATCACGAGCGCCAGGGCGATCAGGAAGCCGCCCGCAAGCTTCCCTGTCAGGATCGGCACCGCGCAGGTGCCGCCGAGGTGGTAGTTGCCCCACAGGTATCCCCAGGGACCCCAGGTGAAAACGATGTCGCGCCCAAATTGCAGCCCCTGCGCGTGGGCATGGATCATCATCTCCTGCCATGACGCGTCCAGGTTCGTGGCCGGCGGGCCGGGAAGGCTGATGAGCGACAGGGCGATCGCCGCGGTCAGGGTAATCGTCTCCAGAATCCGGAACCCGGCCCACCGCGGGTTGCTTGCGCGGATTGACGGAGACGCAGAAGCATCCATTCATTGCACCTAGCATGGACCGCAAGTTTAGACCAGCCGAACGTGGTGACCGCCAAAAGGTTCTATCCAAATGGCCCTGACCGCCTCCCCCCCAGTCACGGTCTCGGTCATCGTGCCGGTCTACAATGAAATCGCGACGGTGCGCACGGAACTGGACGCGCTGGTGGCGAAGCGGCTGCCCGGGTTCGAGTTCCAGCTCATCGTGGTCGAGAGCAATTCGACCGACGGCTCCCGGGAGGTCGTTCTCGGCTACCGCGGGCTACCCTCGGTGACCGTCATCCTGGAGGAGGCCCCGAGGGGCAAGGGCCACGCGGTCCGGGCCGGCCTGCGGGCCGCCGCCGGGGAAATCATCATGATCCAGGACGCGGACCTTGAATACGACCTGGACGACTACGGAAGGCTCCTGGCGCCGATCGCGGCCCGCGAGCACGCGTTCGTCCTCGGGTCGCGGCACACGAGGCGCGGCTGGGCCATACGGAAGTTCACGGACCAGAAGCTCCATGCCTTGGCGCTCAACCTGGCGCACTGGACCTTCACGCTGATGATCAACGCGTCCCTGGGCGTGTGGCTCACCGACCCCTTCACCATGTACAAGGTGTTCCGCCGGGAGTGCATCGAGGGGCTGAGATTCGAATGCGATCGCTTTGATTTCGACTGGGAGCTCTTGATCAAGCTTGTCAGGAAGGGCTATCGTCCCGTCGAAATACCCGTCTCGTACCGCTCGCGGTCGTTCAAGGCGGGCAAAAAGGTCTCGATGATCCGCGATCCGATCACATGGATAGTCGCGTTGGCCAAGTACCGCTTCCAACCCCTTTGACCGCAGCGAAAATTCCGCCCCAATGCCCAAGACCCTCCTAGTCACCGGCTCCTCCGGCCTCATCGGCTCCGAGGTGTGCGCGTATTTCGCGCGCGAGCTCGGGTACGCCGTGCACGGGATCGACAACAACCAGCGGGCGTCCTTCTTCGGGCCCCAGGGCGACACGCGCTGGAACCAGGCGCGCCTGGTGCGAGAGCTGCCCGGCTTCAGGCACCACGAGCTCGACATCCGCGACCGCGCCGGGGTCCTCGCCCTGGTGAGGTCCCTGAAGCCGTCCGCCATCGTGCACGCGGCGGCCCAGCCAAGCCATGACCGCGCCGCGGCGATCCCCTTCGATGACTTCGACACGAACGCCGTGGGCACCCTGAATGTCCTCGAGGCCGCCCGCCAGGTCTGTCCGGAGGCGCCGTTCGTGCACCTGAGCACGAACAAGGTCTACGGCGACGCGCCAAACCGGGTCCAGATGACGGAGCTTCCCACCCGCTGGGATTATGCGGACCCCGCCTATGTCGACGGCATTCCGGAGACTTTCCCGGTGGACCAGTCGACGCATTCGCTTTTCGGGGCCTCGAAGCTCGCGGGCGACGTGATGGTCCAGGAATACGGGCGCTACTTCAGGATGCCGACCTGCTGCCTGCGCGGAGGCTGCCTCACCGGGCCCAACCACTCGGGGGTCGAGCTCCACGGCTTCCTCAGCTACCTGGTCAAGTGCAACCTCGAGGGCCGGGAGTACAGGATCCTCGGCTACAAGGGCAAGCAGGTGCGCGACAACATCCACTCGCTCGACGTTGCCCGGTTCGTGGCGGCATTCGTGGAGGCGCCGCGCCAGGGGGAGGTTTACAACCTGGGGGGCGGCAAGGCGAACAGCACGTCGATCATCGAGGCCTTCAAATTGGCCGAGTCCGTGACGGGCAAGGCGCAGGTCTACACGTATGTGGAGCAGAACCGCATAGGCGACCACATCTGCTACTACTCCGACCTGAGGAAGATCCGTAACCATTTCCCGTCGTGGGATATTACGCAGTCGCTGGCGGAAACCGTCCGCCAGATTGTCGAGTCATGGAAGAGGAGACCCCGGGTTTGACGTAGCCTGAGCGATCCCATAGCGTCTACAGGAGATTATGACCCCCGGCCCATCCATTTTAAGGTGCTTCCTGCGCGGCCTGCGCATTCCGGCCGCGGCGGCGCTTGGCTGCCTCGGGAGCGGGTTCGGCCAGACGTCTCTGGTCGCCAACTCACCGTTCTCACTCAAGGGGGTCGCGGGGCCCGGTGCGAATGCGCCCGCCGAGGCCTACGAACTTGCGGGGGCGACCGTTCAGGGCCCCGACATCTCGGTGTGCATCTACGATCGGCAGGCAAATCACAGCCAGTGGATACCCGTCGGAGGCGACGTGGAGGGCATCCACGTCGTCAGCTATGATCCGTTGGGCGACACGGCGGTCATCGTTATCGCTGGATCCCGGAAAGAGCTCGCGATGCGCACGGCAAAGGTGGCGGCGGCCGACCATACGCCTGCCAGCAGAGCGGCGCCTGCCGGCCGGCCGCAGCCTGCCCCCTCGGCGCCGATCGCTGCCGCCGCCCCGGCAGCCACCTCAAACGCGGCGGCGGAGCAGCGCGAGGCGCGGATGCTCGTCAGCGATCTTCTCGAAATAGGCATCCAGCAGCGCAAGGCCTACCAGGAAGCGAAGCAAAGGGCCGCCACGGCAACGCCCTCTCCGCCTGAGAACTGAGGGCGAAACGGGCGTGCGAATCCTGATATCCGGAATCTGCGGCTTTGCGGGAAGCGCCATCGCCCGCGCGCTCGCCGCCCAGGGCCGGGGACTCGAGATCCATGGGCTGGACAACTTCATCCGGCCCGGGAGCGAGGCCAACCGCTCGGAGCTGAAACGCCTCGGCATTGGGCTTGTGCACGGCGACGTGCGGGCCGCCAGCGACATCGACTCGCTTCCCGCCTGCGACTGGGTGATCGATGCTGCCGCGAACCCGAGCGTTCTGGCCGGCGTCGACGGCCAGGCAAGCTCCCGCCAGGTGGTTGAGCACAACCTGGGAGGGACCATAAACCTCCTTGAATACTGCAAGCGCTTTCGCGCGGGTTTGGTCCTGCTCAGCACAAGCCGGGTGTACAGCATTGCGCCCCTCGCGGCCCTGCGCGTCAAGGTGAGCAAGGGTGCCTTTGAGCCCGACGGCGGCGGCCTGCCGTCCGGCATCGGCCGGCCCGGGATCACCGAGTCATTCTCGACCGCGGCCCCCGTCTCCCTCTACGGCGCGACGAAGCTCGCGAGCGAGGCGCTCGCCCTTGAATACGGCCAGGCCTTCGGGCTTCCCGTCTTCGTGAACCGCTGCGGCATCCTCGCGGGCGCCGGGCAATTCGGCAGGCCTGACCAGGGAATCTTCAGCTACTGGATAAACAGCCACCTGAGGCGCAGGCCCCTTCGGTACATCGGGTTTGGAGGCACGGGCCACCAGGTGCGCGACTGTCTCCACCCGAGCGACCTTGTCCCCCTGCTCAACGCGCAGATGGCGGCCCCGAAGGTCGAGGCAACCGACCGGATTGTTAACATCGGCGGGGGCGCAGCCTCGGCGATGTCCCTGCGCCAGCTGACGGATTGGTGCGACGACCGGTTTGGCCCCCACCCCGTGGCGTCGGATCCGGCGCCGCGCGCCTTTGACATCCCGTGGATTGTCCTCGACCCGGCAAAGGCCGCGCGGATCTGGGGATGGGCGCCGAGGATGCCGGTCATGGCTATCCTTGAGGAGATATCGGCCCATGCCGGGACCCATCCCGACTGGCTGGAGCTGTCGGCGCCCCTCTGATGAGTCTGAATCTGTTCTCGGTCGTCGTTCCCGCGCGCGATGAGGCGGAGTCGCTTCCCTCGACGCTTCGCGACCTCTACGCCGAGTTTGTCCGGGAAGGCGTGCCCCACGAGATCATCGTCGTGGACGACGGAAGCCGTGACCAGACCTGGCAGGTGCTTCAGGGGCTCAAGGCTGAGATTCCCACGCTTGTCGCGGTGCAGAATAAGGAACCCAACGGGTTCGGCCGCGCCATCACGCACGGGTTCGGCCACCTCAAGGGGGACGCGGTCGTCATCATGATGGCCGACGCGTCGGATCTCCCGTCCGATGCCGTCAGGTACTGGCGCCTGCTTTGCGAGGGGCACGAGTGCGTCTTCGGCAGCAGGTTCCTGCGCCGGGGGGACGTGGTGGACTACCCGAGGGTGAAGCTCTTCGTGAACCGCCTCGCGAACCTGTTCATCCGCGGGATGTTCAACATCTCCCTCAACGACACCACGAACGCGTTCAAGGCCTACCGCAGATGCGTGATCGACGGCTGCAGGCCCTTTCTCGCGCCCCATTTCAACCTGACGGTCGAGCTGCCCCTAAAGGCGATCGTCCGGGGCTACACCTGGACCGTCATCCCTATTTCCTGGCGCAACCGGCGGCATGGCGTCCCCAAGCTCAAGATCAAGGAGATGGGAAGCCGTTACCTGTTCATCTGCATGTACGTCTGGTTCGAGAAGTATTTCAGCAGGGGGGACTACCGAAGGCGGTGAACACGGTAATCCATGAGAATCCGGCTGCGCCTTGAATCCCGCCTCGCGCTGCTGATCGGTTCGGTTTTCGGCCTTCCCGCGGTTTTCTTGATCCCTCCCGCCGTCACATTTGATGGACCGAGCCATTACTTCAGGTCTTTGCAGGTCTCCAGGGGTGGGATTTGGCCGCAAGTCTTTTCTGATCGAGCGGTCGGGGGCATTCTTCCCAAAAGTCATGTCGAGTTCATCAACTCGCAATGGGAGTCCTATTGGACTCGCCACGATTTCGGCACGCTCGCGGAGTGGTCTGCCTCTTCGTCAAGATCCCTGGAGGCCACAGGAAACGTGCGGGTGGAATTCACGAACACCGCCGTCTACAGCCCCGCGAACTACGCCCTCCAGGCGCTGGGAATGGGGATCTCGGGCCTGTTTTCGGCGTCGCCCCTTTCCGCGCACAGGGCCGCCTGCCTCCTGAATTTGGCCGGTTATCTTGCCGCCGTAGTCTCTGCATTGGAGCTGCTGCCGCGCTTCCACAAGGGAGCGCTGATCCTGGTGTCTTTCCCCCTTGCCATGATTCAGGCCGCGTCCGTCAGCGCGGACGCGATCAACTTCGCCATGCCGCTGCTTCTGCTCGCCTACGCCTGGAATCTGCGTGAGCGCCGCGAGAGGGCTTCCGGGCGGGACATGGCCATTGTTCTGGCTCTGGGAATGCTGGTAGTCCTCCTCAAGCCCAATGCGGCGGCGGCGCTGACGTGCCTCTGGCTCATCCCGGCGAGACATTTCAGCTCGGGGCTCGCGAAGACCGCCGCGCTGTGCGCATATTTCGCATGTGCGGCAGCCGTGTGGTTCGCCTGGAACCGGGCCAATATGAATGTCGACGTCGCCCGATGGTTCGAGCCGTCGCGGCCGCAACTGTCGGTTCAGAAAGCATGGTTCTTTGGGGATCCGCGGCGGTTCATTCATCCCCTTTGGCACTTTCTGGCAAATGACATGATCCGCCAATGGCCGCACATGTACGCGGGCGTTGGTGGATGGATCCCTCCCCGGCTCTATGGCGGCCTTTCTTGGCTTTCACTCATATGCCTTGCCGGCCTGGCCGGAAGTGGATCGTGGAATAGGCGCATTGATTGGATCTGGGCGGCCGGAATGGGCTTACAGTCCTTCGCGGTGCTGACCCTGATAGCCCTGGCGCTATGGATATCGTTCGGGACGGTCGAGATGGACTACATACCAGGCTTTACTGGGCGCTATCTCCATCTTGCGACCGCGGGTTTCGCCATCACCTGGGCAGAGCTTTTTCACGCCAAGCTGCCAAGGCTGCGGGATGGTCTGTCCTGGATCGCCTTGGCGGCAAATTGTGCCGGATTGACCGCGATTCTGGTATCCATAGCCTCCCGGACTGCCTGAAGAGGAACCGCAGGGATTGAAAACCCTTGTTTCCACGGGAACGATCGATTGGCTTACCCCTTCCCCCCTCGATGATTTATCTATTAGGAGGCTCCGGATATGTCGGCCATGCCTACCAAGCGCTCCTTAAGCGCAAGGGCGTGGAGTTCCGCAATCTGCGCCGCTCGGAGGTGGACTACACCAACCCGGAGACCCTTCGCAAGGCGCTCCTTAGGGACCGGCCCGAGTTCCTGATCAACGCGGCGGGCTACACGGGAAAGCCCAACGTCGACGCCTGCGAGCTCCACAAGTCCGAATGCCTGCTGGGCAACGCGGTGCTGCCCGGGGTCGTCGCGGAGGCATGCGAGGCATCGGGCGTCCCATGGGGCCACGTCTCGTCGGGCTGCATCTACACCGGGGACGGCCCCGGCGGAAAAGGCTTCACGGAGCTCGATACCCCCAACTTCACGTTCCGGACGAACAACTGCTCGTTCTACAGCGGCACGAAGGGGCTCGGAGAGGAGGTGCTGGCCGGGCGTCCCGATCTCTTCGTCTGGCGCCTGCGCATCCCGTTCGACGGTGTGGAGAACCCGAGGAACTACCTGGCGAAGATGATGCGCTACGAGAGGCTCCTTGAGGCGACCAACTCGATCTCGGAGCTCGACGAGTTCGTCGAGGCGACCTTTGCCTGCTGGGCGAAGCGCGTGCCTTTCGGAACCTACAACGTCACGAACCCCGGCAAGGTGACAACCCGCGAGGTCGTCGACCTGATCCGGCTCTCGGGCGTGTGCAGAAAGGAGTTCTCATTCTTCTCGGGCGAGGCGGAGTTCATGAGCTTAGTTGCGAAGGCTCCCCGGTCAAACTGCGTCCTCGACTCCTCGAAGCTTTCCGGCGTCGGGATCCGCCTCACCCCCGTGCGCGAGGCCATCGCCCGTGACCTGCGGGCATGGAAAAGGGCCGCCTGACCGACCATGAACGTCCTGGTCACAGGTGGCTGCGGGTTCATCGGGAGCAACTACATCCGCCAGCTGCTGCGGGACGGGCAGGCGGGCGCGGCGCGCGTGGTCAACCTGGACAAGCTGACCTACGCAGGCAACCCGGCGAACCTCTCGGATGTCGCGGGCGACAGCCGCTACGTGTTCATCCATGGGGACATCGGCGACGGCGATCTCGTCCCTCGGGTGCTCGCCGAGCACAAGGTGGGCCTTGTGGTCAACTTCGCGGCCGAAAGCCACGTCGACCGCTCGATCGACACCCCCGAGCCGTTCGTGCAGACCAACGTGGTCGGAACCCTTCGCCTGCTCGACGCCGCGCGGCGGCATTGGTCAGGCCTCACCGGCGGGGCGAAGGATTCCTTCCGCTTCCTGCACATCTCTACCGACGAGGTGTACGGGACGCTCTCGCCGACGGATCCCGCCTTCACGGAAGGGACCGCGTTTGCTCCCAATTCCCCGTATGCGGCCTCCAAGGCGGCCAGCGACCATCTCGTGCGGGCCTACCGCCACACGTTCGGCCTGCCGACCCTGACCACCAACTGCTCGAACAACTACGGGCCGTTTCATTTCCCCGAGAAGCTTTTCCCCCTGGTCATCCTGAACGCGCTCGATGGGAAGCCGCTCCCGGTCTACGGCGACGGCCGGCAGATCCGCGACTGGCTCTACGTCGAGGACCACTGCCGGGCGATCTCGCTTGTCCTGCGGCGCGGCCTGCCCGGCGAAACCTACAACGTGGGCGGCCTCAACCAATCCGCGAACCTCGATGCCGTCCGGCTCATTTGCTCGCTCCTGGACGAGCGGGTGCCGCGCAAGGACGGCAAGCCCTATTCCGTCCAGATCGAGTTCGTGGCCGACCGCCCCGGGCACGACCGCAGGTACGCGATCGATTGCTCAAAGATCCAGCGCGAGCTTGGGTGGCGGCCCGCCGAGTCGTTCGGATCCGGCCTGGCGAAGACCGTCGACTGGTACGTCGCGAACCGCGCATGGTGCGACGAGATCACGGCTAAGCGCTACGCGCGCGAAAGGCTCGGCAGGACGGTCTGAGCGGACCCAACCCCATACTTATGAATCGCAAAGGGATCATCCTCGCAGGCGGCTCGGGAACCCGGCTCTACCCGCTGACAATCGCGGTGAGCAAGCAGCTCATGCCGGTGTACGACAAGCCGATGGTGTACTACCCCCTTTCCGCGCTGATGCACGCCGCGATCCGCGACGTGCTCGTCATCTCGACGCCCCGGGACCTTCCGCTGTTCAGGCGCCTGCTGGGCGACGGGTCGAGCCTCGGCATGCACATTGAATACGCCCCGCAGCCCCATCCGGAGGGCCTGGCGCAGGCGTTCATCATTGGCGCAGATTTCATCGGCAACGCGCCCTGCACCCTCGTCCTGGGCGACAACCTCTTCTACGGCCACGACCTCCAGAACTCGTTCGCCGCGGCGAACAGGCGCGCAAAGGGGGCGACGATCTTCGGCTACCACGTCTCGAACCCCTCGGCCTACGGCGTCGTCGAGTTCGCGCCGGACGGCCGCGTCCTCTCCCTCGACGAGAAGCCCGAGAAGCCGAAGTCGAACTTCGCCGTCCCGGGGATCTACTTCTACGACAGGGAGGTCGTGTCGCTCGCGCGCCGCCTGAAGCCCTCGAAGCGCGGGGAGCTCGAGATCACCGACCTGAACCGGCTCTATCTCGAGGCCGGCCGCCTGCACGTGGAGGTCCTCGGGCGCGGGACCGCGTGGCTGGACACCGGGACCCACGACTCGCTGCTCGAGGCCGCGCAGTTCGTCCACGTGATAGAGAACCGGCAGGGACTGAAGATCGCGTGCGTGGAGGAGATAGCCTGGAGGCAGGGCTGGATCGACACCGCCCGCCTCGAGTCGAACATCGCGAAGCTCGGGAAGTCGAGCTACGCCCACTACCTGCGCGGGCTCCTCTCAGGGCAGTAGGAGGCCGGAACCCGTGTCAACGAGGAGCCACGGCACGCCGCGCCTGAGCGTCATCACGCCGCTTTTCAACTGCCTGTCGCGCACGCAGGCGATGCTGGCCAGCCTGCGCGAGTCGATTCCGAGCGGCGTCAGCTATGAGATCATCCTCGTCGACGACGGCAGCACCGACGGGACGCGCGGCTGGCTCGCCGGCCTCGGCGAGCCCTGCCGAGTCATCCTGAACGAGCGCAACCTGGGCTTCGGGGCCGCCACGAACCGCGGCGCCGCCGCGGCGCGCGGCGATGTGCTCGCCCTGCTCAACAACGACCTGGTGCTGAGGCGAGGCTGGCTTTCGCCCATGCTCTGGGCGCTGGCGCTCCTGGGCAGGCGCGCCGGGCTGGTCGGCAACCTCCAGATCGACGCCGCGTCCGGAAAGGTCGACCACGCGGGGATATTCGTCGACCCCAAGGGGAAGCCCGAGCATGACCGAAACCCGCCCCACCCCCTCTCGGTCCTTCTGAGGCCGAGACGGCGGGTCTTCGCCGTCACGGGGGCATGCGTGGTGGTCCGTGCGGACACGTGGCGCCGCCTCGGCGGCTTCGACGAGTCCTTCGTCAACGGTTGCGAGGACGTGGACATATGCCTGCGCGCCAGGGAGACCGGTCTCAGGAACGTCGTGGCCCTGCGCAGCAGCGTGCTCCACCACGTGAGCTCCTCCCCTGGCCGCAAGCTCCGGGACGAGGAGAACACGTGGCGCCTGGTCCGCCGTTGGAGAGACGAGCTCGCCGTGGCCGTTGCCGACGCCTACCACCGTTCGGTGGGCTGGGACTACTTCTGGAATCTGATCGTCGAGCCGCGGGACATCGTGGACAGGGCGGCGGCGCTGCGGACGGCCCTCTACTTGATCCACCTCGCGAAGAGGCCGCCCGATGTCTCTCTTGTCCCGGCCAATGCAGCCATCGATCTGGAGCTCGCCCGCTGGCGGGAAATGTTCTCCCATTGAGCATGTCCACGCATCAGCACACCCCCCCCTACGGCGGCGCCTTCCGGCGGCGCTTCACGGGGTATTCGGGGCTGTACTTCGACGAATTCGCCACCGACTCGGCATGGCTGCGCGAGACCGCGGTCATCCACCTGCCGCCCGTGGCGGACATCGCCTCGGTCGTCCTGAAAGGTGAGTTTCGCACCCACCCGCAGGCGCGGTGGCCCGAGGCGGCCTTCCCGGTCCTTGAGGTCCTCCTCGACGGGCGGAGCGTGGCGACGATCAGCTCCAAGGGCCCGGGGCCATGGGAAACCCGCCTCGCGCTGGAGACGGTGCCGGCCCAGAAGGGCTCGGTCGTCTGCCTGCGGCTCCATGGCACCGCGTTCACGAACGCCTTGGCGTGGCTTGGCCGGGTCACCCGGTTCGGGCCCATCCAGCGTTTCCGGGCCCAGAACAAGAACCGCCAGCTGCGGCTCATGGCGATCGAGTCGGCATCGGGCGAGACGATCTATGATTTTTCAAAGAGGGAGAGCCCGTACTCGACCAACTTCGGGCGGGCCCACCTCCGGACCGGGATGAACGTCGTCGGATTCCTGACGGCCGACCTGGGGATCGGCGAGTCGGCCCGGTGCATGGTGCGGGCGGCGGACGCCGTGTCGCTGCCGATCTCCCTCGTGCCGCTCAGGCTCAACTGCCGCAACCGGCTGGGCGACCAGACCTATGCGGGCCGGCTCCAGGACTCCAATCCCTATGGCGCCAACGTCTTTCACATCGATCCGCCCGTGGCGCGCGACATCGATCATCACCACGGGCCGGACTTCAGGAAGGACAAGTACAACATCGGCTACTTCGCCTGGGAGCTCCCGGACTTTCCCGAGGCGTGGATGTCCTCCCTGGACTACTTTGACGAGATCTGGTGCCCGAGCGACTTCGTGCGCGAGTCCCTTGCGCTCAAGTCGCTCCTGCCGGTGCTGACGATGCCGCACGCGATCGGCTTCGAGCGGCCGGCGGGAACCTCCGCGGCCCTTCGGGCCCAGTTCGGCCTGCCCGCCGACCGGCTCCTCTTCCTCTGCCTCTTCGACCTGAACTCGTATACGGCCCGAAAGAATCCGCGCGCCGTCATCGAGGCGTTCAGGATCTCGGGCCTGGCCGCCGCACATGCCTCCCTCGTCGTGAAGGTCCAGAACGCCGAGCTGAATCCCTCGGACTTCGCGGCCCTGCAGGAGGCCGTCCGGGACATCCCCGGCACCGTGATCATAAGCTCCACGCTCTCGCGCGCCGACGTCTACGCGCTCGAGGCCGCCTGCGACTGCCTTGTGTCGCTCCACCGCTCCGAGGGCTTCGGCCTGGCCGTGGCGGAGTGCATGCACCTCGGGAAGCCGGTCATCTCGACCGACTGGTCGGGAACCGCGGAATACGTGAGCAACTTCAACGGATATCCCGTGCGCTACACGCTGGCGACCCTGACCGAGAGCCATGGGCCCTACACGAAGGGTTCCACCTGGGCCGAGCCTGACGTCGCGCACGCCTCGGAGCTGATGCAAAGGGTAGCGTCCCACCCGTCCGAGGCGGCCCAGGTCGGCGCGGCGGCACGGCGGACGATCGAGGAGAGGTTCTCCCCCGCCGTCATAGGGGCCCGGTACCGCCGGCGGCTTCAGACGCTCGCCTGCCTGTAGCGAGGCCGGCGCCCGGCCTTGATCCGGGGGCGAGGGCCGCGCCGATGAGCGCCAGGAGGACGAGGCCGAGCCCGACGCCGGACAGTGCGAGCGTCGCCGAAAGGCCGCGGGGCCAGTATTCGAACCGGACCTCGTAGGCCCCCGGCCCATCCACGTAAATCCCCTTGAAGGCGTGGTTGATCCGCACGTAGGGCGCAGCCTTCCCATTCACGGTGGCGCGGAAATTGTCCTTCTCGTACGCCTCGGTCAGCACGATGAAGCCGGGTCCGGGAGCGGCGACCGTGAACGAAGTCGCATTCGTCGTGAGCGCGTAGTTCGCGGCCGCCACGACCTTTCGCGTCCCAAGGTCCCCGGAAACCCTCGGCAGCGGATTGAGTTTCACCCAGTCGCTGTGCTGGATTCCCGCGAACGGCCGCCCGTCCCCGGCCTTCATCCATGAGCAGAATTGGCCCACATCGCTGTAGACCGCGATGCTGTCGGTGAAGAATGCCCGAGGCCACGCTGACCGGCTCTCGTAGACGTCCATGTCGGACGCGAGGATATGCCCGAGTTCGCTTCCGGGCTTCTGGTCGCCCATGTGGTACCCGAGGTAGAACCGGACGCCGAGCGAATCGAGCGCGGGCTTGAGCCTCGGCACCTCGCCCGGCTCGACAATGAAGCGCCAGTCCCAGACGCGGTTGAATCCCGCCGCGTCCATGAATTCCCTGTAGAAGGGGTTCATGAGGGCGTCCGGCCCGGAGATCCCCTCCAGCCCGTAGACGATCGACCACCCGGGGAGGAGGTCGTTGTGAAACCCCATCGCGCGGGCGGGTGTGTCCATGCGAGCGAGCACCGCGTCCACGGAGGGCGAGTCCGCCTGGAGGTCGACCCGCTTTGTCGGCCTCACGACATAGTCCGAGTACTCCCCGCCCAGCTTGAGACCCTCGCGCCAGTGAAAACTGCCGAAGGCGAGGACCGCCAGAATGAGCGCCGCCGCCGCCGGGGCCCCGGGCCGGCGCAGCCGGTCGAGCGCCCACAGGAGCACCGCGGCGCCCGCCAGCAGGCTCCACCCGTAGGCGTGGATGAAGGGGTCGACCTTGATCAGCCGGCCCCAGGTGACGCTGGCATACTCGCTTCGCAGCACCGCCTGCGCCGTCCCGAGATAGGCGCCGAAAAGGACAATCATGATCGCCACGACGAGGCCGGCGTCCCGCCTCCCGTCGCTCGAGCCCAGGCGCTCCCACGCGTCCCTCCAGCCAAAGCCCGAAAAGACGGCAAGGATCACGATCAGGGCGCACGAGAACGTGTTGTCGATGTGCAGTATGTTCCCAAGGAGCGGCACGCGGGCTACGAGCGCGGGGGAGATGACCCCGAACACGAGCAGCAGCGCGGGCAGGGCCGAGGCAAGCAGGGCCGTAGCTCGGCGGTCGGCCAGGAGCGCGCGCCACCGCACCAGGGCCCACAGGAACCCGACAAACAGGTAGAAATTGGCGGAGGGATTGATCACCCCGGACTGCAGCTGAAAAGGCCGGTAGAAGGCCTCGTCGAAGAGGCCGATGAACATCCCCGGCTGGATCTGGAGCGCCAGCGGCGCGTTGTAGCTCGTATAGGCCCCCTTCAGGGCGCGGTAGAACGTGTACCAGAGCGGCGAGCTCAGGAGCGCGAAGGCGACCCCTGCCGCCAGCAGCCCGCCCAGGAGCCGCGCCTTCTCGCGGACCGGGCGCTCACAGAGCAGCAGCAGGCAAAGGCCCGAGAAATTCATGGAGACCAGCAGGACGTAGGCCTCCTTCGCGGTGCCGCTGCACACCTCGGCCCAGTTCGCCCCGATCAATGCCACCATCCAGAGGATGCCGCCCCGGGCGGACCTCGCGTCGAGGCACCGAAGCCAGCAGTAGAGGATCCAGGGCGAATAGCAGACGCTGAAGACCGCCGGATGGTTGATCCGGTAGACAAAGAATCCCATGAATGCCGCCGAAACCGCCGTCAGGATCGCGGTCGGCAGGTGCCGGAACAGCCGCCACGCGCAAAGCCCGATGCCGCAGGCAAAGGCCCACTTTGCCAGGAGTAACTTGAGGTCCCATGCCCATGACGCGCCGTTCGCGAGGATGGGCAGCACCTGGAGCAGGTCCCCGAAGCACGACTGGCCCTGGCCCAGCAGCGGCAGGCCCGCCGAGTCGTAGCGGTTCCAGAGCGGTAGCTCCCCGTCGCGGAACAGGGCGCTGCGCTCGATCATCGAGAGCGGCAGGTGGTGCCACAGCAGCGCGGCGACGTCCGCCTTGTGGGGGTCCCCGGCCTCGAAGCTCTGCGCCCCCGGGAGCCACGGACTCTGCCCGTAGAGGAGCGCGACCCCGAGGTTCGGCGACACGAGGCTCTTGCCTGCGAATATCACCGGGAAGTTCGCCACCGCCGTGCTGAGCAGGGCCGCGGCCGCGACAGCCCACGCCGGGGACGCGCAGGCCGCCGTCCAGGCGCGCCTAGCCCGCTCATCCAGGCGCACGAACCCGGAATCCCTGGCCCAGGCCACGACAAGGAGCAGGCCGACGGCCGCCATGAAGGCCGCCGCGATCTCGGTCCAGACGGATGGGCGCTCGATGTCGATCGGGGCCTTCAGGCTGATCCTCATGCGCGGGTCGGTCGCCCCCGCGCTCGTCACGACGAGAAGCTTCCCGTCCTTCACCGTCAGCGCCTCGATCTGAAACTCGGGCTTGAACTGCCCCGGGGCGAACGAGGCCAGGACGCGCCCCGAGCCGTCGACGATCCGCGCGCCGGAGATCGTCATCCGGGTGTCCCTGTCCAGCGGGTCGAACCTCAGCGCCTGGCACCGCCCGTAGGGCAGGACGAAGCGGAGACGCGCCGGCTGCCCGGCGATGACCGGCTGGAGCGCGGAGTCCGGCTCGTTCATGCCGCCCCCCAGGTCGTAGTAGATCTGGGCCAGCCCCGACTGCTCGGATTGCACCTCGACCTCGAAGGCGCAGCGGCTGCTTCGCGCCCTTGACCACGGCTCAAGCGGGAGCACCGCGGCGGCCGATGCCACGAGGCACGCCGCCACGCTCCAGAAGCTCAGGGTGCGGTTCTTCAAGGGCACGGGGCAGGATAGCCGAACTGCCGCGGGCTACGAAGCATTTCCAATGGGTTGGTGCCGGAGCCGGCGGAATCGGGGCCTACCCACGGGGCCGCCGCGCAATGTAGACATAGTTGTCAACGTCGCCGTGCTCGCACGTCTCGACGGAAAGGACCTCCGCGCCGGAGCGCGCCAGAACGGCGAGGACCTCGTCCTTCCTCATCGCGTACATCTGCATCTTCGGGGTTCCCGGGAACCACCCCGGGTGGTGGTAGCGGACATGCCGGCTGATCCGCATCCACAGGGTCGGGGGCCAGAAGGAGAACCTGAGCCTGTCGGGGGGGTCTCCGGCCGGCACCCTGTCGGGGATCTGCACGGACATGATGCCGCCGGGGCTCAGGATCCGCATGAATTCCCCCAGGTAGCGCCGCGTGTAGCGGGGGGCGATGTGCTGGAGCGTTATGCGGCTGTACACCAGGTCGAAGGACCGGTCCGGAAAGATCCTCAGGTCCGAGCGGGTGTTCTGGGTGAAGCTCACCCGGCTGTCCCGGCAGTGCTCGCGGGCCAGCTCCACCATCCGGCCCGAGATGTCGACCCCCGCAACCCATCCGAAATGCCGCGCCAGGCCCTGGGTCAGGCGCCCGGCGCCGCACCCGAAGTCGAGCGCGCCGCGCATCCTCAGCTGCGGGTCGCGCAGGCGGACCTGCGCCAGGTCCCTCTCGACCTCCGCGACGCCGGTCGCGAAGAACTCGGAGATCGCCCACCGGTTGCCCTGTTTCTTGGCCTCGGTCAGGACCGCCCAGAAGGGATCGTCCTTCGCGAGCGCGTCCCAGTGCCGCCGTACCTGCCAGAGCTTCATTTGGACAGTGCCCCGGCGGCGGCCGTCGTGGATTGTGCGGCGGGCCTCATCGCTTTCCCTTCAGGTCGATCTCGAGGTGCCTGACCTGGAAGGTGAGCCTCCTCGGGTCGAAGTTGCCGGGGTACGCAGGGGGCCGGTCGCTCTGGAACAGAAGGACCGTGTCGCCCGGCTTCAGCAGCACGCCCGGTATCGCGCCCGGCAGAACCTCGGCGGGCCTCAAGTGGGCCCGCCAGACAACCTTGCCGCCCATCGTCACCGAGGCGCCGCGCTCGTCGACCGAGCGGAGTTTGAACTTGATGTCCGCCAGGATGGCGAAGGGTTGCGGATTGCGGATCGCGACTGTGCTGTCGCCCAGGCTCCACCGGAAGAATTCCCACCGTGACTTCTCGGGACCCCACCAGTTGCTGGGCCCGAACACAGCCTCGACCGTGTGCCTGTCCGAGGGATTGATCAAAAGCGCCCTCGGGCCCTCTACGACGAAGCTCTCCCTGCCGGGTGGCCTCAGGAGGTCCGCCGATCCGATCACACCCAGGTTGCCAGCTACGAGGAGGATCGGCCACAAACCCTTGCGGGGCACTAGGATGTTGAATGCCAGCGTCATCGGAAGGAGCACCCGCGATGCGGCCGAGGGATAGTTCTCCCACACGGCGTCCCCGAGGAAGACCATGAGAACGGCGTAGCACGCCCCCACCCTCCACCAGGGCTCGTGCCACCGCCTCCGTAGGACGAAGAAGAAGAACTGTGCAAGGAGTCCGATGAAGACCAGCAGGTCGAGCCGCGTGACCTCCGGGTTCGGGTAACCGCCGGCAAGCAGGCCCGCGAGCGTGTCCTGAAGCTTGTTCACCAGCCCGGCGAAGGGCCGCGCAAAGTTGCGCGCGCCCACGTCATCCCCGCTGCCGAGCCACAGCCGCAGGCAGACCATCCATGCCGCAAGCGGAAGCAGAACGAGCGCTTCCTGAGCCAGCCACGGAGCCCAGGTCCGCGGCCTGCGGAGCTCCGGGGGCCTGAGCGCGGCGCCGCAGAGGATGCTCGTGTCCTTGCCGAGCCCGCAGAGCCCCATGACAACGGCCCCGGTCCAGGGTCGCCCCGACTCCAACAACATCATCGCGACCACCGTCAGAAGGAGGGCCGGGCCGTCCAGCAGCGCCCCCGCCACGCTGAAGATGAGCCCGAATGAATAGAGCACGGCCATCCATCGGAAGCAGTTGCCCCAGTTGATCGGCGGAAACCAGCGCAGCAGCAGCGCCGCCAAGATGAACCAGCACACGATGTTCTGCGCTGCGTAGACATTCAGGGCGCGGGCCGGATCGCCGCCGCCCAAAACCCACGCGAGCCAGATGAAGAGGATCCTGCGGGCCCGGTACGGAAGGCTGTCGACCGCCTTCCTGAGCGCGGGATCCCCCAGATTCGGATGCATGGCGATCTGCGCGTACCACTGGGAGTCGTAGCCCGGCGAGTCGTCCCTCTCGTAATGGTTGACCGCCTTCAGCTCGGGCAGGTAGCGGGCGTGCTCCTTCGTCCCGAACAGGATCATGTACGTAAAGCCTTGGCCCGGCAGGTAGAAGAAGGCGACGCTCCAGGCGAAGACCGCGACCGCGAATAGGCACACGATCCACCGAAGCGAATTGGCCCTTTCCCGGAGAAATGATTTGAGTCTTACCACCAAAAGGCGACAAACCACTCTCCCTGCCCATCCAAAGCAAGTATGGATTTTCCAGCCGCCCCGACATCGTCCTCCAATGTGGCGTTGAGGCGCGCGGCCGCCGCGGCCGCGATCCTCGCGTTTGCGGTGTACGCCGCGGTGCTGGTCACCCACGTGGAGGCTCTTGCGGGCGGCTCGGATTCCTCGGGATACATGAACCACGCGCGCCTGCTCGCCTCGGGCTCTCTGCACGTGCAGCCGCGCACGATCCCGGGCCTGCCGCGGATCCGCGACGTTCCGATGCTGTACGTGCCCCTGGGGTTCAGACCCGCGTGGAACGGCGACGGCATCGTGCCAACCTACCCCGTGGGCTTCTCGCTCTTCATCGTCGCCCTGAAGCCGCTGGCCGGCTGGCGGCATGCCGGGGACCTCGCAATAATCCTCCATTCGCTCGGAGGCCTGGCGGCGACGTACGCGCTCGGCCGGCTGCTGGGCCTCGGCCGGCTCTGGTCGGCCCTGTCCGTCGCGATCCTGGCCCTCAGCCCGCTCTATATTTTCATGTCGCTCCAGGCGATGAGCGACGTGCCCTCGCTCCTCTGGACGACGTTGGCGGTGCTGGCGGCGCTCAAAAGCCGCGAAACGCCGTCCTGGGCGGTCGCGGCCGGCGCCGCCGTCGCGGTCGACGTGCTCTTGCGCCCGACGAACCTGCTGGTGCTGGCGCCGCTGGCGGTGGCCCTCGGGCCCTCGCCCCGCCGTTGGCTCCTCCTTGGCCTGGGAGGCCTGCCTGGCGCCGTGTTCTTCTTTGCGCACAGCCTGGCCGCCTATGGGAGATTCGGGGCCACGGGATACGGTGACACGAGCCTTTATTTTTCCTCGGGACTCGTGCCCGGGACCCTCCTTCACTACGCCCGCTGGCTGCCCGTCCTGTTCACCCCGGCTGTCGCGCTCGACCTCGCGCTTCCTTGGGTCCCGGCGGAGAGCCCGCGGACCCGGTGGCTCCTGGGAACGTGGATCGTCGCGTTCGCGGGCTTCTATGCCACCTACGCATGCACCCACGAGACGTGGTGGTACCTGCGCTACCTGCTTCCGGCGGCACCCGCGCTTCTGGTCGGGGCCCTCTTGGTTCTGCGCGCGGCCCTCTCCCGGGCGCCCGCCTGGGCCGACCCGGGACGGTCCCCCATCGCCTTCGCCCTCGGCCTCGGCCTCGTGGCGGCATCCCTGGCGGGGCCCAACAACTCCCTGCATCCGTTCTCTGTCGGCCGCGAGGAGGCCCGCTACCGCACCCTGACAGGCTGGATGCAGGGGAACCTCCCCAAGGATGCCGTGTGCTTCGCGATGCAGACGAGCGGGGCGATCTTCCACGACACCGGCTTCACGCTCGTGCGCTGGGACATGATGAGGGAAGAGGATGTGGGACCTGTCGATTCGGCCGCCCGCGCGGCCGGCAGGCCGCTCTATGCCGTGCTCTTCCCCTTCGAGGTCGATCGGTTCGGCGCTCTCTGGAAGGGGAGGCCCGGCCACTGGATCGAGATTGGAAAGGTCGAGGATGTCACCGTATTGCGGCGCGACCCCGACGCCGCGAAACCCTGAATAGGCCGTGTCCGCGCCCCTCCTCCTTGACCTCAGCCACACGAGCCACACGAGGGCCCGGACCGGAATCCAGCGCGTCGCGCGCGCCCTGCACAAGGCGCTTTCGGGACAGGCGACTGCTGTGTGTTACGACCCCCACGAGGGTGTCTGGCGCCCGCTGGAAGCCTGGGAGGAGCGCAATCTGGACTCGGCCGATCCCGCCAGGGGGCGCCGCTCCCGATGGCCCCTTGCCGCAAGGATTCGCGGGAGCCTGAGGCGCATGGCGGGGAGGGAGAACCCGCTTGGCGCGATGGACCCCGCGACGAAGGGCGGCGTGCTGGTGCCCGAGGTCTTTTCGCCGGCGGTCGCAGACGCCCTCCCCGCCCTCTTTGCAGCCACAGGCGGCCCGCGCGTGGCGCTGTTTCACGACGCCATCGCGCTGCAGTACCCCGAGTTCACGCCACGCTCGAATGTCGCACGTTTTCCCTCATACCTCCGGGAGCTTCTCCAGTTCGACGGCGTGGCGGCCGTGTCGGGGGCCTCGCGCGATTGCCTCCTGGACTACTGGCGCTGGCTAGGCGCATCCAAGCTGCCCGACGTCGTCGCGATCCCCCTCGGCATCGACCCGCCCCCCCCTGAGGCCGGGTCCGCCCCGCCCGGGAAGGTGCCGACCGTTCTCTGCGTCGGAAGCATCGAGGGGAGGAAGAACCACGCGGCGCTCCTTGAAGCCTGCGAGTCGCTCTGGTCCCGGGGTGCGCGCTTCGAGCTGCGGCTCGTGGGGCTGGCGAACCCGGAGACGGGCGCCCCCGCGCTCCGGAGCCTGGAGAGACTGCGCGCCTCGGGCCGTCCCGTTCGCCACGACGGCCCCGTGGACGACGCGGCGCTCGAGGCGGCCTACCGCGAATGCTCGTTCACGGTCTACCCCTCGCTTGCCGAGGGGTTCGGCCTGCCCGTCGCCGAGAGCCTTTCCCGGGGCAAGCCCTGCATTTGCAGGACGGACGGGGCCCTGGGGGAGGTCGCGCTGGGCGGGGGCTGCCTCAGCCTTGGCGCGGCGGGCCCGGACGACATCGCGTCCGGGATCGCCGAGCTGCTGGCGTCCCCCGCCGAACTTGCCGCGCTTTCGAGCGCCGCAAAGGGGCGCCGATTCAAGGCCTGGTCCGAGTACTCCACCGAGCTTTTGGGATGGATGGGATCGCTCCGGCGCAACGCATAAGGAAATCGGAATGCGTTGGTCGGCGGGAGCCTGCGCGCGTCCCCATTTGCATTTGCAAACGAGCGGCCCGCTCTTAGCGTCGGGCCCGCATGGCCATCACCTTATTCCTGAAGAACAAGAAACCCATCTTGGGGCGCTGCAGCGAGGACTATTCGACCAAGATGCGCCTTCGGTACGCGCCATTCTACCATGCCATGGATGCCCAGAAGGGCACCACCATTCACCTGAACGGCAAGGAGATGATCATGCTCTCGAGCAATGACTACCTGGGGCTTTCCTTTCACCCGAAGGTGGTCGAGGCGGGGCGCGCGGCGCTCCTGAAGTGGGGAACGAGCACGACGGGGGCGCGGCCGTCGAACGGCTCACGGACCTACCACCTCGAGCTGGAGCAGAGGATCGCGACGTTTCTAGGGCGCGAGGCGTGCCATATCCACGCGGCGGGCTACCTTTCCTGCCTCTCCAGCGTCGCCGCGTTTGCCCAGAAGGGTGACGTCATCCTGGCCGACAAGAACGTCCACTCCTGCCTCTGGGACGGCATCCGCCTTTCGAACGCCACGGTCGAGAGGTTCTCGCACAACAACCCCGACGACCTCAGGGAGGTGATCGCGACGGCGAATCCGGCGGCGCCGAAGATGCTGGTGATCGAGGGCGTCTACTCCATGGAGGGCCACATCGCGCGCCTGCCCGAGCTCAACGAGATCGCGGAGGAGCACGGCTGTTTCGTCGTCCTGGACGACGCCCACGGGCTCGGCGTCCTGGGCCGCCAGGGGCGCGGCACGGCCGACCATTTTGGCCTCAACGACGCCGTCGACGTGGTCTGCGGCAGCCTGTCCAAGTCTTTGGCGAGCACGGGCGGCTTCGTGGCGGCATCGAAGGACGTGATCGAATTCCTTCGGACCCATTCCAAGCAGACGATCTTCAGCGCGGCGATAAGCCCGAGCCAGGCCGCCTGCGCACAGGCCTCCCTGGAGATCATGCAGACGGAGCCCCAACACCTCGAAAGGCTCTGGGCGAATACCAAGAAGTACCGCGCCATCCTCAAGGGCCTCGGCTTCGACACGTGGGAGAGCGAGACGCCCGCGGTGCCGATCGTGCTGGGTTCGAAGGAGCGCGTGTATCCCTTCTGGAAAGCCCTGCTTGAAAAGGGGATCTTCACGGTCATGGCGACCTCGCCCGCGGTTCCCGCCGGCAAGGACCTCATCCGCACCGCGGTCTCGGCCATGCATACGGACGAGCAGCTCGAGAAGATCGCCGCCGCGATGGCGTACGCGGCTAAGAAACTCTAGCCGGGTCAGGCAGGGCAAGGGTGCCGGCGGCTCAGACGAGCGCCTCGCGCAGCGCGCGGGCGGCGTCCGCCCAGGTGGGAAGCTCCCGGCTGGAGGCCTCCTCGGCGAGCCCCGAGCGCAGGGCGTCGTCCGTGAGCACCCGGCGCAGGCCCTCCGTCCAGCCGGCCGCGTCATTCCCGGCGACGACGAGGCACCCGCCACCCGCCGCGTTCTCGGCGAGGGGCGCGATGCCGCTGCACACGCACGGCACCCCCAGCCACAGCGATTCGAGCAGGGGAAGGCCGCATCCCTCGGCGATGGACGCAAAGGCGGTCGCCCGCGCGGACCGGACGAGGTCCGCGAGCTCCGCGTCGCCCATGTGCGCATGATGCCTGAGCCCCGGCCAGCGGACGGCAGCCTCCGCGACCCGCCTGGCGATCGGCCCGCCGAAATGCGGGTTGACCCTCCCGACCAGGTGGAGCTCCATCTCGAGCCCCTCAAGCCTGAGCGCCTCGCACGCCTCGACGATCACGCCCTGGTTCTTCCTCGGCTCCAGGATCCCAACGGAAACAATCCTCCCCGGCCCGACGCCCGCTCCCGCCGAGGCACTGGACCGGGCAATCCCGGCCCAGTCGGCCCCCATGGGCAGCACGTCGACCGCGGGCGGGTGCGAGATCCCCTGCCATCTCCAGAAGCCGAGAAGCTCGTCGCGGCTTGCCGAGGAGACCGCCCACACGCGGTCGAAGCGCGAGAGCATCTTCATGTAGCCGGGATGGCGCGCCACGCTCTGGGGCCAGGTGATGCCGGGATGCTTGATCGGAATGGCGTCGTGGTAGAGCGCCGCCAGCCTGCAGGGACGGCGGTCGAGGAACGCCCCGAATCCGGGCCGCTCCGATTCCGAGAAGAGCTCGGGGGTGAAAATCCAGTCGGTCTTTGACGGCCTCCTTGCAATTTCGGGCCAGCGCCCCGCAGTCGCCGCGTCTCCCAGCTCGTCCTTCAGCCGCCGGCTCACCCTCGCCAGCCCCGAGGAATGGCGCCAGGACGAGGCGCTTGTGGTGTCGAAGAGGATCATGGCCCCGCGGCCTCCTCCAGGAGCCTGAGAAGCCGCTCCGTGTTGTTTCTCACGTCGAAATTGGCCTCAATCCAGATTCTCGCCGCGCGGCGCAGCGCCTCGCTGAAGTCATCGTCCGACGAGAGCCGCCTCAGGACCTCCACCCAGGCATCGGGACGGTCCACGGGAAGGACGACGCCGGTCACCCCGTGGGTCACCGCCTCCGTCGTCCCGGCGGTCGGCGACGTCACCACGGGCACGCCGGCCGCCATGGCCTCGGCGATGACGTTTGGAAGGCCGTCGCGGTCGCCGCTCCGCGCCACGACTCCCGTGTGCAGGAGGACATCGGCCCATTCCAGGTGCTCCCAGACCTCCTGGGACGGCACCTGCCCCACAAAGGTGACGAGATCGGCGACGCCCAGGTGGCCGGCCAGGCTCTCGAGCTTGGGCCTCAGCGGACCGTCTCCGACGATGCGGGCCGCGAACGGCACGCCGGCCGCCTTGAGCGCGGCATAGATCCTCAGCTGCCGGTCGAGCCCCTTTTTCTCGACCAGCCGGGCGAGCGAGAGCAGGCGGAGGGGCACCCGCGAGGAATGGAGCGCCTTGAGCGCCGGCAGCCTTTCCAGCCCGCTTCGGATGCACACGACCTTGTCGGCCCTGAGCCCCCGCGCGAGGAGCGCCTCGCGGGCCAGCTCCGTGGACGTGTGCACAAACACCGCCGCCTCGAGCTTCTCCGTCAGCCACCAGTCCCCCCCGTGCTCGAAGACGTCGTAGGCGTGGGCGCCGGCCGTGAACCGGTGGCCGTCAATCCGCCAGAGAAGCCAAGCCCCCGTCGCCGGTGCCCCCCCCCATGCCGCGTGGATGAGCCGCGGGGGATTGCGCCTGAACTCCCTGGCGTGGATGCAGGCGAATCCCGCGCCGAGCATGTTCTCCCAGAAATTGATCCACGAGGGCGCGCGCCGGGTGGCGAGGCCCCGCAGCAGCTGCCTCAGCACGTCGGGCCGGCGCCACGACTCGTAGGGGATGAGCCAGAAGAGCTCGAGCAGCCTCCACTTGTTGAAGGGCGCGACCTCCACCCCGCGAAACGATCCGCCTCCTCCCCACATCGAGTGGATCCTCAGACGGACGCCCTTGGCCCTGAGCGCCGCGATCTCCCGCTGGAGGAACATCTCGGTCGTCTTTGGGAAGGTCGTGAAGAGGTATGTGATCTCGAGTCCGTCGGAGTTCAATGACAGCCCAGACTAGACCGGCGGGGGGCGTCGCGGAAAGATTCTTCGGTCGATTTGTCGCGCGCCGTTTTTTGCGCTCGCGCGGCTGGTGACTGTCTGATGCTTTCTGCTCTTTACGAGATGAATTACTTCCGCCGGAGCGACCTGACGGTCGACGTCATGAGTCTCCTCGCCCGCTACGACGAAACCATTCGGCGGTTTGTGGGGCCTGGGTACCGCCATCCGATCAGGATGAGGGACTGGGAGCTCGCGAGGATCATGGAGTCGATCCGTGCGGTGCCGGTGGGGTCGAGCGTCCTGGACACGGGCTCCTACAACACCTACCTCGCCCTTGCGCTCGCGGCGGCCGGCTACCGGATGACTGCCTCCGACCTGATCTGGAGGCGCATGCTGAAGAGCCTCGAGCGCGGGCTCGGCCTTGCGCCCGCCAAGGCGACCGAGGCCCCCTTCTTCGAGTGGCTCGGGGTCTACCGCCGGGCCGGCGTTCCGGTCAGGAACCTCAACCTGACGAGGCTTTCGTGCGCGGACGCCTCCTTCGACTGCGTCGTCGCCCTCTCCGTGATCGAGCACGTGCCCCACGTGGAGCGGACGCTCTCGGAGATGTACCGCGTGCTCGCGCCCGGGGGAAGAATGCTCGTCACGACCGACTGCACGCCGGAGCCCTCGCCCTACTCCAGGGGCGTCCGGTACTTCTCGGAAGCCGAGATCGAGGGGCTCTTCGCGCCCTATCCCGTGACGTCGGTGCGCAACAGGCCCGACTTCTCACCCGAGAACTGGTGCTACGGCCTGGGCCGGCCGGTCGTGACCATGTTCGCGGAGATCACAAAACGCCGATAAAGGGTATGTGCGAATGGGGCCGGTAGGGCAGCCGGATCGCCTTCTCCTCGGACACCTTTGCGGCCAACCCCACAAGCTCGTCTATCAGGATCGTCGGGTCCTCCTCGTAGCGCAGCCTCAGGAAATTGTCCCGCATGCGCATATAGGCCTCCGGGTCCGTCAGCCACGCGCCGATGATCCGGTCGAAGTCCTGCCCGTTCTCGATCTTGTCGGAGGCGGCCCCGTTGCGAAGGTACTTCCAGGTGAGCTCCTCCTGCGGCATGATCCCGCCCGAAGCGTTGAAGATGATCGGGCACTTGAAGTGGAGAGCCTTGGCGCAGGTCGTGGTCCCGCCGCGCGTGACGATCACGTCGCTCACCTGCATGAGCAGGTGAACGACCTCCGAGTAGCCCTCGACGTAGCAGTTGAACTCGGGGTGGTTCGCGCGCCAGTGGACGACCTCGTTGTACGCCTGCTTGTTTCGACCGCAGATCACGATGGCCTGGCAGCGGTCGGCCCGCGCGACGAGCGAAGGCAGGAGCTCGAAGTGGTTGTTGGCGCCGTTGCCACCGGTGGCCAGGAAGACCGTGAAGAGGTCGGGGCGCAGCCCGAGCCTCTCCTCGCGAAAGATGCCCCGCTCCTGGGGGGCGATGACCTCGGCGTGCGCGTGCGGGTGCATGAGGTAGCCGCGCACGCGCGCCTTCTCCGCGGGGATGCCCTTCTTAATCGCGTAGTCCTGGGCGGTCGGGGTCCTCGAGAAGTACATGTCGGCGCTCGGCTCGACCCAGTTGCGCGAGTAGCCCCATCCCCCCGAGAATTCCCCGCAGTAGGTCGCGCACATCACGTTGTCGTGCCCCAGGATCTTGCGGGCCAGCTGGAAATACCCCCGATTGAGGCAGTCGTGGACGCTGAGAACCAGGTGCGGCTTGTAGTCACGCAGGACGTTGATGTAGTAGTGCCTTCCGAGCGAAACGGTGTTCTTGTTCAGGACGCTCTGGAGCTCGACCACGGCATAGAAGGCCTTGTGCACCCAGGGCGCGCTGGCCTGTATCTTGTTGTAAAAGTTCACACCCGCCCGGTTGACCACCGAGGACTTCTCGAGCATCTGCTCGATCCGCACGTCGACATCGTGGCGGTAGAGTTGGAAGCACCAGTCGACGAATGCCTCCGCCCGCGCGTCGTGGCCTCCGCCCGTGCTCGATGTAAGGACAAGGATTCGGATCTTGGACATTCGGGAGAGGTAGGCGGGCTAGAGGCCGAAGTAGCGGGCCGTGGCGGCACGCACCCATGAGGCGGGGAGGAGCCGCGCGAGGACGGGCGCCAGGCAGGCCTGGAAGAGGGAGCCCGACCGTACGATCCCGCTGCGGTTCGCCAGGAGCGCCCGCCTCAGGTCGCGCGCCGCGACCTCGGGAAGCGGCGCAGCCGCAAGGGCCGCCTCAAGGGCGGCCCAGGCTCTGTGGGTGGATTCGGAATGGAAGTCTTTCTGCATGGCGCGGTTGAAGTTGGTCCTGTAATCGCCCGGGCGAAAGTCGATCACTTTTACGCCTGAATCGCGCGATTCAAACATCAAACTCTCGCTCAGGGCCGAAAGACCCGCCTTGGCCACGTTGTACCCGCTCATGTAGGGGAGCGGAAGCTCGGCCGCGATCGACGAGACGTGCACAAGGCATCCGCGGTTGCGGCTCAGCATCGAGCGGAACGCGCAGTGGCTGAGCGCCAGCACGGTCCCGAGCATGGCCCCGATCTGCGAGCGCCAGACGGCGGCGTCAACGCCCCCGAACTCCCCGAAGACCCCGTAACCCGCGTTGTTGACGACGAGGTCGAACGCTCCCCCGGCGTCGGAAGCGGCCCCGCCGAATGCCTGCACGGCGCGGTCCGCGTCGGCGAGGTCCAGGGTCACGGGATGGAACGCCCCCGGATGCGCGGACGAGAGCCCCGCGAGGCGGGATGCCTCCCTGGAGCTTCCCCAGACGCGCACCCCCTCCCCCATGAGCATGAGCGCGAACGCGCGGCCGAGGCCGGCGCTTGCGCCGGATACGAACGCGGTGGCGTGCATCTGGCTCAGCCGGCCCATCAGGCGCGCCTCATGAGAAGCGCAACGTTGGCCCCGCCAAAGCCGCTGCTGTTCTTGAGCACCACTCGCGGCGCCTGCTTCACCGTGGTGCGCAGGATGTTCAGCCCGTCGCAGGCCGGGTCCAGCCGCGTGATGTGCGCGGAGCCCGGGATGAAGCCCTCGCGCATCGCGAGGGCGCAGAATCCGGACTCCATCACGCCCGCCAGCGAAAGCCCGTGGCCCGTCAGGGCCTTCGTGCTGCTGATGGCCGGGCGCACCCCCATCTCGCCGAAGACGGCCTTGAGCGCCCGGGCCTCCGACACGTCGCCGATCAGGGTCGAGGTGGCGTGCGCGTTCACGTAGTCGACCTCCGCCGCCGAGATGCGGCTGGCGGCAAGCGCGTTCTCCATGGCGATCCGCGAGCCCGTCCCGTCGGGATGCGAGATCGCCACGTTGTATCCGTCCGAGGCCTGTCCCCATCCGGCGAGCTCGCAGTAGGGCGGGACCGACCGGCGCGCCGCCTCCTCCTCGCTCTCCAGGACGACGACCACGCCGCCGCCGGTGCCCACGAATCCGTCGCGCGCGATGTCAAACGGGCGGGACGCCAGGTTCGGGTCGGTCTGCAGCGAAAGCGTGCGCATCCCCGCGAAGGGAAGGATCGCGTCCTTGTTGCCGTCCTCGCCCCCCACGACGAACATCCGCTTCTGGCGGCCGAGCGATATCTCCTCGAACGCGTAGGCCATGGCGTGGGCCGAGGAGGCGCACGCCGACGAGAACCCGCACGAGGCGCCCTGGATCTTGAAGGCCGCCACCAGGTTGAAGTTGAGGGTGCCCACGATCGAGGCGACGATGCCGAGGGGCGAGCAGCGCAGCGGACCGAGCCTGAGCATCCGCTCGTGGTGGTAGTGCGTGAGCAGGGGCGAGCCGCCCGATGCCGCAAACAGCCCGGTGTCCCTGTTGGATATGTCCCCGTCGCCCAGGCGCGCGTCGGCGATCGCCTGCAGGAACGCGCAGTGGGCGTAGAGGCCGTGGGGCGCCATGGACCTGATGGTCTCGCGCTTGATCTCGTAGCCGGACGGCCACGTCCAGTCCTCGGGATCGGTCGAGTCCGTCGAGAACCCCTTGATCGTCCCGATCACCTTGCAGGTGATGTCCGGCTTCTGGAACGGGGGATAGAGCTCAAATCCGTGGCGGAGCTCGCGCAGGTTGCCTGCGACCGCGGCGGCATCGTTGCCGATGCTTGTTACGAAACCGAGGCCTGTGATGAAGACTCTGGGCATGCTCAAGGGGCGGGCTGCCCGGCCCATCGTGGCCAACGCCTCGGTCCGGTCAATCTCAGGCGTTGATCGCGACGCGCAGCGGCGGGTTCGCCGAACTGTCGCCCTCCGGAGAGGGCTGGGCGGCACCGTTGATGGCCGACGGCGCAGCCGCCGCTTCGACATAGGCGAAGGTGAGCGTGATGTCCTCGGCGATGACGGCCTTCTCCTGCCCGACGCGTATCGCGCCCTCGAAGGTCGCGAGCGGCATCTTCATGCGCTTCGGCTTGATCGACAGAGTGAGGATGTCCCCCGGCTTGCACATGCGGTGGGCCCGCACGCCCTCGCAGCCGGTGAAGAAGATCGTGTTCGCGCCGATGGCCTTTCCGGGCTCCGTGGCGGCGCCCTCAAGGAGGAAGAGCACGGCGAGCTGGCCCAGGGCCTCGAGCATGATGGAGGCCGGCATCACGGGATTGTCCTTGAAATGGCCCTGGAGGAAGAACTCCTGCCCCGTGATCCTGTATTTTCCGTTCGCCCCCGTGGAGCTGACGGAGGCCTCGTTCAGGAAAAGGAAGGGGGGCTGGACCGGCATGACGGCGCCAATATGCTCGATCGGGAGGAACTTGGTCGGGCGCGGCAGGGGCAGGCCACGGATCTTGCAGTCAATGAATGTCTTCACATCGCCGACCGTCCTCAGGTTGCGCAGCTCGTCGTTGTTGATGGTCAGCTGAAGCACGTCCTCAACCAGGATCACGATCTCCATCATCGTGAGGGAGTCGATGCCCAGGTCCTCGATCAGCCGCAGGTCGTCGTCGGCGTCCTTAAGCTTCGAGCGGAGGTCCGGCTCCACAAAGCGCTCGATCACGCCGATCACGACCGCCGGCATATGGTCGGCATTGCCGGTCTTGCGGAATTGAACCGCTGCTTCGAAAGTGGAGGGCGAACAGCGCTTCAGTGCCTCCCGGAGGGCCGCCTCGTCATCGGGCGCAAATGGCTTGGTGGCAATCGTTAAGGGCTTGGCTCCGCCTAAGTTGGATTGAGCTAAGTCTGACATCAGTGCCTACTTGTATGTTACGGAGAGGGGCAAAGTAAACCCATTTCTTGGCTCCCAAGGGCCCGGGGCCCGAGAGCGCGGGCCCTTCAGGCGTTTTTAAGGAACGATTTACACATGGCGGTGACTGTAACCGTGCTTGAAATCAAGGAGTCCCCGGAGCTATCCTACCCAACCGAACCCGCTCAATGAGCGCATCTTCAATCGCGAAACCGTCCACTCACCTATTCCTCATCACCCATGAGTTTTACCCGGTCAGCGGAGGAATAGCCACATTTGCCGAGGAGATCGCCAAGGCATCGGCCGGCCTGGGCTACGACGTGGAGGTATGGGCCCAGTCGGCGCCCTCCAGCGTCGAGAAGAAGTGGCCCTTCAGGATTCGCCGGCTCCCCCTGAAGGGGACCCACGACCTCATCTGCCAGCTGCAGCTCGCCTGGCAGCTCGTGGCGGCCCGGCGCCAGCTCCGCAACGCCACCGTGTACCTTCCGGAGCCCGGCCCGATGCTCACGATGATGCTGCTCCAGTTCTTCAAGGCGTTCCGTCCAAGGCGCCTCATCCTGACGTTTCACGGGTCCGAGATCATCAGCTTTGCGCGGAGCCCCCTGCGGCACTGGCTTGCGGGACGGCTGATCGGCCATGCCACGCGGGTCAGCACGCTGACGACCTACACCCAGGAGCTCCTCCTGGAGCGGTTCCCCCATGCCGCGGACAAGATCTTCCTGACGCCCGGCGCCCTGCGCACCGACTTCGCGGTCGTCCCGGCGAGGGCCGCGCAACCAAGGGACAAGATCGTGGTCCTCACCGTGGGGCGGCTGCACCCGCGCAAGGGCCAGCTGATCACGCTCGAGGCCCTGCAAATGCTGCCGGCCGACGTCCGCAGCCGGATCGAATACTGGATCGTGGGCGGGCGCAACAAGGGCAACTACGAGGAGCGGCTGCGCTCACGCGCCGCCGCGGACCCCGTGCTCGCCGTGCGCTTCTTCGGCAACATACCCGACGAGGAGCTGGCCCAGGTCTACGACCGGGCCGACATCTTCGCCCTGACCAGCATCAATCACGGGGACAGCGTCGAGGGGTTCGGCCTTGTCTACCTCGAGGCGGCCGCCCACTCGCTTCCCATCGTGGCCCACAACGTCGGCGGAGTGTCGGAGGCGGTCGTGGACGGCGTCACGGGCCTGCTCGTCACGCCCGACCGTCCCGCGGAGCTCGCGGCGGCGTTCGAGAAGCTCATCCACGACGTTCCGCTGCGCAAGCGGCTCGGCGACGCCGGACGCAGCTTTGCCGCGCACAACTGCTGGCAGGAGAACGCCTCCACCCTGTTTGCAAAGGTGGAGGAGTCGGGATGATCCGGTCGCGGGTCCTCGTGACGGTCCGGTATGCCGAGACCGACATGATGGGCATCGTCTACCATGCCAACTACCTGCCCTGGTTTGAGGTGGGCCGCACCACCCTTCTCAAGGAGATCGGCATATCCTACCGGAAGCTCGAGGAGGAGGGCTTCCGCCTGCCCGTCCTCGAGGTCACGGCCAAGTTCCTGCGCCCCGCCGTCTACGACGACACGCTCGAGATCCTGACCGTGCTCAGCGAGCGGGAGCTCCTTCGCATCCGGCTGGAGTACGAGGTGCGCCGGGACGGCGAGCTTCTGGCCACCGGCAGCACCGTGCACGCCTTCGTGGACCGCCAGGGCCGCCCCGTGCGCCCTCCGCAGTGGGCGCAGGAGCTGATCGGCAAGGCGTTCGTCTGAGGCGGACGCGAGCTGCGGGCGTCCGGGGCCCCGATCCGGCCGGTTTTCGCTTTCCGCATCCCGCTTTTCGCTGTCATATCGCAGACCCCCTTCCTCCCGGGCCTAAACCCCATGCCGCAAAGCCCGTCCCCCGCCAGGCCCGAGCGCAGCAGCTACCGCTGGATTGTCTGCGGACTGCTCCTTTTCTCGACGACTTTCAACTATCTGGACCGACAGGTCATCAGCTACCTCAAGGAGTACTACTGCACCCCGGTCGCTCAGGGAGGATTTGGCTGGTCGAATGGGGATTACAGCAACCTGACTTCCTCCTTCACGTTCTTCTACGCAGGCATGACGATGGTCGCGGGCTGGGTCATCGATAGGATTGGGACCAAGCTGGGGCTTGCCCTGTCGCTTGTCGCCTGGTCCGTGTTCGGGATCCTGAACGCCTTCGTGGGCCGCCTGCTCGTCATGCACATCGTGGTGCGGAGCGCCTTCGGCATCGGCGAGGGAGGCAATTTCCCCGCCTCGATCAAGACCGTGGCGGAGTGGTTCCCAAAGCGCGAACGCGCCCTGGCCACGGGCGTTTTCAATAGCGGTTCAAATCTGGGGGCTATGATCGCCGCCCTTTTCGTTCCCTGGTGCCTGGTGCACTACGGCTACGAAAAGGGATGGAAGATGGCGTTCATCCTCACGGGCGCGGTGGGATTCGTCTGGCTGATCTTCTGGTTCTGGCTCTACGACACCCCCGCCGACCAGAGGCGGCTCTCCCAGGCCGAATTCGCCCACATCAACAGCGACCTGGACGCCGGGGAGATTCGGGACCAATCCGGCGACAGGGCGAAGGTTCCCTGGTGGAGGCTTCTGTTCTATCGCCAGACTTGGGCCTTCTTCTGGGGAAAGTTCCTGACCGACGGCGTCTGGTGGTTCTACCTCTTCTGGCTGCCCGACTATTTCCAGAAGCAGTTCGGGATGACGACCGCGGAGGTCCGCCTGCCGACCTTCACGGTCTATGGCGTCGCCATTATCGGCAGCATCTACGGCGGGAGCCTTCCGATGACCTTCATCAGGAAGGGGCTGCCCGTCTACCAGGCCCGCATGCGCGCGATGCTTCTGATCGCAGTCTTCCCTATGGTCGTGCTGAGCACCCAATTTTTCGGCGACGCGGGGCGTTTCGGGAGGATGGCCGCCGTCCTGGCCTGCGCCACGATCTGCATCGCCGCAGCCGCCCACCAGGCGTGGTCGGCAAACCTCTTCACCACGGTGTCCGACATGTTTCCAAAGAAGGCGGTGGGCACGGTCACCGGCATCGGGGCGATGGCGGGCGGCCTCGGCGGGGTCCTGGTGCAGAAGCTTTCAGGCCGCCTCGCCGACGCCTTCGCCGCGGCCCCGCACGTCGCCTACGGCATGATGTTCGCGATCTGCGCCGCAAGCTACCTGATCGCCTGGGCCGTGATCAAGATCCTCGTCCCGCGCCACAGGACGATCACGGACCTCTAGCCGGACCCTGCCCGCCGCGAGGGTCAGCGGAACGCCTTGTCGAGCTCGAGCCCGAAGAAGTCGCGGGCGTTGGAAAAGCAGATGCGCCTCACCAAGCCGCCAACATGGGCGGGATCAGCCGGAAGCTCCCCCCGCTCGACCTGCGAGCCCAGGAGGTTGCAGAGGACGCGCCTGAAGTACTCGTGCCGGGTGTAGCAGAGGAAATTGCGCGAGTCGCTCAGCATGCCCACGAAGCGGCCGAGGAGGCCGATGTTCGCCAGCGCCCTCAGCTGCCACTCTATCCCCTCCTTCTGGTCCAGGAACCACCAGCCGCTTCCGAACTGGACCTTGCCCGGCACCGAGCCGTCCTGGAAGTTCCCCGCCATCGTGGCGAAGGCGTAGTTGTCGGCGGGGTTCACGTTGTAGAGCACCATGCGCGGGAGCTCGCCCGAGGCGTCGAGGGCGTCCAGGTAGCGCGCCAGCGGGCGCGCCTGCGGGAAGTCGCCGATCGAGTCGAATCCGGTGTCCGGCCCCAGCTTGCCGAGCAGCCGCGTGTTGTTGCTCCTTATCGCGCCCAGGTGCAGCTGCTTTGTCCATCCGCGCCGGGCGTCCCAGCGGCCGAACTCCAGCATGAGATAGGATCCGAACTTCGCCGCCTCCTGCGGGGACGCCGCCCGCCCGCCCCGCGCGGCCTTGAAGACGGAGTCCGCCTCCGCATGCGTGCACGGCTCCGCAAGGGCCGCCTCCATGCCGTGGTCGGAGAGCCGCCCGCCGAATTCGTGGAAGTCGTCGTGCCTGGTCTTCAGGGCGCCGAGAAAGTCGTCGAACGAGCGCACCTTCGCCCTCGCCGCCCCGGCCAGCCGCTCGACCCACGGGTTGAAGGCCGCGGGGTCGGCGACGCCGAGCGCCCTGTCGGGCCTGAACGCGGGGTACACGCGCGTCTTGAGCCCCGACCGCCGGATCCTCTCGTGGGTCTCCAGGGAGTCGGCCGGGTCGTCCGTCGTGCAGATGACCGCGACCCGGTTGGCCGCGAGGATGTCGTGCACCCGCAGGGAGGGAAGCTTCGCGTTCGCCCCTGTCCAGATCGCGTCGGCGGTCGCCGGGCCTATGATCCCGCCGATCCCGAAGTACCTCGCCAGCTCGAGATGCGACCAATGGTAGAGGGGATTGCCGAGGGCGTGCGGCAGCGTCGCCACCCAGGCGTCGAACTTCTCGCGGGGCGCCGCGTCCCCGGTGCAGAAGCGCTCGTCGACGCCGTTGGCGCGCATCGCCCGCCACTTGTAGTGGTCGCCCCCGAGCCAGATCTCCGCGAGATCCGCGAACTGGTGGTTGGACTCGATCTGCTGCGGCGGGACGTGGCAGTGGTAATCGTAGATCGGCTGCCCCTCGGCGTAGCCGTGGTACAGCTCGCGGGCTGCGTCGGACTGAAGGAGGAAATCCTCGTTTATGAACGCCTTCATCGTGAAATTTCGCTCAGAAACTCGTCGTGGGAGCCGATGCGGTCAAGGAGCCTGCGAACGGCAGCGCACCGCTCCGCCGAGACGAGGCCCGTGTGCTCGGCGAGAAACACGATGTAGGCCGCCACGCCCTTGGCGTAAAGCAGCCGGGCCTCGGGGCTGATCGAGTAGAACCGCGCCCGCTGGGCGTAGCCGGCGCCCGAATGGTCGCCGAGCGCCGCCTTTTCGGCCCTCCCGCCTGCCGCAAGCACGAAGAGAAAGTTGTACTCGAAGAAGAACATGCGGTCGGGACTCGGCCCGAGCGCCTCCACGGCGGCCCTGCAGCCGCCCGGCGTCGAGAAGACGTCGCCCGTCACGCCCGCCTTCGACAGGGAATCGGCGAGGAACGCGCGCGCCATCTTGCTCTCCGTCGGGTCGGCGCTGAACGCCCCGGCGAGCGCGAGCTCGAGCGTGAAGCGGTACCATTCGCCCCAGAGCGCCCTGTCGGACGGATCCCCGGAGCGGAAGAGCGCGACTCCCATCTCGTAGGTGTAGCGTCCGCTGGTCTTTATCTCGAGGCACCCGCCCGTGACCTCCCCCATGACCCGGTAGTTCTCCGCGGACTTCCCCGACCCGGAGTGGAAGCCGATGCTCGCGCCAAAGCTCCGGGCCACCGACCACTGCCTCTCGACCAGCGCCCGCAGCCGGGCATTGTCGGGATAGGGCATGTTCTTCTGGAATCCGAACGCGGGCGCTATGAAGTTGACGGGCATTTCAAGCGCCGAGCACAGGGCCAGCATGACCGCGGTCGTCTCGGGCGTCGTCAGGCCGGGCAGCTCATCGATGGATAGCTCGCGCAGGTACCGCCGGCCCACCGGCATCGTGAACGCCCGCTCCCGCGCGCCGCGGTACTTCTCATCCCGGCGCTTCATCTTCTGCAGCGCCGGCCAGACCGCGCAAAGGAGGGCGCTGAAGGCCCCGTCCTCCAGGGAGAGCCCGGCGGCGGAGACGCGGGCCCGCACGGCCTCGACGATGCCCCGGTCTATCTCCTCCAGCCCCGCGGGGCGCCCGAGCGCAAGCTCCGGCGAAAGGTCGAATGTTATGTAGCTCGCCAGCAGGCATCCGGCGACCAGCGCGTCCTCGCGCGCGTCAAAGGCGCCGCCAATCGGCTGATGGTCGGCGTTGAAGCTCCAGGGGATGCGGCGCCGGTGAAACCCGTGCCTGAGCTTGGAAAGCACGCATCCGTGGCTCATGCCCTCGACGCTCTGGCCCTGATGCCCCTCGGGCACGTTCGTGCCGATGAACGGGAACGGGACGGTGTCCAGGCGCCCGTCGAGCATCGCATCCACGTCGTAGACAAGCTCGCGCGGGATGCTGTTCTGGTTTGCGGTCACGCCAAGCTCGAGCGCGCTCATCGCCCATTCCACGGCCGGCCAATGGAGCGTCGTGAAGCGCGCCCCGATGCCGAGCGTGCTCGTCCCCAGCTTGCCCGCGCCCGACGGAAAGATCGTGGACTCCGGATCGTGCTCCTGGACCAGGTTCTTCAGCCGGAGCAGGTTTTCCCACGTGGCCGGGAAATAGTGGGCCTCGCCCGACGCCGACCCATCCTGGAGCGCTCCCTGGGCGCCCGCCGGGTCGGAGGGCTGCAGTCCCCAGGCGCAGTCGCCCGTTTCAGGGTCCTCCACGAGCTCCCAGGAACCCGCGGCGGTCAGGAAGGCCGACTTCGCGTGGCGGATAAGGCCCTTGGCGCCCGCGCCCGAGAGCTTCTTCCGCAGGGCCTGCCAGTCCAGGCAGAAGTCCGGGCTGACGCACGGGTTGCGGGCGATCGGCAGCCCGTGCTGGATGAGAAAGCGGTTGATGCGCTTCACGTTGTGGATCAGATGCTTATCGAATTGAAGCCGCCGTCCACCGCGAGCTCCGAGCCGGTGATGAAGGAACCCGCCCGCTCGCTGGCCAGAAGCAGGACGGCGCCGACCAGCTCCTCGGCGTTCCCGAAGCGCTTCATCGGCGTGTGCACCATGATGCTGGCGACGCGCTCGGGGGTCAGAACCTTCCGGTTCTGCTCGGCGGGAAAGAACCCGGGCACGAGCGTGTTGACCCGCACACGGTGCGGCGCCCACTCGCGCGCGAGGTTCTTGGACAGGTTGTGCACGGCGGCCTTTGTCGCCGAATACGTGAACACCCGTGAAAGCGGCACGAAGCCCGACATAGACCCCATGTTGATCACCGACCCGCCCTGCCCCCGCTCGACGAGGTACTTGCCGAAGACCTGGCAACCGAGGAGCACCGACTTGAGGTTGACGCCCACGATCCGGTCGAACTCCTCCTCGGAGATCTCAAAGAACGGGGTCGGCGAGTTCATCCCGGCGCCGTTGATCACGATGTCGACGCGCCCCGACCTCTTGAGGACCGCGTCGAGCAGCGCCTCCAGGTCGCTCTTCCTGGTGGCCTCGGCGGCGTGGAACCAGCCCCGGCCGCCCGCGGCTGCGATCTTCTCCAGGCGGGCCCTCGCCTTCTCGGCGTTCCTGCCCACCAGGACCACCTCGGCGCCCGCGGCCGCGAGTCCCTCGGCCATCGCCCCGCAAAGCTCGCCCGTGCCCCCGATCACGACCGCGACGCGGTCTTTGAGCCCGAACAGGGTTTCAAGATAGGGGTCAGTTTTCATCGAGGTGCGGAAGCTGCATGGATCGGAGGACTCCGGGAAGCGCCAAGCTGCGCTCGCTGTAGCCATCGATCGCGAGGCGCCCGGCGGAGTATCCTCAACTTTCACTAATGAACTTGCAATTCATAGGTGAACAGTATCCTCGGCAATAAGAAAATAGCCCGGAGATTCGCCATGCCCCCCCTTTCCAGGCAGAACCCTGCCCCCGCCATTTCCGCCCCGGCGAGCCGGTACCCGGGCGGCCCCGGGCCGAATGCCTCCGTGGAGCGCTACGTCATACCCAACCTGCGCAATGCCTGCCGCACCCTGAAGCTGCTCAGGGGCCATCCGGGCGGCCTGAAGGCGTCGGAGATTGCCCGCATGCTCGGCATACCGGTAACCACGACGATGCGGATAACCGCCACGCTCCAGATCGAGGGCCTGGTCCAGAAGAACGACGGGCGCTACGTGCTCGGGCCGGCCCTCATCCACCTTGGCAATGCGGCGCTCGCCGGCACCGACATCCGCAAGCTCGCCCTGCCGCTGCTCGAGAAGCTCACGCTTCAGACGAGCGAGACCTCCCACCTCGCCATCCCCTGCAATGAGCGCTCGCTCATCATCGCGGTGAACGACAGCCCCCACCCGCTCCGGGTCGCCTCCCCGGCCGGCTTCCTGGCCGATCTGCACTGCTCCGCCACGGGGAAGATCTTCCTGTCCTATATCTACGCCGACCAGTTTGCCAGATTCCACGAGGCGGAGCCTCCCTACCGCCACACGGCTCACACGCTTACCAGGCGGGGCGACCTGGAGCGCGAGATCGAGCTCACGCGCAGGCGGGGCTACAGCATCGACAACGAGGAATGCCACTCGGGCGTGCGCTGCGTCGGGGCGCCCATATTCTCGTCCAACGGCAAGGTCGTCGCCGCGATCGGCATAACCGCCGCCACCGTGCGCATGCCGGAGAAGAGGATCCCCGAGGTCGCAGCCAAGGTGCGCGCCGTCGCGAGGGAAGCGTCCCGCCTGCTCGGCTACTCCGACGCGGACTGACGCCCGGCGCACTTCCCCGAAACGCCCTCGCCGATCTCCCATGTCCAAAGCTGAAATCCTAAAGCGCATCCGTTCGGAAAAGGTCATCGCCCTCATCCGGGCGGACGGCCCGGAGAGCCTCCTGGACTGCTCCCGCGCCCTTTCGGAAGGCGGGCTGAACGTGATCGAGCTCACGATGACCACGCCGGGCGCGATCGACCTGGTGGCGGAGGTGTCCCGGAAGCTGCCCGGGGTCATGCTCGGGCTCGGGACCGTCCTCGACGCCGACACGGCGCGCGCGGGCGTGGCAGCCGGCGCCCGCTTCATCGTCACCCCGGCCGTTCGCCCCGGTGTCATCATGGCCTGCCAGAAGCTGGGAGTTCCCGTGTTTGCCGGCGCGCTCACGCCCACCGAGATCGCGGCCGCGTCGGACCTCGGCGCCGATCTTATCAAGATATTCCCGGCCGAGTTCTTCGGGCCCGCGTACATCAAGTCGCTCAGGGCCGTGTTCCCAAAGCTCGACTTTCTGCCGACCGGCGGCGTGACCACGCGCACCCTCGGCGACTTCCTCAGGGCGGGGGCGTTCGCGACGGCGGCCGGCAGCGCCCTGGTGGAGCCGGCGGCGCTGAAGGCGCGCGACTGGGCGGCCGTGACGGCGCGCGCCAGGGAGTTTGCGGCGGCCGCGGCCGCCGCCTGAAGGGTCGAGCGATGTCGGACACCTACTTCATAGTCCCCGAGCCGCAGCACAACGCCCTCACCGAGGCGGTCTACCGGCACCGCGGCTACCTTCCCGACGAGGCGGCCGACGGCGCGCGGCTCTGCGCCGAGGCTTCCCGGCACGGGATACGGACTCACAACGCCATAAAGGCCCTCCACCTCGACCACCTCTTTGGCTCGGGCTCGAAAGGCTGCGTCCCGGGTGCGGCGATCGAGGAGGTCCCCTCGCGCTTCGAGGCCGCGAGGGCCTGGAACGCGAACCGGAAGCTGGGCCAGCCCACGGCCTACAGGGCCATGGACGCCGCGATCGCGCTGGCAGACCGCTACGGCGTGGGGACGGTCTCGGTCGACAACGCCTTCCATTACCTCTGGGGCGGAGGCTACGTTATGGACGCCGCGCGACGCGGGTACATCGCCTATACCAACTGCACCGCCGCGCTCGCTGAGGTTGTCCCGTTCGGCGGCAAGTTCCCCACCCTCGGCACCAATCCCCACTCCTGGGGATTCCCGACCACGCAGGCGATCGGGTTCCCGATCGTCATCGACTGGGCGACGTCGGTCATCGCGATGGGCCGGGTGCAGCAGCTCAAGCGCGAGGGCCTGCCGCTTCCGCCCCTGGCCGCCCTCGATCGCAAGGGCAGCCCCACCGTGGATCCCCACCAGGCCGTGTCGCTGCTGCCCTTCGGGGGGCACAAGGGCTACGGACTCTCCCTCATCGACGAGATCGTCGGCGCCTCCATCGGGGGCTCCCTTCCCACGCTGCGCAACCGCTGGGACCGGGAGCCGGACGAGAAGCACACGTGCACCTTCTTCTTCCAGGCGATCCATCCCGACGCGCTCAGCGCCGGTGCGTTCGCGAAGGGGCGCAACCAGGCATCGAACATCAAGGCTGTCATCGGCGACATCCTCGGCCATGGAAACGAGAGCTGCATGCTCCCGGGCCAGCCCGAGGCCGAGTGGGCGCGGAGGAGCGCGTCCGCCGGCGGCCTCCTGTTCACCGAGGCCGAGATGGAGGCCTTCAACGAGCTCGCGCTCGAGGCGGGCCGCCCGCGCTGGCCGCGCTCTTCCGCGCACTCGGTGGTGATCTGACGCGCCCTCCCCCGTCCTCCAACCCCCTGCCACCATGAGCCTGAAGATCCGACCCTCCTCTGAATGCGCCTTCGACCAGGTGTCGCTTGGCGAGGTGATGCTCCGCCTCGATCCCGGCGAGGGCCGCATCCGCACCGCGCGCAGCTTCACCGCGTGGGAGGGAGGCGGCGAGTACAACACGTCGCGCGGGCTGCGCAAGTGCTTCGGCCTGCGCACGGCCGTCTGCACGGCCTTCGTGGACAACGAGGTCGGGCACCTGATCGAGGACTTCATCATGCAGGGCGGCGTGGCCACCGACTTCATCCGGTGGCGCCCGGACGACGGCATCGGGCGCACGGTGAGGAACGGCCTCAATTTCACGGAGCGGGGCTTTGGCATCCGGGGCGCGGTCGGCGTCCCCGACCGCGGCAACACGGCCGCGGCGCAGCTGAAGCCGGGGGATTTCGACTGGGACCTGATCTTCGGCAAGCGGGGCGTCCGCTGGTTTCACACGGGGGGGATCTTCGCGGCCCTGTCCGAGTCGACCGCCGCGCTTGCGGTCGAGGCGGTCCAGGCGGCCAGGAGGCACGGCACCGTGGTCTCCTACGACCTCAACTACAGGCCCTCGCTCTGGAAGAGCATCGGAGGACTCAAGAAGGCCCAGGAGGTCAACCGGGAGATCGCAAAGCATGTCGACGTCATGATCGGGAACGAGGAGGACTTCACGGCCTCGCTGGGATTCAAGGTCGAGGGTGCCGACGAAAAGCTCAGCCAGGTAGACTCGGGCGCCTTCAAGGCCATGATCGCGACCGCCGTCCGCGCGTACCCGAACTTCAGGGTGGCGGCCACCACCCTCAGGCGGGTCATCAGCGCCACGGTGAACGACTGGAGCGCCATCCTTTGGCATGACGGAGAGTTCCACGAGAGCCGCAAGTACCCGGAGCTGGAGATCTTGGACCGGGTCGGCGGAGGGGACAGCTTTGCCAGCGGCCTGGCGTTCGGGTACCTTTCGGGCGGCGGCCCGCAGGCCGCCGTCGACTACGGCGCGGCCCACGGAGCCCTCGCATCGACCACGCCGGGGGACACCTCGATGGCCACCCAGAAGGAAGTCGAGAACCTCATCAAGGGCGGCGGCGCCCGCGTGGTGCGCTGAGGAAGGCGCCGAGCGCGCCCGCCTCCGGCATCAGAACCGGTTCGCCTGCGCGATCGGCGGCTTTCCGGCGAGGAAGCGCGTCAGGTTCTCGACGGCGCAGGTGGCCTGGCGCTGCACGCTCTCGAACGTGCGCGAGCCAATGTGAGGGGTCAGGACCACGTTCGGCAGGCCCAGAAGCGGATAATCCGGCGGCGGCGGCTCCTCGTCGAGGACATCCGCCGCATAGGCCAGGATCGACTTGGACTTGAGCGCCCCGACCAGGGCCCCGAGCTCGACGAGCTCGCCCCGGGCGCAGTTGACGATGACGGCGCCGTGCCTGAGAAGCCCGATGTTCCCGGAATTGATGAGGTGGCGCGTCTGCGGCGTGAGGCTTGTGTGCAGCGTGATGACATCCGCGGCGCGCAGCAGATCCTCGAGGGACTCCACTCGGGAGATGCCGTGCTGCCGGGCGAACTCCTGGTCCCAGTACACGTCGTAACCAAGCACGCCCATACCGAATGCCCTCGCGCGAACCGCGACCTCCTTGCCGATCCGCCCAAGGCCGACAACCGCGAGGGTCTTGCCGAAGAGCTCGGTCCCCGTGACGCGCGTCCATCGCCCCTGGGCCACGTGGTTGGCTTCCAGGACGACGTTGCGCACCGCCGCAAGGAGGAGCGCGAACGTGTGCTCGGCGACGGTCGTGTGGTTGACGCCCGGCGTGAAGAGCACGGGGACCCTGAGCTCCGTGGCCGCCTTGACGTCGATCTTGTCGAGGCCGATCCCGTACTTGCTGATGACCTTCAGGCGCGGCAGCGACCTCTCGATCACGGCCCTGGTGAACGCGTCGTCGCCGCAGAGGCAGGCATCGAACTGGCCCGCGAGCGCAAGCATGCGCGGCTCGGGCAGCGGGCCGCGCTCGCGGACGATCTCAAAGCCCGCCTTGGCCAGCAGGTCGTGGTGGACTCCGGGTGTGTCCTGGAAGGATGTGGTCGTCAGAAGGACGCGGGTCATGGATGTGGATGCCGGGGGCCCTGGCCCCTATTTGGATTGCCAGTGAGACGGTCGTTCACTTATGAATATGTGGTTCATTAGTGAACATTATCACTCTGGCCGTCGCGCCCCGATAAACAAGGCAAATTCACGCCCAGGAAGTCCCCAAAAACAATTCCCCATGGATGTGCACCCAAGCGTCTATTCCCGGACAGTCCCGGCGCTGGCCCCGGACGCCCTGCGAGCGGAATTCCTTGTCGCCGGCCTGTTCCAAAAGGGGGAGGCCCGGCTGCGTTACTGGGAAACGGACCGCACGATACTCGGCGGAATATGCCCCCGCGAGACGCCGATCCCGCTTCCGAACCCGCCCGAGCTCAAGAGCGCATTCCTCCTCGAGCGCCGCGAGGCCGGGCTGGTCAACCTTGCCGGGCCGTGCCTGGTGCGCGTGGACGGAACGGAATACAGCCTCGGGAACCTGGACGCCCTCTACCTGGGCCGGGGATCAAGCGAGGTGACGTTCCGCTCGCTCTCCCCCTCGGAGCCCGCGCGCCTCTGGCTCCTCAGCTATCCCGCCCACGCGAAGCACGCCTCCAGGCACGTGGTGTTCCTCGGCGCGCGCGGCGAGCAGCTCGGCGGAAGGGAGAACGCCAACGAGCGCACGCTCTACAAGCTGATTCATCCCGGCGCATTCGCCACCTGCCAGGTCGTGATGGGCGTGACGCGCCTGGCCCAGGGGAGCATATGGAACACGATGCCCCCGCACACCCACATGCTCCGCTCGGAGGTGTACCTCTACTTCAACATCAGGCCGGGCAGCGCGGTGTTCCACTTCATGGGGCAACCCCAGGAGACCCGCCACCTGGTGGTCCACGACTGCGAGGCCGTCCTGTCACCCCCCTGGTCCATCCACAGCGGCGCGGGAACGAGCAACTACGACTTTGTCTGGGGCATGGGCGGCGAGAACCAGGAGTTCTCCGACATGCTCCGCGCCGAGCCGGAGCAGATGCGCTGATCTCAGGGGGCGACGTCGACAGCGCACGTCCGGTCGACGAAGACGTAGGGCTCCCTGCTGCCGGGATCATATCGGACGAACCTGAACTGCACCGTGTGCCGGCCGGCCCCGGCGAACGTCAGCTCGAAATGGCCCTGCCAGATCGCGTGCTGCTCGCTGTCGGGCACGACGCGGCCGAGGGAGGTCACCGTAGTCAGGTCCGTCACGTCGATGTAGTTGAGCCCGCCGTCCACGTCGAACGCGCCGAACCCGATGTCGACCGGAATACCCACCCTGGCCTCCCTTGGCGGGTCAATCTCCGCGTCCCAGGACGCACCCGTCACGCGAAACGACACCGCCCGCCGGCTCACTCCCCTTTCGTTCTCCGCCGCCAGGGTCACCTCAAAGACCCCCTCGCGGGGAAACAAACCCCGGATCTCCCCGCTCAGGGGATCAAAGCCGAGGCCCTCGGCCAGGGCCGCCGCCCGCAACGTGACCGGGCTGTAAGCCGTCTTCACCGCGTACCGCAGCTCACCCTTGGTCGTCCACGACAGCCTCGCGGGAGTCAGGAATACGGGCCGTTCCGGCGGCCTTGCCCGGGCATGCGCGGGCCCCTGCGAGGCGTCGGCGATCATCCTCCTCAGATCCACCCCGCCCCCGGGCGGGCGCGCCAGCGATTTCCGCTCATAGACGGCAGCGGCAAACTCGGCGGTTTCCAAGTCGCCGGCGTGCCGGAGATTCCCGTCGCACCAGCCGCGCGTCTCGGCCAGCATCGCCATCATCTGCCGATCGAAGGGCCAGTTGATCGGCGCCCTCGTGACGAGGCATACAAAGTCGCTCTCCGCGAGGCGCGCCATCACGATCTCAGGCGTTGTGGCAAACAGCCCCGTGGGCAGCGTGGCAACGAAGGGCAGAAGCCTTTGGTGCCGCTCGCGGCCGACGAGCCGGAAGATCTCCGCGCTGAGCGCGTCGACATCCATCGTGACGGCGACGCGCGGGTGCGTAAGCCCAGCCTCCTCGGAGCGGAAATACAGGTAGTCGCTGAGGGCGTTCACGTCCCGAAATTCGGCCTCCAGCTCCCTTGGGGGCGCGCTTCCCAACTGACCCGCGCCGAAGAATGCCGCTCCCATGAGGGCGACAGCCCCGAATGTGGCGGCGCCGCAGGCCGGCCCAGTCCGGCGCGAGAGACGGGAGAGCGCAAGGACCATCACCCACACCGCCGCGGGGAGGATTATCGAGAAGGGCGCCGAAGCCTTCTCAGGGTGAAGGACGAGCACGCCGGCCGGTGCGGCGGCGAAGAGGAGCGCCATCGCCCACGCTCCGCGCGCATCCGCAGCCGGATTTCGCGCCTGCCCGGCCCGCGACCTGGACATCCACCTGCACGCTAGAAGAGCGGCGGCTGCGGCAAGGCCCAGCGCCATCGCCCGCCATCCGACCTGCCTGAGAAGAATCTCAGAGCAGACCCTCGCCATCGAGGAAACCAGGCCGAGATGCGAGTCGCGCAGCGCCCGCTCCGAACCCGCAATGTGCCCCATCCAATAGTAATCGTACATGACGCGCCGCGCGCGCCATAGGGCCCAGCCCGACACGGCCAGCGCGCAGGCGGCCGACAGGAGGAGCCGCGCACAGCGGCTCCATCTTCGCGGCCGGGAGAGAATCCATGCGAAGGCGACCAGGAAGATGATCGAAAAATACACGGCGGTCAGGAACCGAGTCAGCATAACCAACCCGACCGCGGCGCCGAGCATCGCCGACCAGCGCGCCGATCGGAACCAGCCGCCCGCGGCTGCAACCGCAAGCGCCACGCCGTAGGCGCAGGAGGCCATCCAGTCCAACCGGAAGTCGGCGGCGGAGCCCCCTCCCCCGGACCATGGTCCGGCTGCTGCCGCCAGCAGCCCCACCGAGGCCCACGCAAGCGGGTACCCCCCGCAGACGCGCCTCACCGACAGGAAGGTGGCGGCCTGGAGCGCCAGGAACGCGAGGAGGTTGACAGCCAGGGCGGCCGTCCGCGACGGCCCGGTGACGGCGAAGACGAGCAGCGCAAGAAGGCCGTGCAGCGACCCCTGCGGCGACACGTGGCCGAGCACGTGCCGGACCCCGGAGGCGAACCCGTGGAGCCGCATCCAGTCGTACCCATTGTAGGCCTCGTCCAGGTACTGCAACTGGTCATACCACCTCGGGTAGGCCCACGAGACGTGGCGGCTTGTCGCCGACCAGAACAGCGCCAGCTCGGCCGCGAAGAGCGCGGCCAGGGCCAGGGCGTGCGTGGCCGCCGGCTGCCGGCTGGAAGCGTCTGCGGCCGCGGGGCCTGTGCGGTCGAAATTCATCGCCAGGTTGCAGCCCCTCACGCCGGCGGGCCCAGCGCGGACCCGTATTCGGCCAGGACGGCCGGATCGCGCTCCGCAATCCTGGCCTTCGCCAGGCGGTCGCCGGCTCCCAGCCTCCGCGCCGCCCAGACCGCGTGGGCGCGGACGACAGGCGACTCGTGCGTCACGAGGCGCAGCAACGGCTCCACCAGCGCCCCGTCGCCCGAATTCCCGGCGGCGACGCACGCGTTGCGCAGCAGGCCGGCCAGCCTCACGCGCTTGATCGCGGTGCCGCGAAACACCTCGGCAAAACGCCCGGGCGTCATCCCGAGGAGCTCGCTCAGGGGAATCGACGCTATGTCCCCCCTCGACGAGAGGATCATCCTGCGTCCCTCCCTGGCGAACCGGTTCCACGGGCAGACCTCGAGGCAGGTGTCGCATCCGTAGACCCGGTTGCCGATCGCGGGCCGGAGCTCGGCGGGGATGACGCCCCGGTTCTCGATCGTCTGGTACGAGATGCAGCGCCGGGAGTCCACGACGCCCGGGGAGGGAAACGCGCCCGTCGGGCACGCGTCCATGCACCGCGTGCACTTGCCGCAGAGCAGCCCGACTGCCCCGGGGTCGCCGCGCCCGCGAAGCGGCGGATCGGGCTCGAGTTCAAGTCGCGTCAGGATCGACGCGATGAACATCCAGTTCCCGTGCGTGCGCGAGATGAGCATCGAGTTCTTCCCGATGAAGCCGGCGCCGGAGCGGGCGGCCCAGGCGCGCTCCAGCACCGGGCCCGTGTCCACGTAGTAGCGGTAGTCCGAGGCGGCGGCGCCGCAGGTCTCCTCAAGCATCCGCCCGGCCCGCGCCAGCGCGGGCCTGAGCGCATCATGGTAGTCCCGGTAGAGGCTGTACCTCGCCCAGGTCCCCGTCCGCGCGGCGCCGGCCGGAGTCCCCCCGTTGCCGGAGCCCTGAAGATAGTTCACGCCCAGGACGATGGCGGAGCGCGCCCCGTCCAGGACGAGCCCCGGGTCCATCCGCTTCGCCGCCGTCCGCTCCATCCAGATCATGTCCGCGTGGTAGCCGGAATCGAGCCACGCGCGGAGGGCGTCGCCCTCGGGACCGGGGGAGAGCCCGACGAACCGAATCTCCTCGAAGCCGAGACCCCTCAGCCGCTCTCGCAGTTCCTCCTGGCGGGCTGCCATGGCCTCACCCCCCGCCGTGAGCGTTTCTGCGGACGAAGTCCTCCGCCTCGCGGCGCCACACCCTGATCACGTGCGCCGAGATCTCCGCCAGCGGCCGGGCGTCGGTCAGGATCACGGTGCCCGCCGACCTGTAGGTGGCCTCCCTCTCGGCGTACAGCGCGCGTGCCCGGGCGTCGGGATCCTCCACGTCGAGCAGCGGCCGCTCGGAGCGCAGGCGCTTGGTGCGCAAAAGGATGGTCTCGATCGAGGCGTGGAGGCAGACGACGACACCCCGTGCCGCGAGCTTCGCAAGCATGCCGGGCTGCACGACCAGGCCCCCGCCGCAGGCCACCACCAGCCTCTCGGGGGAATGGCCCTCCTCGACGAACCATTCCTCGAGCGCCCTGAAGGCGGCCTCGCCGTCCTCGGAGAATATCCGCGCGACGGGCTTTCCCGCCCTGCGCTCGATCACATGGTCGCTGTCCGCGCACTTGAAGCACAGCCGTTGGGCTACGTGGCGCCCAATGGTCGTCTTGCCGGTGCCCATGAAGCCGACAAGGTACAGGTTTACATCCGCAGGATTCAGGTGATTCGGGCCTGCAGATTCGCCCCTACTTAGCCGGGGTTGGCGCCGCAGCGGCCGGGGCGGGCGTCACATCGAGGAGCTCCACGTCGAAGACCAGGACCGAGCCTGGGGGAATCCCCGGGCGGCCGTCGTCCCCATAGGCGAGCTGCGGGGGGACGAAGAGCTTGATCTTCCCGCCCTTGCCGATCTTCTGCAGCCCCTCTGTCCAGCCGGGGATCACCTTGTCCAATGCGAACTCGATCGGCTTCCCCTGGCGCTCCGAGCTGTCGAACACGGTCCCGTCGATCAGGGTGCCGGTGTAGTTGACCTTGACGGTGTCGACCGGCTTCGGCACGGCGCCCAGGCCGGGACTCACGATCTCGTACCTCAGGCCGCTCGGCAGCTCCACGACGTTCTTGTCCTCCTTGAGCTTCGCGAAGAAAGCGGCCGCCTGGCCGAGGTTCTTGTTTCTCAGGTTCTCAAGTATCGCGGCCTGCTTCTTCTGGATGAATTCCGTCATCTCGGACCCGATCTTCTGGATCTCGTAGGGGGACTCCAGGCCGTTGAGGGAGGCAAGTATGCCCTTCACAAGCTGCTCGGACTCCTTGGGGTTGAGCCCGAGCTCGGAGAGGCCGGTGCGCTTGCCGATGAACCAGCCGAACTCCTCAAGGAGCTGGGCGTTCGTGTAGGCGGGCGCCGCGGGAGCGGCGGCAGCCGGCTGGGCCGCCGCGGCGGCGGCCGCCGGCACCGGGGCCACGACCTTGGCATCGTCGGCGAAAGCCGCCGACGCCGCCGCAAGAAGGGTGAAGACCAGGGCCGCTGGCGAGGTGTGGATTTTCATGCAATGAGGTCAGGACACATGGCATCGCCCCGCGCCCTTTGCAATTGTTTAGCGCCGTTAGCCGCTTGAGTCCCGGGGCGCGATCCGCCAGCCTTTGCGGTTCCCAACATGAGCCCCGAGCAATTCTGGACCAGTCAGGACGGCCAAATCCTGACCGTGAGGAGCAAGGACGAGCTGACCGTGACCCTTGCGCTCGCTTTCTGGCCGCGCAACCCGGCCGAGTTCGACTTCATGAAGTCGTTCAAGGGCGAGCTCAAGTTCACCGAGCGCAGCTCCCTGGCCCGAATCGGGGTCGAGATGCAGGCGCAGGGCGCGCTCGAGGTGGACGGCAACCGGCTGGTCCTTGTCGTCGAGGCGTTCATGTTCGACGCGAGCTTCCCGAACTCCGGCTACTGGAAGAAGCTGCTGCGCTCGGGCGTGCCGGTGGGCCGGCTCTTCCTGGCGCCCGCGGTGGCCAAGCTGTCGTCCGACGAGATCTGGGCCGCGATCAAGGAGAACAAGCTCAAGCTCCCCAACACGATCAGCATCGACCGGCAGGGATCGGTCTTCCTGACCCCCCACCAGGTCAGCTACACCCTGAGCTCCCGTCTCCAGCGCCTCAACTTCGAGCTCATCGTCAGCGGCGCGGCCGGGCGCGGCTTCCTGGACAAGGTCCAGATCCGCCATGATGCGTCGCCCCTGGCGATCCCGCCCCGCTCCGGAATCATAACGAGCTGCTCGATGTACCTCAAGGAGCACTACGTCGTCCTCAACCAGGGCGCGGGCAATTTCGGGATCCACACGAGCGCCGTGCTCCTCGACCCCGTGAAGACGTTCGGAACGAACATCATGCTCGAGATCTACAACACGGGCGACCACCCGGTCGTGAATCCCATGGTGTCGGTCGAGATCTTTCGCGCGCCCGAGGCCAAGGATCCCGAATTCAACGCGCTGTCGCGCAGGCGCCAGCGCCTCCTCGGGGCGGCGGCGGAGATCTACCGCAACCTGGACGAGCGGCCGCCGCGGGACCTGGCGGAGGCGCGCCCGAAGACCGGCATCTCCGTCAAGGGGCAGAGCGCCACCATGGAGAACCGCTCCATATGCCTGAAGGGGGGCACCGCCGAGGACGTGAAGAGGCTCTACGCCGAGAACAGCGGAACCTGCGGCCACCGGACCATGATCCAGGCGATGGATGCGGCGCCGAAGGACGCTGACACCCTGGTCCTGGACTATTTTCCCGACCTCCTCGAGCACATCGAGCTGCTGACCCGTATACCCGACATGAGGCTGAGGCGCGTCATATTCCGGAAGGCTTCCCGCACCCACGGCTACTTCCTTTCAAGCAACGCCCACGCGCGCCTGGACATCTTCGAGGCCATCAACGTCCAGGCGTACTGGTACGACGAGCTGACCAACGACCTGTACCTGCACATCTACAAGAAGGAGCACGGCTTCTTCGTCCGCGAGGAGATAGGCCGGAGGTTCCAGGAGACCACGATCCTTGCCTTCTACGGCTCCGCGGTCGGCCTCGACAAGCCCGACACCGACCGCATCTCGGGGCTGGTGGAGCAGCTTTCGTCGTTCATCGGCCCGAACCTGGGCGTCCTGACGGGCGGCGGGGGCGGCGTCATGCGCCTGGCCACCGACCAGGCGCGAAGCAACGGGGCGCTCACGGGCGCCTGCTTCCTCGAGCTCGAGGCGCAGCCGCCCGAGCTCGGCGTCGATTTCTTCAACACGTTCCAGGAGGTGTCGAGGCACTTCCGGCAGAAATGGTTCGAGGTCGCGGATTTTTGCATCTTCAACGTCGGCGGCGTCGGCACCCTGGAGGAGATCGGGATCGAGCTGTGCAACCTGAAGCTGGGGATACGGCCTAGGGTGCCCTACGTCTTCTTCAATTCCAAGTATTGGTCCGACCTGCGGCGCCAGATCCGTGAAATGATCCGGACCGGGCGGGCCCCCGCGTGGATGGCCGACTACATCCTCTTCTCGGACGACCCGACCGAGGTGGTGGCGTTCTACAGGAAGAAGCTCCAGGTCCTTTGAATCCGGCAGACCTTCCCCGCTCCGTCCTCGTCGTCGGCTCCGGCGGGCGCGAGCACGCCCTTGTCCGGGCCCTCGCGGCGTCGCCCGCCAGGCCGAGGATGCTCTGCGCGCCGGGCAACGCGGGCATCGCCGCGGACGCCGCGTGCTTCCCGGTGAAGGCCGACGACGTGGCCGGCCTCGTGGAGCTCGCCCGCCGCGAAGCGGTCGGGCTCGTGGTCGTGGGGCCCGAGGTCCCGCTGGTGATGGGGCTCGCGGACCGCCTCGCCGAGGCGCGGATCCCCGTCTACGGGCCCACCGCCGCGGGGGCGCGGCTCGAGGCCTCGAAGACGTACACCAAGCAGATCCTGGTCAGGTACGGGATCCCTACGGCCGAGGCGGGGCTCTTCAGCGAGACCGCGCCCGCCCTCGGCTACCTCCGCTCCAGGCCGATCCCGATCGTCGTGAAGGCGGACGGGCTCGCGGCCGGAAAGGGAGTGGTCGTCGCCACGACGCTTGCCGAGGCCGAGGCCGCCGTGGTGGCCATGCTCGAGCAGGGGAAATTCGGCTCGGGCGGCCGGCAGATCCTGGTCGAGGACTGCCTGCAGGGCGAGGAGACGTCGATCCTGGTCGTCGTCTCCGGCCGCGACTATGTGATCCTGCCGACCTCCCAGGACCACAAGCGCATCGGCGACGCCGACACGGGCCCGAACACCGGCGGCATGGGCGCCTACTCCCCGGCGGAAGTCGTCACTCCCGCGCTCATGGCGCAGATCGAGCAGCGCATCGTGAGGCCGTCGGTGGAGGCGATCGCGTCCGAGGGCCTGGGCTTCTGCGGCACGCTCTTCGTCGGGATCATGCTGACGGCGGACGGTCCGAAGGTGCTTGAGTTCAACACCCGCTTCGGGGACCCCGAGACGCAGGCGGTGCTTCCGAGGCTCGCCACCGATCCCCTTGACCTCCTCTGGGCCGCGACGAGGGGAAGGCTCCGCGGGTACAAGCTCGAGCTGCGACCCGAGCATGCGATCTGCGTGGTGATAAGCGCAAAGGGGTATCCCGGCGCCTACGCCTCCGGCGACGCCATCGACCTCCCCGCGAGCCTTCCACCCGGCGTCACCATCCTTCATGCGGGCACCTCCCGCGACGCCTCGGGCCGCCTTGTCACTTCGGGGGGCCGGGTCCTTGGGGTCACCGCGACGGGCGCCTCGCTTAGAACCGCGGCCGCAGGGGCCTACGCCGCTTGCGAATCGATCGCATGCGCCTCAAAGTATTACCGTCGGGACATCGGGGCCCGGCAGTTGCAACGCCTTTGAATCACACCGCGCGCCTCAGCACCCTCCTCCTGGCCGCCTGCGCCCTTGCGCCCGCGGCCGCCGGCGCGACGCCCGCGAGGGACTTGGGGCAGGGCCTTGCCTACTACAGGGTGCGCGAGCTCCCCCGGGACCTGCCCTCCCCGCCGTCCGGGCGCCCCGGAGCCTGCGTCCTTGACCTGCGCTTCGCAAAGGCCGGCGAGGCGGAGGCCTCGGCGCTCAGGGCCTGGGTGACGTTCAACGTCTCCACCCATGCGCCGATCTTCGTCCTTGAGAATTCCATGACGGCGCCCCCGCTCCTCGCCGCGCTTCCAGGCAACGGCCCGCCCGGCCTCATTGTCCTCGCGCCCCAGTCGGCCAGGACGGCGCCCGACATCGCGGTGCGGGTGTCGCCCGAGGAGGACCGGCGCGCGTACGACGCCCTCGAGTCGGGAGCCACGGTCGAGTCGCTCCTGAGCGACTACCCGGAAAAGCCCCGGATCGACGAGGCCTACCTCGAGAAGGAGCACATCTCGGACGGCGACGCGCCCGACATTCCGGCGGACAAGCCGCTGCCCCCGAAGCCCCTGGTCGACGCCGTTCTCCAGCGGGCGGTGCAGCTGCACAGGGGCCTGCTCGCCCTCAAAAAGGTCTAACAATCGCTGTGGACGAGAACTTACGGTTTTGCCTTTTTAGGCGATCCGTGTCCATTTTCCCGACCGATGCCCGAACCGGGACACATCCTTGTCGTATGCACGGGCAACATCTGCCGAAGCCCGATGGGCGCGGCGCTCCTCCAGCACGCGCTCTCGGCGCAGGCTGAGCCGCTTCGCTCGGTCAAGGTCGCCTCGGCAGGCGTGGCCAGCCGAACGGGCCAGCCCGCCAGCCCCCATGCGGTGACGGCCCTCAAGAAGGTCGGGATCGACCTGAACGGCCATGTCAGCCGGCCGCTGACCCAGGATCTGCTGGATCAGTCCTTTCTCGTGCTTTGCATGACCGAATCCCACCGGGACATGATCGATCTGATGGCGGACCCGGTCCCGCCGCGCCTCCACCTGTTCAGGGAGTTCACCGGGACGAAGGACAACATGGAGATTCCCGATCCCTACGGGCTGCACCTGCCGGCCTACGAGGCGAGCCGGGACGAGATGGTCGCCGCGATCCCGTCCATCGTCGCGTACCTTCAGACGATCCCGGCCCAGGTCATCGCAGGCCGGTAGGCGGGGCGGCTGCGCCCCCTCGTAGGACGCGAAAAAGTTTTGCCTCCGGGGCGCTTTGCGCGAGCGTTGCGTTTCCCCCCATGCTGAACACCGCGCCGCTAAAGGAACTCGATCCCGAAATCCACTCGGCCATCACGGCCGAGCTTGGCCGCCAGCAGAGCCACATCGAGCTGATCGCCTCCGAGAACTTCACGTACCCCGCCGTGCTCGAGGCGCAGGGGAGCGTCCTGACGAACAAGTACGCCGAGGGATATCCCGGAAGGCGCTGGTACGGCGGATGCGAATTCGTCGACAAGGTCGAGCAGCTCGCGATCGACCGCGCGAAGCGCCTTTTCGGCGCGGAGCACGCCAACGTCCAGCCCCACTCGGGCTCGCAGGCCAACTTCGCCGTCTACACGTCCTCGCTGCAGCCGGGCGACAAGATCC
>CAYVKH010000019.1:0-61654 GCA_964451965.1 uncultured Opitutaceae bacterium
AAGTTCAAGGGGGTCAAGGTCCACGTCGTCGGCGACACGATCGTCGACTCGTACACCTACTGCTCGCTGATCGGCGGAAACACGAAGACGCCGACAATGAGCCTCAAGTACGAGCGCCAGGTCGACTTCGTCGGCGGCGCGGGCGTTGTCGCGAAGCACCTGAAGATGGCGGGCGCCGAGGTCAGGTTCACGACGGTGCTGGGGGACGACGCGCTCAAGGACTACGTCCTAATAGATCTGCGGGACTACGGAGTCGAGTGCGACGCGATCATCGACCCGACCCGCCCCACCACGCAGAAGAACGTGTTTACCGCCGGCGGATACCGCATGCTAAAGGTCGACAAGCTCGACAACAGGCCGGTGTCAGACAGGACGCTCGGCCTGTTCACCAAGTCCATTTCCGAGACGCCCGCGGAGGTCGTGGTTTTCAGCGACTTTCGCCACGGTATCTTCAACGCCCGCACGATCCCGGTTCTGGCGGCTGCGATTCCGAAGGGCCGGCTCCGTGTGGCCGACAGCCAGGTGGCCAGCCGCTGGGGCAACATCCTTGAATTCCAGGGGTTCGACCTCATCACGCCCAACGAACGGGAGGCCCGGTTTTCCATGGGCGACCAGGACTCGACAGTCCGGCCGCTCGCCCTCGAGCTCTACCGGCGGGCCAACTGCAAGTACCTCATCCTCAAGATGGGAGAGCGGGGAATCATCACCTACCGCGCGCCGGATCCCAATGTCCGCTCCTTCCTGACGGTGGACAGCCTCACCGAGAATGTCGTGGACGCCGTCGGCGCGGGCGACGCCCTCCTCGCCTACGCCTCCCTGTCGCTGGCGAGGGGCGGATCCCCGGTCATCGCGTCGATCCTGGGTTCCGTCGCGGCGGCAATCGCCTGCGAGCGCGACGGCAATGAGCCGATCTCCCCGGAGGAGGTCCTGAAGAAGCTGGCCAAGGTCCAGAAGCAGACACACTACGAATGAAATGAGAGTCATCGTCGTCGGCTTGGGCGTCCAGGGCAGGAAGCGGCTTGCCATCGCCGGAAGCGACGCCGTCGCCACCGTGGACCCGGTGGCAACGGGCGCCAGGTATCGCGGGATAGAGGACGTGCCGCTGGCCGACTATGATGCGGCTCTGGTCTGCACCCCCGACGGCGTGAAGCTGCCCCTTCTCACGTACCTGCTCGGGCACGGGAAGCATGTGCTGGTCGAGAAGCCCCTGATCGCCGAGTCGGACGGCGAGCTCGCCAGGCTGAGGAACCTTGCGGTCAAGAAGCGCGCCGCCTGCTACACGGCCTACAACCACCGCTTCGAGCCGCACATCGTGCGCCTGAAGCGGACGCTCGATTCGGGCGCCCTTGGGAAGATCTACCTCGCGAAGTTCTTCTACGGAAACGGTACCGCCCGCGACGTGCGAGATTCCGCCTGGCGGGACCAGGGATTGGGCGTCTTCCCGGACCTGGGGTCCCATCTCCTCGACTGGACGCTCTTCCTCTTCGGAGCCCCCACGGCAAAGGCCGAGGTGTGGCGGGACGACCGCTTCGAGAACAAGGCAAGCGACCATTTTCATTTCGGATTCCGCGGCAGCTCCCCCGAGCTCGACTTCGAAATGTCGCTCCTATCGTGGCGGAACACGTTTCGCTGCGATGTGTTCGCCGAGCGCGGCTCGGCCCACATCGACTGCCTTTGCAAGTGGGGACCGAGCACCTTCACCCTCAGGCAGCGGGTACTTCCGAGCGGGCGCCCGGAGGAGGAGTCGGAGACCATCAAGTGCCCCGATCCCACCTGGAGGCTCGAATACGAGCATTTCCTCGGGCTCTGCGCCAATCCGGCCACGAACATCGACAACGACATCTGGATCAACGGCATATTCAACGACGTCCGCCGGAAGCTGGGCGACGGGCGGAAACCCTAGGCAACCCGCCTCCCCATGCTCACCCACCTGCTGTCGCCTACCGAGAAGCCCAGGCGCGCCATCGTGCTCGGCGCCGCCGGGTTTGTAGGGGCTGCGAGCCTGCGCCGCCTGGCTGCGAGCGGCATCGGGACGCTCGGCCTGGGGCACGGGGACATGGATCTCCTTGGTCCGGGGGCGGCCGCGCGCCTGCGCGACCTGCTCGCCCCGGGGGACACCCTTGTCTTCATCTCCGCACAAGCGCCGTGCAGGAACGCCGCGATGCTTGTCGAGAATGTCCGCATGGCGGAGGCGGTGTGCGGCGCGATCAGGAGTGCGGACCTGGCGCATCTGATCTATGTCAGCTCCGACGCGGTGTACAGGGACTCGCCCATTCCCCTGAATGAAGAGTCGTGCGCGGAGCCGGGCTCGCCCCACGGCGCGATGCACCTGGCCCGCGAGGTCCTGCTGCGGTCGGAGTTCCCCGGCCCCATCGGCATCCTGAGGCCGACCCTCATCTACGGCGCCGCAGATCCCCACAACGGTTACGGGCCGAACCGGTTTCGCCGCTTGGCGGGCGCGGGGAAAGCAATCGTCCTCTTCGGGGACGGGGAGGAAAGGCGCGACCATGTCTTTATCGAGGATGTCGCGGAGCTGCTCACCCGGATGGTCGCCAGGCGGAGCTCCGGGATCCTCAACGCGGTGTCCGGAGACGTTGCCTCGTTTCGCGAGCTGGCGGAATACACGGCCGGCCAGTTCTCCCCGAGTCCCGCCGTGACGGGCTCGCCCCGCACCGGGGCAATGCCCCACAATGGCTACCGCCCGTTTGACGCGGCCCAGATCAAGCGGGCGTTTCCGGACTTCGGGATCACGCCCTGGCGGGAAGGGATCGCCGCGACCTGCAGGGCGCAAAAGAAGGAGCCGGCCCGCCTATGATCGGATTCATCGGACTCTCGCACCTGGGGCTCAACTACAGCCTTGCGACGGCGGCCAAGGGCATGGACGTCCTCTGCTACGATCCCGACGCTTCGCTGGTGGAGCGCCTTCAGGAAGGCGTCATCCCGATCGAGGAGCCGGGATTCCAGGAGCTGTTTGGAAAGAGCCGGGCGCGGATCACCTTCTCGAGCGAGGCCGCGGACCTCGCCAAATGCGGGCTCGTCTTCTATGCGCTAGACGTCCGCACGAACGAGGCCAACGAGAGCGATCTGGGCCCCCTGACGGGCCTCATCGAGAAGACGTCGCAGGCGCTATCCAAGGATGCCGTTGCGGTCGTCATGAGCCAGGTGAGGCCGGGCTACATGCGTTCCCTCGTCGGCCGCACCGGGTTCGGGCCGGAGCGCTGGTTCTACCAGGTTGAGACGCTGATCTTCGGCGCGGCCGTAAAGCGTGCGATGGAGCCGGAGCGGTTCATTGTCGGGGCCGCGGAGCCGGCCGCAGCCCTTCCCCGGGAATTGAGCGCGTGGCAGTCCGCGTTTGGCTGCCCGGTCCTGGTCATGCGCTACGAGAGCGCCGAGCTGGCGAAGATAGCGATAAACCTCTTCCTTGTGTCGACCGTCAGCACGACGAACACCCTTGCCGAGCTCTGCGAGACAATCGGGGCCGACTGGACCGAGATCGCCCCCGCCCTTCGGCTGGACAAGCGGATCGGGCCCCACGCCTACCTGAAGCCGGGCCTGGGGATCGCGGGCGGAAACCTCGAGCGCGACCTCGTCACGGTGAGGGGCCTGGCTGCTGGATTCGGCACGGAGGCCGGTGTCGTCGACGCATGGATTCGAAACAGCGCGCATGCGAAATCATGGGCTCTGCGCATCCTGGCCCGCGAGCTCACGGCGGCGAAACCGACGGCGCGAATCGCCGTCTGGGGCCTGGCCTACAAGCAGGACACCCATTCGATCAAGAACTCCGCCTCGCTGGAGCTGATGCGCGCGCTCCCGGAATGCAGATTCCAGGCCTACGACCCCGCGGCCAGGGTCGACCCGTCGCTCTTTCCCCACGTGACCCTCCGCGCGAGCGCGCTGGAGACCCTCGCCGATTCGGACGCGCTCGTCGTCATGACGCCCTGGAGGGAGTTCTCCGCGATAGCGCCATCGGAGGTGCGCAAGCGCTTGGCGGGGAAGCTGGTCGTCGATCCCTTCGCGTCGATGAGCGTCGGGGAATGCTCGGCTGCGGGGTTGCGCTGCCTGCAGATTGGCCGGCCCTGAAGATGCCACCCCCGGGCCCCTCACCTGAACCGGCATCGACTCGCGCCACGACCGCAAGGCTCGCAGTGGCGGCCGCCTTCTCCGCGGCCTTCGCCCTGCCCCTCGTGGCCCTCCTTTGCTTCAGGGCAGACCCACTGACGATCGGGAACGAGTCCCTCGCGTACCGTTTCCTCTTCAGCGAACGCCTGATCCGCGGAGAGGGGGCGTCCGTGTGGGTGCTCGCGGGTTTCCTGACGACGGCGATACAGACGACCCTCATGCGGGTCATAGACGGCGTCACCCGATTCCCGGCGGCGGACCTCTTCGACAGGACCCATTGGTACGCCTACACGTTCACGAGCCTCGTGGTCCTCTCGGGGATCGCGGTCTTCTTCTCGGCCGCGATCAAGCGCGCGCTCGGCATGGCCGACCTGGCGCTCCTGGGGCTTGCGGCCCTCGGGCCGCTCTACCTCACGAAGACCATAGGGTTCTACTACTACACCCTGCCGGACTACTACCACATCGACATCCTGCTCACCCTGGGGGCCGTGTGGCTCTTCCAGCTGGCCTGGAACCGGCCTGTCGGGGCCCGGCCCGGCGCGGCGACATTCTTCGCGGCCGGGGCGTTCGTCGGCATCGCCTGCGCCAACAAGGTCACGATGGCCATGATCACCTGCACCGTCATCGTGCCGCTGCTCCTCCGGCAGAAGGCGGCTGCCGGGCCCCTCATCCGCAGGGCCGCCGCAGCGGCCCTGGGCGCCGCCCTGGGATTCCTGTTCGTCATCCTGTGGTTCTACCAGTTCAGGCTGTCGGCGGCCCTCGGCATGTTCCCGAGGTGGCTGGCCACCATCCGCAATCCCGGCGGCGAGGCGAATTTCTGGGCGTCCGACTTCAGGAGCTCCCTGACCGGCTACTCATACGGCTACATCATCGCCTTCTACCTCCTGGCGATCCTCGTCTCGGCGGGCATCGCCTTGCGGACGAGGGAGCGCAGAAGCGCGACCTTCTGGGTTCTTGCCGCGGCGCTGGCGGGCGGAGCCGCTTGGGCCTACTTCGTCTACAAGCGGCCGGCCGGGACCACCTTCTTTGAGGCGGCCGTCGCGCTGCTGGGCTTTGGCAGCATCGCGCTCGCAACGGTCTCGCGGACGCGGATGGGCGCCTGCTTCATCGGGCTTGCGGCGCTGTTCTGGGCCGGTTTCGCGTACGCCACGTTCCCGCTGCAGGCGAAGCTCGAGATCGTCCAGGAGTCGAAGCCCTGGGCGGACAACATGTGGCGCCTCGAGGGCGAGCTGCTGGAGTTCTCCAGGGGCCACGACATCATCGTCGTGCATCCCGACAACAACCGGAACTACAGCGGCGTCCCCGAATTCCTGCTCAAGGGCACCGCCGACGTGCCGACGTGGCATGTCACGGAGAACGGCAGGCCGGTCCTGGACCGCTATGCCCCGCGAATGAGCTTCCGGCACGAATACGGCGGACCGCTTCCCAGCCTTCCCTATCCCGAGGGCTGCGTCGTGTTCTGGATCGACCGCCCGGAGTTCAGGCCCCTGATCGACGACTACCCGTCCCTCAGGGCCGCGTACCTGCGCAAGGACGCGCCCCATAAGGAGTGGGTCGTCGCCATCCAGGGAGGGCGGGCCGTCATCAAGGCGCACGCCGTCATGCTCGTGAGCGCCGCTTTACCGCGTGCGTTGGGGCCGGGAAACCGGTAGGAACGGGCCCGCGGGTCGAGCCACATCAAGCACATGCTAAAGCACGGAAACTCCCAGGGTGTTCGTCCGGACCGCGTCGTGATCCTCGGCGCGAAGGGCTTCCTGGCCACCCATCTGCGCAACCGGCTGGAGGCGGGCTCGGTCGACTGCGTCAGCGTCGGCAGCGGCGAGATCGACCTCACGCGCCCGGAATCGGCAGGTCCCCTGTCGGAGGTTTTCAGACCCGGCGACACCGTGGTCATGACCTCGGTTCTGACGCCTGAAAAGGGCCGGGACTACAGGACCTACATGCTCAACGTCCAGATGGCGGACACGGTGTGCCGGGCCCTCGAGGCGCGCGGCTGTGCGCATTTTGTCTACTTGAGCTCCGATGCCGTGTACGACGCGCACAAGACCCCGCTCGACGAGGAATCCACGAGGGAGCCCGTGGACCTGTACGCCCTCACGCACACCAGCCGCGAGATGCTCCTTGGCTCCGTCCTCGCCGCAAGGAGCATCCCCCACTGCTTCCTGCGGCCCACGAACATCTACGGGCCCGGCGACACCCACGGAAACTACGGGCCGAACCGCTTTGTGCGCTCCGCCGTCAACGAGGGCCGCATCGTGCTCTACGGCCGCGGCGAGGAGAGGCGAAGCCACGTGTACGTGGACGACGCGATCTCCATGATCGAGAAGGTCCTCCTGCACCGGAGCGAGGGATGCCTCAACGTCGCGGCCCATCCCGCGGTCTCATTCAGGGACGTGGCGGCCGTCGTGGCCCGGGCCTGCCGGCACCCCGTGGCAATCGAGTACCTGCCGCGGACCGTCAAGGCCGTGCACCGGCCCTACAAACCCACCCAGGTGTTTCGCTTCCTCTACAACCTGGGCCGCAAGATCGGGCCGATTGTCCATCGGCCCTACAGCGTCGCGGCCGTCCGAAGCGCCTTCCCAGAGTTCCGGTACACGACGCTGGAGACAGGGATCCGCACGTACGTGGAGTCCGTGGTCGAGCAGCGAGCCCGGGCAGCGGCGCCCCAATGAAGACCGCGCTCATCCTGGGAATCACCTCCGACATCGGGCGCGAACTGGCCGTGCGCCTGGGCGCGGACGGATGGAGGGTGGCCGGGACGCGCCGCTCGGACGGCAGCCCTCTGGGGCCCGAGAGCAGGGACTGGGATATCGTCCCCTGCGACTTCGCCTCCCTGGCAAGCGTCGACAAGGCGGCGCGAAGCTTTCACGAGAGGGGCCTTCGCTGGGGCCTCGTGGTTGCCGCCGTCGGCACGGAGCGGCCCGTCGGCGACTTCTTTGGATGCAATCCGGATGAATGGGAGCGCGGGATCCGCGTGAACGCGCTGGCCCCGCTCAGGTTCCTGAGGGAAATCCACGAACTGCGCGACAGGGCGGCCCGTCCCGCCGTGGCGTTCTTCTCGGGCTCCGGGACCAACAACGCCGCCCCAGCCTATTCCGCGTACAGCGCGTCGAAGATCCTCCTGGTCAAGATGTGCGAGCTGCTCGACGCGGAGTCCGCGGACACCAGCTTTTTCATCATCGGCCCCGGCATGGTCCGCACGAAGATCCACCAGCAGACGCTCGACGAACCGGAGAAGAGCGGCGGGAACTACAAGAAGGTGGCCGACTTCCTCGCCTCCGGAGATCCGGGCACGAGCCACGACGACATCTACCGCTGCCTGCTCTGGTGCCTGGCGGCCGGAAAGGCGGTCGTCGGAGGCCGAAACATGGCCCTCGTGCAGGACGATTGGCGGGACGGCGGCTCCGCCCTTGCATCGGCCTTGAAAGGCGACCAAGACCTCTACCGATTGCGCCGGTTCGGAAACCAGCTGAAATTCAAGACACCCAATAAATGAAGCTTTCGGATGTTGTCGCCGAGTTCCTAGCGGAAAGCGGAGTTAAGCACGTGTTCGCGATCTCGGGTGGCGCGTCGCTTCACCTCATCCATTCCATCGCCGAGACAGAGGGCACCGGCTTCGTGTGCCCGCAGCATGAGCAGGCGGGCGCCATGGCGGCCGACGGCTACGCGAGGGTGACCGGTGGACTCGGGTGCGCCGTGGCGACGAGCGGCCCCGGCGCCACAAACCTGATCACGGGCATCTGCAGCTCGTATTACGACTCCGTGCCGGTCCTCTACCTGACGGGCCAGGTGGCGACATTCCGGTCCAAGGGAAGCACGGGGGTGCGCCAGATAGGCTTCCAGGAGACGGATACCGTCTCCATCTGCCGAACGATAACCAAGTACGCCGTGCTCGTCACGGACCCGTACCGCATCCGCTACGAGCTTCAGAAGGCCGTGGCGATCGCGCGCGCCGGCCGCCCCGGACCGGTGCTGGTGGACATCCCCGACGACCTTCAGCGCATGGACATCGATCCCTCGAAGCTGATCGAATATCGGGAGACCGAGGCCGAGGGCCGGCCGCAGGCTCCCGCCGCCGTGATCGACCAGTGCCTGGAGGTGCTAAGGCAGGCCAAGCGCCCGGTGATCATCCTCGGCTGGGGAATCCACCTGGCGCATGCGGAGGACGAGGCCCGCGCGCTCGTGCGCCTCCTCAACGCTCCGGCCGCGATGACCTGGGCCGCGCTTGACCTGCTGCCAGGGGACGACCCGCTGGCCGTCGGCGGCTTCGGAACCCACGGCGTGCGGTTCGCCAATTTCGCCGTGCAGAACGCCGATGCGGTCCTCTCCATCGGCTCCCGGCTGGACACGAAGGCCACCGGCACGCCCCCCTCCACCTTCGCGCGCGAGGCCAAGGTCATGATGGTCGACATCGATCCCGCCGAGATCGGCAAGTTCGCGAGCCTGGGCGTCAAGCTGCACCTCGGAATACAGGCCGAGGCCAAGGCCTTTGTCGGGGCGCTCCTGGAGAGGCTCGGCGGGGCGGCGCTCCCCGGGCAGTCCCCGTGGCTCGCGAAGGTGGCCGAGTGGAAGCGGCGGTACCCGGCGTGCCTCCCCGCCTATGCGCACGAGGTGAGGGTCAACCCGTACTGGATGGTCCAGAAGCTCTCCGAGGCGCTCGCCGAGGGGGAGGTCATCTTCTCCGACACCGGATGCGCCCTCGCATGGATGATGCAGGGCTTCGACTTCAAGGCAGGCCAGCGCTTCTTCCACGCCTTCAACAACACGCCCATGGGCTACGGACTTCCGGGGGCCGTGGGGGCCAGCTTCGCCAAGCCCGGCGCCCGGATCATCTGCATCTCGGGCGACGGCAGCCTCCAGATGAACATCCAGGAACTCGCCACGGTTGTCCGCCATAACCTCCCGATAAAGATCCTGCTCATCAACAACCACGGGCACAGCATGGTGCAGCAGACGCAGGAGATGTGGCTTGGGGGCCACTACTACGCGACCTCGGTCGAGGGCGGCCTGGCATTCCCCGACTTTGTGGCGGTCGCCAGGGCCTACGGCATCCCCGCCGACACCGTCGAGCTGAACGCGGACATACCCGGGGCCCTTCGCAAGATGCTGGACTCCGAGGGTCCCTATTTCCTGAACGTCGAGATCAACCCGGCGCACCGCGTTGTGCCGCAGGTCAAGTTTGGCCGGCCCAACGAGGACGCCGACCCGCTCCTTGAGCGCCCCGAGTTCCTCTCCAACATGCTCGTCAAGCCAATGAGCGTGTCGCTGAAGATGTAACCGCCCAATCCCCCCGCCTTGAGCAAACTCGACGACATATTCTCGGCCCTTTCCCATGATCGCGCTGGGCACGTCCCCGGCTCCGAGGCCTACCTGAAGCTGAAGGCGGAGGCCCGCGAGCAGATAGAGGGGCTGTTCCGATCAGCCGAGGCGAAGCCCCAGCCGTTCGGGCCGTTCGGGCCGATCACGCTGCCCTACGCACGAATGGGCGCCATAGACTCCCTCGACCTGTTCGGCCTCGACGAGCTCATCATATTTGCGTTCTACAACGCCAACCGCGCGCGCTACACCCGGGTCCTGGACATCGGGGCCAACATCGGGCTCCACTCCATAATCCTCGCCAAGTGCGGGTTTGAAGTTCGCGCCTATGAGCCGGATCCCCGGCATTTCGAGCTCCTGTGCGCCAATCTGAAGGCGAACCTTGCGACCGGCGTCCAGGCCATCCAGGCGGCCGTGTCCACCGCGGACGGCGAGCAGGAATTCGTGCGCGTCCTCGGGAACACCACCGGCAGTCACCTTGCTGGGGCGAAGAACTCGTATGGCGACCGCGAGTTCTTCAAGGTCAAGGTCCATTCGGTGGAGCCCCTCTTCGAATGGGCCACCCTGGCGAAGATCGACGCCGAGGGCCATGAGCGGCAGCTGCTCCTCGCATCCAAGCGCTCCGATTTCGCGCACCTCGACATCATGGTAGAGATCGGCAGCGCCGAAAACGCCGCGGCGATATTCAGCCACCTGTCGTCGATAGGCGTCGGGATGTACCCCCAGAAACTGGGCTGGCGGGCCGCCGGCAGCGCGGCGGACCTGCCCACCTCCCACCGAGACGGCAGCCTGTTCCTGAGCTCGCGGGGGAAGATGCCGTGGTGAGGGCGGTATAGCGGGAACCAAGCATGACATCCCTTTTGATCGCGCTTGGCCTGTTTCTGTCCGCGCTCGGCGCGCATGTTCTCATCTGGCGAGTCCGGATTCCGAAGCGCCAGACCAGGACCCTTGTCCTCGTGTTCACGCTGCTGCCGCCGCTTGCGTGGGGAGCTGTCTCCGTTCTGGGCGCAACCCATGCCTCGTGGTACCCGCCGCCGGCCGACATGCCGGGCATCGGCCTCTTTTACGCGGGGGCCGCGTGCTGCTACCTGATCACCTATGCCGGAATCGAGGAGGCCAGCCCCTCGCTCCTTATCATTCGGGCTCTTGAGGCGGCGGCGGAAAAAGGCTGCACCCGGGACGAGCTTGCCGCGCTCGTCACGGAAGAGCGCTTCGTCGAGCCGCGCATCAGGGCGCTGAAAGACCAGCACATAATCGCCGGCACCCCGACCGGCAACCGCCTCACCCCGCACGGCCTGCGCGTCGCGCGGGTCGCCAGCCTCCTGGCAAAATGCTTCCGGATAAATGAAGGTGGTTGACCAGTTGTCGAGCGGACATGCCTATCTGGCGTTGATTCCGGTCCTTGGCCTCGCGATCGACGTCGCGGCGCAGCTCGTGCTGAGCCGCCTGCCGTATCCCGCGGGCCACGTCCGCAAGCAGTTCATCAGCTTCGGTGTAGGACTCGCCGCGTCCGCGGGCGTGCTTCTGAAGTCGCTGCTGAACCTGCCCCTAGGTCCCCTCGATGCCTCCGGGTTGTTTCTCCTGCATACGCTGACCTACGCCTTTCTCGGCTTCTGCTTCTTCAACCTGATAAACCTTAACGTGTCCTCGATGAGGATACGCATGGTGATGGAAATCCACCGGCAGCATCCGCGGCCCGTGACCGACTCGGCCCTGAGGGCGCGCTACGCCATAGTGGAGGTGCTCGACGCGCGCCTGCTCCGCCTTGAAGGCGGGCGGCAGATTGATCGACGCGGAGACCGCCTCTATCTGAGGCGCGGAGCTGTCTTGCACATCGCCCACTTCTTCTCGGGACTTAGGTCCCTCCTCTTCGGCAGGCCGGCCTGAACCCGCGTGCATCCCGAGAAATCCACCCCTCCCCCGACTCTCGACCTCACGCTGGTCGTGCCTGCGCTTAACGAGGAGCGGAACATCGCGGGCACGCTCGCCGCGATCTCCCAGGTGCTTTCCTCGTCGCCGGGCAAGTCGGCGGAAATGTTGGTCGTGGACGACGGGAGCACGGATCGGACCGCGGCCGTTGTCGGGGAGATATCCGGGCGGGATCCCCGGGTGGTGCTCATCAGGAACCCGAGAAACCTCGGCTTGGGCGCGTCGCTCCAGCTCGCGATCGCGCGCGCAGCCGGCCGGCAGCTGCTCATCGTTCCGGGCGACAACGACCTGCCGGCCGCAACCCTCACGGAGCTCATCCGGAACTCGGACAAGGCGGACATGGTCATGTGCTACTTTGAGAACCGGGAGCAGCGCGGGAGGATGCGCAACATCCTGTCGACGCTCTTCGGCCTGGCCTACACGACCTGCTTTGACGTCTTTCCGCAATACATCAACGGCCCCTGCGTGTACCCGGTGGCCAACCTCAGGGGGCTGCGGCTTTTCTCGACGCGGTTCAGCATCGTGGCGGAGATAAACGTGAAGCTGCTGCGCCAGGGGGTCACCTTCATCGAGGTCGCAAGCTGGCGCCAGGTAGGCATGAAGGGCAGCTCCTCGTTCTCCCTTCGAAACCTCGGGGAGGCCGCCTCGGTCTTCTGTCGCCTGCTTTACGACGTCCATGTCGCGAATCCCCAGGATTACTCGCGCAGGCCCGTCCGGGTGACGCTCGACCGCTAGCGAGGACCCGTGGAGCTTTCCGAAAAGAACTGGAGGCCCTTGGCCGCTTCGGTACTCCGCTGGTTCACCGCGGGCCTGATCTTCATGGGCCTAAACACCGCGCTTCTCTACGTCTTGGTTCAGTACGCCGCCATCAGCGTGCCGCTCGCCACGTTCCTTTGCGCGGAGACCTGCACCGTCCTGCGCTACGTGATCAATGACGTGTGGGTGTTTCGAAGCGGCAGGCTGACCTGGCTCAAGCTTTGGCAGTACCATCTGGCAAACGGGACGGCGTTTCTGGTGTGGTGGGTCGCCGCGAACGTCCTCAATCGCCTCGGCGTCAATTACCTTCTTGCCTCAATTCTTGCGGTCGGGTTCTCGACAATCATCAGCCTCGCCTCGAACTACCTTTGGATTTGGAGGCGAACCCACTGGAACAAGGAGGTCCGTGCATCATCCGACCCGCGAACCCAGCGCAAGGTGGTTGCCGGGATCATTCTGCTCAGGGGCGACGGGGCTGCCCTTCTTCAGCTCCGCGACGAGAACCCCACGATACAGGATCCGGGGATCTGGGTCGTGCCCGGCGGCCACACTGAGCCCGGGGAATCCCCCCTCGACGGCGCCCGGAGGGAGTTCTTGGAGGAGACCCGCTACGCCTGCGCGGGTCCCAAGCTCCTTGCGACATACGCGTCCCACACACTGGGCTACCCTGAGGGATTTGACCTGGTATTCTTCTGGGAGCGCTACGACGGCATCCAGGAGATTGAATGCCGCGAGGGCCAGGCGCTAAGGTTCATAGGGCGATCGGAGGCGGAGAGCCTTCCGCGCCGGGATTACCTCACAAAGGTCTGGGACTTGGCGCTTTCCGAGTGCGCGGGCCGACAGGACTCGGCGGTATAATCCCCCCCGTCGCCGTTCATGGATTCCATGAAGACAAGTCATCGCGGGCCGACCCCTTCGATGAGGGATGAAGGACGACCCAAGACGGTGCGAGGTCGCGAGGACCTGGCCCATGGCGTTCACGGCGCCGAATAGGGAAGGTCGATGGAGGCCGAACGCTTGCCGTTGACGCGGTGAATCAGGCGTATCGCGGCCACATCCCTCAGGTGTGCGATCAGCGGAAAGCGGCCGAACGAGGCGCGGGTCCCCCCGAGCTCCGAAGCGCCGCCGTCCCGCGTGACACCGAGCACCTCGATCTCGCCAGCCTGAATCGGGCGCCAGCGCACCCACAAGGTGCCGTCCGCTACCTTCGCAAGCGCGGCGTGATCCGGCTCGGTGGATTCGGCGGCCGCAGGGTCACCGCCAGTGTCTCCGGAGATCCTGTAGATCGCCTGCGCTCCCTTGTCGGTGGGGTAATCGAACCAGACCAGGCGCTCCACGCCCGGCTCCTGCGGTATCCTGCGGGCTGACTGGAGCCACTTCCCGATCAAGGGATTCATCCAGAGGTTCAGACCCGAGTACTCGGTGAGCTGCAGGTAGCCGGCGCCCTCGCGCCTCAAGGCGGCGAGGATGTCGCCCGGCGGCCCCGCCAGGTCTATTCTGTTCTGGCTTACCGGGAGAATCTGCAGGAACGGCCTTCCGAGTTGGTAGGGATCGATGACTGTCGTGGCCACGACGGCTCCGGGGGGAAGGAATTCGGACACCCAGTCCGAGCCCGTGCCAATGCCGCCTGCGCCCCGCGGCTCGGCAAGCGAATCCAGCGCCGAGAGGGTGCTCGACGCCATCGAGGGCCGGGTCTCGGCGCGATTGCTGCCGGGATTGCCTGTGGGGCTCAGCATCTGGACCGGGGAGATGAACAGCCGGACGGTGGCGAGAACGACAGCGGCGGCGCCCGCATAATGCTGCAATGCCCAGCGGGGCAGCCGGCGGGCCGTCACGGCGTGATAGGCGCCGATGATCACAGCCACGCCGATCGCGACATAGGATGCCAGGTGATAGCGGTCGTGAAAGACGATCGCCGGGTCTCCCCTGGAAAGGAGGGTGAGTGCAAGCGCCCGTCCGAACGCAAACCCGAGAAGCAGGCGGACAGCCGGGTCCCGCCGCGCCGACCGGAGGAACAGGAATGGCGAGCCGCACAGCAGAAGAAGAGTCCAGCCCTCCATGCCCTGGCTGAAGATGCGGAGGTAGTTGAGCCTGTACCAGAGCCCGAAATTGGCCATGAGCACGGCCATGGTCTCCCGCATCTGGGGCAGGTAGCCGGTGCTCGGCGGCCACAGGAGCATGATCTGGGGAAGCGGCGACCCGTAGGACAGAAGGTTGATCAGTGGCCAAACGAGCGCCAGCGGAGCAAACCCGCCCGCGAAGGCGAACGCGGCGGACGGCGCCCTCCTGCCGGCCCGAAGGAGCAGCCATGCGGCCAGCAGGATGACCGTGCCCACGCCCTGCGGCTTGATCGCCACAGCGAATCCGCACAATAGGCCGATTGCCAGGTCCAGCGCCATGCCCGCGGGCCGCGGGGAAACGATGGCCAGGCGAATGGCCGCCACCTCAACTAGCATCAGGGGAACGTCGTTGTTGGTGAGCGACTCCCTAGCGACGCCGCACAGTACGAAGCCCGCGACCAGGATCCCGACCCAGGCCGTCGTGGGCCCGTACCGGCGCGCGAGCGGCGCGCCTATGGCCGCGAGCAGCAGCATGAAGGCGGCCGCAGACAGGAGCACGAAGCCATGCTCCCCGCCGACAAAGTACACGGGCAGGGCGTAGACCTGCCAGCCATAGGAAAAGCCGGCATCGTGGCTGTAGGGGTTCAGGATGAACCGGTGGTTCCAGAGTATGGACCGGGGTATCACCAGGTGGTAGATGTCCAGGTCGCCCCCGCGAATGTTGGCCGCGCACTGGGCCACCGCATAGAGGACCAACGACGCGCTGGCCGCGATCGCGGCCAGCGCCACCGGGTTCATGGGGCTCGGGATCACCGGGGCCCGGCGGGCCCCGGCCGGGCCGAGGCCCGCCGAGGCGTGCAGGCGCAGGAGCGCCAGGAGAAGCGTTGCCCCCACGACAACCGGATAATAGGCCAGACCAGCCCAGGCGATCAGGGTCCAGCCAAAGCCGAGTATCGCCGCGCCGAGCGCAAATGACAAGGGAGCCTCCCGCGTTTCCTCCACCCCAAGGCGCGCGAACGCGGCGCGCCCGACCGCGGCGGTGATCCAGACATATGCGGCCGCCGCCAGGGCCCCGCGGACGACGTCGGCAACGTTGGCGATCAGGAAGCCGCCCGTCATCGCATTTGGCCTGCGCGCGAGGCCCCGAGTGGTCTGCTCACGCAAGCACGACGCCAGAACTTCATCCGGGTGTCCAGTCGGCTGATACCCCTCGCCCGGGGGATGGCCGGGCGGGAGGGCATTGCGCCCGCCCATCCGCGCTCCGCGGGCCCGCGATATTCTTACTCGTCAACTGCCCACCTCAACATCCAGACTCAGCCTTCCATGGAGCTGAGCCACCGAACTCTTTCTCAGAGCGGTCATTACCGCGATTTGACCTTGGAGGACATGGAACCAGGCGTCGCGCTGACGCTCTATCGCCAGATGCTTCGCCTGCGGCGCACTGAGGAGGCGCTGATGGCTGAGTACCATCCGGCCGAGGAGATGCGCTGCCCGATCCACTTCTGCATAGGCCAGGAGTCGATTCCCGCCTCGCTCTCCGCCCTCATCGGTGCCGACGACTACGTCTTCAGCCACCACCGCTCCCACGGCTACTTCTTCGCCAAGGGCTCGCCCCTTCGGGAGCTCTTCGCCGAGATCTACGGGCGCCAGACGGGCGCAGATGGCGGCCTTGCCGGCTCGCAGGACATCTCGCACTCGGCCACGCATTTCTACAGCGGGGCGATCCTGGCGGGGGCCGTGAGCATCGCCGTGGGGGCGGCCTTCGGCTTCCAGTACAGGAAGACGCCGCAGATCGCGGTCTCGGGATTCGGCGAGGGCGCGACGGACGAAGGCGCGTTCTGGGAGGCGATGAACTACTCGGGAAAGGAGAAGCTGCCCGTCCTCTTCATCGTCGAGAACAACAGGTACGCCACCTTCTCGGACCAACTGAAACGCCAGGCCAGCGACAACATCGTCGAGAGGGTCCGCACCTTCGGCGTCAGGGCCTGCAAGATATTCGGCAACGACGCACCCCTGGCCTACCGCACGCTGAAGGCCGAGATCTCCCGGGTCCGCGCCGGAGACGGCCCCTCCCTCGTCGAGGCCTACACCTACCGGTGGAACAGCCACGTGGGGCCGGAGGATGACGGCGCCAACAACTATCGCGCGGCCGGGGAGATGGCCTTCTGGAAGGACAACTGCCCGATCGTCCTGCTTGGGGAGAAGCTCCGCGAGGCCCGCCTGCTCGACGACGCCGCGCACGCCGAGATGGAATCCGAGATAGCCGCGGAAATAGCCTCAAACTTCAGGTTCGCGAAGGAGGGCCCCTTCCCGACCGACACGAACTGGCACCGCATGAACTACAGGGACGCCAGCCCGGTCGCCGACCGCCTGCTCGGAACCGCCGAGGGCGGCTCGTTCGACCAGAATCAGGCGGAGGCGAAGCTCGGCCCCTACTGAGGGAACCCGGATGAACCGCCAACTTTCCTATGCAAAGGCCATCCTGGAGGCCACCGACCAGGCCCTGTCCCTTTCGCCGGACGTCGTCGTGCTCGGCCAGCTCGTCGACACCAAGTCCGGCATCTTCGGGACCACCACGGGCCTCGCCGACAAGCACGGGGCCGGCCGCGTTCGCGACTTCCCCGTTTCGGAGAACCTCATGACGGCGACGGCGATGGGCGCCGCCCTGACCGGCCTGCGGCCGGTGATCGCCCACCAGCGGCTCGATTTCATGCTCTACTCGCTGGATGCCATCGCGAACTGGCTCGCGCTGTGGCATTTCAAGTCCAACGGGAAGTCCGCCATGCCGGTCACCATCCGGACGATAGTCGGAAAGGGCTGGGGCCAGGGTCCGCAGCACTCGAAGAGCCTCCACGCCTGGTTTGCGCACCTTCCCGGCCTCAGGGTGGCGATGCCGGCGACGGCGTACGACGCCAAAGGCCTGCTCCTGGAAAGCATATTCAGCGAGAGCCCCGCGATCTTCGTCGAGGGCCGGGGCCTCTACTCGATGACCGACGACGTGCCCGAGGAGCCGTACCGGGTGCGCTTCGGGCAGGCCGTGGTGCGCCGCCCGGGCACGGACGTGACGGTGGTCGCGTTGGGAACCATGGTGCCCGTCGCCCTCCGCGCAGCCGCAATCCTTGAGAAGGACGGCGTCCAGGTGGAGGTGGTCGACCCGCGCACGGTGACCCCGCTCGACCGGAAAAGCATCTGCGACTCCGCTTTCAAGACCCGGAGGCTCGTCGTGGCCGATCCGGGCTGGGGCTCCTTTGGCGCGGCGGCCGAGATCATCGCGACCGTCGCCGAGAACCTGGGCGACAGGCTCAAGGCGAAGCCCATCCGCGTGACCCTGCCCGACAGCCACACGCCGATGAGCCTGGCGCTCGAGCCCGAGTATTATCCCGACGATTCGGACGTCGTGGCGGCCATACGGCGGTCGCTACGGCAATTGGAGCCAAGCACGAGCAATGGCCTACATTGATTTTCTGGAGCAGATCCACCGGGGCACCAAGCGCGACTATCTGGCGCGCGTGCTGGCCGGCAACAAGGCCACCTTCGCCGCGACGGCCAAGAAGTTCGACTTCGAATACTGGGACGGGAGCCGCGACACCGGCTACGGAGGCTACCGCTACGACGGCCGCTGGCTCGGCTTTGCGAAGCGCATCGCGGGGCACTACGGGCTCAAACCCGGGGACCGCGTGCTCGACGTCGGCTGCGGCAAGGGGTTCCTCGTCTTCGAGCTCATGCAGGCGGTGCCCGGACTGCGGGTCGCCGGCATCGACGTGTCGACGTACGCGATCGCAAACGCGAAGGAGGAGGTCCGGCCGTATCTCCAGGTCGGGAACGCCGTCTCCGTGCCCTATCCGGACCGGTCCTTCGACGTGGTGCTTTCGATCAACACCCTGCACAACCTGCAGCTTCCGGAGCTTGAGCTTGCGCTCAGGGAGATCGAGCGCGTCGCCATCCGCGGGAAATATGTCGTGGTCGACGGCTACCGGACCGAGCAGGAGAAGGTCAACCTGCTTTACTGGCAGCTCACGTGCGAATGCTTCTTCACTCCGAAGGAGTGGGAATGGGTGTTCGAGAAGTCCGGCTACGGCGGCGACTACGGGTGCGTCTTCTTCGAATAACCCAGGTCGTTGAACATGGCGCCATCAAACATCGGCGAGCGCGGCCCGGAGGGCGTCAGAGAGGAACTCGAGGTGACGTTCTTCATCCCCTGTCTCAACGAGGAGCGGCATGTCGCGGCGACACTCGAGACCGTGGTCGCCGCGGCGGCCGAGTTTCCCTGGACCTTCGAGGTCATCGTGGTGGACGACGGCTCCACCGACCGGACAGCTGACGTTGTCGCCGATTTCTGCCGCGCCAACGCCGCGCTGCCCGTGCGCCTGGTGCGAAACCCGAGCAACCTGGGCCTCGCAAGGAGCTTTCTCGACGCGGCGTTCCGCGGCCGCGGGCGATACTACCGCCTCATATGCGGCGACAACATCGAGCCTAAGGCGTCAATGGCCGCCGTCCTGAGGCACATGGGGGAGGCGGACATCGTCATGCCCTACTATCCGGACATCCCGGGGAAGAGCGCCGTGGGCCGGACGCTGTCCCGGGTCTACAACGGCCTCGTCAACCTCATCAGCGGCCACCGGATCCGGTACTACAACGGGAACCCGCTCTATCGCCGGCATCAGGTCATGCGGTGGGCGCCCCACGGCAACGGGTTTGGGTACCAGGCGGACCTGGTCACTCAGCTTCTCGACCTGGACTGCACGTACGTCGAGGTACCGGTAGCCGGGATCCACAGGCCGAAGGCCGGTTCCTCGCTCAGGATCCGCAGCCTTATGTCGGTCGCCCACAGCCTGCTGGAAATCGCGTTCCGCCGCCTTCGGGCGATCTTTCTAAAGAGGTAGAAGCAACATACACTACTCCGAACCATGGCCTCCAAGGCGCGCAAACAGACCAAGACAAGGGAAGCCCAATACCAGCGATCGCTGGATTTGCTCAATGAGGGCGGCCTGACGCCCATGGGCCTGATGACCAATCAGGCGTGGCGGGACGACCCGAAGCACCTTCTCTTCACCCTTTCCAGGTACAAATTCGTGGCGAAGGTGCTGGCGGGCAGAACCCGGGTCCTCGAGGTGGGCTGCGCCGACGCGTTTGGAACGCGGATTGTCCTGCAGTCGGTCTCCAGCCTCACGGCCATCGACTTTGACCCGGTCTTCGTCGCGGACGTCCAGGCCCGCATGGATCCGCACTGGAGGTTCAAGTGCGCGGTCCATGACATGCTTTCGGGCCCGTACCCCGGCCGCTATGACGCGGCCTATGCGCTCGACGTCATCGAGCATATCAGGCCCTCCAGCGAATCGACGTTCATTGAGAACATCGCCGGTTCGCTGACCCGGGAGGGTGTCCTGCTCCTGGGAACGCCCTCGCTCCAGTCGCAGGCGTATGCCGGGCCCCAGAGCAAGGCCGGCCACGTCAATTGCAAGGACGAGCCGCGGCTTCGCTCCCTGCTCGGGCGCCACTTCCACAACGTCTTTGTATTCTCCATGAACGACGAGGTCGTGCACACCGGCTTCTATCCCATGGCCCACTACCTGATAGCCTTCGCGTGCGGCAAGAGGGCCCGCTGAAGGGCGCCATGACGCAGACTCCGACACGCCTTCCCGGCCCAGCGGCAAAGAGCGGGAATCTCGATCTCACCCTGTTCGTGCCGTGCCTCAATGAGGAAAAGAGGGTTGTTCCGACTCTCGAGACCATTCGCGAGACGCTTGGGGAGTATCCGCTCAGCTACGAGGTTCTCGTCGTCGACGACGGGTCGACCGACCGCACGGCTGAGGTCGTCGAGGAGTTCATGCGCGCCCATCCGGACGCGCCCGTTTCCCTTCATAGGAACCCGCGCAATCTCGGCCTCTCGCGCTCCTTCGTCGACGCGGCGTTCCGCGGCCGGGGCGAGTACTTCAGGCTGGTCTGCGGCGACAACGTGGATTCAAAGCGTTCGATGCAGGCCGTCCTCAGTCTGCTCGGCAAGGCGGACATCATCGTGCCCTACTATCCCGTGCTGCCGGGCAAGAGCAAATTCCGCCGCCTTGTATCGAGGACATACACGCTGATCGTGGACGCGCTGAGCGGCTACCGCTTGAACTACTACAATGGATGCGCGCTCTACAGGCGCTACGACGTCATGCGATGGGCGCCCTACAACTACGGCTTTGGATTCCAGGCCGACCTGATCACCAAGCTTCTGGACGAGAGGGCGACCTTCCTCGAGGTCCCGCTGGAGGGGTTCCACCTCACGAAGGACCGCGGGGGCTCGGCCGTGAACATGCGCAATTTCCTTTCGACGAGCCACACCCTGCTGGAGATCTTCCTCCGGAGGGTGCGACGTCTGTTCTACGGCAACTAGAATCGCGAGCCGCGGCGCCGCCGCGACCCGGCAAACCATGCGCCTCCTCCCATGATGACAGAATCCTCGCGGTCGACATGGCGCCGCGCGGCCGGGGCCGCACTTTGGACGGTGCTCCTGTGCCTTCCCTGGCTCACCATCCTCTTCAGGGGAATCTCGCCCATCAGCTATGCCTCGGAGGCCCTGGGATACAGGTATTTCCACAGCTACAGGATCCTGAACGGCGACGATTCAACAATCTGGGAGGCCCAGGGCCAGGCTCTCGGCGCCTTTCACAACGGCCTGAATCTCCTGCTCGACAAGGTGCTCCTGAGGGCGAATCCGGACCTGCGCGCGAGGCTGGACCTCTTCAGCCACCTTACGCTGCTTGCGAACGCCTCGGCGCTTGGGGCAGTGCTGATCCTGGCGGCGCGAAGCCGCCGGATGCTTCTAGGCGACCTTCTCACCCTTGGGAGCGTCGCCGCCTTCGGAGTGTTTGCCTGGGGCGGCGGCTTCCTGCTCGCCCACACGCCCGACTACTATGTCTTCGAGATCACCGCCAACTGCTGCGCCCTCAGCCTGGCGCTGCTGTGCATGCGGGGCGAGCCCCGCGGCCTTGACGTGCGCCGCTGGGCCCTGCTGGGGGCATTCGCCGCGGTCCTCGTCGCCCTGAAGATCACGCTTCTTCCCGCGGCGCTGCTTCCGGCGGCCGTCGTGCTCGGCCGGGCGCCCTACCCCGGGCCGCGGGCCGCCCTCGGCCGCCTTGCAGCGTGGCTCGGCGGTCTGCTGGCGGGTGTGGCGCTGATCCTCTGCGCCTATTATTGCTTCGACCTCGGCCGGATTGTCCGGTCCTTCGAGAGCTGGCGCCAGTACGTGGCGCATCCGGGCGAGTCGGAACCCGGATTCTGGGTCCACTGGCTCGGGAACCCCTTGGGTGCCAGCGGACACCCGTGGGATGATCACCGGTATTTCCTGGTCATCCTTCTGGTGTGGTGCGCCGCGGTCATATTCTCTTTTGCATCGGGCACGGGGGCCAATGGCCGCATCCGGCGGCTTCTGATTGCCTTCGTGCTCCTGAGCGCGGCGCTGCATTTTGTGGGCCTCTTCAAGCGCCCCGCCGGGACCACCGTGTTTGAGGTCGGCCTTTTCCTCGCGGCGAGCGCCGGCTTGCTGCTCGCGATTCCCTGTCGGGGCCGCCGTTGGATCGGCGCGCGTTCGTGCTTTTGCGGGGTGCTGCTTGCATGGAGCGGCATCGCCGCCTGCCGATGGTACCCGTCGGGCTCGTCGCTCATGAGCCTGCGGGAGACCGGCGAGCATGCGTGGGACCTGCATCGGCACCTGAACTCCCTGGGTCTGCCCGTTGTCGTCTACATCCCGGACAACAGCTACACGTCGGGGAGCGTGGAGGAGGCCCTGATGAAGGGCTTTAGCGACACGCCGACGTGGAACATCACCGCGGGCTACAGGCTCCTGGCCCATTTTGCGCCGAATCTCCGCTTCGTGCAGGACTTCAGCGCCATTCCGCCGGGCCAAGCCCTGGTGTGGACGAATGTTGAGGGGCGGCCCGGACTCGAGGAAACGAGCCCGGGGTTAAGAGCCCTGCTGCGCCTGCCCGGAGCGAAGGCCGAGTCATGGGCGATGCCGGGCGGGCCGGTCGGAGCCGCCACCATCCGCTGCCTTGTCGTGCCCGATGGCGCGGCCGGAGCACGGGCCTCGCTGGTCGAGAACCGCCACCTTCGGCATTCGACCACGACCGACCCGATTGCCGGCTTCTCGGCAACGGCCGACTCGAACTGCGTTCTCCAACACGACGCCGCCGGCCGACCCTATGTTCGCGTGACGGCCAACCGGCCCTGCCCATCGCTTGAGATCTCGTGCGCGATTCCGGCCGGTGCTGCGGCCGCGGGCGAGGTTCTTGACGCCAGGACCCACGTGCGGCTGGACCGGCCACGTCAGGTCAGGATCCAGGTGCACGCGGGAGCCTGGGAGTATTCGGAAGGGCCTTTCCTTGCCGGCGGCACCTGGGTGCGGCTCGAGATCCAGCACGCGCTGCCCCAGGGCGCGGGCCAGGGAGGATATGCGTCCTTTTCGATTGCGAACGCCGCCGCAGGGGACTGGTTCGAGATGTACGAATTCGACGTGTCGGTCGCAAAACAGCCATGAGCCGCCGTCTGCCCACCCTTTCACTGCGCGGCTTCGCGATTCCGGCCGTGGTCTACGCCCTCCTCTACGGCGGCCTCCTTCTCTGGACGCACGGCCTTCCGTATGCGGTGGACAACAACGAGACCTTCTCGAGCCTCTGGCATGCCAGGCACCTCTACGAAGGGGGCGTGAGCCAGACAAAGGGCCTGGCCGACGAGGTCTTTGCCTGGCACGCCGCGGCCAGCCCCTACGTCCACACGCACCAGGGAAATTTCCCGCGCCTGTTTGCGCTTCTGCTCTACGTGCTTGGGGCGCGCTCGGCGGAGAGCCAGATCATCCTCACGACCTTCACGATCGGCCTTGCGGCAATCTGGCTCGCATACCGCTTTCTCTGCACGCTTGGCCCGCCCCTTTTCGCAGTGCTGGGGTGCCTGGTGCTGATCACAGACTATGGTCTCTTCGGCCAATGGCAGGTGGACACGTATCGGGTATGGTACGGCTTCTTCTTTTTTGGGTCGCTGTTCTGGGTGAGCCGCCTCGGGCGGTTCCCCGGGTGGCCGATGCTCGCGGCGGGCGTGGCCCTCTTTGCGGCGATGTTCTACGGCGAGTACGTCTATGCCGCCTTCGTCGGGATCACCGCGTGCGGCTACGCCCTCTTCCTCTACGTGCGCACGCCGAGGCATTTTCTGCGGGCATGGCTTGGCGCGCTGCTGGGAGGGGCTGCGGCGGCGGCCCTTCTGCTCTCGCAGTTGCTCGCCTACATGGGATGGAAGAGCGTCAAGCTCGACCTCGGCTACACGCTTGCCGCCCGCAACATGGCCAAGGACCAGACCTTTACCGACATGGTAGACCGGTTCTACAGGGACCACCGGATCATCTTCTGGCAGAACTATTTCGACACGGCAAACCTGAGGACGCTCGGGGCGTTCGGGACCTCGTTTGTCCAGAAGCACCTCCAATACTACGGACCGTGGGTGGGCATGTCGGCGATGCTCGTCCTCGCGGGCGCGCTGCTCGGCCTCGGCCGGCGCGAAGACGGCCCGCCCATCAGGCATTCGCAGGGCCGCTCGGGGTCCTGGGCCCGCCTCCTCCTCACCCGGGCTGTTCCGGGCGCCGCCGTGCTGGCCATTGCGTTCCTGGCGGTCCGCCACCTCAGGCCGCTCTTCGACGGCTCGTCAGGTACCCTCTCGCGCGCCGCCATCGGCCTTGCCCCGCCAGACTGGCTCGGGTGGCTGGCGTTTCTTCTCGCGATCGCGATCGCGCTTGGCCTCGCGGTCAAAGGCACCGGCCGCTCGGTCGGCGCCGAAAACAGGCTTGCCGGGCTGTTCGCCCTGTCGCTTTGCGTGGCCGCCGCCTACGCGCTGGCCTACCGCGCGTTCACCGGCTACATCTATTCGGGCTACCTGAACAGGCAGGCGCCCTTCCTCGTATATTGGACGGATATCCTGATTGCCGGCGCGCTGTTCCTCGTTTTCGAGGTGACCCGTCGGGGCTTTGCCGCCGCCTTCGGCGACAAGCCGCCCGCGTTCCTTCCCATCGCGGGATCGGCCCTCATGGTGCTCTTCGCCGGGGCCTGGGCGATCCTGCAGCTCGGCTTCCTCATTGTGGTGCCGCCGACCGGCGAGCCCTTCCTAAGGCTCCTTACAAGGGCGCCCTACCGGGGCGGCACCTTCGTGGTGAACGACTATCCAGCTCCCGTCGCGGAGGAGACGCATGCATGGGCGTACGCCGAGTCGTCGATATTCTCCGGCCGCATCAGGCTGGGACCCGACGGGTTCTCTCCCGAGCACGACGCGAAATACCTCTGGTTCGCGGACGCCGACGCGAACGCGGCCTATCTGAAGCCCGACTTCGGGCTCTTCATAGACCAGCCGGCGAGCATTGCCGAGGCGCTGACGGAGTTCGTGCAACGCGACTCGGAGCCGGAGCACCTGATCGCCTTCGACACCACCGGCCTCATCAAAAGGACGCAGGAGCCCCTTCAACCGTTCCTGGCGCACAGGCTGGCCGCCACCGACGGGCGCAGGTTCAGCATCGTCAAGTTTGACTGGGATTTCCCGCCGTTTCTGAGGCCCGTCGACGCCGAGATCCGCGCGGCAGCCCGCTCGCTGAGCCTCCAGCAGAAGCTGGCGTTCAGCGAGTCGAGCCAGGAGGAGCGCCGCCGCTGGCGCGTAAGGATCGAACCCGCCGAATCTGCCGGAGCCGCCGCGGGCGGGACCGTCTGGCTTACTGAGGCTTCAGTCGACGGCCGTTCGGTGTTTTCCAGGGACGCGTTCCTTGCCGCGGGATGGGAGCCGAGCGCGGTTTCCGGCGGCCGGAAAGGCGGGACCTGGACGGGAAGGCCCGGGACCTCGGGGGAGTTGGCCGCCGTCGTCGTCGGGGACTCCGTCACCCTTCGCCTCGTCGAGGGCCCGGGCCGGGGCACGGCCGCTCTGGACGTCAACGACATGAACCAGGCGATAGACCTCGGGCGCCCGGTGATCGCCGAACATGTGATCACGCTGAGCACCACCGGCAGGTACGACAGGTACACGGCGATCCCAAGCCCGGTTCCAGGGACGTACGTCAACACCTGGCTGACCGCGGGGAGCGCAGGCCCTGCGGCCGTTGTGAGATACCGATTCGCCCACCAGGGGGGCCGCGCAGAGGAGGACACGACAGTGCGGCTCTACAACGAGCCCAGCCCGGGCGGCTGGCGATTGGCGGACGCAATCGTGTTTCTTGGGGCATCAGGCGTCCCCGTGCGCCTCGATGAGTTCAAGCGCTCCAATCCCGATACCGTGGCGGAATATGCTAGGGTCAGGGGCATGGGCGACGCGCGAACCTATGAGCAATGGCTGTCGGACCACCTCAACGCCCATCCCGGTGAACGCGGACGCGCGGGCATCCTGAGCCTGGACCCTCCCCCGCGCTCGTTCCCCCCGGATTCTGACTATCCCTCCGCGCAGTACCGAACGGTCCCGCTGCCGGCGGGCCTCGAGGGAACGGTCCAGGTCTCCGTGACTCCGAGTACCCGGACAAAGTCCGGCCCGGAATACTTTGGACTGCCCTTTGACGCAGGCCGTGCCGGCGCCGCGCGGCGCGGCGCCCTCGAACCCATCCACGTTGAGATTCCAGGGAACCTCGCGCGTGGCGTCTTTCCCTACGGGTACCTGAAACTCCGCGTGCGCTTCCCGACCAACCGGGTGCCGCAGGCCGAGCCGATCGTCTCCGCCGGCTTCGAGGAGGCGGGGGACTTCATCTACGTCATCTACCCGGACACCGGCCACATAAGGCTGGGGTTCGACCACTGGTTCAAGGGCGGCCCCCTCACCCCGCCCATTGCCGTCGACTATTCGAGGGAACACGACCTGGAGATCTCCATGGGCTCCCTCTTTCCCCCGGAGGAGGACATCGTCTTCGTGGGCATGAGCCCCGCCTCGGTCGCCGAGCTCAAGCAGAACGTGTGGGTCAAGCTGGACGGCAAGACCGTGATTCGGGCGCAATCCGAGTTTTGGGACTCGCCGCCCGCGCAGGTTACAGTAGGTAGGAACGACATAAAGGGAACGACCTCAAACCCCCGGTTCAGCGGAGAGGTCACGGCATGCACGCGCATCTGGCCCGACCTGCATTAGCCGCCAGCCGAATCAAGGGCTGGACGGCGATGGGGCTCTTCTCGGTGGCCCTGCTCGGGTTCTACACGTGGGAGCCGGCGTCCTCCCAGAGGCATTGGTTCACCGGCAGGCCCGAAGGGTTCTACAACGAGCTGACGGACGCCTTCCTGGCGGGCCAGACAAGCCTGCTGCGGATGCCCGATCCCCGGATGGCGGCTCTTCCCGACCCGTACGACCCGGTGCAGAACGCCGCATTCCGGGTCAACGACCTGAGCTACTTCCACGGGCGCTACTACCTTTACATGGGGCCCGCACCGGCGTTCACCGTGTTCCTCCCGGCAAGGCTCCTCACCGGACACTATCTGACCGAGAAATCGGCCTGCTCGCTGCTGTGCGTCGCCGGCGCCTTGGCTGGCGTCGCGCTCCTTGCGGGTCTGAGGCGGCGCAGCCTGCCGGGGTCGCCGGCCGCGGCGCTCGTGCTCGGGGCCATGGCGCTCGCGATCGCCGACGGCTACTATGTGGTGGCCCGGGGGACCATTGCACAGCAGGTGACGATTGCGAACGGATACGCGTTTGGGATGCTGGCCCTGTGGGCCTGCGGGCGCGCAATCGCGTCGGCCGGGCACCCGCGGGCCTGGTTCGCCGCCGCGAGCCTGTGCATGGGCATCGCCGTTGCGTCCCGGCCCAACTACGTCTTCGGCTGCGCCGCCCTCATCCCTCCTCTGCTGCTCTGGCTGCGCGCGGGGGGCGGGCGCCGGCCCGCGGACGCCTGGAGGACACTCGCCGCCGCCGCCATTCCGCTCGGCGCCGTCGTGGCGCTGCTGCTGGCCTACAACGGTGTCAGGTTCGGCCATGTTCTTGACTTCGGCCAGCGCTATCAGCTGGGCAATTGGAACCAGATTAGGCTGTCCAGCACGGGCCTGGGACACGGCTGGGAGAACGCCTGGCGCTATCTCCTGGCGCCGGCCCTGTACAGCCGGTACTTCCCCTTTGTCACCGCCCCGACGTGGATAGCCGTCAGCGTGATTCCCCACGTGCCCTGGCTCTGGCTTGCGCCGATAGCCGGCTGGGCCCTCCTCCGGAAGGGCGCGTCCGGGCCCGCGCGCGCCCTTGGGATATCGGCGCTCGTCCTGGCGACGGCGAACCTTCTGACGCTCATCTTCCTGCCGAGCGGCAACCCGGCGGCGGTGCTGACCAGCGCCAACGCCCGCTACCTGCTCGATTTTCAGCCGGAACTGGCCCTGTTTGCCGCCATCGGAGTCATGGCCGCCTGCGCGCCGGGGCTCCCGGGCGCGGGAGCCCTGAAGCGGCTCCTGCTCCCGCTTGCCGCCTGCCTCGTCCTGGGATCGTTCATCGTCGCCCTATCGCTGGACATCGGCTGTTTCTCCTCGGAATCCTACCGCCTCCTGAGCCGCGTCCTGGACCTTCCCGCCTACGCGCTGGAGCGCGCGCGGGGCGAGTCATTCGGGATGCTCGGCGTGGACCTTGCGTTCCCCCCAGGCAGGACCGGCGCCTTTGAACCCGTCGTTTCCACGGGAACCGCCGAGGCCGGCGACCTTCTCTACGCCAACTACGTGTCGGCGACCGAGATCCGGTTCGGACTGGTCGGCACGGACCTGAAGGGACCGGTGAGCGAGCCGATCCGGGCGGACTTCGGAACCCCGCACCACCTCCTGATAAGCATGGGGTCGCTTTATCCGCCAAACGGGCACCCGCTCTGGGGGGCCCTGAGCGACGACCAGATTGGGTTCTTGGAGAGAAACCTTCGGGTCGAGCTCGACGGCAGGACCGTCCTCAACGCGCCCGCACACTTTCACCCGGCGTCGCCCGGGGAGGTCAGGCTCGGGCAGAACCCGTTCCTGGCGGGCTACAGCAGCTCGGCGTTCTCCGGGAAGATAACCTCGTCGGTAAGGCTGCCGATCGCGGCCCCGCCGGCGTCCTCGTTCAGCAACGCCGCCTACGGGCCGGTCCGCATTCGCCTCCTGCTTCCCGCCAGCCCGGCGGCCGACGTCCGCGAACCGCTGCTCGTCTCAGGCGTGCCCCGGGCCGGGGACATCGTCTATGTGCGGTACCTGCGCGGAGGGCGGATCCGACTCGGGATCGATCACTGGGGAAGTCCGGGCCAGGAGACGGGAGCCATCAGCGTGGCATCCGATGCGGAGCACACGATTGAGATCGGGATGGGCGCGCTGCTTCCGAAGGAGGCCGGCGGCCCGCAGGCGCAGCGCCTTCGGATCCTCCTGGACGGTGCCGTCGTGCTCGACGCCGGCCAGGACACGTACGACTCATCGCCCTATGACGTCACGGTCGGAACGAACGCCATTGGTGGCTCGACCTGCGGCTATGCCTTCACAGGGCGGATCCTGAGCGTGGAGCGAGTCCCACGGGCGCCGTAGGCACGAGGCCGACATGATTTCCAGGCCCCCAGGGAGACCTTCCGCGCTGGGCATCGTCCTGGCCGCCGCCGGGGTCGCGGCGCTCTTTCTGTGGTTCCACGCGCTCGCGAGCCGGCCGACCACCCTCCTGACGCGGGAATACACCGCGGCGCTGACCTCGGGCCAGACCTTCCTGAGGATCGCGCCCAATCCGCAGCTTCTTGCGGCAGCCAACCCATTCGACCCCGATGTCAACCGGAGCCTGCGCGTCCTGGACGCATCCCTGTTCCACGGGCGGTATTTTCTCTTCTTCGGGATCACCCCGTTCATAACATTTCTCGTGCCCTGGGCCCTGGCCTTCGGAAGGCAGCTGTCGGACGGCTGGGCCATAACGGCCTACAGCATCGGCGCCCTGCTCTTCGCGGCGGCGGTCCTGAGGGATGCGGGCGTGCGCTATTTCCCGCGAGCGGGCCGATTCGCCCAGGCATTGGCGCTGGCCGGCGCGGCGGTCTGCAGCGGGGGTCTCCTCCTCATCCGCAATCCGAGCATCCACGAGCTGGAGGTGGCCGCTGCCTGGTTCTTCGACTGCGCCGCCCTTCTTGCCGCCTATCGGGCGCTGCACGGCACGGGGCGCCCCTGGATTGCCCTGGCCCTGGCCGGCCTCTGCGCGGGCCTGGCGGTGGGGGCCCGACCGAGCCATCTGTTCTTTGCGGCGCTCATTCTCGTCTTCATCGTCACAACGGTGCGGAATGCCTCGGGCCCAGGGGCGAGCTGGATTCCGCGGTGCGCCGCGTGCCTGGGCCCGCTGTCGCTGGTGGCCCTCGGCGTCGCCTGGTTCAACTGGCACCGCTTCGGCAACCCGGTCGAATTCGGCTACGGGTACGCGCTCGTGGACGTCCCCAATTTCGCGTCGTCATTCGCGGGCGTCCGGAATGTGCCCTACAACCTTTGGCACTACCTGATCGGCCTGCCGCGGCTGTCCGGCTGGTTCCCGTTCTTCGAGTCCCCGGCTCGTGGGCCGATCCCCGTTCCGAAGGACTACTACGCCCTGGAGCAGGTCTACGGTGCGCTTGTGACGGCGCCGTTCGTTCTATGCCTCTTCTCTCTGTTTCGCGGATGGAGCCACCGGCCGGCTCGACTGCGGTCATTCATCGTCCTGCTCCTGTCGGCCGGTGCGCTCAACCTGGCATTCCTGTCGGTCATGAACGCCGCGGTCTACCGCTACACCGCTGACTTCCTGCCCTACTTCGCGATGTCGGGCGCCATGGGTTTCCTGGCGATGGCGGACGCTCGCAGGGCCTCGCGGCTCGGCGCGACGGGTGCTCTGTTTGCGTCGCTTTTCGTGGGGCTCTCGGCCGCGTCGAGCGTTTGCAGCGCGTTCGCGCTGTACGACCTCGCGCGCTCCGAGAACCCCTCGGCGTTCGCCTGGACCGCCCGGATCTTTGACGAGCCGCGCCTGCTCTGGGAGGGCTGGCTACGGAGGCCGCTCACGGAGTTCAGAATCGAGGCCGCTCTTCCTGCGGATCGATTCGGCGCCGTGAACCCGCTCCTCGTCAGCGGCCAGCCCAGCCGCCAGAACTTCATCTATCTCTACTACACCGGGCCCGGGCGCCTGCAGGTGGGCTTCGAGGCGACAGGCAGGGGTGGACCCGTGTCCAAGCCCGTCCCCGTGGACTACGGCAAGCCCGTTGTCTTTGAGCTCGCGCTCGGGTGCCGGTGGCCGCCCGCCGGCGCGTGGCCGTACCATGGCATGCCAGCCGAGGCGGTGAGGGCGCTCCGACGGCGGATGCTGCTGCGGGTGAACGGCATCACCGCGCTCGACACATGGGTCGACTATCATCCCGACAAGGGCCTCTTGTTCTGGGGCCGCAGTCCGGATGACAGCGCCTTCGGGGCAGCCTTTGCCGGAGGGCGCATCGAGGGAGGTGAGGTGCCGCTCCCCGACGAAGGGAGCCCCGCATCGGAGAACCCGGGCGATTTTGGACCCGTGCAGCTTCAGTTCTCAAGAGCGGCATCGCCTCCGGCGAGAACACGGCAGCCGCTTGTGTGCATCGGCTACCGGAACCGCTGGCAGAGCCTTAGCATGGAGGTCGTCAATGACGACAGGGTTCGCCTGTTCGTGACCACGTGGGGCGGCAGGGACCGCGAGCTCTCGGCCGATGTGAGCCTGCCAGTCGGCACCGCCCACAATCTCGAGCTCGCCGCAGGCAGCCTCCTTCCTCCGCGCGGGAGCCACCTCTGGGGCCATGTCCCCGAAGGGGAGCAGGACGCAAGGCGAAGGATCGTTCGCGTCTCCCTCGATGGGCGGACGGTCCTTGAGGGATCCGCCGAGGGGGCCCCGGAGGTGGGCCCCATGTCGGTCGCGATCGGGGAGAATTCCCTCGGGGAAAACAACCTCTCCCAGGAGTTCCAGGGGCAGGCCCGGTTGCTCGGCCGCAGCGCCTTCGGAGCCGCAGGGGGCTCCCGCTAAGCGCCCAGGACCCGCCGGGCAATCTCGTCTCCGATTGCGAGCGAGGCGGTCGCCGCCGGGCTCGGCGCGTTCAGGACATGGAGCGCATTCGGGCGCTCGATGAGCTCAAAGTCCTGCACGAGCTCTCCCGAGAGCGACATGGCCTGGGCGCGCACGCCCGAGCCGCCCGGGGCCAGGTCGTCTTCCGTGAGGGCGGGCACCAGCCTCTGAAGGGACTTGCAGAAGCGCCGCTTGCTGAACGACCGCAGGACCTCATCGCGGCACATGCCCGCATGGCGGCGCATGAAGCGCCACAGGCCGGGAAACGCCAGCGCGTCCCAAAGGTCCGCTAGGTTGATGTCACTCTTGCGATATCCCTCCCGGGCGGTGGCCAGGATGGCATTGGGTCCCGCCTCGACGCCCCCATGGATGAGGCGCGTGAAATGCACCCCGAGGAAGGGAAACGTCGGGTCGGGCACGGGGTAGATCAGGTTCCGGACAAGGTGCGCGCTCTCGGGCCTCAGCTTGAAGTACTCGCCCCTGAAGGGGACGATCCGCGTGGAGCGGCTCTCGCCCGCGAGGGCGCTCACCCGGTCGCAGTGGAGGCCGGCGCAGTTGACGATGAAATCCGACGGATACTCCCCCTCCCCGGTCAGGACGCGCCATCCCGACCCTTCACGAAGCAGTTTCCTGACAGCGGAGCCGGCATGCAGGCGCGCCCCCGCCTTGCGCGCCTGCGACGCCATCGCGCGGACGACCGCCTCGTAGTCGACGATCCCCTCCTGCGGCACGCGCAGGGCGGCGACACCCGCGACGCTGGGCTCGACCTCGCGGATCGCGGCTCCCTCCAGCCATTCGAGCCCGCTGAGGCCGTTCTGGACGCCGCGCTCATGGAGGCTTCTCAGCCGCGGCACCTCGGCCTCATCGACGGCCACCACGAGCTTCCCGCAGATCTCGTGGGCGACGCCGTGCTGGCGGCAGAACTCGGTCATCAACTGGATCCCCTGGACCGCCATGCGCGCCTTCACGGAGCCCGGCTTGTAATACAGGCCGGCGTGGAGCACGCCGCTGTTGTGGGTGCTCTGGTGGCGCCCGAACTCGGGCTCCTTCTCAAGCAGGGTCAGCTCGGCGTCCGGGCGGCGCCGCTGGAGTTGGAGCGTGGTGGCCAGGCCCACGAGTCCGCCGCCGATGACGCAGATTCGCATGGCGACTCAGTGCTCCTTTGCGGCTGCCACTCTCCTCACGTCGAGGAGCCGGCCGGAAAAGCGCTTGCCGAAGGCGTCGGACACCGGGTTCCGGCCCACGCTGACGTCACCGGGCGATGAGTCATAGAAATCGTAGGTCCCGGCCAGGACCTCCCGCCCATCCAGCGCTACCCGCAGGGTTCTCTTCAGCCGGGCGATCTTCTCCGGCGCCATTCCGTCGTAGAACGGGTGCTCCACCGGGGGATAGAGCGACCCCATGTCGATCTCGATCGTGTGCTCTGAGCCGTAGTCGATCTCGATCGGCGGTTTCGTCAGGGCGCCGCCATAGCTCGTGTGCTCAAACCCCATCTGGATGTGCCTCGAGTCGGTATAGAACAGGTAGATGAAGTCCGCCTTGAACGACAGGCCAGTGACCAAGAGCGGCTCAAGCTGGCCTGTGCGGTCGCGAGGAAACCGGAGCCGAAGCCGCAGCGGGCCGGTCCTCGAGGGCGACGTCTCGCCGAGCCATGCCGACACGTGGTCAAAGGCGTGCGCAAGCCTTCTGTAGGAGCCCGGGCTGTAGTACTGGTAAAGGTCGTTGTGCCCGATGCTCGCGAAAACGTTGAAGGCGGCGGTGTACGCCAGGGCGCCGGTCCAGACGACCCGCGCGCCGACGCGCCTCAACCCGCCCCCTGAATCCTGTTCCAGCAGGAACACCCCGATGCAAGCAACGGGCAGGAGCGGCGGGAACAAATCGACCATGTAGCGGTTGGCCGCCCCGCTCAGCCGCGAGAGCACGAGGAAGTTGCATGCGAACAGGGCCAGGATGCCGAGGGCGAGATCACGCATCTGCCCAATCCTGACAACGCGGGTGCCGCGCCAGGGGAGGACCACGAGAAGCGCCGCAAAATAGAAGGGCATATTGCAGATCCCGTAGACGTCCTCCTCCCCGCTGTATCCCGCGGGCATGTGGAACCAGGGCATGTGGATCACCTGGACGAACGGGAAGAACGCGCTCAGCTGCGCCGGGGCCAGAAAATAGAACCAAGCGTTCGTCGGAAGGTACAGGATCGATGTGCCGGCCTGGTGCTGGGGGTGAAGGCCCGACAGCATGTAGTAGGTGCCAAACTCGAACGGATCGCCGAAGCGAAGCGCGTTGTAGACGAGCAGGAGCGCCACAACCGCGAGCAGGGGCGCCGCAACGGATATGGCATCGCGGGCCAGCGCTTTCCGATCCAGGGCCCCTTTTTTCCGCCAGATCCTCCAGGCCGGCAGGAACGGCGCGGCAAGGACGACCGCGCCGAAGAGGTAGTTCGGGCGCGACGCCAGTGCGAGGCCGTAGGAAAGGCCCGAAAGGCATAGCCAGAAACGGCGGCGGGGCCCCTCGGCCATGGCCAGGGCGATGCAGCAGAGCGCGGCCATCGCGAACGCGTACGCGCTTGCGATCGCGAGCTCGTAGTAGACCGGCCGGCGCAGGAGCACCAAGGCGAAGTTCCCGAAGCCGACGGCGAGAAGGCAGAGCCCGGCGACCCATCCGCTTAGCCCGGGAAAATGCCTGCGCCGAAGGACCAGGACAAGGGCGATGCCCGCCGCGACGCCCAGGAAAGCGAAAAGCGCGGCGGCCACATTCTCCCCGAGGTAGGTCCCTGTCAGCGCCTTCCACGGGGCGAGCACGAGGACGGCCGGGGCGGCGCCAAAGTACAGATAGTATTTCCCGCGGTAGTACGTAACGTCGTGGAATGGCGACAGGCCTGCGTTCTGCGCGGGGTCCCATGGATCCGGGAGGTCCGCCAAGGCCGGGTTCGGCTGCTCCAGAAAGCTCAGGTGTCCGGCGAGGAATCCGTCGGCGAGGCGGTTGTAGAGGTCGCCCTTCTGGAGCGAAGTGGAGAATGGGTTCGCCGCCGACGTGGCCGTCCAGAAGTAGGAACATCCGACGAGGGCCAGGACCAGTACCATCCAGGCATACTCCACGCGCCTGGCCGCATCGGCCCGTTGCGGGCGCGGCGGGCCTTTCAGGGACGCATCCATAGGGTCTCCCGAATGGGAGCGAATCGCCCCACGGACGGCGACACCTTAATTCGTTCCCCCTGAAGCTCGACCGCGCCGTCTGCTTGGCCGGCAAATCTGCGCTCTCCAAGGCACAATGAGTGGGTCACGGCCGAACGCAGTGTCGTCTCCGAAACTGCCTGCACCCCGATCAAGCGGCGACGGCCTTGCCGCACAGCCGGCCCAGTTAGGCTCGTTGCCCATCTCCTTGCGGACGCCCGCACGCCGGCGATGAAGCCCACACGACATCGTCGCCCGTTTCATTCGCCTCATAAAGCCCGCACAAGCTCTGAAATGCACAAAGCATTAAGCCACAATTATAACAGCATGTGATCCGGCATTTCCTCCCCCCGCTACGTCCTTGCATAAGAAACGTAAGCGGCTTAAGTTATGGGATGCTCACCAAAGCCACGCGTGCATATTTTGCCAAGATTGGACGAAAGGGCGGCCAGAAAAGCCGGCGCGCTTTGTCCACGGCCCAAGCACGGCAGATGGTTGCGGTAAGGCTTGCCCGCTCGGCCTATCGCAGGTTCCGCACGCTCTGTTTCTGGTCGTACGCTGCCGATCTTCGGATAACCTCTGAGAATGCCGCCTGGGTGACCGAACAGCTGCGCCGCAACGGCAATCGCGCGGCTTGGCAGACTGCAGGCAGGATTCAATCCCTTCTCGAATGCCGCTAACGCCTCAACAGACCGACATCGCTCGCCTGATTGCGGTCAACCGGTCGCCGTCAAGTCACCTTGCGGGTGGCGCGGCCCTGCACCTCGAGCCCAATTCGCTGCGCACAAGCGACGATCTGGATTATTTCCATGATGCCGAGGCGCAAGTTGGGCAGGCGTTTTCCGCCGATCGGCGCATTCTCGAGGCAGCCGGCTACGCCATCGAGGTGTCCCTGAGCCAGCCTGGGTTTGTACGGGCCATCGTTCGCCGGGACCGTGACGCGACAAAGGTCGAATGGGCGCACGATTCCTCGTGGCGCTTCCTGCCGCCGATTCGGGACCCCGGTGTGGGATTCCGCCTTCATCCAATGGACCTGGCGATCAACAAGGTGCTCGCCCTTGCGGGCCGGGACGAGCCGCGTGATTTCCTCGACGTGATCTACGTGCATCGCAACTATCTCTCGCTAGGCTGCCTTTGCTGGGCGGCGGTGGGCAAGGATCCCGGTTTCAGCCCGGCAATGCTCGTCGAGATGCTGGCGAGGAAGGGGCGCTACCATTCGGGTGATTTCACCGGCCTGAGCCTGGCGGCGCAGCCCGATCTGGCTGACCTGAAGCGCACTTGGCTCGGGGCAATTGACGACGCGCGCCGCCTCGTGAGGGAGCTGCCGCCCGGGGACTCGGGCTGCCTCTATTGGAATCCTGCCACTGAGAGATTCGAGACGCCCGTGGCGGGAGCCGGCCGCCTGATGCGCCATTTCGGCTGCGAAGGGGGCGTCCTGCCGACAGTCGGGGATGAGCCCCTCCTCGAATCCGACGATGTCTCGCGGAGTCTGCTCGGCGCCAAGATCCCGGCCGAAGCCCGGCCCAAAGGGCCCGTTTCAGGGGCGCGGACCTTGAGGGCTCGCAAATCGACCTAGCCAGTTCCGATTGACTCAATCCCTTCCTTCATGCGCTGGTTCCCGCGTCAATCATGAGTCCATCAGGACATTCCTCCGCCGTCACTGACCTGGCCCGCAAGCGGGACCTCTGGTGGCAGTTCACCGTCCGCTCCGTGGAGGCGCGCTACCGCGGAAGCTACCTTGGCATCCTGTGGGCGGTGCTCAACCCGGTGCTCATGCTCGTCATTTTCTTTGTCGTCTTTGGAATAATCTTCGGGGGGCATTTCCGCGACCCGGCGGTCGAATCCCTGAAGGACTATGCGATGGCCATGTTTCTCGGGCTCACCCTCTTCCAGCTGCTTGCGGAGACTCTTGGGGCCTCGCCGCTCCTCATCACCGGAAATGCCAATCTGGTGAAGAAGGTGGTGTTCCCCCTCGAGATCCTTCCCCTGGCCCAGGCAGGGGGGCTCTGGTTCAATCTCCTGATCGGAGTCGTCCTTGCGCTGGGGGGCTGGGTGGCCATCGGCAACGGCCTGACTCTCGTCGGGCTGGCGTGGCTGCCGGTCATCGTGCTCCCCCTGCTCATGCTTTCCGCGGGGCTCGCATGGATTCTCGCCGCTCTCGGCGTGTTCTTTCGGGACCTGGCGCAGGCGATGTCCTTCGTCGCTCAGGTGATCATGTACGCAAGCGCGGTCTTCTATCCGGTGAGCCGGATCCAGCAGGCGAACCTCTGGGGAATCCTGAAGTGGAATCCGTTCCTGCAGACGGTCGTCCTCTCCCGGGAGGTCGTGCTCTGGGGCATGCCTGTCAACCTCAACCGCCTCGGGTACACCTACGCGGCCGGAATCGCGTCCGTGGTGGCGGGCCGGTGGCTGTTCATGAAACTGCGGCCGGCCTTCGCCGACGTGATCTGAGGAGGAGCGCAAGGAATGTCCAGCAGACCCCTCATCGAGGCCAAGGGCCTCACAAAGGCCTACCGGATGTGGGACCGGCCCTCCTCGCGCCTCACCGTGCCCCTGATCGAGGGCGCCTCTAGGCTGCTGCCCCGGGGCTTGGGAGGGCGGTCCCTTGCCGGCAGGGCCGCGGCGAAGTACCGCGACTTCTACGCGCTTCGGGACGTGGGATTCTCCATCCAGCGCGGGGAGGCGACCGGCATCATCGGGCGAAACGGCTCCGGAAAGAGCACGCTCCTTCAGCTTGTCGCCGGGACCCTCATGCCGACGTCGGGCTCCGTCTCCGTCGCGGGCAGGGTCTCGGCGCTCCTCGAGCTCGGGAGCGGCTTCAATCCGGAATTCAACGGCCGCGAGAATGTCTTCCTGAACGGCGCCATCTACGGCCTCACGCACGGGGAGATGGCGGCCCGGATGGACGAGATCGCGGCCTTCGCCGACATCGGAGACTTCCTGGAGCAGCCGGTCAGGACCTACTCCTCGGGCATGATGATGCGCCTCGCCTTCGCCGTGGCCGTGAACGTGCAGCCCGACGTGCTCATCATCGACGAGGCCCTCGCGGTCGGGGACGTCTTCTTCTCTCAGAAGTGCTTCCAGAGGATCCGGGAGATCGTGCACAGGGGCGCCACGCTGATCTTCGTCTCCCACGACATGGGCGCAATCCAGTCGCTCTGCGACCGGGCGCTCCTGCTCAACCAGGGCAGCCTCCTCTTCGACGGCGCCCCGGAGGACTGCGTCAGCAGGTACTTCAACCTGCACAAGCCCGCCGCAAGGTCGGGCAAGGCGGTGGCCGGGACGCATGCGCCCGTGGACCCGGCCGCGAGAAAGGCCGTCGAGGCCTCAAGCGTCCTGCCGTCGGCGAAGTCGCGCCACGGAGACCGGGCCCTTGAGGTCGTCGCGGCCGCGGTTCTGGACGGGCACGGGGCCGCGACGTGGGACTTCGAGATGATGCACCGGGCCTCGGTGCGGATGCTCCTGAGGGCCAACTCCGAGATCAAGATGCCCTCGGTCGGCGTCCAGATTCACGACCGGATGGGCAACCTCGTGTTCGCCGCGGGCACGAGCCAGCTGCAGTTTTCCCTGCCCGCCCTTTCCAAGGGCCAGGAGATACTCCTGGAATTCCGGATCGCGCTCAGCCTGCAGCCGGGCGCCTACACGCTCTCGCTCGATGCCGCCGAGTTCGACGAGGAGAACCCCAACGTCGGCGTCTTCTTCGACCGCATCGGGGGCCTCGGGCCCCTGAATGTGGCGTACCACGGCGGCGTGACGCTGCCCTTTTACGGGATTGCGCAGCTTCCCATGGACATCAGCTATCTCTAGAAATGACCGAGACAAAGACACAGAGGGCCTGCTGGTGCGGGCGCACCGACCTGGAGCCCTTCTCCGAGCACTACAGGGTATGCAGGACGTGCGGGACGCTCGTGAGCCGCGCCCCCTACCGCGCCGAGCTCTACGGCGAGGACTACTGGCAGGGGCGCCAGACCGAGCACCACGGCCTTCCGGACATCCGCAGGCGCGCGCGGCTCGACCTGCCGGAGCGATGCACCCACTGGCTTCGCCACCTGCTGGCCCGCCGGCTGCCGCCGGGCCGGGTGCTCGAGGTGGGCTGCGCCCACGGGGGCTATGTCGCCCTCCTCGGATGGGCGGGTTTCGAGGCGGTCGGCACCGAGCTCAGCCCGGGTGTGGCGCGCCTCGCGCACGATTTCTTCGGCGTCCGGGTGCTGGCGGGCCAGGTTGAAAAGCAGCATTTCGAGGCGGAAAGCTTCGACGTGATTGTCTTAAACGACGTGATCGAACACCTGCCGGATCCCATTGCCACCATGACCCACTGCGCGAGGCTGCTCGCAAAGGACGGGTTCTTCGTGATTCAAACACCTGAATACAAGGAACATCTGAGTTACGATGAGCTCAAGGCCGGAAAGGACATGTTCCTCAAGCACATGGAGCGAAAGCAGGACGAGCACCTGTACCTCTTCAGCAGGCGCTCGATCGGGCTGTTCTTCTCGCGGCTCGGGCTCGGGTTCGCGTACGTCGACTTTGCCAACCCGATATTCCCCTACGACCTGTTCCTCAGCGCCAGCCGGGCGCCGCTGGCCGCCCGCGATGACCCGGCAGTGGAGGCGGCCCTTGAGCGCCGGCCCGAGGGGCGCCTCGTCCAGGCCCTGCTCGACAAGGCCTACGAATCCAACGACCGCGGGTGGGCGATGCAGCGCCTGGAAGCCAAGCTAGGCTCCCCTCCCGCCAAGGCTCCCTAAAACAGGCTCGCGTCACCCTGCGGATATGGTGTGAAGTGACCCCTTTTAAGTGCCTGTTAAGCCCAAGACCATCGTTTACATACGGCCCGACACGATCGGCGATCTGATCCTGTTCACACCCGCCCTGGGCCTTTTCATGGCCGAATGGCCCAACGCGCGCCATGTCATTGTTGTAAGGGAAGGTTACGAGAGTCTGGCACCGCTCTTCCCGAAGGCGCTCGAGTGGAAGGTGGTCCGCCTGAACCCTTTCAGGCAGAGGCCGTCCGAATGCCGCCGGGAGCTGGCGGCGCTGCTCGGCGAACTGGCGGCCATGAAGCCCGATCTCGTCCTTGCGCCGACCCTCAACCGCACATGGCTCGAGATCGCCGTTGCGGCCCATTTCAAGGATGTCCGCAGCGTCGTCCTTGGCGGAGCTGACGTGGACCCGATCTTCGCGGCGTCGCTGCGGCTCGACCTCGGCGTGGACCCGTCGTCCTCGTTCAAGGAAACCATCGCCTCGGACGGGGCCCTGGGCGACGTGAAGAACCAGCACAGGCTCGCCGAGACCGTGATCGGGCGCGCTCTGCCGGCGACTCTGCCGGCAATCGACGTTCCGGCCGAGGTGTCCGCAAGCGCCCGCGCGGTCGGGGCGAAGCTCGGGCTTGCCGGCGGCACATGGGCCGCGGTGTTCGTGGGCGGCCTCGCAAATGTGGCCGTCAAGTCATGGCCGCCCAAGAAATTCGCGGAGGTGGTCGCGTGGCTGCAATCAAAGAAGATCCCGGTCCTCCTCCTGGCGCATTCGGACGAGGCCGGCCTGGTTGAGCAGGTTGGCGCAAGGGCGGCCAAGCTGAGCGGCACCAGGCCGGCGGCCTGGCTTGGCAAGGACGGCGAGCTGCCCCTGCTGGCCGCGCTCCTCAAGGATTCGGCGTTCTACGTCGGGCTCGACACCGGCGCCATGCACATGGCCGGGGCGGTCGGCCGAGCGGTCGTCGGGGTGTTCGGCGGCGGGCACTGGCCCAGGTTCCGCCCCTCCGCGAGACAAGCCGTCTCGGTGGTCCAGCCCCTTCCCTGCTTCGGCTGCAACTGGGACTGCCATTTTGGCGACGGACCGTGCGTGAAGACGATCCCCGCCGCAGACGTGATCAGGGCCGTCGAGCAGGTTCTCGGCGCGCACGGCAAGCCGATCGACGCCGTCGTGGAGTCGCACGCCCTCCCCCCGGAGGCGCTCGGGCTCATTGCCGCCGCGGCGCCTGGAATCCTCGCGCTGAAGCGGGACCGGGTCGACCGGCAGCACAAGATCGAGGAGCTCAAGGACGAGACGGACTCGAAGGACGTCGAGATCGGGGCGCTCAAGAGGGCGGCGGAGGAGCGCAAGGCGGAGATGGAGTCGATCAAGGCGGAGCTCGAGCAGGAGTGCGCCGACAAGGACAAGGAGATCGGCGAGCTCAAGACGGAGACCAATTCCAAGGACGTCGAGATCGGGGACCTGAAGCGCGCGGCCGAGGAGCGCAAGCGCGAGATGGAGTCGATCAAGGCGGAGCTCGAGCAGGAGTGCGCCGACAAGGACAGGGAGATCGCCGAGCTCAAGGGAGAGGCCGACACGAAGGACTCGGAGATCGCGGCCCTGAAGGACACGTGCAACGAGCGCGAGCAGATCGTGATCCGCCTGGACGGCGGCCTGAAGGCGCACATCGCCGCGACCGAGGCGCGCGAGCAGAGGATAGTCGGCCTCGAGGCGGAGCGGACGGCGCTCACCGCCCGCCTGGAGCTCCTCAGCTCCCTTCCGCCCGACGCGGCCATCTGGGCCCAGGTCATCCGGGACAAGGACGTCCACATCGGCAACATCGAGACGATGGTGAGGAACAAGGACACGGAGATCGAGCAGCTCCGGCAGTCCGTCTCCAACTATGCGTCGCGCTACGGCGGCACGGAGCAGGCGAAGCACTACGGCAGGCTTCTCGCCGAGAAGGAGGCGGTGATCCAGGAGCTCCACCGGACGTGTGTGGAGCGGGAGGCCGTGATCAACGAGCTCGCGGCCGAGGCCACCTCGGCGACGGCCAAGCTGCGCAAGCTCTGGATAGCCTGTTCGGCGGCGGTCCGGGCGAAGCTCCTGCAGCCCGCGGGAAAGTGGCTCTTCCGCTCCGTCGTCGAGGACTACTGGATGCAGATCGGGGTCCTCAGGCAGTACGAGCCGAGGCCGATCGTCTGGGACCGGCGCATCCACGCCCCGTCGCGCCACGCCGGGCCCATGCCGAGGCTCGGCGTGGTCACGCCGAGCTTCGGCCAGCCCGCCTTCCTCGAGAGCACGATGCTGAGCATCCTCAACCAGGAGTATCCCGACCTGCTTTACGTGGTTCAGGACGGCGCCTCGCGCGATGCAAGCCCCGAGATCATAGCGCGCTATGCGCCGAGGCTGCGCCACTGGGCGTCGGAGCCGGACAACGGCCAGGCCGACGCCATACGCAAGGGATTCTCCCACATCGAGTCCGAGCTGCGCCCCAGTGACGTGATGGCCTGGTTCAACTCGGACGACCTCGTGGCGCCGAGGGCCCTGGCCTTTGTGGCGTCCTATTTCGCCGCGCACCCCGACGTGGACGTGCTCTACGGCCACCGGATCATCATCGACGACGCGGACCGCGAGATCGGCCGCTGGGTCATGCCGAGGCACGAGTCGGACTCGATCGAGTGGATCGACTACGTCCCGCAGGAGACGCTCTTCTGGCGCAAGCGCGCGTGGGACCTCGCGGGCGGAATCGACCCGAGCTTCCAGTTCGCGCTCGACTGGGACCTGCTGGCGCGCTTCCAGAAGGCCGGCTGCCGCATCGTCAGGCTGCCCTACTTCCTCGGCTGCTTCCGCGTGCATTCCCAGCAGAAGACCAGCCAGGTCATCCACACGACCGGCGCCGACGAGATGGCGCGCATCCGCCTCAGGTTCCACGGCACGGACAAGGACAACGCGGCCATGATCGAGCGCCATGCCCGCAGGATCCGGTTCAGGGGGGCCCTCGCCGCACGCCTGCAGGCGTGCGGGATACGGTGGTAGGAGCTTGTTTTTTGACGTGAATTCCGAAGTCTAACCCTTTCTGCCAGAATGATACCACTGATTCTCGTCGTCGCCCTCTTCGTCTATCTTGCAGTCTTGGGCCAGGCCGTCGTCAGCCTGTTTAAACCGAGGATAGGCGTGCTCTGGAGCTGGTTCGTGGCGCCCTCGGTCGGGCTCTCGCTTCTCCTCATTGTCATCACGCGGCTCAACGTCTGGGGGGTCCCGATCAGGATCGCCGGCCCGTGGACCACCCTCGCGCTGCTGGTGTTCGCGGTCGCGGTCCTCGCCTGGCGCAGGCCGATCCTGCCGCTTCGCAAGATGGCGCCGTTCCTGCTCATATCCGCCGGCGCCCTGATCTACGTCGGGTGGCCGTCGCTGCGGTTCGGCTTCAAGTGGATCTCCTACGGGAACGACGACATGGCGAACTACTGCCTGGCCGCGGAGCGCTTCCTCGAGCACGGCTACTACTCCATCCCGCTCCAGACCGACCTGGAGGGCCGTGACTACGCCCAGCACTACTGGTTCATGCACGCGCTCCAGCAGATCCGGCCGGGATCCGAGATGACCATCGCCTGGGTGTGCTCCCTGACGGGCCGCCACGCTCACGAGGTGTTCATGCCTGCGGTCCTCATGATGAGCCTCATGCAGCTGTTCGGCATGGGGTCCATCGTCATCTGGCGGGGCCGTTTTCGAAGGGTCGCCGTCGTGGCGTTTTTCCTCTTCGCGTCGAGCCCGCTCTTCGGGCTCGGGACCCTCTACCAGCTGATAGCCCAGGTCGGCGGGCTGGCGCTTCTTCTCGTGCTGGCGTCCATCCTGTTCTCGACGCGCAAGCTCACCCTGAGGGCCATGGCCGTGTCGGGAATCCTGACGGCCGGCCTGGCGATCTTCTATCCGGAGGTGTCGCCGTTCGTCGCCCTCGGGATCTTGCTGGTCGCCCTGCGCCTGCGCTTCACCGAGCCCGCGCGGCTGAAGGCCTACGCCCTCTTCGTCCTCGGGGTGGCCGTCCTGACCTTCGTTTTCATCGCAAGCAACACGTATGAGTTCATAAACACCCTCGTCATGCAGTCGGTGGGGTCGGCGGGGCTGGGTGCGATGACGGAGATCAACGACCAGAGCGGCGGGCTTGTCCTTTTCCCATGGACGCTCGTCCCGTCCTTCCTGCCGATGCTCTTCGGGCTGCATCCGTTCGGGATAGTGGGCGTGGACCCCCTCATCTCGATCCAGATCGTGGCGGGCACCGCACTGCTCGTCTATTTTGCATGGCGCACCTGGAGGAACTTCATGGACGGGGCGCCGGAAGGCTACCTGGGCGTGGTCATGATCGTCCTCGGGATATATCTGTTCCAGAAGGGGCAGGACTTCGGCCTCTTCAAGCTGGCGATGTGGGCGCAGCCCGTGACAACGCTCTGCATCGCCCAGGGCTTCGAGCAGTTCCTCTCGTCGGGCCTGCCGCGGGTTCGAAAAAGGGCCTGGGTCGCGCTGGGCCTGTTCTTCGCCTGCACGGCCATATCGCAGATCTACTACACCTACTCCTCCCTCGGGACCTTCGGCGGCGGGCTCACCGAGGTCGTGAAGGGCTCCGCCCTCGGCGTCGGCTTCACGCAGCCGAAGAACCTCAAGTACCAGGGGATCGAGAGCGACATCTCGAACGTCGTCAGCGCAAAGATGCTCTCGATGTACACCCAGGGGACGGACACCCGCTTCCTCTCGCGCAGCTACATGGACAACATCGCCAACATCGCGGTGCTCAAGTTCCTGCGGACGGAGGATCCCGACCTCGGGCCCCAGGCCCGCCTGGTGGAGAAACTCTCGCTGCTGCGCTTCATGCTTCCGGTCGAGCTCCTGGAGGATGACATACCCGACTACCGGGTCGTCACGATCCACAGGGAGGCCAACAGCGTCCTCTACGCCAACAACTGGACCGAGACGAGCTCGCGCCACCTCAACTACGACGACCGGCTGTTCATCTCGATCCGCACCGACCTCGACCACTTCAACAAGTGGAACAACGGCACCGGCTGGACGGTGCAGAACATGTACCAGTACAAGCTGGAGAGCCAGGTGCGGGACCGGCTGGTCTTCGTCCACTCGGAGCTCAGCCCCCACTATTACTCGTCCGCCCGCTTCAGGGCCGCGTTCTTCCAGCGCGAGACCGAGCCGATCTCGCACGGGACCTCGTATTTCCACGGCACCGGCCGCTTCAACGTGTTCCACATCGTCCGGCCCTCGCCCAACCTGAGGGTTGTCGTCGACTTCTCCCGCACGTCGCTCGGCCACGGCAGGACGCAGCTGCCCGAGAAGGCGATCATCGTCGGCGACGAGGACTACAAGCTGCCCTTCGTAGGCGCAGGCTCCGCCCGTATCTTCTCGTCGGTCATCAAGCCCGAGTACTACGAGGGGCAGGCCTACATGATGATCGACTTCGGGGACCAGCCGGCGGTGATCGAGAAGCTGAAGACAGGCCTCATGCGCTGGTTCGGCGTCAAGTTCGCGCTCGACGACCGCCGGCTGATCGGCTTCACGCGCGACATATCGGTTCTGACAGACGACGAGTACCGCTCGATGCCGCGCCCGTCCAAGATCAGCAAGTTCCCGGAGGACCTCCTCGTCAACAAGGGCCTCGAGTATTCCGGCATCTACGAGGACGGCTGGACCGGCCGGGACGCCTATTTCAAGCTCGCGGCCTCGCACACCGGTCAGGTGCTCTACTTCAGGGGCTACATTCCGGACATACCCAGGTTCCAGAAGGCCGGGGTCGACGCGACCATCTCGATCAACGACCACCCGACCGAGGTGGTGAAGCTGAAGGCGGGGAAGTTCACACTGACCCGGCTCGTCAAGGATTCGTCCGACGTGACGTCCATCTCCCTGCATTTCTCGGACGCGCAGGTCTACGACACGGACAAGGACAAGCGCGAGGTCTCGGCGTTCGTCGAGGAGATCTCGATCCGGGACATCCCGGATTTCGCCAGTTTCCTGAGCATCGCCAACCAGGTCGGCGAGAAGTTCTCCGTCACAGGGATAGACGCCGACGGATGGATCTCGAAGTCGGCGGAGTTCAGGGCTCCGTCGTTCGAGGGGTTCAAGGTCCTGAAGCTGGACCTCGAGATGCCCGGCTGGGCGCCCATAGGGACAAACGAGCTGAAAACCTCGGTCGACGGCACGACGATCCGCACGGACAGCGTTCCGCGCCAGACGTTTGAAAGCGTCTACATTCCCCTTCCTCCAGGGGCGCAGCGGCTTGTGCATCTTGATGCCTCCGCGGTGTTTCCGCTTCCAGGCGATGGAAGGCTGCGTTCATTCGCGCTCAAGAACATCTCCTTCGAAAACCTTTCCGTGACGGACCTGTTCGCCCGCGGGTGGCACAAGTCGGGCTACCTCTTCGACATCGAGGGGGCCGACACTGACGGGTGGGTCGACCATCGCCTGTCCCTGCGCTTCCCCGCCACCGGCCGCTTCAAGGAGGCCATCGTTGAGCTGGTCCGGTATCCCTCCAGGCGGGACTTTCCGCTTTCGGTCTCCGTGAACGGAGGAAGCGAGAAGGAGCGGACGCTCGGCCTCGAGCAGAGCGAGCGCATACTGATACCCCTGTCGGCCAAGACCGACACGGCGGCCGTCCTCTCGGCCAGCCCGAGTTTCCCGCTCGACGCACCAGACACCCGCTCGCGGTCATACCGCGTAGTGAACATCGACTTCGATTGATCTTCCGGCAAGGATAGCCCCAACTCCAATGCTCCTCAGTCTCGTTGTTCCAGTCTACCGGGAGGAAAAGAACATCCCGGAGTTCATCCGGAGAATCGGCGCGATCCTGGGCCCGATAACCCCGGACTATGAGATCATCTTCTCCATGGATCCCTCGCCGGACAGGACCGAGGACGTGATCCTGGAGCAACGCGCAAGGGATGATCGGATCAAGCTCCTGAAGTTCTCGCGGAGGTTCGGGCAGCCGATGGCGAGTCTCGCGGGGATGCAGTACTCCTCGGGAGACGCGGTCGTCGTCATGGACGTCGACATGCAGGACCCGCCCGAGCTCCTCGGGCAGATGGTCTCCAAGTGGCGCGAGGGCTACGATGTGGTGCTTCCGCAGCGCACCCGCCGCACGGGAGAGCCCTGGATCAAGCGGCTCGTCGCCGAGACCGGCTACAAGGTGATCAACAAGATCGCCGATGTCAGGATACCTCCAAATTCGGGCGACTTCCGCCTCATGTCCCGCAGGGTCGTGAACGAGGTGGTCAAGCTCAAGGAGAGCCACGGCTTCCTGCGCGGCATGGTCGCGGTGGTCGGCTTCAAGCAGTACCTGCTGCCGTTCGAGCGTCCCGCGCGCTTCTCGGGCGAGACGAACTACAACCGCTTCTTCGGCTCGCTGCGCATCGGCTTCAACGGGATCTTCTGCTTCTCGACGTATGCCCTGACGCTGAGCACCCAGCTGGGCTTCCTTATCGCCGGCGGCTCGTTCGTCATCGCGCTCGCCTACCTCGTCATGAAGCTCTGCGGGTTCCCGTTCCCCGTGGGCAACCCGACCCTGGTGATCCTGATCCTCTTCATGGGCGGCATCCAGCTGATCAGCGTCGGCATCCTCGGCGAATACATCGGCAGGATCTACGAGGAGGTCCGCGCCCGGCCGCGGTTCATCGTCGACCGCGCCGAGGGCTTCGCGGGCAAATAGTATCCCATGCAAACCGCGAAGTGGCCGAAGATACTGCCTCCGATGACCCCGGAGCAGAGGCGAATAAGCGACGAATTCATGAAGCTCTGGCACCAGGAGCTTCCCAACCGCTTCGGGATTGTCGAGAGGTTCAACCACTCGTTCCCGGTCAGGTATTCACGCCCCGGATTCAGGACGACGATCGAGATCGGGGCGGGCCTTGGGGAGCACCTCCACTACGAGAGGCTCAGCCAGGAGCAAGAGGAGAACTACACTGCCGTGGAGCTCCGCGAGAACATGGCGGCCGAGATCCGGAGGAGGTTCCCGAGGGTGAAGGCCATCACGGGGGACTGCCAGAGGCGGCTCGACTTCGCCGACGGGTATTTCGACCGCTACATCGCCGTGCACGTCATGGAGCACCTGCCGGACCTTCCCTCGTGCATCCGCGAGGCGTACCGCCTCCTCAACCGGCTGAGCGGCCAGCTGCTGGTCGTCATCCCGTGCGAGGGAAGCCCCGCGTATTCGCTGGCGCGCAAGATCTCCGCCGAGCGGGTGTACAACCGCCATTTCAAGGGCGGCTACAGCTGGCTGATCGCCCGCGAGCACATCAACCTGCCCCACGAGATCATGGCGGAGCTCGACCCGTACTTCTCGCTGGAGAAAAAGGTCCTGTTCCCCCTTCCCTTCCTGCCGTTCGTCTTCAACAACCTCTGCATAGGCATGGCGCTCAGGCCGCGGCCAGCGCCAATCCTGGGATAGCCCGGGCAGCCCACGACCCATGATGAAGGCCTTCGTAACCGGCTGCGCCGGCTTTATCGGATCGACGCTGGTCGACCGCCTCATTGCGGACGGCGTCGAGGTCGTCGGCTGGGACAACATGTCGAGCGGCCAGGAGCGATTCCTGGAGGCGGCCCGCCGATCGAAGGCGTTCAGCTTTGTCCGCGGCGACAACCTCGACCCGGCTTCCCTGACCAAGGCGATGGAGGGATGCGACTTCGTGTTTCACCTGGCGGCAAACGCCGACGTGCGTTTCGGGACCGAGCACACGCGAAGGGACCTCGAGCAGAACACAATCGCGACCTACAATGTCCTGGAGGCGATGCGATCGTGCGCGATCAAGCGCATGGCGTTCTCGTCCACCGGGTCGACCTACGGAGAGGCCAAGGTCATCCCCACCCCGGAGGACGCCCCCTTCCCCGTGCAGACCTCGCTCTACGGGGCGTCCAAGATAGCGGGAGAGGGCCTCATCTCGGCCTATTGCGAGGGCTTCGGGATGGAGGGCTACATCTTCCGCTTCGTGTCCATCCTCGGCGAGCGCTACACGCACGGGCACATCTTTGATTTCTACAGGCAGCTCACGGAGCACCCTGCGTGGCTGCAGATCCTGGGGGACGGATCCCAGAGGAAGAGCTATCTCTACGTCCAGGACTGCGTCGACGCGATTCTGCGCGTCACCCGCGATGGAACGGCCCGCGAGGCTCCCCACCGCTGCCAGGTCTACAACCTCGGGACGACCGAGTACGTCCAGGTGAACGACAGCGTCGGGCACATCTGCGGGGCGCTCGGGATCAAGCCCGAGCTGCGATACACCGGCGGCGACCGGGGATGGATCGGCGACAATCCCTTCATCCTATTGGACACACGGAAGATCCTGGCCACCGGCTGGAAACCCAAGCTGACGATCGAGCAGGGAATAATCCGCACGCTGAGGTGGCTCGAGGCCAACCGCTGGGTCTACGAGGTCAGAAGTTAGGTAACCAAATGCATGTTAATATATAGGGTAATTCTAGGGATTTCGATTTGATCGGTTTATTTAGGGCTTAGCGGGCAGTTTTCCCAGTTCAGCCGGTAAGGTTGATAGATCGCCGTCCGGGCCCAGCGGCTGGGCTCGTCCGGGGCCATAACCGATGCTGTCATCCGCCCCGCGAGGAACCCGCATGAAGGCACTTATCCGGAATCCCGTTGACTAATCTGATTATCTGATTTTCTGTATTCGCTTACATGGCGCCCAAGCAAATTACCGTCACCGAGGCCGCCCGGAACTTCTCCGAGTTGGTCAGTCGAGTCCACTACCAAGGGGGGACAACGATCCTCGTCAAAGGAGGCAAGCCGATGGTCAAACTCAGCCCTGCCTGTCGCCCCAAGACCGGACGGGAATTGGCCGCGCTCTGGCCGAAACGCCCCATATTGAGCCCAGATGAGGCCGTGAGGTTTGAGCGCGACATGGCCGATTCCCGCCGCCGTATCGGCCCGATGGTTTCAAAATGGGAGTGATCCTTGATACATCCGTTCTGATTGCCGCAGAGAAACAGCGATTGGACCTCCACGTCCTCTTCGCTGCACACGGACAGGAGACTTTTTACATCGCCGCCATCACCGCTGCTGAACTTCTACACGGCGTAGAGCGCGCCAGACCGGCGGCACGGAAGCAAGCCCGTGCTCGGTTCGTCGAATTGATCTTGGCCCAGATAGAGACCATCGATTTCGACCTCGCCCTGGCCCGCCAGCACGCGTGGATTTGGGCAACACTGGAAGCAGCAGGGAAGGTGATTGGCCCATACGACCTTCTGATCGCGGCCACCGCGCTCCATTACGATCATTCAGTCGCTACGCTAAACGTGGCTGAATTCCGGCAGGTTCCAGGTCTGCTCTTGATCGATGTGGCCCGTTATCTTCGCTCCGAGACGACTCCCGGCATCTCGAAAACCCCGAAATCAACCCGATAAAACGGTTTGACCACTTCACTAACAAATCCGGCATCAACCCCTTAAATCGAAGACCCAAATTCTATTCGCTTCCCACTTAATGCTAACCGCTTAGCATATAATGATGTTTCATTCAACGGTCGGCCGCAAAGGCGGCAGGGCTCGGTCGGTGGCAAAGACCGCTGCCAACAGAGCCAAGGCCGATGCATTTTGGAACGCGGTGCGCTCCGGACGGAGGAGCCCGCCCTTCCGGCCGCGTCCGAGACGATCGCTCGACTACTCGGCCCCTACTGCCGCGCCGAGGGCAGCAAGCGGCTTCAGCTTTTCGGCTCAGTGGCGCGGGGCGATGCCCGTCGGGGCAGCGATGTGGACCTTATCGCCACTTTCGCGAAGCCGATAGGCCTGCGATTCGCTGGAATGCCGGAAGAGATGTCCCGAATCCTGGGTGTCCCTGTCGATCTCCTTTCGCGGGAAAGCGTGAATGACATGACGAACCCGTTCCGCAAGGAGTCCATTCGCTCGAGTCCGCCCAGCATGTCCTGCGCTACATGGAGGGAGTTTCATTCGAGGGTTTCTGGGCCGACAGCGAGAAACAGCACGCTGTCACCATGCGGCATTCCGTGATTGGCGAGGCGGCGCGCCATGTCACCAAGGAGATCGAGGCTCAGCTCCCATCAATCCCATTCAAGGATATCCGGGGCATGCGCAATCAGATCACCCACGACTACGGCCGCGTGGATTCCCGAATAGTCTGGCAGGTCACGCAGGAGAGCATCGCCCCGCTTGCCGCGGCCTTGGAAACAAGGATGCGCAAGTCCTAGCGATTCCGAGTGCCGCCACCCGAATCGACCCGATCTGGCATCCTCCTGCCCGTGCGGTCGTCCCGCGGCGCGTCCTCGTGGTATTCCGCGTCGCTGTTGACGTTCCAGAGGTTGAACTTGCCGCCGTCAAGATTCCTAACGGCCAGGATCGCGGTCATCATCGAATGGTCCTGGTTGTTGTACTTGTGCATGCCGTTTCGCCCCACGACGCTCAGGTTGGAGAAACGGCCAAGCTCGGCGCGGATGATGTCCACGTTTGCCTGGTAGCCCGGGTCATAGACCGGATACGCCTTCTCGACCCGGACCACGATGCCCCCCCTGACCTGCGCCGGCTGCACGAGGCCCAGCTGGGCCAGCTCCCGCTTGCCGAGTTCAAGCAGGTCGGCGTCGGCCGCCGACCAGAGCCCGTCGCCGGCGAAGCAGAAATACTCGAGGCCGAGGCACGTGGTCCCGGGCCTGCCGATCATCGCCTCGCTCCAGTTCCGGAAGTTCTGGATGCGCCCGAGCTTCACCTCGGGCTCATGGATGTAGATCCAATTGTCGGGGAAGGGATTCTCGCCCTCGATAATGAGGGCGACCGTAAGGAAATCCCGGTAGCGCAGCCGGCGCGCCGCCGCCTGCACGACCTCCGGAAGGGGCGGGTCAAACGCGAGCACGGTCTCCTGGAGCGGCATGGAGACGATGAATTGCTCCCCGCCGGTGGAAGTCCGCTGGCCCGCCGAGTCCAGCGACTCCAAAGCGGTCACGCGCCCGTCCGAATGGCGGATTCGCACGACCCTCGTGTCCATGACGATCCGGCCGCCCTCCCCGGTGATGTCAGCAGCCGTCTTCTCCCACATCTGCCCCGGGCCCAGCCGCGGATACGAGAACGTGTCAATGAGCGTTTTGACCACCTCGCCCTCCTTCCCCGACTTGCCCATGATCGCGTTAATCACCGCGGTCGAGAGGGACAGGCCCCTGATCCTCTGCGCCGCCCAGTCGGCACTCAGCTCGCTCGTCGGGATACCCCACACCTTCTCAGTGTAGGTCTTGAAGAATATGTTGAAGAGCTTGCGGCCGAACCGGTTGGTCACCCAGTCCTCGAGGGACCTCTCGGGCCTGCGCGGGAAGATTCGGGCCCAGGCGTAGCTCATCACGCAGGCGGCGCTCGTGAAGACGCCCAGGTTGCTGAGCGCGTTCCACGGCTTGAGCGGGTAGTCGAAGAATCTCCGCCGGTAGAAGATGCGCGACATCCGGCGCACCTGGATGAAATCGTCCGGCAGGCGCTCCCGCCACCACCGCGTTATCTCGTCGCTCTTGCTGAAGAACCTGTGGCCCCCGATGTCGAACCGGTAGCCCTCGTGGCGGACCGTGCGGGAGATTCCGCCGACGTAGTGCCGGTCCTTCTCGAGAACCGTCACGCCCCAGCCCGCGCGCGCCGCGTTGAGGGCCGCCGTCAGCCCGGCCGGCCCAGCCCCGACAATCACGACCCTGCGCAATGGTTTGGGCTCGGCTTGGATAGGTTCGGTCACCGCCTAATAGGCTTTGCTTTTGGGCCCCACTCTCAATCCGAAAGTTGCCCCGGTCCCGAGAGCGACGAAAACCGTCGCCAAGATGAAGCGTTTCCACCTAGCGTAAGTCGATGAAATGGCTCATCGCCGCCGTCGTTGCCGCTTTGCTCGCGGTGTTTGCCTATTTGCAGCTCCATTCGGTCAAGACGTCGTACATCAATGGATTAGCCCCCTACACCAATCTGCCCGGCCGGGGCTTCATCCTGGAGCAGGACTGCTATATCTTCAAATTCAAGGCGCACAACTCGGATTGGCCGCTCATCGGGTCGCACGACACCGTGCCCGAGCTCCCGCAGAAGGTCAGCGCGGCCAACGTCGGAGCGGACCTTCCGGCTGTCCGGATCCTGGGCGTCCTCGCTGTCGGGGACCATTTCAGGATAGCGTCCGTCCGCCGCGACGAGAGCCGCGCCGGCACGTCCATCACCTTCGAGATCGCCCTGGCGGACGAGGCCACGCGGAAATACCCGCGCCTTGACGCATTTTGGATCATGGACCATTCGCCCGAGAAGACCGGCGCGGCGCCGTGGATCCTTACGCACTACGCGGTCGCGGAGGGCAAGGAGTGATGAAGGTCGTCGTCACAGGCTCGAGCTCGGGGATCGGACGGGCGCTCGTCGTGCGCCTTCTGGGCGAGGGGCATGTGATCTGGGGTCTGGCGCGCTCGGACCAGTCCGCGTTCGCGGCCGCCCAGAACGGCGCCTTCTCCTCGAGCAAGTGCGATGTCGCGAATTGGGAGGAGGTGGCGCGCGCCACGGCCTCCGTTGAAAAGAAGTGGAAACACGTGGACGCTCTCGTCTGCTGCGCCGGCTCGCTCGGGCCGGTGAGCCCGGCCGTGCACGCCGACCCAGGCCTCTGGAGCGCCACGGTGAGGGCCAACCTCGACGGAACCTACTACGCGATCCGCTCGTTCCACAGCCTCCTGGCCCGGGCCCCGCGCAGGGCGAAGATAGTTTGTTTCTCGGGCGGAGGCGCGACCAAGGCCCGGCCCAACTTCTCGGCCTATGGCGCGGCGAAGACGGCGATCGTGCGGCTCGTGGAGACGGTCGCCACCGAGGAGCGCGACGCGCCTCTCGACATCAACGCCGTCGCGCCCGGCGCTATCGCGACCCGCCTGACGGACGAGGTCATCTCCCTCGGGCCCGACGTGGCGGGCCAGGCGGAATTCGACTCGGCCATCAAGCAGAAGTCGGACAGCGGCGCCACGCTCGAGCGCGCGCTCGACATGGTCGAGTGGCTGCTCTCCGCGAAGAGCGACGGGATAAGCGGTAAGCTCCTGAGCGCGCCGTGGGACCCCTGGCAGCGGCTTCTCGAGAACGCGGTGCACCTGGAGCGAAGCGACGTCTACACGCTCCGCCGGATCGTCCCCGAGGACCGGGGCATGACCTTTTGAAGATGAAATCAGTCGCCATCGTGGGCTACGGATACTGGGGGCCGAAGCTCGCGCGGAACTTCGCCCAGAACGGGAGCTTTGAGCGGGTCGTGATCTGCGACGAGGATCCGGCCAGGCTCCTGCGCGGGCAGCGCGAGAACCCCGGGACGCAGGCGGCCGGGAGCTTCGCCGAGGTCCTCGCCAACCCGGAGGTCTGCGCGGTCGCCCTGGCGACGCCCGTCGCATCGCACTACCCGCTCGCCCTCGCGGCGCTCGAGGCCGGAAAGCACGTCCTTGTGGAGAAGCCGCTGGCGACCCGCTCGCCGGACGCGGAGCACCTGCTTCGGGCTGCCGCCGCTGCCAAGCGGGTCCTCATGGTCGACCACACGTTCGTCTACCACCCGGCGATCCAGAGGATCCGGTCGCTGATCGATTCGGGGGAGCTCGGACGGCTGAACTACATCGACTCGACGCGGATCAACCTCGGCCTCTTCCAGCACGACGTGAACGTCCTCTGGGACCTTGCCGTCCACGACATCGCGATCGTCAACCTGTTCACGAAGGAGCGTCCCAGGTCCGTGCAGGCCATCGGGTCCTCGCATCCCCCCGGGCCGCTCGCGAGCATCGGCGTCCTCACGCTGCGCTATGACTCGGGGCTCTTCGTCCACATCAACTGCTCCTGGGTCTCGCCCGTCAAGATCCGCCACATGCTGATAGGCGGCGACAGGAAGATGGTCGTCTACGACGACCTGAACGCCACGGAACCCGTCAAGATCTACGACTCCGGAGTGGTCGCGCACACCGACGAGGACCGGAACCGGCTCATGTTCGAATACCGGGCGGGCGACGTCTATTCCCCGAAGATCGCCCCAAAGGAGGCCCTAGCGAACCTCGTCGGCGACTTTGCGGCGGCGGTGCGCGACGGCAGGCAGCCCGTGTCCGACGGACGGTTCGGGGCCGACACGGTGAAGATACTTGAGGGGGCGGAACGCTCCCTCGAGCGCGCGGGCGCGGAGGTCGAGCTCAAATGGAACTGATCAACGAGGATGGCCCGCGCAGGTCGCTCGTGAACGTCCGCGTCGGCGCGAACGTGCGCTTCTTCAACTTCGTGAACGCGTACGGCTGCGAGGTCGGCGACAATACGAAGGTCGGGAGCTTTGTGGAGATCCAGAAGAACGCGCGCATCGGCCGCAACTGCAAGATCTCGAGCCACACGTTCATCTGCGAGGGCGTTGAGATCGAGGACGGCGTCTTCGTCGGGCACAATGTCTCCTTCATCAACGACAAGGCTCCGCGCGCCACGAATCCCGACGGCTACATGCGGACCGACGCGGACTGGAAGGTCGTGCCCACCCGGGTGAAGAAGGGCGCCGTGATCGGAACCGGTGCGACCCTTCTCTGCGGCGTCACCGTCGGCGAGGGCGCCGTCGTCGGCGCCGGGAGCGTCGTGACGCGGAGCGTGCCCGCTGGGGCCGTCGTGGCGGGCAACCCGGCGAGGCCCCTGCCGCGAGAGCCTTCAAAGTGAAAGTACCCTACTACGATCTCCCGGCGCAGATCCGCTCCATCAGGCCGGAACTGGACGCCGCCATAGCCCGCACGCTCGATTCGTGCGCCTTCTGCCTCGGGCCCGAGGTCGAGCAGTTTGAGCGCGACTTCGCCGCGTTCATCGGCGCCCGCCACTGCGTGGGGTTCAACAGCGGCACATCCGCGCTCCACGTGGCGATGCGCCTGCTGAACATCGGCGCTGGCGACGAGGTCATAACGACGCCGTTCACCTTCGTCGCCACGACCTGGGCGATCGCGTATGTCGGCGCGAAGCCCGTCTTCGTGGACATCGACGACAGGACCATGAACATGGACCCGGGCCTCCTCGCGAGGGCGATCACCGCCCGGACAAAGGCCGTCATGCCCGTCCACCTCTACGGTCAGCCGTTCGACATCGACCCCATCAGCGAGGTCTGCAAAGGGCGCGGGATTCCGCTGGTTGAGGACGCGGCGCAGGCCCACGGCGCCCGGTACAAGGGCCGATCGGTCGGGACGTTCGGGGAGCTCTCGGCCTACAGCTTCTACCCCGGAAAGAACCTCGGGGCCTGCGGGGAGGCCGGGGCCCTCGTCACCAACAACCCCGACTTTGCCAAGCGCGCCTCGACCCTGCGCGAGCATGGGACGTCGACCCGGTACTACCATGACGAGATCGGGTACAATTACCGCATGGAGGGGATCCAGGGCGCCGTGCTCGGCGTGAAGCTCCGGCATCTGCCGGCCTGGACGGCCGCGAGGCGGCGCATCGCGCACCGCTACCACGGCCTCCTCGCGTCGACCCCCCTGAAGCTTCCGCTGGAGGCGCCGGGCGTCGAGGGCGTCTACCACCTGTATGTCGTCCGGCACCCGAAGCGCGACCGCCTCCGCAAGCACCTTGAGGCCCGGGGCATCGGCTCCGCCCTGCACTATCCCCTGCCCCTGCACCTTCAGAAGTGCTTTGCGCACCTCGGGCACAGGCCGGGCGACTTTCCTGTCGCGGAGAGCGCGGCACAGGGCTGCCTGAGCCTTCCCATCTACCCCGAGATGACGGATTCGCAGATCGAGTATGTCGCGGCCATGATCGGCGAGTTCAAAGACTGGTGATGGCATTGGTCCCCGAAAGGCATCGGGATGCCGCGTGGCTCGCCTGGCGCGCGCTTGCGCTCGCGGCGGCCCTGTGGCTTTCCCAGTTGAAGGCGGGTTCATGGACCATCCCCCTGACGGTGTACGCGGTGGGCGTCGCGGCGTGGATCGTTCTCGGGTGGAAGGCCCGGCGGCCCGCCAGGCTGGCCGCCGCAATCGCCGTCGGCATCGTCATCGCGGAGCACTTCGCATATGGCCTTCCGCGGGGTGTCATGTGGTTTGTGCCGGTCTGGGCCGTTCTCTTCGGGCTGCCGGCAATCTTTCAGGAGGGTGGATTGGTTCCCCTTCTCGCGGCATGGCTGCTGGGCTCTTCGCAGGCGCTTGGCCGGCTCTTGCGGGCGGCCGCCGCCCGGCTCGGCCGCTTTCCCAGGGCGTGCGAGTGCCTCGCGATAGCCACGGCCGCGGCCGCGGGGCTCTTTGCGATCAGCCCGTTCCTGCACAACGGCATCATGGGCGGGGTCGATGCCAAATGGTACGCAGCGGTCGTCGCCGACCACGTTGAGCAGTGGCGAAGGGGCCTTGGCCCCGTGTTCGTGGGCCAGACGTACTACGCGGCTGTCGGCACCGTGATGCCGCTGCGCGTGGCGCCCTATCTGCAGCACGCCACGGTTGCGCTCGACTTCCTGACCGGCCGGAGCCTGAGCCCCTTCCTGCTCCTCAACCTGGCCATTGTGGCCAGCATCGTCGCCGGTTGCCTCTCAGCGTACCTCTGCATCCGGGCGATTCTTCCCGCCCGCCGAACGGAGGCCCTGCTCCTTGCCGTTCTCTACGCATGGTGCCCGGCGGTCAGCGGCCTCGCCTACGCGGGCCAGCTGTACATGTCGGTCATGACCCTGCCGTACCTGCCGGTCGTATTCGCCGGCGTGGTGAAGATATACAGGCGCGATGACCTGACGGGATGGGCCATGGTCGCGGCGGGGTGCGCCGCGTGCTGGCTCGCCCACAGCCCCATCGGCCTCTGGGTCTCCTTTTCCGCGGCCACGGCGATCGCCGCCCGTTGGGTCCTGCGGATCGGATTGAACCGTCGGGAGTTTCTTCGCGCGGGCGGCGCGGCCCTTCTGTTTGCAGGGCTCTGCGGCTACGTCTTCGTCTCGATCCTGGTCCTCGACCCGCCCGCGCAGGCCCCCATTTCCGCGGCGCTGATCGCGGACACCCTGCGGGGAATGTTTCCGGCCGTCCTGCTTCCCGTGTCGAGCATTGCCGCATTTACCCCGGATTTGCAGCCGGGATGGGGCATTCTCGCCGTGCTTGTCCTCGCCCTGGCGTCCGCCCTCGGCTCGCGCAAGGGCGCGGCCCTGGCTCTCGTCCCCACCGCCGTGATCCTCGTCTTCCTGTCGATGCCCATCCCGGGCGTGAACGCGTGGCTGTGGAGGGCCGTGCCGCAGGCGGTCCTGAACGCCACGAACGAGGTGCCGACGCAGCGTCTCTTTCCGATCCTCGCGGCGTGCTCGGTCGTGCTTGCCGCATGCACCCTCGAAGCCCGGCGGGGGCGCCGCTCGCTGGTCATTGTCGGCCTTGGGCTCTGCGTGGCCTGGAGCGGTTCTCAATTGCGGCCGTTCCTGCACCGCGGGGCGCTCATCGCCAACTCGGCCGCGGCCTCCGAGGAGGCGCTGGGCCCCGACAACCTGATCCTCACGGTCTTCTCAAACAGTCTCTTCAGCGTGAACAGGTTCTTCAGCTACGGCTACATGGACTATGCGCTAGAGCAGCGGGTGCTTGGGGAAGACATGAACAGCTACCTGGTGACCAACGTCGGCGCGGTCGCACCGGGCTATGATTTCGGAGGCCGCGGGCCGCACCGTGCGGCGGACGGCGTGCTTTTGGGCACGACGTCGGGGACAGGGCGGCGGTGGATCGACATCAGCCCGAAGCTGACGCTCGATGCAGGCCGCCGTTATCTGCTCGCGATCGACTTCGCGGACCACCCGTACACGGGCGTCCTCCAGGCAAGTGGGCAGGGGCTGGCTCGCGAGTACATCCTGCCGCAATCGGGCGAGCACTATGGATTCGGCACGGATGCCATGAATTCGCACGTGATCCCGCTGTCGAACCCCTCCAAGGCGCCCATGGAGCTTACGCTCGACTTTGTGGTCCAGGATCCGGCCGCCGACCTCGCGCAGTTCGGCGTATTCGGGCATTATCGGCTGATCGCCTACGATCCCAAGGACCTTCCCCTGAGCCTTGAATCGCTGGTGCCGTACGTAGCCAGGGTCCGCTCCCCGGCCTCCGGCTGGTACGAGTCATTCCGGTATTTCACGCGGGGCTGGACTGCGAGCGTGAACGGGAAACCCGCAGTCGTCCGCAAGTCGCGCAACGGGCTCGTGGCGGTGCGCGTGGGAGCGGGAGAGAGCGAGGTGAGGCTGGCCTACCGCCCGCCCGCGGCCCTGCTTTCGGCCTACTGGCTCGCCTGGGCTACGTGGGGAGGGCTCGCATTCTGGTCCGTCAGGTCCCTGCGCCGCCGATGATTTTCTCATGGGCAGCGCCTGATTCGTTCCCTACTCTTCAGGACCCATGAAGATCGCCCATCCCAAAGCCCGCGTGCTTGTGACCGGCGGGGCAGGATTCATCGGCTCGCACCTGGTCGACTTCCTGGTCGGACGTGGTGTGCATGTCGTTGTGCTGGACAATTTTATTAATGGGAAACACGAGAATTTGGCGGGCGCGCACAAGACGGGCCGACTCCGGGTGATCGAGGGGGACATAAACGACAGTGCCGCCTGCGCCGGAGCCATGGAAGAGCACCTGGACGCCGTCTTCCATCTGGCCTGCCTGGGCGTGCGCCACTCACTCCATGATCCGGCGGAGAACCACCTGGTGAACGCGACCGGCACACTCCAGCTCCTCATGGCGGCCAGGAAGGCTGACGTGGGCAGATTCGTGTACATGTCGACCAGCGAGGTCTATGGGGCCGCCCTGGCTTTCCCCCTTACCGAGCAGGCCGCCACATGGCCGACGACCGTCTACGGCGCCTCAAAGCTTGCGGGCGAGCACTACGCGGCGGCGTTTCACCGATGCCACGGGCTTCCCGTCGTGCGTGTGCGCCCCTTCAACAACTACGGCCCGCGGGCCCATTTTGAGGGAGACTCGGGCGAGGTCATTCCCCGCTTCATCCTGAGGGCCTTGGCGGGCGAGCCCCCGGTCATCTTCGGCGACGGCTCGCACACGCGCGACTTCCTTTACGTCAAGGACTGCGCGGAGGCCCTCGTGGTCATCGCGGAATGCGACCCCCTTGTCGGCGACATCGTGAACCTTGGCTACGGCGAGGAGGTGCGCGTCGACGAGCTTGCCCGCCTCGTCACGGAGGCCGTCGGCCGCAGGGACCTCAAGCCCCTGTTCTCCGGGGAACGGCCGGGGGACGTGGCCCGGCTCTGGGTGGACCCGTCAAAGCTCAGGGGCGCCACGTCGTTCAGGCCCCGGACGCGCCCCGCCGAGGGCCTAGCGGCGACCGTCGAGTACTACCGGGCGCTCTACGAGGCCGACCCCGGCTGCCTCTCGCAGATGCAAACCCGCAACTGGGAGGTGGCGTGATACCGCTGGCAAGGCCGGAGATGGGCGATGAGGAAATCGCCCTTGTGGCCGAGACGATCCGCAGCGGCTGGATCACGCAGGGTCCCCGCGTGGCGGAGTTCGAGAGGGCGTTCGCGGCCCGCGTCGGCGCCGCGCATGCCGTGGCTGTATCCAACTGCACGACCGCCCTGCACCTTGCCCTCGTCGCCTCCGGGATCGGGCCGCAGGACGAGGTGATCGTCCCGCCCCACAGCTTCATCGCAACCTCGAACCCGATCCTGTACTGCGGGGCGCGCCCCGTCTTCGTCGACATCGATCCCGCGACGCTGAACATGGACCCCGCCCGGATCCCGGCAGCCATAACCGGGCGCACGAAGGCGATCGTCGCCGTGGACCAGGTGGGCCGCCCCGCCGACATGGCGGCAATCGCAAAGGTGGCCGCGCAGCGCGGCCTCCGGATAATCGAGGACGCCGCCTGCGCGACCGGCAGCGTGTTCCGCGGCCGGCCCGTCGGCGACAACACCTATTCGCCCCTGGTGTGCTTCAGCTTCCATCCGCGGAAGGTCATCAGCACGGGCGACGGCGGAATGATCACCACGGGCGACGCGCTGCTGGCCCAGCGGCTTCGCCTCCTTCGCCAGCAGGGGATGTCGGTCAACGACCTGCAGCGGCACCAATCGAAGACCGTCGTGTCGGAGAGCTATCCGGTCATCGGCTACAACTACCGCCTCACGGACGTGCAGGCCGCGATCGGCCTGGCCCAGCTGCGCCGGCTGGACGGGATCATCGCGCGCAGGCGCGCCATCGCTTTGCGCTACGACAGGGCGCTCTCCGGGATCCCGGCAATAGGCCTTTTCGCCGAGCCCGCGGACTGCCGCTGGAACCACCAGACGTACCTCATACGCCTGAGCGGCGCCACCGCGGAGTCCCGCGACGCCTTCATGCAGCGCCTCCTTGAAGAAGGCATCGCGACCCGCCGGGGAATCATGTCGATCCACAGGGAGGCGTGCTATGTCGAGCGGTTCGGCCCGCAGTCCTTCCCCGAAAGCGAGCGGGCGAGCGATGAATGCGTCTGTTTGCCCCTTTACACCCAGATGGCCGACGCTGATATCGATCGGGTGTCGGCCGCCGTGCGAAAGAACGCGCCCAAACCCTGACATGGACCCCGAAGCCGCAAAACCCCTGCCGCCAAACCCGTACAACCCGTTCTGCTGGGTCGCCGGCAGGCCCGAGATCGGCGAAGGCACGTGGATCGGGGCGTTCACGCTCATAGACGGGCTGGGAGGGCTGAAGATCGGCAAGGGATGCAACATCAGCTCCGGCGCGCAGGTCCTCTCCCATTCCACGGTGCGCAGATGCGTGACCGAGGGCCGCCATGCCGAGATTGACTACCGGCCAACGGAGCTTGGCGACCACGTCTTCGTCGGGGCGAACGCCGTCGTCCAGATGGGCGCAAAGGTGGGCGACCACAGCGTGATCGCGGCGGGCGCCGTCCTGCTGGAGGACGCCGTCATACCGCCCTACTCGCTCGTGGCCGGCGTGCCCGGGCGCATCGTCCGGGACATCCGCGCCGAGGTTCAATCATGGAGCCGCCCAGTCTAATGACACCCGATCCCAGGAAGCTCTCGATCGTGGTCGCCGCCTACAACGAGGAAGGCAACCTGCCGCCGCTCCTCGGGCGCCTCCGGGCGCTCGACTGGGCGTCCCTTGGTCTGGAGCCGGAATATCTCTTCGTGGACGACCACTCGGGCGACCATACCCCCGAGATCCTGGCAGCCTTCGCCGCGGGAGACAGGCGGGTCAAGGTGCTCAGGTTTTCCAAGAATTTCGGGAGCCACAAGGCGTTCACGGCGGGGCTCGAGCACTGCTCCGGCGATGCGGCGGTCATACTTGCGGCGGACCTGCAGGATCCGCCGGAGACCATCCCGGAGCTGGTCGCCAGGTGGAGGGCGGGCGCCCGGGTCGTCTGGGCTGTCCGCGGCGGGCGCACGGGCGAGTCCGTCGCCACAAAGCTGCTGTCCAGGCTCTACTACCACCTCATGCGCCGCTATGCCGAGGTCAAGCCGCCGCCGGGCGGGGCCGATTTCCTCCTTGTCGACCGCGTGCTGATCGAGCAACTGCGCGCCGCCCCCGAGAAGCACACCTCCCTCCTCTCCCTCATCCAGTGGATGGGCTTCGACCAGGAGCAGATCACCTACACAAAGGCGGCACGGAACAGCGGGCGCTCCAGCTGGACCCTGAGGAAGAAGCTCAAGCTCGCGATAGACTCGTTCGTGAGCTTCTCCTACGCGCCGGTGCGCCT